>CAWINE010000019.1:0-17821 GCA_963837315.1 uncultured Chloroflexia bacterium
TATTATGGGTTTGAATCACAGAGATCACAGAGGGCAGACACTCGGGTCTGCCCCTACGAGCTTACACGAACGTGCAGGATGCTCCACTCAGAATGACAGGGTGTAATTGGGTGCCATTTCCCGGTGGATTTTCCTCTTTGCACAAGCCGGTGTATTCCTGAATAGATCTCTTGACTTGCACTAGGGATTAGCCCCATACCTGGCCTGGTAGGTCTGCACGCCCAGCAGGCCGAGCAGAACCTCGAAAGGCGTGCCCTGGTTCTCGGGGTGGTATTCGAGGCGATTGCGCTCGAAGTATTGCACGAGATAGGTCTTGCCGTCGGTGGGGCTTTTCTCGTTGAAGGCCTCCGAAAGGGGGTAGCCGAACACGGGGATGCCACCGTGGGTTTGCCAGTGGGCCTGTAGCTGCCGCCGATGGCGTGACCTGTTTGCGGGAAGTAGAGGAGGTTGCAACTGCCGCAGGGCGGCACAGGCTGGAACGGCTTCGCTGGCCCTCGGCGCGGCGAGATCGGCCCCCCAGCCTGCCGAGCAGAACGTATGACTCCTCGCCCTGGTTCTCGGGGTGAAGCTCAAAGCGCGCCCGCTCGGTATATTGCACCGTATAGGTCTTACCGTCGGATAACTGCTCGGCCAATTCGTTGGTCACCGGGTAACCGAATTGGCTGACGCCGCCGTGCATGGTCCAGTAAGTGAGGAACGCTCCGCTCATACATTTCGCTGTGGGGAAGTCGCATTTCATGACACCAGGGAGTTGCGCGGCAAGCTGTGGCGCGGGCTTACCCGGCATGGCTGTGGGTGCAGGTCCCGCTGGCGGCACAGGGGTCGGCGCCGGCCCGGTATAGGTAATCTTGTAAATCATGCCGTTCGCATCTTGCGTGGCGAAGAGCGAGCCGTCATAGGGGTCCACCGTCACATCCACCCACGTATCGCCTGTCGAGTAAAAGGGCTGCGGGTTACCCGACGGCTTGCCATCCTTGAACGGCACAAAAACGATGCCGCGGTTCGCGGCGTACTGGATGCTATGCTGCGCGACGAATATGCCACCCCAGTAAGACGAAGGGAACGAGGAGCCTGTATAGAAGGCCATCCCCAACGGCGCGGAATGGGAAGGGAACGTTGCCACGGGAGGCACCGTGCTGCCGCAATTTTGCCGCCAAGCTGGGGGTTGTCCTGCCGGTCACCAATGCAGAAGGGCCAACCGTAGTCCTGGCCGTCGCTCAGCAGGTTCAGCTCGTCGGCGGCAGACTAATACCAAGGTCATCCGAGCCGTTGTCGGTGCCCCACATCTGGCCGGTGGTGGGATCCCAGTCGAAGCCGACCGTGTTACGCAGGCCGCTCGCGAAGACGCGCCCTCCTGTACCGTCGGCGCTATACTGCCAGATAGTAGCACGGCCAGAAACGTCGGCGGAATCGTCGTTGAATGAGCCGATATTCAAATAGAGCTTGCCGTCCGGCCCGAACCCTATCGTCTTGGTCCTATGGCGGCCATCCGCCGGGAGATTGCCTATCGACACGGAGCGCTGGTCGGCCACCAGGTCGCCATTAGTATCGACCAGCCTGTCGATCTGCTCCTCCTCGCCCACGTAGACAGCGCCCTGATAGAAGGCCACATTGTTGGGCGAAAGGAAGCCTGTGGCGAAGGTTACAACTCTGTCGGGCTTGCCATCGTGGTTGCGATCGGGCAGCACCTTCACCGCATTGTTGGTCAGACCGAACTCGGCGACGTAGAGGTCGCCGTCGGGAGAAAACGACACAAAGCGTGGCGTATGGAGCCCGCTCGCGTAAACCTCGGCCGTGAATCCAGGCGGCAACCCGCGGGCGCCGCCTGAGTAGGATGCTGGCTACCTCCTATAACCAGGCCAAAAGCTATCGCAGAGAGCGAACAGATCAGCAATAACCTCGGTGCCACTTTCGAGCGATTCGCCGAAGTTTTCCATGATGCATTTTAGGGCTCCTTATTGAAAAGGCCTTAGCCAGCAGATGTTCTCAGAATACAAGCGATAATGCGAAGTAAGAAAGGAAAATACCCCGAACGTACTACCCCACCACGCCCTGTCATTCTGAACGACGCAAAGAATCTCGCAGATACAGAGTTCTTTTGCCTTTGCACAATTCCAATAGTGCACTCCAGGGGCAATATTCTTCACTGCGCTCAGTGCAATGCCAACAAAATTGTTGGAGGAAAGCGCGCCCGCTTCCTTTGTCATTCCGAGTGCAGCGAGGAATCACGAAGGGGCAGATGGCGCTTGGATTCGGGTAAGATACTCCCCTTAGTGATTCCTCGCTGCACTCGGAATGACAAGGCATCGTTAGCGATCTTTACCGCAATAGTTCAGTTGGTAATGCACTCAGTATGACAGGGCATGGTCGGGTGGCCCTCCCAGGCAGATTTGCGACTTTGCATCAGGCGTGATTTCACGGATAGGGGCCCAAAACGATATCTCCACCCGGCATGCTATAATTCATAACCCACCTCAAAGTGCATCATAAGCTATCGATGATCGACCCACGCAAAAAGGCTCAAAGAAATCTCGAAGACTCTTCGCTCACCACAGAGGCATCAGGGACCAGAGGCCCACTAAGAAACCTAACTTTCTGACTCAACCGAACCATAAAAATCTCTGTTTAACTCTGCGCTCATGAGCGGGGTACCGGGCCCCTTTGGGGAGGGTCCCATGAGCGGGTAGCCTTTGGGTGCGAACTGACCGCGAACTCCCTCTGCGGTGAGTTAAAACATTGTCCGTCGCCCATGAGCCTGGATCCGGATCGTTCCCGCAATGCTTGATCGTCTGAGAAAGCGCGCCCGCGGCCTGAAGGCCGAAGTATACGCTCTCTACCTGGCCTACCGCGACCCGCGGGTGCCGCTCTATGCCCGCATATTCGCGGCAGGCGTGGTTGCATACGCCTTCAGCCCCATAGACCTGATACCCGACTTCATCCCCGTGCTCGGCTACCTGGACGACCTGATCCTGGTTCCTCTGGGCATCGCGCTAGCCCTGAGGATGATACCCTCACCCATTATGGAGGAATGTCGCGCTCGAGCGAAGGAGGTTATGGCGCAGGGCAAGCCGGTAAATCGTGCGGCAGCAGCCGTAATAATCGCTGTCTGGCTGCTGTTGGCGACAGTGGGAATCTTCCTGCTGGCGCGGCTATTCGCGCCTTGACACCTCCGTCTGCTAAGGTCCTTTCGTGTCGTTTCGCCTCAGCCACTTCACCGGCGTACCCGTGGGGGCGTCCACTGTCTCAAAGCCGTATTCGGCGGTCACCTGCCCGGCGATGGGGCTGAAATAATCCTGCCAGGTGGCGAGGATATAGTCAGGTCTTCGGGCAAGCACGTATGCAGGATCTTGCTTTTCGTGCCCAGCCACCTCTGAGCCCATGTTAGGCACCTGCACATGAGCTATATGCACGTCGTTCAGGCCGAGCATGTCGATAGTGTACCTGTCGCTGAAGTCGGCCATGGCCCCGGCAGCAAAGGCCGCAAGCACCGTATTGGGCGGGGTATCGTCGCGCAGCCAGAGGGCCGCCGAGCCCCATCTCTCCCAGGCGGTAGTCTCGCGGTTCGCTCTCTGCCCCAGCGGACCCGCGTCCTTCTGCATCCATAGCGAAATACCCGCGTAAACCAGCACCGCCAGCCCAAGCGCACCGGCAGCCACGTAGTGAAGGCTTGTGTTATTCCGAAGCAGACGCAAGCCGCCACGAAACGCTTCCTGGGCAAGTAACACCATCGGAGCAAGCAGCGGCACGAAGAAGCGCATGGCAGGAAAATGGTCGCCGCCCACCCAGATGATATAGAGCGTGTAAATGGCCGTGAGCAGGAACATTGCAAGCAGCATGCCGTTCAAATCTAAACGCTGCCCGCCATCCACCTGCCGCTTACGCCTCGTCCGCAACCAGGCGATTGCCCAGCCCACAACCCCCAGGAAAGCCGGCACAGCGATAAGCCAGTGAGGCGCAGCGAACTCGGTCACGTAGACGAGCCCGCGCTCGAGCAGGGCGAGCGTCAGACCCGTTTTAGCGTAGAAAGTGTTAGGGAAGGGGTAGCCGTAAAAGCCGATGCGCCAGACCTCGTATGGCACCATCACCACGACGAAGGGCAGAGCCGTCCACCCCAGCAATCGCAACCAGTGACCGGTGACCGGTGACCGGTGACCAGTGGTTAGGGTCGCTGCGGCTCCCGACCCCTGACCCCTGACCCCTGACCCCTGACCCCTGACCCCTGCCCACTGGATCCACCTCTATCCTGCCAGGCCCGCACAAGTAATAGCACCGGGGCAACTACAAAAAGCCCCTCCGGCCTCAGAAGCGCCCCCAGCGTGAGGGCCACGCCTGCGCCAATACGCAGCCAAACCTGAGTGCGCCTCCGCTCATCCGGCCAGCCCCACAGGAAGACGATAGTCAGCAGCACCGTCAATGCGAACGACGCCAACTCCATCCCGCTTCCTTTAGCCCCATAAAAGAGCAGGCTAACATCCACCGCCAACAAAGCCGCCACGAGCAAAGGCCATATGAATGCGGAATATGGAATTCGGAATTCGGAATGGCCGTTGACGGTGAAGCCTGCATGGTGACCGGCGGCTGAAGGTATCTCCGGTTGCTTGCTGTCCGTCGTCCGTAAACCATTCCGAATTCCGAATTCCACATTCCGCATTACAATCAGTGCGCTGGCCAGATAGGCGAGGGCAATCAGGCATTGGTTGACCAGGATGTTGGCCGCCTGGGCGACCGATTGTGGGTTCCAGCCAACCTGGATCGCTGCCGCTGACATAAGGGTCCAGAGGAAGTTGGTGTAGCCTTCCACAGGCTCGCCGGGATTGTAGACCAGGCCGTAACCGTGCACCAGGTTCGACGCGTACCTGTAGGAGATGAACGCATCGTCCATCTGCCATTCACCCAGCACCCGCCCCGCCACCACTATCCACAACAGGAAGGCAGCTATGACGAGGCCAATCGCCGGCAGACTGCGGGGAGTCAGCACCGCCGCCAATAGCCAGGCAACGCCCGCCAACCCGATCTCTACCTCCACTCCTATGATTCTCGGCATGTAGGTGAGATGCAGCAGCACGAAAGAAAGCAGCGCTATGCCCGCGAAGACAGAGCCCCAACGCAACCCCAGCCGGGCTATGGCCACAACCGTCACGAGTAACAGGAAGAACGCCCACACGGCGGCCTCGACAACGATCTCGCCGAAGCCTTTCACCGGCTGCACCGTAATCCAATCCACCGCTGCCCCGAGCTGGCGTGGGTCCTGCGCCGTAGAGCGTGTTGCGGCCAGCAGGTCGATCTGCACGTGCGCCGGATCTAGATATGGGTTCGGCACCTGCTTCGTGTCGAGCCTCATCGTGTAGACCTGGAAACCTCCGGCCACCATGAGGTGCGAGTACGATTGGCCGTTGAGCCGCACTTCCAGGCTAATAGGGTCTTGAGCGCTCGCCTGGAAGGCCGCTATGCGTATGCTTACATCAACGTAACGTCCAGAGTTGGCCGCGTACGGGAAGGTGGTATAGGCGTGGGCATGGTCCACTTGTAGCTCTCGCCGGTGGGCGCTTTCTCCGTGTCGAAATAGCCATAGGAGTTGCCGGGCGGATCGAACATCCCTCATAACGGTATGGCCCGCCCGGCATATCGTCCTTGAACAAGGGTTGCGGCACGAACAAATTGAGCAGCACCGAGATGGCCGCACCAAGCACCAGGCACGCGGCGGAAAGTGCCATATACCGAGCGCCAGGTGACATACCTGACTGTGTGCTTGATACTCGCTGCTCGGTGCTCGTTGCGCTCATTTACTCAGCACCGCCACTTGCTCGAAATTGATGGTCCTGGGGTGGGGATCGTTTGGTAAGAAATAGGGAGCCTCGGGCGAATTGAATTGCAGCCAGTGCTCGCCGGGAGATAGATCAAGCGGAAGCGAAAACGACTGCGCAGGCTCTCCGCCGACCGTCTCTTTCCCCACCTGGCTGCCATCAAGCAAAACGGAAAGGCTCCGCTTCGTCCCCTCTGTAAAGACGCTCAAGGTCAGGGTTATGGGCATGGTCCGGGTAAGTGGGTTGGTGACAAGCAGTTGCGCCTGCCCGTTGGTTGCCCGCCACTGGCGGATGCCGCTCTGCTCAGGGAGATACCAGCCGTCTCCCAGGCCCGCTATCGGTCCGGTCTGCGGTTGTGGCGGCACTTTATATGCGGTCAGGTTATCATCTTTATAAATGGGGGCGATATTGTGCGCCTCGAATAGGGTCTCCAGGGTCAACCCGATCTTGCGGTCCATGCCCTCGGTCCCGAGTGGGTGGACAACCACGTAGCGCACGCCATAGTAGTCGAGGGCCGGCAGGGCAGTGTCGCGCACCTGGGGCGTAAGGATATCGGTGGCGCGCAGCGTAATAGTGTTGAACTGGGTAAGGTGGGCTACTCCAGGCACGGCCCGCACCCATGGATAGGGATAGTGCCGCGACGTATATGCTCCCAGGATAGGGTGCTGGTGGGTGGTCTCATCGTACATGGCGGGTGGCACGTTGGGATCGTAGGGCAGCTCTAATACCGCGTCGCTCGCACCCTCTGCACCGTTAGCTTTTATCGTGGAGAAGAAAGGATCTATGGTGGGGGTGATCATCGTGCGAGGAATGCCGAAAAGCTCGACCAATATCAGCACCGAAAGCGCGGCGAATAGGCCGACCCTGTAGCGCCGCGCCCCCACCAGGTTCCACAGCGCCACCAGACCAAACCCCGCCAGCACCGCCAGCGATAGTGATGCAAGCAGCGTAAACCGCAGCGGTACGCGCCCCGCACCAAGAAACGGCAGCCTATTCAAGAGGTCGTATGGCAGGGGAATATGGGTGTCGTTGCCTGCGACGAGCAGATGCGGTCCCAGCGCAAAGAGGGCAAACACGATAGCTGAGGCAAGCCAGAAGAGGAGTACGGCTTTTGAATTACTGCGCCGCAATCTGAAGCTCGCGAAGAGTCCAAGCGCGGCCAGCAGCATGGGCAGCCAGCCGAGCGCAGGGTTCGCGCCGTTCGGGTTGATCACGTCGCTGTTGATGTGTGACGGAAGAGGCATGAAGAAAGAGAGGAGATCGGCGGAGTTCTTCACGATAGTCGCGAACGGGGTGATCGTGTAATCGGCCCCGGTAGCGTTCTCTCGCAGCACAGCCACCAGCAGCGGCGACTAAGACCAGGCAGGCTATCACCCCCACAAGGGCCGCACGACCGACCAATTGCAGAATGTGGACTGCGGACCTTCCAATTGCGGATTGCGGACCTTCGATTGCGGATTGCGGATTGCGGATTGCGGATTGTCCTTCTCCGACCCCGCACTCTTGATCCCTGATCCTCTCTGCCGGACCACCACAGGGACGCACTCTCCCATACAACGTAGAGCGCAGTGAAGAGCACCAGGGTGGTGAAGAAATACCAGGTAGAGAGGGCGGAAGCCGCGAGCGAAAGCCCGGCTCCCACCAGCCAGCCCCACGAACCCGGCTTGATCCCCAGGGCGCGGTTTCCGAGGGCTTTTATCAGGCAGAATACGAACAAAGGGAGCCAGCCCACGCTTATCTCCACGAGTTGTCCGAAATCGAACGATGAGCCCACGAGCGGGCAGAATGCGAAGAGAGCTCCGCCCGCCCAGGCGGCAGGCCTGGGCAGCCCGATCAGCCTGCATAGCGCGTAGGCGGCCAGGGCCGCGAACAATAGCTGGCCTAACCGAAGCAGATTGAAAGCGGGCACGAGGCCCAGCGTTGCCTGGAGGGGCAGGGAGAGGAGGCCATCCAGCGGGTCGAGCACGTGATAGGTGAGGGGCTGGCCGGTCGGAAAATCGAGGTAAGAGGTATGGTAAGGGTTTTGGTGGAGGGTGAAGAGAGAGAAGCGCATCCACCAGAGATTCCAGATATGCTGGTAGAAATCGGTGCCTCGCGCCAGTACGACCTGCCCGGCGAGATTAGCCGGCAGAGGCCATGCGAACAACACCACCAGCACACAATATCCCAGAGCCGCTAGAAAGGACGCCACCCGCTCGGAGATAGGCGTCCCGCTTAATAGTAACTGGAACCTGTTCATTACTGGGTCATAGGAAACTTTCTCTAGCCGGGGTGGGATCGGCATGATTATAACATAGTTGCCGGTTGTCAGTAGACGACCATATTATTCAAAACGCCAAGACGCCAAGATTTGTACGGATTGAACCACAAAGGCACAAAGGTCACGAAGGTTTCTATGGGTTTAAATCACGAAGAGCACGAAGGCCACGAAGATCACGAAGGTTTTTATGGTTTGAATCATAGTTCGCGGCCCAGAGGGCACCCCGCTCATGACCATAGAGTACTCAGAGAGCACAGAGGTTATTTTAGTCTTAAACAATAGAAACCTTGGCGACCTTGGCGGATCTTGGCGTCTTGGCGGTTACGTTTTACGTCTTACGCTTTACGTTTTACATCTCACTGCCTACTGGTGAAGAAAACGCTCCACGCTGTCTTTCCACAACTGAGGGGACGACGCAAGCAGCGAGACGTGGCCGGCACCTTGAAACTCTACCTGCTGTTTGGAGCCACTCAGAGCATTGTAGATGGATTGGTTCTGTTGGACAGTGACACGAGGGTCTTCGTCGCCGTGCAGGAGAAGGGTGGGGCATTGCACAGAGTGGGCAAAGTCGACTGGGTTGTTGGCGAAGCCGTTTGAGCCTTGCTGCACGCTGCCCCAGAAGACGAGTAGCTCTGAAGCGGGAAATGCAGGTATGCCCATTGCGTTGAAACGATTGCCTACAGTTGAAAGAAGGCTATCGAAAGGACTTTCAAGTATGGCGGCGTCGGGCTTTACGCCTTCGACAGCCATTGCCCGCAGTATAGCAGCCGCGCCCATCGACACGCCATAGAGGACGATCCGCTGATCGGGCCATTGAGCTTTGGCATATTGCGTGGCCTCGGCGACGTCTTCGCTTTCGTGCACGCCAAGAGTGGTATCGCTGCCGCTTGAGCCTCCCGCTCCACGAAAGTCCACCAGCAGTGCGGCATAACCCATATCGTGAAGTGCGGAAGCCTCGGAAAGCAGGCTGTCTTTGCTCTCGGCGTAACCGGGGAACATCAACACGACTGCTCGCGAAGCATCCGCAGGCACGTACCAGGCCTCAAGGGTGCCACCGTTGTTTGCAGAAATCGTCCGTGTCGTGTAGCTCAGGCCCACGTCGGCGGGGGTAGAACCGTTGCTGGCCTGGTTACGGTCACGCCCGTGAAGATCGCTTCGACTTTGCCGAGTAGCGAGAGATCCTCGGGCTTAGGCGTGCGCTCACCGGCGGAAGCGTAGTGCGTCATAGCCCATGCCTGCATCCAGGCAACGCCGTTCAAGGCCACGATCCCTACCAAAAGGGCCAATAAAAGCCACCTGCGCCAGTTGAATATTCGCTTGCCAGGCTTCCTGAGCAATCTTTGCCTCTAAGAGACTGACTGAAGACCGCCGCCCGGCGACTAAAGTCGCGGGCTACAGGTACAAAGTCGCCCTTCGGCGACTGACGGTCAGTCCGCGTAGGCGGACTTTGTTATCTCCTAGCCCGCGACTTTAGTCGCCGGGCAGCGGTCGGCTCCGAGTTTTCTGACAGTCTCTAATCAAAAGTATTCTGGGATATTATACAATCATGCCCCGGCATGCCGCGCCGCTGCTATGCTAGGCTCAAATAGCTAGGGCCAATCCACCCGCCCCGAAAGGGAAAGAATGATTGAAGCACGCAGAGATAGGCTACATCGTTTAGCCTCACTACGCGAGCCTGTACATTGCTGTACTTGAAGGTAAACGCTTCATGTGACAGTTGAATATCGAACGCAGGCATGATAGAGTTCAGCGATACAATCGGCAACATAAATTAGGTTGATCATGAAAACTCAGACGAGCACACTATCCTCTGAGCCAGGCGTAGCGCGTCCCCGAGCGACCTGGGCCACGCGAGGAATTCTTGCGCTCTCGCTGGCGTTGGCGATACCGGGCCTGGGGCTTGGTCTCACTATTCCCCTGACAATGCCTATCACGCCCTTGATGCTATTACGCATCGGCGCTGCGGAGCTTTGCCTCTGGCTGCTGGGGCTGAATCTGCTTGCGTTGCTCCTGTCGTGGGTTGCGTTGCGCCGTGTGAAGTCACGGGCCAGGTGGTGGGCCTGGGCAGCCGTGGCCTGCTCGATAGTTGGTGGTGTGCTTGCGGCTATACCTGCCGTGCAGATACCTGGCGCTGCTGCCTCGGCGGAAGCCGCGATGCAGTTGGGGCTGGGCAAAGACTACGCTTCGCGCATACCCGCCGGTGTGGCCGCGCAGATGCGCTCAACCACTTTCTCCATAGGCGATTATATCAAGGGGATTGACGTTGGCTCTGCTCGGCTCACCAAAGATATACCGTATCGCACAATCGACGGGCAGTCGTTGTTGCTCGACAGATACGACCCAGCGGGAAACGGGCCGCACCCCGGCCTGTTGATCATACATGGCGGAAGCTGGCACAACGGCGACAAAGGAGAATATCCCGAGGCGAGCTACTACTTCGCGGCACGTGGCTATGTGGTGTACGATGTCCAGTACCGGCTGTCGGCGCAGGGTTACCGGTTCCCCGCCCAGTTAGAGGATATAGAGTGCGCGCTTGGCTATATGCGCTCCCATGCTAGGCAGGACAACCTCGACCCGGAGCGAGTAGTGACATTCGGGCGCTCGGCGGGCGCTCACCTGGCGCTGCTGACGGCTTACCGCGCCCAGCGCGACCCGGCTCCTGCGGGCTGCGAAAAGCCGGCGACTGTCAAAGCCACTGTGGCCTACTATGCGCCTACCGATCTGCGCGACGATTACCTGCACCCCGCGGAACCCGACCTCATAGACGCTCATACGGTGCTCGGCGACTTCCTGGGAGGCGCGCCCGACGAGGCCCCAGGCAGCTATGAGAGCGCCACCCCACAACACTGGTTGGATCGCCCCGTACCACCGACTATGCTAATACAAGGCGAATCGGATCAAATCGTCCTCTCTCGCAATGCGGAGGAATTGGCGGCCCCATTACGCGCAGCCCACAACACTGTTGTTTCCATCAAGATCCCCTGGGCGGGTCACGGCTTCGATGCCATTTTCCAGGGGCCAGGCAGCCAGTTGGCTTTATATTACTGGGAGCGATTCATGGCCTATGCTCTTGCCAACCCGTAAAGGCTGAAGCAAACAAATGCCTTTGAACGCAAAAGGTGATATAAGCAATTATTGCGAGGCATGGGAGGCCACGATCCTCCTATGCATGCGATGCGCTTCTCCTGGCTGACGGGTAATGGACGGCCCGCGTTTAACGCATGTTTAACAGCCCTTTAACAGGTCGATAATGAGCGAGGGCTAAAATGGGCAGGTCAATCTCGCCCGACAATTCCTGCTGCACGAAAAGTGGCGGCCGATGGCACTGTTCGTGCTTGACAAAAGCGGCGAAATACGACTACTATACGTTTGCGATCAAAAAGTCCGGCGGTGCAGCTTGAGACTTCGGAGCCTATCCATTCAAGAGCGAGTAAACCGCTTGCCGGCAGGCCGTGGGCCAATAGACAGATCGTCGCCTGGGTGCCTTGCAGAACGCTCGATAAGTCTGACGTCCTATTAGAAAACTGACCCCGTATGACAGAGCCTGACATGGGTAGCTCATTGGTTGCGCCTTCCACAACGCAAGAAGCTTCTTCTTCCATGGTGGTCGCCAGGTCACAAGCCAGGGCGCGCAACGACCTCGGCTGGGCCCTGGTATACATGGCTCCTGCTATCATCCTGTTCCTCGTCTTCACCTTCGTGCCCTTCTTCCGCTCAATCCAGATGAGCTTCTACGTAACAGACCAGACGGGCAATCTTGCGCGCTTCAACGGCGTCAGCTACTACACTCGCATCCTCAATCTTGACGGCAGCGGGCGCACAGAATACCTGGCAAGCGTTGCCACCACCTTCAAGTTCGCCCTGATGGTGGTGCCTCCAGGCATAATTATAGCCGTGGCCCTGGCGGCGCTCGCCTCCGCGAAGCTGCGGGGCATCCAGGTCTTCAGGACCATTTTCACGGGCACTGTGGCTATCTCGGTTGCAAGCGCCAGCGTAATCTGGGCGCTCATCTACAACCCCAGCATCAATATGGCTACGTGGCTGGTCAACCTGCTCGGCCTCAAGACCGACGGCCTTCTGCTCGACCCCGCTACCGCCCTCCCCGCCGTGGCCTTCATGACTATCTGGACCAGCCTCGGCTTCAACTTCATCATCGTGCTTGCCGGACTGCAAGCCATACCGCAAGAGCTGTACGACAGCAGCACGATAGACGGCGCGGGACCGTGGAGCACTTTCCGCTCCATCACCTTGCCGTTGCTCACACCAACGCTTCTCTTCTTGCTGATTATCTCCACCATCGCCGCGTTCCAATCTTTTACCCAGTTCAACGTGTTGATCGCCAACGAAGGACCGGACGGGTCGACCAACGTGCTGGTGTTCGCTCTCTTTAGCTCCTTCTTCAAAGACAATCGCTACGGCTTTGCATCGGCGATTGCAGTGGTCTTATTCGTAGTCCTGTTAGTGCTCAGCATCGTGCAGTTCCGCTTACTCGATAGAAGGGTGCATTATCAGTGACTGGGTAGTTGTCAGTTGTCAGTAGACCAGGGTAAGGGAAAGGGGGTGCAGGGGTGCTACCCCTGCAAGGGGGTTTGGTGTGTCTTCAATATCTCTCAATTCCCGGTAAGGTTGGTTGAAGTGGAAAAGGGAGTGCAGGGGAGCGCCCCTGCCGGGGGTTTGGGGTGTCCCCACTAATTCTCTCTTTTCTCTTATAAGTTGGGGAAGATGGGGTGCAGGGAGATCCCTGCCGGGGGTTGGGGGTGTCCCCCAAATTCTCTAACATTTATAATTGGTTGAAGTTCCACCAGGGGCCAGGGGTGAGTAGCAGGGGGCACTATCAGTGAGCAGCATAACAGCGGAAAGATCGCAATCGAGACCAGGTGCGTTTCACTCCAGGCGCACCACGGGCGCGGAGATAGTGAAGAAGGCGGGGCTCTACGTCTTGCTGGTTGCCGCGGCGGGGGTTCTGGCTTTCCCGCTCTTCTTCGCGCTGTCGCTCGCGCTACAAGGGCCGACCCTGGCCCCGAATATCTTGCCCGACTTCGGCAATATGGATTGGAGCGTTTTCGGGCAAACGTTCGCGCAGGAGAGCAACCTTGGACGGTGGGTGCTCAACTCTTTCGTGGTTTCGCTGGCCGTCATGCTCGGCCAGGTTATCACCTCGGCACTGGCCGCATACGCGCTCGCTTTCTTCAAGTTCCCTGGGAAGACTTTCTTCTTCTTTATTTTCCTGGCAACCTTGCTCATACCCTGGGAAGCAGTCATCGTGCCCAACTATCTGCTCGTGGTGCAGCTCCACTGGAACGATAGCTACCTGGGACTGGTTGCCCCCTTCCTGGCTAGCGGCTTCGGTATCTTCTTGCTGCGCCAGTATTTCCTCACCATACCGGGCGAGCTATACGAGGCTGCGGTGATAGATGGCTGTGGGAGGCTGCGCTTCCTCTGGTCTATATTGCTGCCTCTATCAAGGCCTGCCCTGGGCACGCTGGCGGTGTACGCCTTCTTGAACACGTACAACCAATATTATTGGCCATTACTCGTGACTGACAATCCTGAATGGCGCACCACTCAGGTTGGCATCACGGCGTTCAAATCTTCGGAGGTAACGCTCTACAATTTACAAATGGCCGCCACGCTTATCGTGATGCTCCCCACAATCATCTTGCTGATAATCGGGCAAAAGCAGTTGATAAAAGGGCTCACCAGCGGCGCGCTCAAAGGCTGATGTCCCAGACTGAGGCCACAGAGATTAGCGTCTTATCCCGCCCGAAGTAGTGGCAGCATAATGGCGACGTAATGGCATTGTAGAGAAGTCACTTCGTGTTAGCGGAACGGTCAAGAGTTTAGATAACCAGAGAGGAGAGTTCAATGATGAATGGCTTAGTGAAATGGAAGCGCGGAGCGGCCCTGACTATGGTTACGGTCGTGCTTATGGGGCTGTTAGCGGCCTGCGGGGGCGAGTTAACGGCTACGCCCGTGCCTGTGGCTACCGCAACAACAGCAGCGGCAAGCGCAGCCTCGCCCACCGCCATGGCAGTGGAAACATCCACAGTCATGATGGCCGTGTCGCCTACCGCTATGACGGCGGAAACACCCACAGCGGGCGCGATGATCACCGGAACGACCACCGCTTCAAGCACGGCTGTCATGACTGCCACCGCGCAGCCCGTAGCCGCAGCGCCCACGCCCACGGCGTTCCCAACAGTCCCTCAGCCTTCCGGCTCGACCAAGATCACATTCTGGTACGGCCTTACGGGCTTCAATGGCGGAATTGTTCAGCAGGTGATAAATAAGTTCAACCAGAGCCAGCAGAAATACTACGTGGAAGGCATCCAGCAGCCTAACTATGATGACACGATCAACAAGCTCAACACCAGCCTGGCCGGTGGCGACCTGCCCAACGTGGTGCAAATCTACGACATCGGCACGCAACGGATGATAGACACCAAGCGCATTATCCCCGTGCAAGATTTCGTTGACAAAGACAACCAGCAAGCGCTGTTGGACGACCTTGAGCCGGCGGTGCGCAGCTACTACACGGTGAACGGCAAGCTCTACTCGATGCCCTTCAATAGCTCCGCGCCCGTCATGTACTACGACAAGAACGCCTTCAAGGACGCGGGCCTCGACCCCAACAACCCGCCCCAGACCTATGACGAGGTCATAGCCGACGCCCAGAAGCTGACCAAGAAAGACGCCAGCGGCAAAGTTACCAGGGTCGGTGCGGAGTTCACCCTCTATAGCTGGATCCTTGAGCAGGAAGTCGCCACCCAGGGCCAGCTTTTCATCGACCCGGACAACGGGCGGGGAGCCACACGTGGCACCAAGCTCGAGTTCAACAACCAGGCGGCCCAGAACTGGCTCACCTTCCTCAAGACAATGCAGGACCAGGGAACGGGGCGTAGCGTTGGCCGCGCTAGCGGCACCACTAACGGCACCACGCTTGCCGCCGACTTCACCAAAGGCAAAGCGGCAATCACCTTCGAGAGCATCGCTAACCTGCGAAGCTGGAGCGCGCAGGCTGCAACAGGGGGCGGCAATGTTGACGTGGGCGTGGCTTTCCTGCCTAAGCCCGCAGGTGCACCGGGCGGCGTTATCATCGGCGGAGCTTCGCTCTGGATCACCGACCAGGGCAACACCGACCAGCAGCAGGGCGGATGGGAGTTCGTCAAGTTCGTGGCAAGCCCCGAAATCCAGGCCTTCTTCGCCTCCAGCACCGGCTATTACCCGACGCGCAAGGCCGCTTATGACCAGCAGGTTATGAAAGATGCCCTCGCCAAGTACCCTCAGTTCCAGAAGGCAGTGGACGAGCTGCACGCCACTAAAGCCAGCTTCCCTACCCAAGGCGCGGTGTTCGGCACCTTCGCGGGCGCACGACCCCTCGTTGAAGGCGCGATGGAACAGTTCCTCCTGGGCAACTTCCCTACCGCCAAAGCGGCCCTCGATGACGCAGCCAATAAGGCCAACGACAACCTGGATGAGTATAATTCCACCGTGAAACCGTAGGCGGACAGCCTTTCCCATAAGCCAAAGGGCGACCCGGTCGGGTCGCCCTTTGGCTTTCCCATCCTGATCCCCGTCTATTTGATCGGAACCTTATCCTATCAGAAATCGTTACTCATTCATATCAACCTTGCACTTCCAAGCAACGGGACGAGCTTACGTGTCGCCGCGGAGAGATCAGGCACAAAAAATGCTTTATAGGCAGACAATGACTACTAAGAAAGGTAATAGGCCATGACCAGGCGCAGCTCAATTATCACTGCAGCCATTTGCACTATCGCTCTGGTAACGATTGCTCTGCTCCTGGTGGGATCGTTTGCGGGCAATACACTCGCTAGGGTGGAAAGCCCGGCTCGCGTCGTGCAGACCAATATTTCTTTGGACCCATCTGTCTCAGCCAACGCTGATGCTCAGGTCATTTCAAGCAGCAGCGCACAAGATGGCCCACAGGCGAACGAACAGCCTGAACAGGCCGGTTTCGCGTCCGATCGAACCGGCGCAGACGTAAGCATCGACAAAAGCGTGATTTTCCTCTTCGTCTCTTTCGCGGCTATATTGGCCACAGCCTGGATTTCGATATTCACCTGGGGCAGAGCGCGAAGTTAGCACTGAAGCGCCGAGCAGCGAGAAGGCCGTCCCCTACGGGGACGGCCTTCTCGCTGGAAATGCAACCTTCAACGTTTGCGTCCACACACGGTGCTTAGTGCCCGCGTCAAATAAGCTAGGGACAGAGCATAAGGGGTGGATGGGTCGGGCATGGGTGTTGGTCCTGGCCTCGCGATCTTCGTCAATCCTCTTAATGATGGTTCTTGCATTTGACTATGCCATACAGTCGTTGGGTTCGGCCTCCCACCACAACAAAACCAAATTGCTACACAGTTGACAGTAATGCCACTGTCCCATATAGTTCGGCTAGCAAAATTCTAAGGATAGCAAAATGGCCCCCTACATTGAAAGAATTGTTGGTCCCTGGCACGACGCATTCCTTCATCGTGTGCGGAGCAGCAAAGAAATCATTCGTATCGCCAGCCCTTTCATAAAGCAAAATATGGCAAAAAGCCTAGTTGAGGCAAAACCTAACGACACCGAACTCAGGTATCTAAACTCTTTCAAATTGCAATACTTCTACACAGGTGTATCAGACCTAACGGCAATTGAGACCTTGCTACGAGGTGGAACCAAGGTTCACAGTCTACATCGTTTGCACGCTAAGATATACATATTTGATGAAATGCAAGCCGTTGTAACTTCAGCTAACCTGACACACGGGGGCCTGGTCAGTAACTATGAGTATGGTCTTCTCCTTTCTGAAACAACCTTAGTAAAGGAGATAATTGAAGATTTCGACCATCTATTCTCTCTGGATGAAGAGACTAGCGAAGTAACAGCGAGCGAAGTTAGAGATGCTGACAATATCCTTCGGTCTGCCCCAAAACAGCCTCTAATCAAGCTGCCAGAGTTGATCACCAGTAGAACAGATTCTGTAATCGATGAATTCTCGGGTGGTCCAGCCGCAATCGAAGCTGGGTTGAGCGGCTGGATGTTAGAGGTATTCCGATGCCTCGTACAAATAAAGGAGAATGAATTCAGCCTTGAAGAGGCATACCGCTTTGCATTCCGTCCTTAAAATGCGCTACCCTGACAATAGTCATATAAAGGACAAGACAAGACAGCAGTTACAATTTCTACGGGACCTCGGAATAATCGAATTCAAAGGCAATGGCAGATACAGGAAGCTATGGTAAAAGGAGTTCTTATTTTGGCTACATACATCTTCATGACCAGGGAAGGCCACACCTATCTACCAAACTCAAATTCAATAGAGCCGGATATTGATAATCTTCAAGTTCTGGGTTTCGCAAGCGGTATCGATGAGGCTGCGGCTTTCAGTAATTTGCTTGCTGAGAACACCTTTCTCTTAGATACTAACTTTGATGAGCTTGAGTGCTTGGAACTGAGGCATGAAGACTATGATAAGCACATTCGGAGATTCTCTTTGGAGGAGATCAGAGAGAGCGCCCTGAGATGATCGTGTGATTTTGGAAAGACAAGAGGTGAGCCGCGCGGCTCACCTCTGTCTTTCCAGCGCCATTCGCTGTTACCCGGTATTACCTTCCATATGCAACTCGATTAACTTGCCCGACCCAAAGCCTATTCGAAAAGCCTAAGCTTCTGATTAATGCCATTGTAGACGAAAGCCTTACCCCAGTGGGGTAAGGCTTTCGTCTGCTGCTCGGGCGCTGCCAAGGGCAGTTAG
>CAWINE010000020.1:0-19481 GCA_963837315.1 uncultured Chloroflexia bacterium
GCGCCGCCGCAAGCGTAGCCGTTGATGATGCCACGACAAGCCAGGCACTGGACATACCGGTAATAGGTGCTGGGGTTGGGCACGTCTTCCAACCGGATGGTACAAACGGTCTGGCATGGATTGTACCTCTCTATCAGCGTTTGGTATGAAGAAGAGCTATCGTTGATATAGTCCCCCACAGCCCATATGTCGGTTGAAGAGATAGCAGCCACGCCATTGAATAAGTTGTCATGCATGCCTAAGTTCTGGCTTGTAACAATTCTCCAGGCGCTCCCATCCCAGTGCTCAATCAACGTCTGAACTGCACCAACATTATCGTCCGGGTAATCTCCGACAGCCCACACATCGTCACTCGATACCGCTGCTAGTCCGTTGAGGTGGTTACTGCCGGAGCCCGTGCTGGGGTTGGGGCTTGGGACTACGCTCCATGCAGAGCCGTTCCAATGCTCTATTAGCGTTCGAGCCCCACTACCATAGCTGGTGTCATAATCTCCTGCAGTCCACAGATCGCCACTTGATACCGCTGCTACTCCGGAAAGGTAATTGTCGAATGCACCTACATTAGGACTTGGCACCACGTTCCAGTTCATTCCGTCCCAATGTTCTATCAAGGTATTATTTGTTGAGCCGTTGAGATAATATCCTACAGCCCATACATCACCGCCCGTAATGGCAGCTACGCCAGATAGGTTGTTATTGAATGTACCCACATTAGGGCTGGGAACTACGTTCCAGGCAATACCATCCCAGTGCTCTATCAGAGTGCGGCCATTAGCGGGATCATTATAGTAATTACCCACAGCCCATATATTATTGGCCGAGATGGCAGCTACTCCATTGAGATGATTATCATAAGTGCCGGGGCTGGGGCTTGGGATGATGCTCCATACACTCCCATTCCAGTGCTCTATCTCAGCACCCACAGCCCACACATCGCTGCTTGATATTGCGGCTACTCCACTGAGCGAGCCAATATTGGGACCTGCTACCACTCTCCATACACCGCCATCCCAATGCTCAATGAGCGTCGCGTTCAAATTATTGCCGGAGTTGTACTCTCCGACGGCCCACACATCAGTGCTTGATATTGCGGCTACTCCATTCAGGAAATCGGCAGATGTAATCACATTCGCACTGGAAATGACAACCCAGCCTGGGCCACAGGCAAGTGGGCCGGGCACGCTTGAGGCCGAAGCGGGAGAGGCATATTGCATTGAGGCTCGAAAGGGCTGCCGGGAATAGGCAGAAGCATTCCGCGTGAGAAGTAATAAGGCCGCTGCTATGCTCACCCCAATGAGAGGCAATAGCACCAGGCCAAGTGTCTCAGACTTGAAGAGTGTAGCATGTCCACCTGTAATAGACATGTCATCTCGTGTCGCAATCTCCACTTCCATACCTCTTCGCTTACCTGCGCCTCCGTCATGACTTTGCTTTGATGACATGGCGGTTCAGCCTACAAAATCCTTCTCGTGAGGAAGTGGAGGTCAATTCGGCAGGAACTGTGCCATCGCTGGGCCACCCAAAAATAGAATAAAAGCGCGAAATCACCACATGAGCTATGAATAGTTTCATTTCTCATAGCTCGCTTCACGATATCCAGTAGTTAGCTACAGCCTTTACTCTGGAGAAGCTCTCGGCCCATCTGCCCCAGGAGGATTTCGTAGGGGGTGCCGGCGTATTCGGGGTGGATTTCGAGGCGGGTGCGCTCGAAGTACTGGACGGTGTAGGTCTTGCCGTCCAGTTGGCTGACCTCCTGTAGAGGCTCGGAGAGGGGATAGCCGAAGTTGATGAGGCCGTTATGGGATTGCCAGTACGCGGCAATCTGCCCCGGAGATGGAATGCCCTGTCTGGGGGAAGAAGGTCGCACCGGGCGGGAGAGTAGCGGGGTCCGCAGCGGGGTAGCCCTGGCCGTTTGTGCGCTGCGATACCAGGTTGTCTCCCAGGAGTGTTAGCTGGATTTCGAGCTTGAGCTGTGCCGTCTTGCTTAGCTGCTTCCAGTTGGGGTCTTGATGCTCGTATTCGGGGTGGTATTCGAAGCGAGCGCGCTCGAAGTATTGCACCCAGTAGTCGCCCTCCTGGCGCTGCTCTGTGAGCGGATAGCCGAACACGTCGAGGCCGCCGAACTGGTTCCAGTAGCTCTGGAAAAGGGCGTAGATGTAGTGGCCTGTCTGTGGAAAATACGTGGGCGGAACGTAGTTGGGGTTGGTGGGCGGTGGACGCTTAGGCTGCACGGTGAGAGGCAGACCGGTTGTGGTCCCGCTCGGCAGCAAAGGAGCGGGCGCGCTTGAGGTGGGGCCGGGCCAGTCGTCGCGGAATAGGGGCATAGCGGGCTTCCAGGTGCCGTCGAGGCGCAGGAGACCGTAGTAATCCTCGTACAACTCGCGGCCTGAGCCCAGAGATGTGCCTGGCTGGAAGTCCCATAGCTGCCAGGCGAGCATGCCCGACAGGTCATGTGCCTGTGCCGCCCTGGTCATTAGCTGGTAGAGGAGCACCTGCTGGCTGTCAGTGTAGGTGGGAAGGGTGCATGGAGGACCGGTGGGCCAGCCTGTTTCCTGGAGGACGATGGGCTTGGTGGCGTGCATCTCGATATACTGGATCTCCCAATCTATGTCGCCGGCGTTGTAACTGTGGAAGCTGAGGAAATCGCTGATGTCTGCGGCATCCGGGCCGCGAGCAGGTTCGTTGGGAGACGGCGCGCCGATGTCGTCGGCAACGAAGAGGTTGCTGTACTGGGACATGCCGACGGTGAGCAGGTGATTAGGGTCGAGGTGGCGGATGTCGGCGGCCATGCGGCCCATCCAGGCGACGAAGGCGGCCTCCTTGCGGTCGTACTTCCAGCTTTCGTACTGGTCAGGCTCGTTATGAAGGTCCCAGGCGAGCACGCGGTCATCGTTGGCGAATACAGGGATAATGCCTTGCAGGTAAAGGAGGTTGCGAGCGTCAGCCTGGGCCGGCGGCAGAGGATCGGTGCCGGGATCGTAGAAGTCGAAGAGGGCGATGATGACCTTTAGCTGGAGGTCGCCAGCCATCTGCACGAACTGTTGTAGCTCGTTTACGTATACCGGATCGACTTTGCCCGTATCTTTATCGGTCCAGCCGTTCTGAGGGCTATATGGTACAAGCACGCGCACCGTATTCACCCCCAGAGCGCTCACGCGGGAGAGGTCGTCGCGTGTGGCAGGGCCATTCCACTGGGACCACATATCGGCCCAGGGGTGGTCTTTCGGGTAAAAGTTGATGCCCTTCAGCTTGATCGGCTGGCCCTTATAAATAAGCTGCTTGCCCTGCACCGTGACGAAATCGCCAGGGGCGGCGGTTTGGGCGGGCACGGGGGTAGGCGGTGGGAGAATTAGGGAAGTGGTAAGGGTAAGAAGGATTAGGATGTAGCGAAGTGTGGAGCGACGAACTGACATGGCTACGTGGGCATCTTTCTAGGTCTTATTCGCAGAATTGCAATAGTACTCATTTTCCACGACAGGGCTGACGCAAAATCGGGAATATGCTTGGGAAGCACCTCTCAACTCCGGACTGTCATTCTGAACGCAGTGAAGAATCTAAAGAAATCGCCATGGCACTTAAGCCACCATTTTAGATTTTCACTGCGTTCAGAATGACAAACCCATCTTGGCGCGCCAGGCACTGACTTTGGCATCAGCGCTCAGCGCTCTTCCCGTGTCTGCCTCCTTCAATAAAGCCAATCGACACAGACTCTTCCGTGATACTAACGCCTGATCGACGGATTGCAGTCCGGGAAGAAGGTGTTGGTTGCTATTTTGGCCGTCTGGCCTCTGGTCACGTCGTTGGAGGGGCGGAAATAGAGGCCGGGGCAAGGCTCCCCCGACCCACCACACGGGTAGCCGCTGATTATGCCGTGCAGGTAGACCCTCTCAACGAAGAGCCAGAATGTGCTGCCGGGAGGTACATCGTTGAACGTCTGCCGGTCGGGCGGTATCGTAGTCCTGATAACCCGCAACAGTGGCGTCTATCTGCGCCATCTGGCCTCGTGTCAGATTATTGGCCGGGCGGAAGTATGTGCCCGGGCATGGCTCGCCTGACCCACCGCACGGGTAGCCATGGATAGCACCGTGCAAAGCCACCCTCTCAACGTAGAGCCAGAATGTGCTGCCGGGAGGTACATCGTTGAACGTCTGCCGGTCGGGCGGTATCGAGTCCTGATAGTTGGCCGAGTTGGAGATGATCTTGGCCGCCTGGGCCCTGGTAACGTTGTTGCCGGGGCGGAAGTAAGGGTCACTGCCGGGATCGCATGGCTCGCCCGGCCCGCCGCATGGGTAGCCCGATATGATGCCCTGGCAGGCCAGGCAGCGCACGAACGAGTAGAAAGTGCTGCCCGATGGTACGTCGGCGAACTGGATTGCGCACATGGTAGCAGTAGGTGCCGGTGGAAATTCTGTGATGTGGCTGTGGCTGTGGCTGCCGTGGGGTTGTTGATGTCGCCACCGGGGTGGCCGTAGATATAGAGATGGTTGTAGACGTGGCTGTTGCCTGCGCCGGCGTTTGCGTCTCTGCCCGCGTCGCCGTTCCCGAAGGGGGCGGCGCAATCGACGTGCCTGTGGGCGTGCTTGTGGCTATCGTGCCGGTTGGTGAGCGAGTTGGTGTGCTCGTCATTGTGGGTGTGCTGCTTGGCGTGCCGGTAGGCGTGGGGGCACCGAACAGACCATGGTCGGTATAGAAGTTGCCGGCCAGGATGCCCGGCACCGCGTTTTCCCAGCTCGGCAGCACATAGTCCGACCCAATGACAAGGCTCCTACGAGAGCCCAGGTTGTCAACGTTCTCCAGGTCCCACAGTTCGTTGGGATCGCTCGAATTATCGCTCACCCGCTGGTTGGGGCTCCAAGTCAATCCGCCGTCGCTGGATTGGCTGTAATCAAGATCGTATAGCAAATGGTTCGGGTCGTAGCGCCGGTCAAACCAGGTCACACCTACCAACCCGTTTGGCCCGATAGCAATATTGGGCTGAAAGTGGTCTGCTCCATTATTCATAGGGTCATCATTAATGCGCGCCGGCGCACTCCATGTGGCACCGCCATCGGTAGTGCGACTGAAGGCGACATCGCTATGGTGACCTTGCAGCCCGCAAAGGCTATCGATGGGCTCCCAACGCCCATCATTCCATACGGCATATACAGTATTAGGATCGGTCGGGGATACGGCAATCACAGGCAAGTGATTGGCATGCATTAGATAATTACAATCGGCGCTACCTACCAGCGCACGCTCGATGCCCTCCCAATCAAGCCTGCCTATCGGTACGATGGGTGCTCCGGCGATCAATTGGTTGGTGCCCCAGGTCTGGCCGCCATCGGTGCTGCGGACCAAAAAGAGCTTGGGAGGATTTAGCGGGGAAAAGTTATCCACTTCCTCGAAAGTCACATAGACACTTCCATCGGAGGCTACAGCCCCAAATGGATAATATATATAGTCGTTAGCAGGGTCCGACACCTGCACATCAGCGCTCCAGGTCCGCCCTCCATCTCGAGAGTATCGTTCTCGAACCCCGTGATCGTAGTTCGGGTAACTGAGATCGGTATAAAACCAGAACATATACAGGCTCCCAGCATAAAGGCCGCTTGGCCGTGGATCAACGGCCAGATTGCCCTGGTTGTAGCCCGTATTACCGTCAAAAGTGACTATCGGGAGCGGTGTGCTCCAGTCAGCGCCATTGGTGGTAGTCAGCACGAAGTAACCCGCCACGTTACTGCCTTGCGCCTGGCTGACGTAGTAACCCGTACCATGAGCATCAAAAGCTGTGGTAACGTTGCCAAGGGGAATCATGGCCTGCGGCCCCCAGGGTCCATCGAACTCCCCACCTGACCATGTAAAGCCCTCGTCGGTGCTCGATCCATACGCAGATGCGCGATTGATGCCCTGAAAACTATCCCAACCTGCAATTATATTGTTTTGATTGGTCGGATTGATTGCCATCGAGAAATTTATCTGCATCGGATGGTAAGGAGTGCCGGTGGGCGTGGGGTTGACCTGAATATCGGGACCCCATTGCGGTACCTGTTCAGACGCCTGCACCTGCTCACCTGCATGGGCATTAGATTGCCCGGCCACCAGTAGGAGGATAATCGTCGCCGCACCGCCAAACAGAGTTGAGATGATCGTGAGAGAGGATCTGTTCATAAGTGCAAAGTTTCTCCTATCAGGATTTGGTGCCTGCGGCCAAAATATACATCCGTTCGGCAACGCCGCTCAAGCCTTCCCAGTTGAAGAGGTTCCACACCCGCTGCTCGGCCATCGCGCCGAGAAGGCTGCGCCGGTTGCGGTCGCTCAAGAGAGCTGAGACCGCGCGGGCCATCTCTTCGAGGTTGCCCGGCTCGACCAGCACGCCCGCATCGCCCACGAAGTCAGCGGCCTGGCCGACACGGTGCGCCACTATAGGCAAACCCATCAGCATTGGCTCGATGACTTTGACTGGGCTCTTGGCGCGGTTGAGGAGGGTATCGGCCATAGGGTAGATGGCAACGTCACCAATAGAGAGGTAAGCAGGCAAGGAGGCTTCGGGCACGCGACCGGTTATCGCTATTCGCTCTGCAAGGCCCATGCGCTCGGCGTCGGCGCGCAGCCTCTCTTCCTCATCGAAGAAGCCGTTGCCCACCACAAGGAGCCTGGCGTTGGGATGTGAGGAGAGCACGCGCTTGAAGATATGGAGGGGCCAGCGGTATGGAAACTCGGCGAAGCGGGTGTAAAGGAGGATCACCGGGCCTTGAGTGAGGCCGTATTGCCTGCGGATGGTGGCGGGCAGGCCCAGGCGCTGGCCTGAGAGGGGGCCGGTATTGCGCGAATATTCGGACCATGCGTTATAGCGGTCACGCCAGACGCCGTTGGGCATAAAGCCAACCCGGCGGCGCGCTATACCCATATTCCAGGCGCGGGCTTCGAGGGTGCGGCTCGCGGCGGTGACCGCGCGGGCCAGGCGCGGCAGCAACGCTTCCATCAGGAAGATAGTGGCGCGCTCGGCTATCGAGTAATGGTTGCGGTCGGAGAAGCCGCCCGCGCCCTCCCAATCGTCCACGTCGAGCACCCATGGGATGCGCATGGCTGTGAGCACCAGGCCCGCCAGGCCGCTATAGCCTACAGGCTTGAAGACATGGGCCACCTCGGCGCGGAATGTAGTCAGGGCCTGCAAAGCGGCACGCTGGGCTTCGCTCTCGAAAGGGGCGTCCGTGGAAGTGGTAGGGGCCAGGGCCTGCCTGACCAGACCATAAGTCAGGGCAATGCTATTTGGCAGGCGGCCAGGCAAAGCCAACGCCACTGTATGCACACCCGCCACCCGGCCACCCTCGGCAGCAGTGGACATCACGGTGGCCACGCTGGTATCGGCCTTATCGGCTGATTGAGCTGATGGATCGTCCCAGGGCGGAATAATCACGCGCACCATATGCCCGCGCCGCGCAAGAGCCTGTGCCAGCGGCACGATACGCGCGGACACGGTCCCTTTGGGTTGAAGTCCGAACGGAGCGATGAGCGCGATACGCATGGGATATTATACCAAGTTGTCAGTTGTCAGTTGTCAGTAGACCTGTGGGCAGTGGGCAGTGGGCAGTGGGCAGTGGGCAGTCGTGGGTCGTCGTCCTTCGTCCTTCGTCCGTCTACTGACAACTGACAACTGACAACTGACAACTTGGTATAATACCCCCAATTACAGTAAGGGAGAGCAACATGAGCGGATCGGCACGACGGTTTCCGGACGGATTTTCGTTGGGGGGCGGCGACGGCATCGTACCAGGTGGAGGGAGGGGCTCACGAGGATGGAAGGGGAGTGAGCATCTGGGACACCTTTTGCACGGTGCCGGGGGCTATTGCGGACGGCAGCAACGGCGATATGGCTTGCGATCACTATCACCTGTGGCCGGACGATATCTCTATGATGCGCGAGTTGGGGCTCAACTCTTACCGATTTTCGATTGCCTGGCCTCGTATTTACCCGGAAGGCAACGGCAAGCTGAACCAGGCGGGGCTGGATTTCTATAGCAAGCTGGTGGACGGCCTGCACGAGGCGGGCATCACACCGTTCGCCACAATCTATCACTGGGATTTGCCCCAGGCTTTGCAGGACAGAGGCGGCTGGGCCAACCGCGATACCGCGTTCATCTTCGCCGATTATGCGGATACGCTGGTCCGTCACCTGAGCGACCGCGTACCCTGCTGGATCACGCACAACGAGCCTGCGGTGAGCGCGCTGGTCGGGCACCTCGAAGGCCGTCACGCGCCAGGCATACGCGATCCTCGCGTAGCCTTCCAGGTGGTACATAACATGCTCCTTTCGCACGGACTTGCTATTGAGGCGTTGCGCGCTTCGGCCCCCGGCGTGCAGGCGGGTATTACCCTCAATCTCTTCCCTATCCACCCGGCCAGCGCCGCGCCGGAGGACCTGGAGGCAGCACGCGTGCTCGACGGGCTTGATAACCGCCTCTTCCTCGATCCTATCTTCCACGGTCGCTATCCGGAGGATATTATGCGAGAGCTCGGCCCGGTCGCGCCGGTGATCAACGAAGGCGATCTGAAGACTATATCCGCGCCCATGGATTTCCTCGGCGTGAACTACTACCGGCGCAAGGTGGCGCATCCCGATCCAGGCAGCCCGTTCCTGGGAGCGGGCACGGTCTCGCCACGGGACTCCGACTACACGGAAATGGGCTGGGAAGAATACCCCGATGGGCTGCGCGAAATACTGGTGCGAGTGCATAACGAGTATCACGCGCCGGCATACTACATCACGGAAAACGGTGCGGCTTACCCCGACGTGGTCGAAGGGGACGGCACGGTGCATGACCGCAGGCGGATAGCCTATCTTGAAAGCCATATCGAGGCCTGTGCGCAGTCGATAGAGGCAGGAGTGCCGCTCAAAGGCTACTTTGTCTGGTCGCTCATGGATAATTTCGAGTGGGGATGGGGCTATTCTCGCCGCTTCGGCATCATCTACATAGACTACCCCACCGAACGCCGCATACTAAAGGATAGTGCGCTCTGGTATCAAGGCTGGATAAGAAATGAGAAATGAGAAATGAGATGTGAGCTCTATATCTCATTTCTCATTTCTTGCCAGATACATACTTCCGACATATTGAACGGCAAACTCCATTGACTATCACTCCGGCCAGTGCTATATTTGCGGCACGTAGCTTATTGCGAGTGCTTTTTTGCCTGTCCGAAAGGGCACGTTGCGGCACGCTCTATGTCACCATATAGAGTGGAAAGACACCCAATCATAGTGTGTTGTGAGAAGTTAGGAGTAAGACGTTGAGCCTCAATATCTAATTCCTAACTTCTAACGTCTAGTTTCCGTTTTCTCCCCAGGGGGTTACATATGCTTGAACAAAAGATACGGGTAGTCAGCGAGGCGCTTGCTCGCAAGGCGGACAGGCGGGACTTTCTAAAGAAAACGGGTGGCGCAGTGGTCACTGGCCTGGTGGCGCTCGCCATGGGGCCCGCTCTCGGCTGGCGAGAGCAGAAAACGTTCGCCTCGCCTCGCATACCCAATGTCGCCAACTGCGTGCCTCCCGGCCCATACTGCAACCTGGACGGCCAGAACGAGCCGAACGGCTGTAAAGGGGCAAGCTGCTTCCAGCACTTCGCCAATGGTCAGGTCCAGACGTGCACGCCACAGTATGGCTACACCATGAATGGGTGCTGGACAACGATAGATGGCCCTGGCTACTGGAGCTGCTGTGATTGTGATTGCACGAGCGGGGTGAGTTGCGGCTGCGCCCAATTCAACCTTGCAACAGGCGTCTTCCCAGACTGAGAGGCTGCTATGTCCAAACGCGTCTTCTATTCATTAATGATCAGCATAATGCTGCCGGTGGCGCTGGCGGCCCTGGTGTGGGCGTTTGCTAACAGCAACCAGAGCAAGGAACCCGGCAGCATGGAATCAGGGGTGAAGGCCGATATACCGCTCGGATCGTGGGGCGATGTGGTCTCTTTCCCGACGGTCACGCTGGCTTTTCACAACGATCCAGCGCCGACCGGCCCGCTGCTGCTGAAACGCGCCGTAGCGGTTGGTTATCCGCCTAATGGCAAGGTGTATATCCTGGGCGGCAAGCATCGCCCGGATGGCGAAGATCTAGGAGTTCCGTTGGATATGGGAATATAATCCTTCCAACAACACACTCACCCAGAAAACCTCTTTGCTGGACGCGGATAATAACGGCAGCAGGTTCACCGCCAACATGGCTGTGGGCGTGCTGACCGATACCAACGGCCCGCGCATTTACATCGTCGGCGGTTCAACAATCAATGGAGAAACCTCCACTGACGTAAGAGTGTACGACCCGAATACTGATACGTTGACTGCCTCGGACAACTGGCCCGTCAACCCGGCACTTGTACCGGGCGGATACGCAGTTTATAACAATAAGCTCTATATCTTCGGCGGGCACGCCATATTGCCCAGAACCCAACTTTTCAGCGATACGTGGGTGTTCGACCCTATGATGCCCTCAGGCAGCCGCTGGACACATCTCACCAGCGCCAACCTCTCGGTACCCCGCGCATACATCGCGGGCGCCGAGCTTGATGGTTATATTTATGCCATCGGCGGCGACCAGGTAGTCAGCAACACCGCCACGCCGCTCTCCATCGTAGAGCGGATGGATCCCAGCCAACCCAATCCCACCTGGCAGCAAGTGGCGAGCCTGCCCTGGCCCAAAGGTGATATGGGCGCATGGGCCTACGACACAGGCGCACCCTACGAAATAGCAGGCAGGATCGTGATCGCGGGCGGCGGCTACCCGGTACCTGACACAACCGCTCTCATTTATGACCCTGCCGCGAACAGTTGGCATACGTTTCCCAGCATGCTCCGCCCGCGGCGCAACTACGCCACCGCTCAGCTAAACGGCATGCTCTACGCCTGGGGGGGATACGACGTACAGGGCAATCTTTACAATGGCTCCAATTCCAGCATGGCTTATAACGCGTCGGGGCCACCGCCGCCTCCGGGCATCACGCCATCAGTCACGCCATCGCCCGATCCTACCAGTTGCACTGCTCAAGCGAACTATACCTACACATCGTCCACCGGAGCGTCGATAGATCCCGGCACCACTCTCATTCCCAATACTAATAACTGCGAGACCTGCTTCGTCAATATACCATTACCATTCCCGGTGCAGCTTTATGGGAGCATATTCAATACGGCTGAAGTAGGATCGACAGGCAACTTGCAATTCGGCAGCGACCAATCTTTCTGGATAAACAGGCCCCTTCCATGGGCGGGGTACAGCTACTCGCTCTTCCCCTTCTGGGATGACCTGGACCTGACCGGAACCGGACATGGTATCTATACCTCTACAGTCGGCGACGCGCCTGACCGGACATTCAACGTGGAGTGGAGGGGAGCAGCCAACGACTTCGAGGTGCGGTTGTTCGAGGATAATAGCGGTTTCGAGTTCATATACGGCACAGGCTCGGGTGGCAGCGGCACAATCGGGGTGCAGAAGGACCTGGCCTACTCCACGCAGGTGGGATATAACGTCGTGCAACCTGCACCCGGTACCAAGTATAGCTGGACCACCCTGGTGTGCGGCACGCCAACGCCCACTGCCACAGGCACGCCCCCCACCAGCACGCGCACACCCACAGTCACCAATACGCCCACAGCAACTCCAACGTCCTGCGGAACCTACGGTTTTGCGACCGCCACCGGCACGATCGTACCCGGCACAACCGATATAGGCAACCACTGTGATGATTGCATAACCACCATCGTCTTTCCTTTCACTTTCCGCCTTTACGACCAGAATTTCACGTCTGCGAACGCAGGCTCCAACGGCATGTTGGCGTTCGGCGCTCCTTTTACAGGTTTTGGCGTCAGTTGCATGCCCGTCACAGGAGCCACCTACACGATCGCTCCTTACTGGGCCGACCAATGCACTGGCCCATGTGGGTCGAGTAGCTGTTCTGCGTGTGGTATCTTCACCTCGGTTACCGGCTCAGCGCCCAACCGCTATCCTCAATATCGAGTGGCGGACTAACTATTACGGCACAAACACCGCTCTCGACTATGAGGTGAGGATACAGGAAGGCAACAACGACTGGGAGATGGTATACGGCACAGTGACGGCGCTTGGCACGAGCAACGACAGCGCCTTGACTGTGGGAGTGCAGGAGGACTCCACGATCTTCGCGGAATATGCCTGTGACCCCACAGGTGGGCAAAATCCACCGGTAACCTCAGGAGAGGTATTGATTGTTACCTTGCCTTCGTGCCTCACAGCTACACCCGTTCCCCCCTCTCCCACCAACACGCCTACTCGCACGGTCACGCCAGCCGTTCCGTCGCCTACAGGCACGCCTACCAGGACTAACACACCGGCGCCGCCATCCGATACTCCTCCGCCATCTACAAGTACGGCCACTCCCCCGCCGACCGGTACAACGCCACCCAACCCTAGCGCAACAACCATCGAGGTTACTGCGACATCTGTCGAGGCAACGCCAACGAGCGGCGAGGCAACTCCAACAAGCGGCGAGGCAACGCCAACGGCCACAGCATGCTCAATAACCTTCTCAGACGTGCCGGCGGGCAGCACCTTCTATGCCTACATCCATTGCCTGGCCTGCAAGGGCATCGTGAACGGCTATGCTGATGGCACCTTCAAGCCGAACAATAAGGTCACGAGGGGGCAGCTCGCCAAGATCGTAGCTAACGCTGCGGGCTTGACCGACCCGCCGGGAGCGCAGATGTTCCAGGATGTGCCGCCAGGGTCCACATTCTATGATTACGTCCAGAGACTTGCCTCACACGGCTATATGAGCGGCTACCAATGCGGCGGATTGGGAGAGCGATGCGTACCACCCGCCAATCTGCCTTACTTCCGCCCGGACAGCAACGCAACCAGGGGGCAGACCTCCAAGATCGTGTCGAACGCTGCGGGCTTGACCGAGCCGCCGGGAGCGCAGATGTTTCAGGATGTGCCGTCCGGCTCTACATTCTATGATTACATCCAGAGACTTGCCTCACACGGCTACGTCAATGGCTACCAATGCGGTAGGCCTGGAGAGCCATGCGTACCGCCCGCCAATCTGCCTTACTTCCGCCCGGACAGCAACGCAACCAGGGGGCAGACCTCCAAGATCGTAGCCAATACTTTACTTCCGGACTGCGCTCTCGAAAGCAGATAAAGAGAGCTAAAAGAAGAAATCCCGGCGACAAGCCGGGATTTCTTCTTTTAGCTTTGTTTCGGAAACATTCTCTCTACCGCCTCGCGAAGCTCGCGACAGAGTGGCACAGCCGGCTCGCCTGGGTGTGGGGCACATAGCGCAGCGGCCATGCCGCGATAGTACCATTCCTGTTGGGCGCGTCCTTTTTTGAAGCGAGTCCAGACCTCTTCGCTGAGCGTCTGGTAGCCGTGCTCGATACTGAGCAGGTTATGCAGCTTGTCTGCACAGGAGACGGCGCGCACCTCCCAGGGTGCGGTGGGCATATATGCGAGTGTGTGCTCTTTACGCTCCTCCCAGCTATGCGATCTGTCCGGCTCGGAACAGCCCACCACGATGCTTGCTACTTCTTCACCAAATTCCCGGCGCAGATCCTGTTCGGTCAGCTCGGTATCCTCAATCGTGTCGTGCAGGATGCCTGCCGCCACCACTTCGTCCGAGCAGCCTGACCGCGCCAGCATCAGCCCCACTGCGTAGGGGTGGGCTATGTAGGGAATGTCGGTGCCTTTCCTTACTTGATTCCTGTGCGCTTTAGCTGCCACTTCGATGGCGCGATTTACCATGTCCAAGGCTGCTCCTTCACGGTATTCGATCGGGTACCCGGTGGATAGTGGATAGTACGCTCAACTATCCACTATCCACTATCCACTCGTAAATACCCCGTCTACTTTTCCTCGGTCCAGGTCCAGTTGGTAATTGAGGGCATATCCTCGAAATACTCGCGTGAGTAGGCCACGGCCTGCTGAAGCAGCGCATGGCACTCAGCGATGAGGGGGCCGGTGCGCGCCTGGAGGCGGGTTGCGCAGTTCATGGCGTCTATCGCCAGGTGGTAGCGGCTCATATTGTTGAGCACAACCATATCGAAGGGGGTAGTGGTGGTGCCCTGCTCGTTGAAGCCGCGCACGTGGAAGCGCTCCGGATATGGGCGTCCGTGTATAAGCTGGTGGATGGCGCGCTGGTAGCCATGGAAGGCGAACACCACCGGCCTGTCCACCGTGAACAGATCAACAAAGTCGGCCTCGCTCATACCGTGCGGGTGGACATCGGGCGGGAAGAGGGTCATCAGGTCCACGATATTCACTACGCGCACCTTGATTTCGGGGATCTTGTTGCGCAGCCACCAGGCGGCGGCCACGATCTCCATTGTGGGGATGTCACCCGCGCACGCCAGCACAACATCGGGCTCGAAGCCGTCGTCGTTGGAGGCCCACGCCCAGCGGGAAGCGCCTTTGGCGCAGTGCTCGATGGCTTGCTCCATAGTCAGGTACTGCAGTTGGGGCTGCTTGTCCTGCACGATTAGGTTGACATAGTTGCGGCTGCTCAAGCAATGGTTGGCTACCGACATCAGGCAGTTGGCGTCAGGCGGCAGATAGATGCGCGTGATGGAGCCGCGCTTGGAGAGCATGACGTCTATCAGGCCGGGACCCTGGTGGCTGAATCCGTTGTGGTCGTTGCGCCAGCAGGTGGAGGTCAGCAGGATATTTAGCGAGGATATGGGGGCGCGCCAGGGCAGCTTGACGCTCTCATCCAGCCACTTGGTGTGCTGCACAATCATGGAAGCAGCCACCATCGCGAACGCTTCATAAGTGGCAAAAACGCCGTGGCGGCCCGTCAGCAGATAGCCTTCGAGCCAACCCTCGCAGTTGTGCTCGCTCAAGATTTCCATCACACGGCCATCGGGCGATACATGGTCATCAATTGAGATAGTCTTGCCCACGAAGCAGCGATTCTCGGTGTCGAAGACGTTGCCGAGGCGGTTGGAATTGGCCTCATCGGGGCAGAAGAGGCGGAAATTGGCCTGCATCACGGTTCTCGGTGTAGATATCGCGCATCAGCTTGCCGAACTGCCGGGTGGACTCCAGGCGCTCTGAGGCTGGGGCTTTGACTTCGACCGCATAGCTCGGTGAAATCGGGAATATTGAGATCCACACGCAATTTGCCGCCGTTGGCATGGGGATTGGCGCCCATGCGGCGGTCGCCTTTAGGCGCCAGTTCGGCAAGCTCGGATATCAGCCTGCCCTCCGCGGTCAAAGAGGGCGTCTGGGTGGTAGCTGTGCATCCACGATTCCAGCATCTTCAGCTGTTCAGGGTCGGCTTTGACGCTATCCAGCGGCACCTGGTGGGCGCGGAACGTGCCTTCGACAGGCAGACCGTTCACCTCTTTGGGGCCGGTCCAGCCTTTGGGGGTGCGCATGATAATCATGGGCCACCGCGGGCGGGTCGAAACGCCGTGGGTGCGGGCGTGCTTCTGGATGGCGCGGATCTTGTCGTAGCAGGTATCCAGGGTGGCCGCGAGCTCCTGGTGCACGCGCATAGGCTCGTCGCCCTCTACGTAATGAACGTCGTAGCCCCAGCCCCGGAAGAGCGCATGCAGATCATCGTCCTCCACACGGCCCAGCACGGTGGGATTGGCGATTTTGTATCCGTTCAGGTGCAAGATGGGCAGCACCGCACCGTCGCGGGCCGGGTTGAGGAAGTTGATGCCCTGCCAGGAGCCGCTGAGCGGCCCGGTCTCGGCCTCACCGTCGCCCACAACAGCGGCGACGATCAGGTCGGGGTTATCGAAGGCCGCGCCGAAAGCATGAGTGAGCACATAACCAAGCTCGCCGCCCTCGTGGATTGAGCCCGGAGTGGGCACGCTTACATGGCTGGGCATGCCGCCCGGCGTGGAAAACTGGCGGAACAGGCGGCGCATGCCCTCTACGTCCTGAGTGATCTGAGGATAGATCTCGGAATAGGTGCCCTCCAGATAGACATTGGCGACGAGGGCCGGGCCGCCGTGGCCGGGGCCTGCCAGATAGATCATGTTGGCATCGTGCTCTTTGATCAGCCGGTTCAGATGCACATAGATGAAACTGAGGCCCGGCGAGGTGCCCCAGTGGCCCAGCAGGCGCGGCTTGATATGCTCGGCGCGCAAGCGGCTCAGCGCAGAAGCGGGTTGTCCTGCAGATAGATCTGGCCGACTGTCAGATAGTTGGCGGCCTGCCAGTAGCGTTGCATCTTGTCGAGCAACTCCGCCGAGAGCGGGCCTTGCACCGGCTGATCGGCTGTAGTTGTCGCGAAGTCCCTGGCCCCATCACCGCTCACGACGCTCGATATGGCGGTATCAAACTTGTACATAATCTACTCCTCACCTTGTTAGAAACTAGAAGCTAGAAATAAGAAATTAGAGCAGAATTCATTATAAACAACCGGCCAAATACTGGCCTGCAGTATAAAAAAATGACCTTGCGAAAATGGTTCGCGTCGCGGACCATTTTCGCAAGGTAACTCTCTTAAATGAATAAGCGGCTCTCCCCTGTCAAGAGCCGCTTATTCATGGAGGAAAAGTTTGAACGTTGCGGGTAGTTGTGACCCTGACCTGCCGCGTCGTTGCGACAGGACGGGTCATACACCGCGTTTTACTGGCCGTTTGGCCGCTGACCGAGGACAACCGTCACTTCGGTTTCGGTGGTGCTGCCGGGGGCTATGACCATCAGCTTAACGCTGTCGCCTACTTTGTGCTGGCTCAGGATTTGCACGAGCTGAGAATTATCGGTACCTGTAAGAGCGGTGCCGTCGATGCTTGTGACGATGCTATTGGGCTTGATACCGGCCTGGTCGGCGGGGCTACCACTCGCGACGTCGGTCACGTAGACACCCTGCTGCCTGGGCAGTTTGTTATCTGTGGCAATTTGCTGGGTGATGACTTCGTATGTGATGCCAAGGTAAGGGTGGCTTACCGCACCGCCCTTCATGAGCTGAGTGGCTACGGACATAGCTGTGTTGCTCGGTATTGCGAAGCCCAAACCTTCGGCAACATCTCCACTAACGCTACTGTCACGAACCACTGCTGTGTTGATGCCGATAACGTTGCCGCTCAGGTCGAGCAGAGGGCCGCCCGAGTTGCCATGGTTGATAGCGGCGTCGGTCTGGATCAGGTCCTGGGTGGAAGTACTGCCATCGCCAAGCTGCCTGTGGAGGGCGCTCACGATACCTTCGGTTACGGTGTTGTTGTACTGTCCGAGAGCGGTGCCGATGGCAACTACGGGCTGGCCGGACTCAAGCTTGTTGCTGTCACCGAACTGGGCCACGGCGGGAACCTTGGCCGATACTTTGATAACTGCTATATCGGAATAGGCGTCCTGGCCCACGAGGGTGGCCGGCACTTCTGTGCCGTCAGCGAAGATGACCTGCAGGCTCTTCTGGCTGTCCACTACGTGCTGGTTTGTGATAATGTCGCCCTGGTTGTCGATTATGACGCCCGAGCCGAGCGATTCGGCTGCCTGGCCTCCGCCGCCGAAGGGGCCGCGGCCCGTGGTCTGTTGCATAGTATTGACAACCGTGACAACCGCAGGGCCTGCCACCTTGGCCGCATAAGTTGCATCAACCACGCCGTTTTGCTGCTGAGCGGGTGCTGCCTGCTGCGCGGCGTTTGCGGGTAAGGAGCTGTCGACGTGCTGGCGTTGCCGTTCTGAACAGCAACGGCGCTATCCGCTGAAGTCTTTTGGGCTGAGGTAGTCGCTCCGGATGTTAGCGTAGATATACCGTTATTGATAGCGGACCCGTCACCGCCAGGCCGCCAAGGGCCATCATCATAACTAAAAGAAGCGATGCAAGTCCGATTTTTATTATGCGCTCTGTACTTTTCATCTTTGAATTATACTCCTATTACATGCTTTAGGCATTAACTGCCCTTACCTGTTTTCATTATTACACTGTAAGATTAGAGGAAGCTTGGACACAGATTAAAAATCCTGTTAAAATATAGACATATTTAATCCTTGTAGAGACGAGGGGCCGGTAGCCGCCAGGGGGGGCTTGTGATGGCGGCCTCGCGGCCAGGGCGGCTTCCAAGGCGCGAGGGAAAGTCTCCAGGGCAAATCGCATTCTTCGCCAGTTACCCCGTAGAGACGTATCATGGTTCAACGCGTAGATATATTGGCCATGACCGAAAAAGCGCTGCACGGCTTGCCTGCGGCGCGGAGTCCATATAGAAAGTCTGGATCGCGCAGTGGTACAATCGTCCTCCTCGAGCCAGCGCCGGGCGTAAAAGTCAAGCAATAGCTCGGCTTCCAGGAGAGCAAAAGTGAGGCCACCCCCGCCCAAAGGGTCAATCGTATGCGCAGCATCGCCCAACACCACAATTCGCGGCACGGCGGGCGGGCGGAGGCGGACCACCTGCATCTTGCGTATCATGACCGGAGAAGTCAGCTCCCAGGAGCGGGCAGCGGCAGCTATCAAGCGGCTCCCCTCGGATAGCGCCTCCAGAGGGCGTTGCTTGAGGTCGCGTTGCCACTTTTCATCGATTGGACCCGGGCAAAAGATGTTGGCGCGGAGGGCGGCACCGAGGCGAAAGAAGGTGGGTCCAAGCAACCGGTCCACCGCTTACGGGACGATGATACGTTTTCGTGTCAACAGAAGCTTGCCTGTCGTCCAACGTCCCATTCATAGTAAAGGCCGAAACGAAAGTCTGGTGCGGTGGCTGAGGCTCATAGGTCCCGCCGAGTCATTCCAACATATGGTGGGCGTCGCCGGTGGCTATCACCACAAGACGGCAGACAACTCGTCACCCTGGCCGGTGATCAGTTCAATTCCATCTGGCCGCTGCTCAAAGGCCTCGGCTTTCACACTTGGGCGGAAATCAATCCGCGCGTCAAGATGCTCGCGCAGATTGTTGACAAGCACATAATAGAGGGCGCCGGCCTCAGCACATCTGGACGGAGAGTGCCCAGGCGGCGCTCACCAAAGAAGACCGCGACACTATGCAGCGGCGTTAGTGATGCATCGACGGCAGGTTGGAAGCCGAGCCTGAGCAAGGGTGGCACAGCTTCCCCGCTGATCTTCTCAGCTTTCAAGCATGGAGGCATGGGGTGCAAGCGTTCGAGCAGCAATACAGACAGGCCCTGACGGGCCAACCCCTGGGCGCATACCACCCCGACCACACCTGCGCCAACCACGCAAACGTCAAAAATTTGCTCTGGCATAGAGCGGGCATTTCCTTTTTGGTTATCAGTCGCCAGTCGCCACATTCCAATTGGCACTGCTTTTCTTGTGGTAGGCCTAACGTGGCTGACAACGAATCCCGGCCAGCCTGAACTCACGGCTAGTTTCTGCGCCCTTCTCGTTGTAATGTAGCATAGGCGCCTTATTACGACAAATCTCTCTTCTAATGCAAGGGTTCAGATTGAGGTTGTAGGGGCACGGCGCTGACCATTAACTCCAACGAATTGCACCAGAATGGGCAAGGCAGACATCGCACAGCGGTTAAAACCGCTGTGCGATGCTCGTGTCGCTGCCTTCACTTTGAATTA
>CAWINE010000021.1:0-54622 GCA_963837315.1 uncultured Chloroflexia bacterium
ACTCCGCCCAACTACTCTCCTATATGCGACTGACAGGTCACAAACTTGGCCTCTAAGCCGCTTCAATATCCCCCTCCTGAAGAACGGTTTCAAACGCCTGATTCTATCCAACCCAACCCGCCAATAGCATCATCTTACGGCCCGGAACCAAAACCACGAAACGATGGGAATCTGGGGAACCTTTGTCCCTTCGCGTCTTAGCGGTTAAGAGACCGTTCGGTGGCAAAAATCGCCGAGTTTCGTATACTATAGAGTAAACGTCCCGTATTTCTGCTGAGAAACCAAACCAGGTTGCTCGGCCTGCTGAAACTTTCAAAGGAGAAAGACAAAGAAATGGCAGATGCACAACGTTCCAAGGGGCTTGAAGGCGTAGTAGCCGGCAGCAGCAGTGTCAGCCTGGTTGAAGGCACCGAAGGGCGCCTCAGCTATCGCGGCTATAAAATCCAGGACCTGGCCGCTAATTCCACCTTCGAGGAAGTCTTCTACCTCCTTATCAACGGCGAATTACCCACCAAGGCGCAGCTCGACGCGTTCTCGAGCACCATGATCAAGCGGCGCAACCTGCCTGACGCGGCGATGAAGGTGCTGCGCGCTCTGCCCACAACCGGTGAGCCTATCGACGTGCTGCGCACCATAACCTCGATCCTGGCTCTCATCGACCCCGATCTCGATAACACCTCACGTGATGCCGTAATCGACAAAGCCGTCACCCTGGCTGCCCGCATGCCCACTGTCCTCGCCGCTTACGACCGCCTGCGCGACGGCAAAGAGCCTATCGCCCCGCGCAAAGACCTCGGCCACGCCGCCAACCTCCTCTATATGCTGCGCGGCACGGAGCCTCCGCAGGAAGACGCCGCCGCCCTCAACACATACTTCGTGCTGGCTGCGGAGCACAGCTTCAACGCCTCGACCTTCACCGCCAAGTGGTCATCTCTACTCTCTCGGACTATTTCTCAGCCATCACAGCCGCTCTCTGCTCGCTCAAGGGCGTGGCGCCGGCGGGGCCAACCAGAAGGCGATGGAGATACTGCTCGAAGTCGGCACTGTCGACAATGTAGAGCCGTTTATCGATCACGCGCTGGCGACCAAGCACCGCTTGATGGGCATGGGCCACCGCATCTACAAGACCTACGATCCCCGCGCCGCCCAGCTAAACGAGCACGCCCGTATGGTGGCCGAGCGGAGCGGCAACACCCGCTGGTACGAGATCGCCAAGAGGATCGACGAAATCTCACACACCCACCCCTATTTCGCCGAGCGCAAAATCTACCCCAACGTGAGTTCTATTCCGCCCCACTCCTCTACACGCTGGGTTTTAAGCCCGACATGATGCCCGGCCTCTTCGGCTGTAGCCGTGTGAGCGGCTGGAGCGCCCACTGCCTCGAACAACTCGCAGATAACCGCATAATCCGCCCCAACGCGGAATACGTCGGTTCGGAGATACGGGACTATAAGAAGATCGAGGACCGCTAGCCTGCAAGCAGATAGAGTTGAAGGGGAGTCGATGGCTCCCCTTCCGCGCATCAATCACCTGCAACTGACAGGGCCTCTGCCACCTACTCCTCCTCTGCCCTCCCAGCCCTTGCCCACCCAGGAGCAATCAGGGCGAGCCAACCAGATGAATTCAGGCAAACTAACCCCAGCGAAAAAAGCCCAGCTCAAGCTGGTATATTTCCCGGCTGCCCACATCATGATAGACGACACCGAGCTGCGCGTGGGCGACCAGGGGTATTCGCTGGACAGTGTATGGGAGGCGCAGCTATGGAACGACGGCCAGCCTGCTCACCTCGGCTTCTGGCTTTGGCCTATCCCGGCGGAGATCATCGCTATCGCGCTCGGCATCTTCTTTAAGCTCCTCTTTATCTGGTTCGCCATCTACACGGCCGTCTTCGTGGGTGACGCGGCACGGCGGTTGTGGCGGGAGTTCAAGCGAGCCGAAGATCACGCGCTGATGATCGATACCGGGCAGAAGTGGGTGCAGATATACGCATCGCCTAACTATCTTTACCTCAAGATGATAGAGAGGGCTATCAATAAGGCTGTGCGAAATTATATACTAGAGAAACGCAACGGGAGTCATCCAAATAACTGTTTGGCCGCAGGGTGATGGAAGCATCGTAGGGCTACGCACGTGTCTGCCCGCCCAGAGAACTACGCCAACAGGGCAGGCACGTGGGTCTGCCCTACGACTACGCGCGACGTCGAAGAGATAAGCAGCCATGAAAGTAATCACTGCCATCTCCGAAATGCGCGACCTCCACGCATCGCTGACGCCGGACGACACGGTCGGCTTTGTGCCCACCATGGGATACCTGCACGCCGGCCATATCTCCCTTGTGAGGATGGCGCGGCGCGAGAACAGCGTGGTGGCGGTGAGCATCTTCGTCAATCCCACGCAGTTCGGTCCCAACGAGGACTTTGCCCGCTACCCACGCGACCCCGAGCACGACCTCGCCGTGCTCAAAGAGGCGGACACAGACTGGGTTTTCGCGCCTGCTGTCGAAGAGATCTACCCGCAGGGTTTCTCCACCTACCTCGACGTGCGCGAAGTGACTGCCCGCCTTGAAGGCGAGATGAGGCCGGGCCACTTCCTGGGCGTGGCAACCGTGGTCGCCAAGCTGTTCAACATCGTGCAGCCCACCCGCGCCTATTTCGGCCAGAAAGACGCTCAGCAGGTGGCCGTCATCCGCAAGATGGTAGCCGATCTCGCGTTTCCGCTGCAAATCGTCGTGGGCCAGACCATGCGCGAGCCCGACGGCCTCGCAATGTCCTCTCGCAACGTCTACCTCGACCCCGAAGAGCGCAAAGCCGCCCTCTGCCTTTACAATGCGCTGAGCGCCGCCAAAGCCCTCTGGAACAGCGGCGAGCACCGTGGCACACCCCTCCGCGAAGCCATGCAAAAGGTATTATCGGCAGAACCCATGGCCCGCCCCGACTATGTGAGCGTGGCCGACCCATTGACCCTACAGGAACTGGACGACAGCGGAGAAGCAAAAGAAGCGCTGGCATCTCTGGCAGTGCGCATCGGCAAAACCCGCCTGATAGACAATTTCGTGCTAGACTGATGATGGGAGAAGGTAAAACGTAAAACGTGAAACGTGAAACGTAACCGCCAAGACGCTAAGAACGCAAAGGTTCGCCAAGGTTTTTGGGTTGAACCATTAATAGAATTCTGATGGTCTATATGTGATTCAAACCCATAGTAACCTTCGTGATCTTCGTGATCTTCGTGATCTTCGTAATTCAACAACAAGAAACCTTGGTGGTCTTGGTGTCTTTGTGGTTCAAACCGTAGAAATCTTGGCGTCTTGGCGTTGAATTAAAAACTCGCCTTTGACAAGAGGAATAGAGTATGCTCCTGGCGATAGATGTGGGTAATACGAATACAGTGTTGGGCCTGTTCAGCGGCGAGACGTTGCTGGCCGACTGGCGAATGACCACCGACAGCAACAAGATGCCTGACGAGTGGGCTGCCACCCTCATTACGCTGCTTGCCCACCGGGGCCACGCGACTGGACGAGATTGACGCCGCTATTTGCTCAAGCGTCGTGCCGCCCGTCACCACAGCTATGCGCGAAATGGTCGAGGATTACCTGCACACGCCCCTTCTCATCGTTGAGCCTGGTATCAAGACGGGCGTCAAGGTGTCCGTGGAAAATCCCCGCGAAGTTGGAGCTGACCGCATCGTGAACACACTGGCTGCGCACATGCGCTACGGCGGCCCAGCTATCGTAATAGACTTCGGCACTGCCACCACGTTCGACGTAATCTCGCCCGAAGGGGACTACCTGGGAGGTGCTATCTCGCCCGGCTTGCGTATCTCTTCCGATGCGCTCTTCCGCCTCACCGCCCAGCTTCGCCGCATCGAGCTGGTCGCCCCCCGTTCCAGCATCGGCAAAAACACCAACAACGCCATGCAGTCGGGTGTGGTCTGGGGCTACGTCGGCCTTGTCGAAGGGCTGGTCAACCGCATAAAGCCGAATGGGCGAGATGGGCACCAAAGCCAAAGTAATCGCCACCGGCGGCCTCGCCAGGGTGATAGCCGACCACACCGACTGCATGGACATCGTCGACCCCACGCTCACCCTCGATGGGCTCAGGATGATTTATGATCTGAACAAACAGTGACCGGTGGGCAGTGACCAGTGGCTAGTGGCTAGTGGCTAGTGGCATCAGTGGGCAGTGGCTAGTGGCTCAGTAAAACATAAGCCATGAATAACCTCTGTGATCTCTGGGTCCTTTGTGCTCTCTGTGATTCGAAACAATAAGATCTTCGTGATCTTCGTGACCTTCGTGATCTTCGTGATAAAACATAAACCTTGCGTGCTTCGGAACGTAAAATCCTTGGCGACTCTTGGCGGTGAAGGAAATGCGTTCGCCAAAGAATATGCTACAAGGAGGACGGGATGTCAGACAGCGATATTTACAAAAACAACAACCAGCCCCGCAGCGCGATGAGGGCGCAGGCGATAGGGGCTAGCGCGACGGGAGCCCAGGCTACGGGCGCGAGGTCGATCGGGTCGATGGTGGTGGGCGCGGCGGCCTGGGGCGCACTCGCTATTGGCGTAGTTGCGATAGGACGGGTGGCTATCGGCAAGATGACTATCCGCAGGCTGCAGATCAAAGAGCTTGAAGTGGGCACACTGCGCGTGCGCAAGCTGGAAGTGATGGAGGACTAGATGCTGCAAGGCAAGCGGGTTGTGCTGGGCGTGTGCGGGGGCATCGCCGCTTACAAGGTGGTCGATCTGGCCTCCAAGCTGGCGCAGGCGGGCGCGACGGTGGACGTGATCATGACCGATGGAGCGCAACGCTTCGTCACACCTCTCACTTTCCAGGCGCTCACCAAACGGTCTGTGCGCACCGATATCTTCGCCGACTGGCTTGGTGACGACACGGGCCATGTGGGCCTGGCCCATGACGCCGACATCCTGGTGGTCGCCCCCGCTACCGCCCACACGATCGCCCGCCTTGCTCTCGGCCTCTCTGACGACCTCCTGAGCGCGGTCTACCTCTCCACGCGAGCGCCCGTGCTGATCGTGCCCGCAATGGAAAGCGGAATGTACCTGCACCCCGCAACCCAGGAGCACTTGCAAACCCTCAAGAAGCGTGGGGCAACCGTGCTCGCTCCGGGCGAAGGCCACCTGGCTTCGGGCGCGACAGGCATCGGACGGCTTCCCGGAAACGCCCGAAATCATGGCTGCGATAGAGCGCACGCTGGGCAAGAGCGGCCTGCTGGCAGGCAAGAAGGTCGTGGTGACTGCGGGCGGCACCCAGGAGCCTCTCGACCCGGTGCGCTTCATCGGCAACCGCTCGTCGGGCAAGATGGGCTATGCAATCGCCGAAGAAGCCGCTAACGCCGGGGCCGAGGTCACGCTCATCAGCGGGCCTGTTGCGATCGCGCCGCCCTATCGGCGTCAGTACGATCAACGTCATCACCGCCGGCAGCATGGAAGCTGCCGTGCGCGAGGCGGTGCAACATGCCGATGCGCTGGTGATGGCCGCCGCTGTGGCCGATTACGCCCCGGCCGAGGTCTCCGAGCAGAAGATCAAAAAGGCGGGCGAGACCATGAGCATCGCCCTCAAGAGAAACCCCGACATCCTGGGCAATCTCGCGGGGGTAGAATTGCCGGGTCTGGTGCGTATAGGCTTCGCAGCTGAAACCCAGGACCTGCTCGAAAACGCCCGCCAGAAGCTCGACAAGAAGCGCCTCGACATGATCATCGCTAACGACGCCGTATCCAGCATCGGCAGCGAAGAGAGCGCCCTTACCCTCATCATGCGCGACGGCAGCATTGAGCAGTTGCCTCCGATGCTAAAGCAACAGAGTGCCCGCGTGATTGTAGAGAGATTGGCTGCGCTTCTGGACGGGCGATAAGAATGTTCTTTGTCGATTACGTAACAAACCCGGCCTTTGCTCGTTCTAGAGAGTAGGCAAAACCAACCTGTTTGCTCTATAATCTATCGTCACCCGCACAGCCGCCGTCATGCTGTATATTCATTAATTACGCAGTAAGCAGTACGTTATGCATACAGATCAATTGCTTGACTCCTGCCTGCAAGCCATATCAAGCGGCCAGGAGATTCCGCCCGATATAGCTCGCTACCTGGCACGCCATCCAGAGCAGCGCGCTGAGGTAGAAGAGCTTATACTGATTGCCCAGCGAGCCAGCCAGCTTCCACCCGCTGCGCTTCCACCCGCCAGGCGTGGAAAGATGCAGAAACGCCTGGCGGCCTATATGGGTGTGAACCAGGCACTGCTCGCCGCCCAACCGGGGGCATCGGAACCGTCGGGCGGCCAGGATGGATCTGCTTGCCGCACTTCAGCGAGCACGCAAACCAAAAGATGGCGACTGCTAGCCACAGCCCATTTACATCTTGCCCGCTTACGCGACGCTCAGCCCACTCTTATTCACGCCGACGAGGAAGCCACAGCGCGCATCCGCAAAGCCTTCCGCGACCTCACACCCGACGACATCCGCCGCTACATCGGTGACCGTGGGGAAGATTATCTCTATTATCGCCAGCGCTTCCCCCGCTGGGAGCCGGTATTCGCCGTGCTGGCCGTTATCCTGCGCGGCTTCAAGCGACTGGAAAAGCTGACGAATATGTATTGACGAAGTTGTCAGTTGTCGGTTGTCAGTTGTCAGTAGACGGACGAACGACGACTGCTTCCTGCTCACCGTCTACTGACAACTGGCAGCAACTGACAACCTGGTACAATAATGACCTTTTCCTTCTCCATAGACGATCTTCCTCATCTCCTTGTACTGGTGGTGCTATCGGCGGTGCTTGGGTGGTTTACGGATCTTTTTGCGGGGGGGCGAGTGCCTCTTGGCTTTCTCGGCTCGATCCTCTTTGGGTTGCTGGGCGCCTGGGTCGCCACTGAGTTGGTGCGACCGCACATCCCCGTCAAGCTGCCCAACGAGCCAAACCTTGACGGCGTGCTCCTCATAACGGCCGGCATCGGCGCCTTCGTCTTCTCCATGCTCTGGTGCGCCTTCTCCTCCAGGATAGCCAGGAATTTGAGGTAGCCGTCGTCAGTTTGTGACCGGTGACCAGTGACCAGTGACCGTGGCCGGTGACTAGGGGCTAGGGGCTAGGCTTACTTGTTAACGGTTCGCCCTTCGTCCTTCGTCCTTCATCGGTCTACTGACAACCGACAACTGACAACGGCCGTCACACACTGACACCAGGGCAAACGCATCTAAATTGGGGAGGAAAGACGGGAGGCAGGCACAAAGGGGGCCTTTGTCATTCCGAGCGAAACGAGGAATCCCTGTGGGCAGCACTATGCTCGGATTCCTAGCGCATTCTTCCCCAAGTAATTCCTCGCTTTGCTCGGAATGACAAAGGAGGGAGAATCCCTTTGCCCCGTCATTCCCTGCTCCTGTTAGATGCGTTTGCCCTGCAACTGACAACTTCGCCCCTTTATTTCTCCCGTCCCATATGATAAACTTGGCATACGGCTATATAGCCGTGGCTCAGTGGGCCGTTGTTTTCTGTTATCTTAGAACGGAGGAAAGTTAAATGGATCCCAATTCGCCACCCCCTGGTAGCGGCTCTCCGGACCAGCCTTCGGGAGGAACCCCACCCAACTACCGCCGCCTGCCCAGCCGCCTGCCCAGCCGCCTTATGGGCAACCGCCTCAAGGCTATACTCCCCCTCCGCAGGGACAAGGACAAGGATACGCCCCACCTCCGCAGGGACAGGGTTATGCTCCGCCTCCGGCCCAGGGCTACCCGCCACAGCAGGGTATCCTCCACAGCAGGGATATCCTCCACAGCAGGGATATCCTCCCCAGCAAGGGTATCCTCCACAGCAGGGTTACCCTCAGCAATATGCTCCCCCGCCTCCGGGCTTCCAACAGCCATATAACCAGATGCAAGCCCCTGTGGTGGTCAAGAAATCGGGCGTGCCTGTATTCGTCTGGGTGCTCGGAGGGATATTAGTTTTCCTTGTCGCTTGCGTGCTGGTCTTCTACTTCACCATTTTCGCTGCGGGAAACGCCCTCAAAAATGCCGGCACCACCCTCGGCAATACGTTCGGCGCTTCAGCGTCAGCGGCGGCCTTCGACCTCGCCATGGAGACCGGCAGCTACCAGGATGCCTATTCTTATCTGGGTGGCGACCTGGCCAAGAAATATAGTGCCACCACGCTGCAGCAGAAATGGGAAGCGCTTCAGGGTGCGGGCAGCTCATTCAGCGTCAGTACCCGCGTTGGCGCACCAAGGGACATCGGCAATAACCAAACGAGCATTGATTGGATTATCACTCCACCCAACAAGCCGGCTGTGACAGTCACTTTGACGATAGATCAGGGCACAAACGACTGGAAGATTATAGGCGCCAAGCCTGATCTGATACCCAACCCCTAGTGGGCAGCCTCAGCAACACCTGTACGGCAAGTCTGTACAGGTGTTGCTTTTTGCCTCGCGCCGTCCCATTTTCTGCAACTAATGGCCCATACGCTTCGTAGAAAAGAACAGAGCAACGAGTTGTCCAACCAAGGCCTGGCCCGCCCAGGTAGAATCGCAGGCGTTGCGGGCATGGTACTGGTGGCCGCGCTCTACATGGCACATGCCATGCTCTTAAAGCTGAATGGAGCGGGGTTGGGAGCGCCCTGGCTCCTTCTGCTGGTGCTGCCGGGCGTGCTGGCGGCGCACCTTTCGCGCAGAGCAAGCGAGTTGTACAGTGCGGAACGCGAGGGGGTGCTTGCGGGACTTCTCACAGCTCATTTCGCCTCCATACTCCAGATTATTGTGCTCGTAATAAGCGTCCTGAACGTGGATTGGGCCGCATACAGCGCCCAGGTAGGCCCCGACATAGGCAACGGCGTGCGCGCAATGGCGGTCCCGGCAACGGTGGTTGCATCCTTAGTGATGGTTGCCGTAACATACACAGGTTGCGTGCTCGCAAGCTGGCTGGGCGCTCTCGCCTATCGGCGAATTATGAATTCTTAATTTTGAATTCCGGATTAATCGTATAATTCAAATATTAAGAATTCATAATTCAAGATTCCCGAAGGGGAAAGTCTATGGATATATTCTCAAATGTAATAGCGGGCTTCGGGCTGGCGTCGCCGGCGGGGCTGAATGCATGGCTGCCGCTGTTCATCGTTGGGCTGGCCGGCAAGCTCAAATTTATCAAGCTGACCCAACCGTTCGACATACTTAGCAATATCTGGGTGCTGGGAATATTACTGGTGTTGCTCACGATAGAGGTATTCACCGACAAGATCCCCGCCGTCGACTCGATCAACGACATAATCCATACCTTCATACGCCCCGTCGCGGGCGGTATCCTCTTCGCGGCGCAGAGCGGCATGTTGCACGGTATGGACCCCACCGTCAGCTTTGTGCTGGGGGCGCTCTCCGCGGGCAGCGTGCATGTTGTAAAGGCGGGGTCGAGGCCGCTCATTACAGCCACCACGGCAGGACTTGTCAACCCTATTGTCAGTTTCGTGGAAGACATTATCGCGGCTATAGCCACTGTGCTGGCGCTCATTGCGCCTGTAGTGGCCGCTATCATCATGGGCACCATACTGCTGGTCGCCGCCAGACTGGTCTGGCGCTGGCGAGCGCGCAGGAAAAAGCGCAAGCAAGCGCAGAATATATCGCCGTGAAACGTGAACGTAACCGCCAAGACGCCAAGTACGCCAAGGCTCGCCAAGATTTTTATTGTTTTAAACCATGAAATCCTCTGATTGTGCTCTTCGTGTCTTCGTGGTTCAAAACCGTAGACAATCTTGGCGGATCTTGGCGTCTTGGCGGTGAAAAAGATCGGTTGCCTTAAGCATTGACAACAGCTTCGTATAGCTCCCAGGTCTGGCACGCGGCTCGCTGCCAGGAAAAGGTCGCTGCTTGTTTCGGGCCGGTCTCACGAAGCTTCTCTGCTTCCTGATCGTCGAGGAGCACTTGCTCTAGCTGAGAGGCCCAGGCATCTACATCGTGCGGGTCCAGCAATATTCCGGCGTCGCCCACAACCTCGGGCAGAGAGCCCGAGCTCGAAGCAAGCACGGGCACGCCACAGGCCAACGCCTCCAGCGCAGGCAGCCCGAAACCCTCGTAAAGGGAGGGCAAGGCAAACGCTCGGGCTCCCTGGTACAAGCCTACCAGCGCAGTGTCAGGGACGCCGCCCAACAGCCGCACTTTCTCGGCCAACCCTAGCTCCTCGATTCTCCCATACACTTTCTCGAAGAGCCAGCCCTCGCTGCCCGCAACAGCCAGAGCAGGCAGCGGCCTGACACGCCCCTGGTCGCGCATGAGGCTGTACGCCTCAAGCAAAGTTGGCAGGTTCTTGCGAGGCTCGATCGTGCTCACGAAGAGTATGTAGCCGCCATCCTCCGGCGCGGGAAGTCCATGCGCCCGAGCGGCAGCTCGTTGCGCCTCATGGAAATCGGTGGGGGGCTTGAACTGCTCTGCCGCTGCCGCAGGGATGACCGCAATCTTGTTGGGATTGACGTGGAGAATGTTAACCAGGTCGTCACGGGCAGAATGTGAGAGAGCAATGAGCGCTTCGGCGTTATGCGCCGCCCATGGGACCTGCCCGTAGTAACGCTTGCTTTCCTCGGTGAGCAGGACGGTATCGGGGAACTTCAAGAAAGCCAGGTCCTGAACGTTGACCACTGCGCGCATCAGCCTGAAGCGCGGCGGCACAAAATCGGGGCAGTGCATCAACTGTGGTCCAGACCCCAAGCCCAACCTTAGCAGCTCAACGCCCAACCCCGCCTGCTCGAAGCGATTGTGCGGCGGCGTCCACATCTCTATGCGCCTGAAATCGTGGGTCGTTGACGATAGGGGCATCACCCCGCATCTGCAGGACGCTGACCACGCTACTCGGCCCCACCTCCGGCAATCGCCGCATAGCCCGCAGCAAATTGACCGCGTACTGCCCGATACCCGCCCGCCTGTAATGCACCATGCGAGCATCAAAGACAATTCTTAATTTTAAATCTTGAATTGTTAATTTTGAGCTGCTCACACTAAGTCGTAACCTTTAATTCAGAATTCAAGATTCAAAATTAAGAATTGCTCGCCGTGCTGCCCTGGTTGGTCCATACCAGGTCTATGTCGATCGAGTCGTCCGCGGGCAGCTTGAGGAGCCATTGCAGCAAGATGCAACTGCCCTGGTAATTGCGCTCGAAACCGGCCTCAGAGCCTGATATCGTCTCGATAGGATAGCGCCAGAAGGTGGCTTCGTGGTTCAACTTCAGCCCCATCTCGATTTCCAGCCACGAATTTCCCACCGCCAGCTCGGTGACATCGAGCACTTCGCCGGACGAATCGAGAGCAGCATCCTCCAGGTCCACTCCCCCGACCCTGTAGTACGCTGTCGGGTTGTGCCCGCCGCCCAATAGGTTGATGTTCCACTCGGAAGCAAACACACCCGTCAATTCGTTATCGCCGGTATTCTCGATCGTGTACTTGACCCGAAAATTGGGCGAGCCCGGTTTCATGATGATTCGCTTGCTGATACGCACGGGCATCACGCCTATACCTGTAGTAACGCGCCCGTCGCGCTGCAAGATAACGTGGAGCGCATTGCCATTGGTCTCCATCTCGGCCTGGTACGAGCCCTTCACGAAGTCGCCCTCTTCGTGATATGTCCCCTCGCGAAACGATTGCAGGGTGGTGCCGGGGCCGAGCCAGTGCTCGATCAGGCAGTTGCGGCGGTAGCTGTCGTAACTCAGGTAGCGGTCCAGGCCGGTCTCCCTGACGCGAACCGCCTCGTGTAGCGGCACCGGCTCCTCGTTCCCGGCCATCTCGTGCGTCTGCTCCGCGGCCTTCGCGGCCTCTTCACGCCGCTTCTCCTCGATATCACGCAGCTTGATGTGGTAGCTTTCCGGCCTCCGGCTCATGGTGGAGGCGAGGTTATAATTGTGGGCCCGTAGATCCCACTCGAAAATCGAGCCGCCATCCGCCAGATCAAAGTATAGATTGAGGGCGTTTCCTTCGACTAGCAATTCGTGCATCGAATCGCAGTCGAAATCGGTGGTCTCATGTTTGAGCCAGTCTTGCTCGCCATACAGGACGCGCTCGGCGGCCTGCTGCGCTCTCAGCAAGTACGCCTGAATCTTTACGCGCACGTCGGTCATATAAAGGCCCCCGAACAGCCCGTGCCAGTATGTATCGTTGGACTGCCCGCGCCACAGGTCTTCCAGCCCGGCGTCGATTGCCGGTTGTTGGCTGCTGTCTGCCGACGCCCTGGCCTGCACAAGCAGATCGTGCACGCGCAGCATCTTTTTGTGCTGGGTATTGACTTCCGGGTACTTCACCATGAAGTTGCGCCAAAAGCCACCTTTCATGAAGCGAAGAGCGGGATTCCCTTCTTCTTCCATCCTGTGATAGAGATCAGCGAACTCCTGCCCCTGGTTGGCGGGCAGTGCCCACTCCATCATCTCGTTGTAGGACGCTGTGGGCAAGTAGACCCGTCCTACTGCAGGGTAGTCGCGCACATGGTCGCCCAGCTTGACGGTGTGCAGCCACGACGCGTTCGCTTCGAGGGCCGAGAAGAACGCGTCCACCCAGCCGCTCCGGGTGTCATGGCCCCAGCAGTGCTCATACGTATCGGGCCACGCCCCGAACTTCTCGCCGTCGTCGCCCATTACGAGCACTTTGCCCATAGCGGGGATCGCCTCCTGTCGGCAATAATCGATAGTGTTTTGAACGGGCTGCCAGGGTATCGTGTACCGCAGTTGCTTGGCCGTGGCGAACACGTTGACCATATTGCCGTTATCTTCGGTAACGAAGTAACCGGTCAGGTCGTCGTCCGAAAGGCCCACCATCTTGAAATGGATGTCGTCCACCAGGGTCCAGCCGATGCCCGCGCCCGCAAGGTGGGTTGGCAAAGTGGGCTCCCACACACGCTCGGCCAGCCACATCCCTGTTGGATCGTATCCGAACTCGCGGCGTACAGTGTCGTTCAGCTTCGTGATTTGCGAGCGCTTGTCGTCGTCGGGGATCGAGGGAAGTATAGGCTCGTAATAACCCCCGGACAGCACCTCGACCTGCCCACGCGCCACGAGCGCATGTATTCTCTGAATAAACTCGGGCTTATGCTCGAAAAGCCAATCGAGCAACGAGCCGGTGTAATGGAGACCCACCCGCACCCCGGGATGGCGCTCCAAAGCAGCGATCATCGGCTCGTACGACCGCTCGTAATTCTCCTCGAAAACATTGTTCGATTGCCCCACCGGCTGGTGGTTGTGAAGCACCAGGCCAAGAGAAATGTGCTTCTCTCTATTCATGCTTCTCTCCTTCCCTGAGACGAAAGACGAAGGGAGTTGTGTCGAGTTGGCGTTATGCCATGATACAGAGGTTACCGGGAGAAATCAAGAAATCGCATGATCTGTTCAAGAGTGCGGCAAGGTCAGTACCGGATGCGCCTGGGTTGGACCTGGCACTCGGGGTGCTGTGCCAGCTATACTGTCGGGTTTATGCGTGCCCACTTCACCTTGTCATTCTGAACGCAGTTGGGTGGCGCCTCCAGGCTGGCTTCTCGCCTATTCATCCGCCCCATCGTTCTCTATAGTTATTTATCGTCAGCCGTCGGTCGTCCATCAACTGACACTTGGTCACCCACCATTTACTTCGACGAGCGGGTTGTCGTAACGGCGGTCGGGACGGCTTTCTTGACCGTGGCGGTTGGCTGGATGGGGACGGCTGTGGCTGTGGCTGTGGGCTGGACGGGGACATCGGTGGCCGTGGCGGTTGGCGCTGCGGTAGTGGCTGTTGCCGCGGCCGGGGTTGAGGCAGCCTCGGTTGTAATCACGATAGGTTGCTGAGTTGCTTGCGTGGTCGCTGTAGCGAGGGGAGTGGGCGTTGTGCTGGGAAAGGCGGTGGCAGTGGAGGTAGGTTGGGTTGTTAGCTGCGAGATCTGCGCCACTACACTGGTCGGTGATGCCGCATTTTGTGTGGCGCTCACACTTGCCGCGTCGTGGCCGGCAAACAAGGCCCAGCCGCCTACCGTGGTCGCGACCGACGCTATGGCGATTAGCTTCTTAATGCCGCTCATATTATTCGCGCGGGCCTTGCCCCGGCTCGCTTTGGCCGGGGTGCTCGTCGCCTGTGGTGCGGCTGTTTGTCGGTCGGGCATTAGGGGGTATTTCGGTGTCATTTTACTTTTCCTCTCTGATTATCTGTGCTGCTATCTTATTTGCCTGGTCCTTGAGCGTAATCATTCGATATATTTCGCCGGAGAAGGTCCATTTGGTTTACTGTACCAGTCTAACGGGTCACAATTAGGAAATGACCGGGCAATAATTAGCAAATGATGAGAAGTCCGGGTCTATTCAGGCATAGCTTTGTACTGGATACGACAAGAAATAGGAGGAGCGCTTGTGACGCTCCTCCTATTTCACATGCCAGTCTTTCGCTGTGCGAGTTGCAAGCTATCCGCAACTTCCTGGCTCATGAGAAGGAAAACTCAAGATTCTGCTCTGCCTGTCCACCCAATCTGGGCCAGCACATCGCGTGCAACATCGACTACCGTTTTACCCTCGGTCTCTATGAGGAAGTCTTCCACTGCCTCTTCTTCCATCAACACGGCTAGCTCTGCTGCCCGGTGTTGGTGCCATGTCAAGCTTCCTCCGGTTTCACGACCTTCCAGCCGGTGAAGGATGGTGGGCAGCGTGGCCTTCAGCCTCACTATTAGAAAATCGGCATCAGGAATCGCCTCCCGAAAGGTAGCGAGCTCAGATCGGGTCTCCACGATATCCACCAGTATGAGCCTCTCAGCCCCTGCCGCTCGATAATTCCTGCTGACCGTCGCCAGGTTCTGAAGACCAAGGGCGATGTGAAAAGGATCATCCGCAGGAGCAGGATAGCAATTGCGGAGCCAATCCAAATCAATGACTGCATTTGCAGCACGCATCTCGCCAAGGAGATAGGAGATCTGGCCGGCAACAGCCGACTTGCCCACCCCAACCGGACCCGTCAGTATCAATACCGATGTAGCTGCGCCACCATGTCCCATAGCGCCAGTATATCAACTAGCGGCCCAGCACGCAGATAAGCCCGCGGGCTCCAGCACACCAGGCGGCAGACGCGTCACGATCCATTCCGCAACAAGAAAGGGTAGGAGAAGAGCGAGCGAGAAGCCGCTCGCCGGCAAGACAATTGCCCACCACGACCCGGCAGGTTCTGATTCCACTTACTACGCGGGCGGCTACCGGGCCGGTGGGCAATCGCTAACGGGCCAGGCAGGTTCTGCTTTGATGGAGTGGTGTGAGGGCTGCCGGCCCGCTAGCGATTGCCCATTTTCGACCCAACAGGTTCTTGCCGAATGTTCTGTGCGGACGCTGCCGGGCCGAGGGCAATCGGCGAATATAGAAAGCAATATCGGGGCCAGCTATTGGCCCTACCGAAATATTAATTAAAAAGAAACAGGTCGCAACGAGCGACCTGTTTCTTTTGCAATATGAATCCTGACCCGCGCGGGTTATGTGTCAGATGACACGGCCCATAGCTAAACGCTAACTGGCAAGCTTATCGTGCGCCACGAGCCACTTTACGAATAGAAGCTTCCTGTGCTCGTTTGTAATATCAGAATAGCGGCCCTTCTCGACGGCCTCTTTTGTCCTCTCCAGCGCGGCCACTTCATCAGGCGTGAAACCTTCCAGCAAATTGGTCAATTGGGGAGCCGCTTCAGGCTCGACGCTCTTTGTGGGTTTTGCAGGTTTGGTAGCCTTGCTGGTCTTACCGGCCTCTTCGGCGTCCGAGTTGCCCTGCTTCTTGTCTGTTGTCTCAGCCATTGTTTTGTCCTTTTCTAGTGTTACCACTCCCTGAAAGATGCTTCAGGAGTACCGGGTCGGGTGTGGTTGATTTCTATATATTTAATTATACCAGAGCAAGATTTGCTGAGTATTACACATTGGTACGTGGATAACCTGGGACTATTGAGTACTGCGTAATCCTTACGGCTTATTGTTTGCCTCGTGCCACTGTTTTGGTCACCTCTTACTCTTAATATAAGCAAAGGCCGTGCCTCACTCTTCACAATAGATTAACGCTGCCGGGTGACACTTAGTTTCGCATTATGAGCCCAATTCGGCGACAAGAAAAGAATAGATGCGGCGGGCCGCATCTATTCTTTTCTTGTCGGAGCGAGCACATTACGGGTATATCTTGTCCAGCATGCGCGGGAACGGAATGGTTTCCCGCAGGTGGGGCACGCCGCATATCCAGCCTACGAGGCGCTCGATGCCCATGCCGAAGCCCGAGTGTGGCACACTGCCGTACTTCCTCAGGTCCAGGTACCACTCGAAGGCTTCCATAGGCAGGTCGTGCTCTTCTATGCGCTTGCGAAGAAGCTCAAGGTCGTGGATGCGCTGCGAGCCGCCGCAGATTTCGCCGTAGCCTTCCGGCGCGATCAGGTCGGCGCAGAGCACAACTTCGGGCCTGCTTCGGGTCGGGCTGCATGTAGAACGCTTTGGCTTGCGCCGGGTAGTGAGTGATGAAGAGCGGGCGGTCGTATTGCGAGGCTAGCACCGTCTCCTCATCGCCACCGAAGTCGTCTCCCCAGGCAACGTTCAGTCCATTGGCGTTCAGTATCTTGATCGCCTCGTCATAGCTGATATGCGGGAAGGGAGGCAGCACGTTCTTGAGCTTCGATACGTCGCGCTCAAGCACTTCAAGCTCTGCCTGGCGCTTCTCAAGAACGGTCTGCACGATATAGCTGACGAAGCCCTGCTCTAGCTCCAGCAGCCCAGGCAGCTCCATCCAGGCGGCTTCCGGCTCGATCATCCAGAACTCCATGAGGTGGCGGCGGGTCTTGCTCTTTTCGGCGCGAAAAGTCGGCCCGAAGCAATATACCCTGCCGAAAGCCGCGATATCGGCTTCGTTGTAAAGCTGGCCGCTCTGGGCGAGGTAGGCGGGCGTGCCGAAATAGTCGGTCTCGAAGAGGGTGGACGTGCCTTCGCAGGCGGCGGGCGTGAGGATGGGAGTATCCACCAGCACGTAGCCATTGTTATCGAGGTAGTCGCGGGCCGCCTTGACCACCTCGGCTCTGATGCGCAGCACGGCGCGCTGCTTGTTCGAGCGAAGCCACAGGTGGCGGTGCTCCATCAGGAAGCCGACGCGTGTGCTCCTTCGGCTGCACAGGGTAGTCGGGCGCGGCCATCTGGAATACCTGCATGTCGGCCACCGAGATTTCGTAGCCGCCCGGCGCGCGGTCGTCCTTCCGCACCGTGCCGGTCACCACCAGCGACAACTCCTGCGTAAGGTCGCCAAACTTCTCCCAGGTCTCAGGCGAGAGGTCGTTCTGGAACGCCACAGCCTGCACAGTGCCCGTGCCGTCTCGCAGCACGAGGAATTGCAGCTTCTTCTTGTCGCGGTGGTGCATCAGCCACCCCCGCACAGTCACGCGCTCGCCTTCATGCGCGTGCAAGTCATTTATATAAACGTTAGGAGCCTGCTGGACTGAGACTCCTGGGTCTGCTCTTCGGTTTGCATCTGGATATCATCTCCCCTTGTTAGTGAGGGCGCGCGGCCCTGCTCCTTTAATAATACAACAAAACGGAAAAGACGAAGGAAATAACTTCCTTCGTCTTTCGTCCTTCGTCGCTTCATCCCGGCAATCAGCTTTGTTTGCTCGTCCCTTGCTGCTCGGCTGGGGCCGGTGATTGTCCATCTCCGCTCGGCTCTAGCACCGCGTTCTGTGGGCCTGTGCGCGGCACCGCCCGTGCGATGTTGGGGTTGCGTGCGTCGAACTCCTGCCCCGGCTTGAGGATGGGGCCGCTGATGGTGGGGCGGGGCACATACTCTTCCTCCGGCGCGGGGCCGGGCTGCTCGACAAGCGGCCACTGGTCCTGCTTCTTTGCGGGCGTGCCGCTCATCTTGCGCGCCGCCCACATTATAGGGTCAAAAGAGATGTCTGCGACTCGCTCTTTCAGCGGGATGATGCCGTTGTCGGTGATATGGATGTGCTCGGGGCAGACCTCGGTGCAGCATTTGGTGATGTTGCAGTAGCCTGAGCCTGCCTGGTCGCGTACCATCTTTCTGCGGTCCAGGCTGTCGTAGGGGTGCATATCGAGGTTCGCCAGCTTTATCATCTGGCGCGGGCCGTAGAAGGCGTCCTTGCGGTTGTGATCGCGCAGCACATGGCAGACATCCTGGCACAGGAAGCACTCGATGCACTTGCGGAACTCCTGGATGCGGTCCACGTCGATCTGCTGCATGACGAAGGGCGAGGGCGCATCGGCGGCAGGCGTGAAAGGCGTTATCGTGGCCGATACCCGGTAGTTCCACGAAACGTCTGTGACCAGGTCTTTGATGAGCGGGAATGTCTTGATAGGGTGGACCGTGATCGCCTGCCCGCCGGTCGCGTAGTCACGCACGCGTGCTTTGCACATCAGGCGCGGCTTGCCGTTGATCTCCGCGCTGCACGAGCCGCACTTGCCCGCCTTGCAGTTCCAGCGGCACGACAGAGTGCTATCGTAGTGCGCCTGGATGTAGTGGATGGCGTCGAGCACCACCATGCCTGGGAAGGTAGGTACCTGGTATTCGGTCTCGCTGCCCCCCTCCTCGGTGCCGCGGAACACCCGCAGGGTTACGCTGCCGGTTGTCTCCGACTTCGCCGCATCCTGGACGTTTGCTTCTACGCTCGCCATGTAGTCTCTCCTTGCTATTAGTTGTCAGTAGACGGCCGCTAACCTTTCTTCTTCGCCGCCAAGGCGCCAAGATCCGCCAAGATTTCTACGGTTTGAACCACCAAGACACCAAGGTCACCAAGTCTTTGTTGTTTTGAACCACAGAGTACCCAGAGATTACAGAGGATGTTTGTGGTTTATACCCATAATAACCTTGGCGAGCCTTAGCGTTCTTTGCGCCTTGGCGGTTACGTTTCACGTTTTATCTTTCGCCACTGCCCACTTCCATCTAGTGCCCTTCATCGAACAGTGTCGCAAGTTCCGGCGGCATCTCAGGCATCATGTCGGTGGTGATGTGCACGCTGTCGCCGTCTTTGGTGGCTATCATCACTTTGCGGTCCCAGGCAGGGTCGAGGTTGGGGTAGTCGAGCCGCCATTGCGCGCCCCGGCTCTCGCGGCGCTCGATGGCGCAGCGCACGATTATCTCCGACACCGTGAGCATGTTCTGGATATCGCGGGCCGTGTGCCAGCCGGGGTTATAGAGGCGGGTGCCCTCGATATGGAGATTCTTGGCGCGCTCCTGCAGCTCCATGATCTTGTTGAGGCACCTGGTCAGGCCCTCCTCGGTGCGGGCAATCATGGCGTCCGCCTGCATTGCCGCCTGCAATTCCTGGGTCAGAGGTAAGGGTTCTCGGTGCCTGGCGACTCGAAGGGCGCGAGGAGGGACGCAGCCTCATCCTTTATCTGCGCATCGATAGCCTGTGGGGCCAGGGATTCGCGGTTGTTCGATTTCGCATACTCGGCAGCCGCGTCGCCCGCCCTCTTGCCGAATACCAGCAGATCGCAGAGGGCATTGCCGCCCAGGCGGTTCGCCCCGTGCACGCCCGCCGACACTTCGCCCGCCGCGTACAGCCCTTCGAGGGTAGTGGCCGCGGTCTCGGCTCGGCTCGCACCCCTCCCATCGTGTAGTGGATGGTCGGGTAGACCTCCATAGCCTGCTTCGTGATGTCGAGGTCGCCAAGGGCATGGAATTGCTCCCACATGCTGGGCAGCTTGCGCTTGATGAAATCCTCGCCCCGGTGCGTCACATCAAGGAAGACGCCGCCATGCTCGGTGCCGTTGCCCGCCTCAACTTCGCGGTAGATGGCACGCGCCACCACGTCGCGCGGCAGCAATTCGGGCGGCGGCCTGTTATTGGCCTTATCCTCTACCCAGCGCGCTCCTTCTTCCTCGGTATCGGCGTATCGACCTTTGTAGGCCGGTGGGGTGTACTTGGGATCGAACATAAAGCGCACGCCCTTGCCGTTGCGCAAGATACCGCCCTCGCCACGCACGCCCTCGGTGATAAGGAGACCCCGCACGCCGGGCGGCCAGACCATGCCTGTCGGGTGGAACTGCACCATCTCCATGCCCATCAGTTGAGCGCCCGCATTGAATGCCAGCACAGGCCCATCGCCTGTCGACTCCCACGAATTGGAAGTAACCTTGTACATCCGGCCCCAGCCACCGGACGCCAGCACTACCGCCTTCGCCTTGATTGCGAAGAAACGGCCGCTTTCCCGGTAATAGCCGAACGCGCCCACCACGCGGCCATCGTCGACCAGCAGCCGGGCCATGGTGGTTTCCATGTAGCACTTCATGCCGGAAGCCACCGCCTTATCCTGCAAAGTGCGGATCAGCTCAAGGCCGGTGCGGTCGCCCACGTGGTTGAGGCGGCGGTAGGTATGGCCGCCGAAGGGACGCTGCATGATCAGACCTTCAGGAGTGCGGTCGAATACCGCCCCCCAGCGCTCAAGCTCCAGCACCCGCTCCGGTGCTTCATTGGTCAGAAGCTCGCACCGTGCGCCAGTTGTTGAGGAAGGCCCCACCACGCATCGTGTCCTTGAAGTGGACCTCCCAGAAGTCCTTCTTGTCGAGGTTGCGCGAGCGCGCCCGCGATCCCTCCCTCAGCCATCACAGTGTGCGCCTTGCCCAGCAGCGACTTGCAGACAACGCCCACATCCAGCCCCGCTTGCGCCACCGATATGGCCGCCCGCAGCCCCGCGCCCCCCGCGCCTATCACTAAAACGTCATGCTCGTATGTATCGTAGGATTCCATGAGTACCCCGTGACGAAGTTGTCAGTTGTCAGTTGTCAGTAATCCGATTCAATCACCTAAAAGGAGTGGAGGTATTTTGGGGACACCCCAAACCCCGGCAGGGAGCTCCCTGCACCCCTCTTCCTAGCCCCCTAGCCCCGTATATCAACCTGAAATCGGTGATTGCTCCCGACGCGGCTAGCCAGATATAGACATCTACGAGAGCCACGCCGACCAGGCTGGACCAGGCGATGATGGCGTGGCGGTTGTTCAGGAAGCTCACCTGCTTCCAGAGACCGTAGCGCGTCTTGCCGGCGAGCGAGCACGAATAGCAGTTCACCCGGCCGCCGATGAGATGGCGGAACGAATGGCAGGAGAATGTGTACAGGGCGATCAATATTACGTTCGCCGTGAGAAGGAGAGAGCCCACGCCTATATGGAAGCCATCATCGAAGAAATAGGCTTTGATGGCGTCGTACAACAGGATGAAGACGAAGACAATCGCCGCGTAGAGCGAATAGCGATGGATATTTTGCAGGACAAATGGGAAATATCGCTCGCCGCTGTAGCTCTTGCGTGGCCTCGGCTCGGGCACGGCGCAGGCCGGAGGGTCCAGGAAGAAGGCGCGATAGTAGGCAAGGCGATAATAATAGCAGGTGAGGCGAAAGCTGAGAGGGAAAATCAGGATATAGATCGCGGGCGAGATTGGCAGATTGAAGAACTTCCACCCAAAGTCGAAGAAGGGCGAATAGAAAGGAGATAGATAAGGTCCGAACTGATAATCCGCGAACGCGAACGTACGAAAGACGGAATACAGCACAAAGAGGCCAAGCACGAGCGCCGTGACCACCGGCCTCAACCACCAGGTGTCGCGCCTGCTATTGAGAGCGAGAGGTGCGCGTCCAGCTTCCGTGCTTTGCGCTGTTCTGACGGCCATGTGTTCCTCCAAGTTGTCAGTTGTCAGTTGTCAGTTGTCAGTAGACCGATCGTAGTCGTCAATCGTCGGGTCAGTCATGTCTGCGGTGTACGGACTCAAGTGTCTCTGATATCCTGATTGAACCGTTGCCATTAGTGCCTTCGAGCGATTTTATCAATTTGTTCAACAGCCGGCCAACGTCTTGCAAAAGAACCCAAAGAGGCGTTGCTCTGTTTCTGTCTATGTAGCCCAATCTTACAGCGATGAGTACGTGTGTCTCGGTCTCAGTTAGCGAGCCTCGCGCAACAGAAAGGAACCGCAGGAACTCGGCTTTGTGTAATCGTCCCTGACCTTCAGCTATGTTTGCGGGCACAGACGTCACAGATCTACGAATCTGATTGGTGAGCCCGAACTGCTCCTCACGAGGGAAATCCTTCGAGACCCGGTAAATTTCCTCCACCAGGTCCATGCTTTTCTGCCAAACGTCAAGATCTCGATAAGTTTGCCCCGCCATAAAACCCCCACTCCTGTCGTCCGGTCGATGAAAGCGTAAAACGTACTGAGGATCGACTACTGGCTCCTACTGCCCACTAGCCCCCGGTCTACTGACAACTGACAACTGACAACTGACAACTTGGTCACTAGAAATCCCGATCTAAATCCAGGTCGTAGGTGGACTCCGATTCTCGCGCCTCGACAACGTCTATCAGGTTGATCTGGCTTGATACAATGGCGATGCAATCTATTTGCACGAGCATCTTGCCGGGTAGACCGGCCTCTATAGTGGATCTAGCAGGCTTGATATCGGCGAAATATTCGTGGTAGATTTCGTTCATCTGTGGGAAATCACCGAAATGCGCCAGGTAGACGGTGGTCATTACCACGTTGTGTATGCTTGAGCCCGCAGCTTCGAGCACCGCACTGAGGTTATCCAGCACGCGGCGGGTCTGGGTCTCGATGTCGTCACCGACCAGCTTGTTGGTCTCGGGGTCGATTGCAACCTGCCCCGTACAGAATACCATACCGTTGGCGACAATAGCCTGCGAATAAGGGCCAATGGCAGCAGGAGCGCCGGCAGACTGAATATGGCGCTGTTTCACACCGGTCATGGTCAGGTCGCCTCCTTGAGAAATGCCATGCAGAGCCCCGGTAGCCGGGCGGGCCGGGCGCTGGTCGTGAGCGTCGACACGCGTTATTATAGCACCGGCATATAGCATGGGCAAGCCCTGACGAGAGCAGATTGTGATCAACTTCACACAGGGGGCAATATGGACGACTTTACAGGCATTTGGGGCTTCGAGCGTCTTCTCGGGCCTGAGGTCCGGGGCAAGCTGACACTCTTGCAGGATGGTGCACAATGGCGCGCTCAGGTCATGGGCTTCGAGGCTGTGGCCAACCAGGAAGGAGAGAACCTATCGTTCACATTGCCCGGCAATCGAGGCGAGTTTCGGGCCCACCAAAGCAGTGAGAAGAAGATCGTTGGGCACTGGGTTCAGCCCGCAGGCCTCGTCAACAGCTACTCCTTTGCGACGTCCGTGGAGCTGGTGCCGGCAGGCGATGGGATTTGGAGCGGGGAGATAGCTCCCCTCGATGATTTCCTTAGTCTGTATCTCGTTATCGAAAAGCAACCGGATGACAGCCTCACGGCTTTCGTACGAGATCCTGGAGCGAACTCGGGTGTTTGGCTCCGCATCGAGCGGGTGGTGGTCGAAGGCGATGATATTCGCTTCATAAGCGGCACCTACGGCGAAATCGCGGGCAAATATGACCGGCAAAACAGCACGCTCTCCATGAAGCTCCCTCTCTATCCGCTGACGCTCGACTTCACCCGACGAGGAAGGGACGAGGCCGCAGGCTTTTACCCGCGCACCCCGAATCCCGGCCATTACATCTACAGGCAGCCCCTCGCCGAGTCGGATGGCTGGCATACAGGCTCTCTAGAGGCAGCCGGCCTGGACGCGGGGCCTGTAACTGCGCTTGTCGAGCAGATTCTCAGAACTGAGACTACGGGCCTCAGAACGCCCTATATCCAGGGTCTGCTTATTGCCCGCCACGGTCTGCTTGTGCTTGAGGAATATTTCTATGGCTACCATCGTGACAGGCCCCACGATACACGCTCGGCCACCAAAAGCCTCACAACCGCCCTTGTCGGAATCGCCATGGACAAGCCGGGCGCAGTTCGACGTGCAGACGCCTGTGCGCTCGTTCTTCCCTCAATACACCGAATACGCCCATGACGAAGAGCGCAAGCAAAACATGACGGTCGAGCAGCTCCTCACCATGACGTCCGGTCTGCAATGCGACGACAACGATGACAACTCACCGGGCAACGAAGATAAGATGCAAGGCCAGCAAGAGCAACCCGACTGGTACAAATTCACCCTCGACCTGCCGACTGCACAGGAACCGGGCCAGGAAGCGGTCTATTGCACGGCAGCTATCAATTTGCTGGGAGGCGTCATCTCGAATAGCTACGTCGCGATGGCTGCCCGACTTCTTCCAGGAGAATTTCGCACAGCCCCTCGATTTCGGGCGCTACTATCTCCAGTTGATGCCCCCACCGCTCAGGGATATGTACATGGGAGGCGGCCACTACATGCGCCCACGCGACCTCATGAAGCTGGGACAGGTCTTTCTGGCAGGGGGGCATTGGAATGGGAAGCAGATTATCAGCAAGGAATGGGTAGAACGCTCGCTTGAGCCTCATTCGCACTTCCCCGACCACGATTATGGGTATGGCTGGCACCTGGGCGAATACAAGGTCGGCGGGCGAACTTACCGGAGGGCAGAAGCAAACGGCAACGGAGGCCAGCTTGTCATCATCATCCCCGATCTCGACATGGTGGTGATGTTTACCGCCGCCAATTACGCCAACTACCCAACCTGGGCCAGGTTCCGGGACGAGCTTGTGCCGGAGTTCATTATTCCGGCTGTGCGCCGGTAAGCCTTTTGGAAGCTAAAGTATAGACTTTTCAGCGCGTCCACAAGCCTCTCTATATCCTCGGTGCGGTTATAGGCCTGTACCGAAACACGCACAAACTCGCGCTCTTTGCAGCGGGCAAGCGGCACTTCAATTCGATATTCGTCCCAGAGGTCGCGTGCCCAGCTCTATCGATGCTGCCTGACGGAAGCTCTACCGAGAACATCTGCGCGAACTGGTCGTCTGAGCGGAGGCGCGGCAAGCCGGTAATCTCCATGAGCCGGTCGTTGGCCCACAGCGCCAGCTCATGGCATGCCTTGCGGACGTCAGGCCAGTTGTGCTCGTGCTGGAAGTCGATCGCCGCACCTACGCTGAGGTACGCCGAAGGGTCGGCAGTGCCAACCCACGAGAAATAGTCTATATAGCGAGATGGGCCTGGAGTGTCGCTCTCCCAGCCCCAGCTTACCACCAGCGGCTGAAGCATCTCCTGAAGCTCGGGCCGCGCATACAGGAAACCGGCTCCTTTCGGCGCGCAAAGCCACTTATGGCAGTTCCCGGTATAGAAGTCGGCTCCAAGCTCGTCCAGCGACAGATCAACCTGACCCGGGGCGTGCGCGCCATCGATCATGGTCAGGATACCGGCGGCTCGCGCCCGCTTGCATATCTCCGCTATTGGAAATATGACCGCAGTGGGCGAGGTAATATGGCTGATGAATATGAGCTTCGTGTGCTCAGTTACGCCCTGCCAGAGCTGCTCCACTATCTCCTCGTCGCTCGGAAGAGGCAGGGAGATCGGCTGCCTTAGATAGCTCGCGCCCTGAAGCCGGCAGTTGAAACGCCAGGTGCGGTCGGCGGCTCCGTATTCGTGGTCGGTCCCCAGCACCTCGTCGCCAGGCCCAAGCTCGAGCGAGCGGGCCACGATGTTTATTCCGTGTGTGGCATTAGTCACAAACACGAGGCTATCGGGATCTGCTCCCAGGTAAGTGCCAAGCTTTGAGCGCGCGTCGGCAAGCAAGCCGTTGATGCGTCTGCCCAGAAACTCCACCGGCTCGGCCTCAAGCTCCCGCTGCCAGGCATGGTACTTGTCGAACACCGGCTGCGGGCACGCCCGAAGCTGCCATGGTTCAGGAAAGTCACTCCGGGCCGCAGTAGAAACCGGTCGCCCGCGCCCGGCCACGGCAGACCAAAAGAAGGATTGCTCATAGCTACACATCATATCGCAGAAGATATGAGTCTTACAAGGTATTATCGCCCGGGATTATGTACAACTCACCGCAGAGGCGCAGAGGACGCAGAGTTTCGCAGAGATAATTATTGGTTTTTCAGGGCAGAAACCATTTAATAATCTCTGCGAACCTCTGCGTCCTCTGCGCCTCTGCGGTGAGCTACGTTCTATCCTGGTACGACGGCCGGCCGCCTTTTCCAGGCAAATTGCTTCCAAATTGCTTGGAAAAGGTCTTGACAGGAGATGAAATCTGCGCTATAGTATGGCTAAAGATATATCTTTATATATCGAAGATATGACACAAAGTAAGGAGACAACCAAACAATGAGAGACAATACAGAAGAAAGAGCGCACGGGCCCTGGAGCGATGAGCAGTCCGCCGGATGGCACGGAGCATGGCATCAAGGTCATGCTCACGGGCATGGTCCCGGACGAGGGCGCGAGCGCGGAGGACCCAGGGGGCCAAGAGGCTCATGGGGTGGATTATTCGGGGGCGGCAGTGGTCACGAGCATTGGGGGAGCTTCTTTGGCGGCCCCGGCTTCGGTGGCCCCGGCTTCGGCGGTGGCCGCGAGCGGCTTGAGCGCGGCGCCCTACGCTACCTGATCCTGAGCGTGCTGAAGGACGGCCCCCAGCACGGTTACGAAATCATCAAGCAGATGGAAGAGAAAACGTACGGCTTTTATTCCCCAAGCCCCGGCACCCTCTACCCAACGCTGCAATACCTGGAAGACCTCGGACTGGTCCGCTCTGACCAGGAATCCGACAAGCGCGTGTATAACATCACCGATAGTGGGCGCGCCGAGCTGGACAAGCAGAGCGAGATGGTAAACGGCTTCTGGGCTCGCTTCCAGAATCGCGGGACCTCCGGGGCAGCCGAGTACGAGCTAAGGTTCGCCGGGGACGCATTCCGCGACCTGATAAGAACCGTAGTCGGCGGCTTCCGAAGCGGTGCGCTTCGCAACGACCCGGAGACCGTGCGTAAAGTGCGAGCAGCGCTTGAGAAGTGCCAGAACGACATACGTGAGATCATCACAAAGTCCGCAGGCGAGCAAGTGACGCCCGAGAGCAGACCCGGACAAGCCCGAGCAGTCCAACACCGGACAGGGCACCGTGCAGTTGTAAGCATTATTACCGGTCGAGCAAAAAGGGTCGCATGTGCGGCCCTTTTTGCTAGCTGTCACAGGCTGATAAGCCCTTGTTGGGCCGCGATTGCGAGAGCCTCGGTGCGATTGCCCGCGCCCAGCTTGCCAAGGATGTTGGTTACATGGAATTTGACGGTGCGAACGCTGACGGCCAGATCTGCTGCTATTTCCTTGTTTTGAAGGCCCCTCGCCAGCAAGCGGAGCACCTCTACCTCGCGAGTGGTGAGCGCCGTATCATGAGCAGTCTGGCCGTCCCCCGCACTACCCTCATGCCCGTCACGAATATGGCGCAACAGGCTCGATGCCGCGACCGGGTGCAAAAGCGAGCCTCCTGAGTTAACGACCCTGATAGCGTTGAACAAATCTTCACGCGGCGCGCCTTTCAACAGGTAGCCCTGGGCGCCGGCGCGTACCGCCTGCATTATACGCTCGTCCGTATCAAATGCGGTGAAGATGATAGCCCGAACGGCAGGCTGAGCAACACGCAGCCGTTTGAGCGCTTCCACCCCATCCATGCCAGGCATCTCAATATCGAGCAGCACGAGGTCGGGCTGGAGAGTGTCCACCAACCGGACGGCCTCAGCGCCGCTCGCAGCCGCGCCCACCACCAGGAAATCAGGCTGGGTGCCCAGTATAGCGACCAGGCCTTCGCGCACGATCGGGTGGTCGTCGGCCAGAACAATACGGATGGGCGAAGGGGCAGTCAAGGCTTCAATCCGGTAGCGGTTCCAAAGGCACGGTCACGCTGATACGCGTGCCTGCGCCGGGGCTGCTCTGCACCTGGAGGCTGCCACCCAGTAGCTTTGCGCGCTCGTTCATGCCGATCAGTCCGAAGCGACCCTGAGCGAGGCGCGATGGATCGAAGCCTTTGCCGTCGTCCTCGATGCTCAAGCGGACGCTTTTGGGCAGCATATACATTTGCAAGGTAACATTGCGGGCGGAGGCGTGACGGCTCACGTTAGTAAGGGCCTCCTGCGCGATCCTATAAAGTCCTGTCTCGATTTGCACGGGCAGCGGCCCTCTCGCGCCCTTTATCTCGACTTTCGCCTGGAAATGCCCCTTGGCTGCCCGCTCTTCCACCAGCTCAGACAATGCCTCGGGCAGCGTGCGGTCTTCCAGAGGTGCAGCGCGCAGGTCGAGCACCGAGCGGCGTGCCTCTTCCAGGTTTTCGTGTGTGAGCGCGAGTGCCTGCCGGATGGCGCTACGAGCCTGCTCGGGCGTGCCGGCACTCCCCTGCCCTTCCAGCAGTGTGTCGGCCACCTCCAGTTGCAAGGCGATACCCGCGAGGCCCTGGGCAAGGGTATCGTGTATCTCGCGGGCGATGCGGTTGCGCTCTTCCACGGCAGCCAGGCGGGTGGTACGCTCGAAGAGGCGCGCTCGCTCGATAGAGATACTCAGCAGGTCGCCTACCGGTATAAAGGAGGCGCAGGTCCTCAGAGGAAAGCTCGCGCCAATCACGGCTGGCTACATTGAGCACTCCCAGCTTCTTACCGTGAGCATATAACGGGATGCTGGCGTGGTATGAAAGGCCGTCTGTGCCGTCCACCAGCGACTCCAGGCGGCTGCATAGAAGCACGTTGACGTTAGCGGCACCTTTCAAATCGCCCTTGCGGAAGGTATCCAGGCAAAGGCAGGAGCCCATCATCCGGCGCGGCTCCTCAGCCAGCGCGGGAGGCAGGTCCTTCGCCGCCGCAAGGCTGGACCTGCCGCTGCCTGGTCGCAAAAGCCATATCCAGCCGGTTTGCAGGCCGAGAAGCTCCGTCACCTGCGCCAGCGCGGTTTGCAGCGCCCTATCCAGGTCCAGCTCGCGGTTCAAGGCCTGAGCGAACGTGTTAAGAACAGTCAATTCTCGGTTGCGCCGCCGCAATTCCTCGGTATTCGACTCTTGTTTCTTGTGAGCAGGCATTGTCTCCATTATACAAGGTACCGGTATTGCGCTCGCAGAGCCGGCTCAATAGATATTAAGTGAATCAGAAAGCCCTTCCCGGACAATTCCTGGTGGTGCAGGCAGACCTATAGCAATCCTGCACGTACATATTAGTGTCTGTCACAGACGCAAGCACTGTTTATATTTGTAGCTCGCCTTTCCCGGTCGCAAGCGAGCGGCTAAGCAAAATCAGAAAGCGCTTCCCGTCCGCAAGCCTGCGGCAATCCGGCAGAGCAGCTGGAAGAAAATGATGTACTATCTAGTCATATAGAACCAACGTCTGAACGCCCAAACAAAGCATCTAAATAGGGCCGTCATGTAAAAATGCCCAGGCCGGTGGGTTCGTAGCGCGAGCCCTCATTGACTTCAACGCCAGGCCTGGCGCGGTGCGAGCCCTCATTTTCCTCAACGCCAGGCCTGGCGCGAAGGAGATGGACGATGGACGGAGCTAAGCGAAGGGATGCCAAGAGTTCTACGCGTTACGGTTTATGCTCTGGTGTCGAGGAGCGCGGTTTGCGCGGCGAAGTAGCCACAAAGGCCGTGGACCCCGCCGCCGGGTGGGGTGGACGACGAGCAGATGTAGATGCCCTTTGCCCCGGTGCGATAGGGTCTCCAGCGCGGGGTAGGCCGGGTGAACAACTGCCGCAGGTCCTGCACCCCACCATTTATGTCCCCGCCGATATAGTTGGCATTGTAGTCCTGCATAGCGCAGGGCGGCATGACGTGGCGTGCCAGTATGCGGTCGCGAAAGCCGGGAGCAAATCGCTCGATCTGCGCCTCGATCCTGCCGGCCATGTCGAATTCGGAGCCCGCCGGCACATGGCAGTACGCCCAGACCGTGTGCTTGCCCTCAGGGGCGCGGGTGGGATCGAACAGACTCTGCTGGGCCAGCAGCACGAACGGCTTATCCGGGATGCTTGCCCTTCCATACGGCGCTCTCGGCCGCCGCGATCTCCTCGAGGGTACCGCCCAGGTGTACCGTGCCCGCCTGCGAGCACTCTGGAGCTTTCCACGGGATGGGGCCGTCCAGGGCCAGGTCCACTTTGAAAACGCCTTGCCCGTAGCGGAAGCGCCCAAGCTGCCTCTTGTAGCCGTCGGGCAGACGTGATCCCGCAATGCGCAGTAGCTGGCGGGGGGTAACATCGAACAGCGTGGCGCGAGCGGGAGGCAGGTCTTCTATCGACTCCACCGGCCTGCCGGTCTCGATTTCGCCCCCAAGCGAGCGAAAATATGAGGCCATAGCGTTGACTATGCTCTGCGACCCTCCTCTGGGCACAGGCCAGCCCACGGTGTGCGCCAGCGTAGAAAGGAGCAGACCGGCCGCAGCGGTGCCCGGAGTATCGAGGGGTTGCATTGAATGAGCCGAGATGCCGGCGAACATGCCTCGTGCCAAATCTCCCTCGAAGAGGCGCGCAGCCACCAGTCGCGCCGGCAACAGGGCAGGGATGCCGAAGCGGGCCAGGGCGAATGGGTGGCGCAACGACGGGCGGTATAGAGAGGGGGGCCAGTACGAAGGGCTCGATGTCGCGCCACCGGCGCACGATCGGAGTCATGAGCCGGCGATAAGCGCGAGCGTCGCGCTTCAGCGAAACGGAGGTTTGCAAGACCGAGCGTTGAAGCAGACCCACCGTGCCGTCATCCAGGGGGTGGGCTAGCGAGGCCGGCGGGTAGATCCACTCCAGGCCGTGCTCCGCCAGGGGCAGGCTGCGCATGAAGGCGGAGTTGACCCCCAGGGGGTGGACCGCAGAGCAAATGTCGTGCACGAATCCCGGCAGGGTCAGCTCCGCCGAGCGGCATCCCCCGCCCACGGTTGGCTTTGCCTCCACCAGCAGCACACGCTTCCCCGCGCGCGCCATTGTGATGGCCGCCGCCAGCCCGTTCGGCCCCGAACCCACCACTACGCAATCCATGTCGCTCGCATGGCCCGGATTGCGTGCTGTACCGGTCGTCACCGGCTTCTGCAGCCTTTCACCCGCCTGGCGGGGGCTGTAAAAGTGTACAGGGTAGAGCGCATGATCGGATTATAACGAACGTTGCGCACATGGGACCATTTCATGTTGGGGTCGACGCACACCAGGTCAAGAGGGACTGTCAGACTTTAGCACCTGGCCTGGCGGCTCGATCAATGACGCGCCCACCAGGCCACTGTTATCGCCCAGCTCGGCGCGCACGATATCGACGGCATCGGCGGCCACTTTGAGGGACATTTGTTTGGCGGTTTCGGCGGCCACTTTGAAGAGGAGGTCGATACGGTCGATCACGCCGCCACCCAGTATGATGCGTTGAGGGTTCCAGAGGTTGATAAGCGTGGCGAGGCCCAGGCCCAGGTAAAGGCCGGCTTCGCGCATGGTATTTATTACCAGCACGTCGCCCTCGTCTATGGCCTGCGAGAGTGGCTTGGACCTCACGCGAGTGCCACCGTCAAGGAGAGGCGCAAGGCTGGTTTGCGCGCCCGCCGCCACTTTTTCCCGCAACATTGCGACGATTGCGGTGCGCGAGGCATACGCCTCAAGGTGGCCGCGCTGCCCGCAGCCGCAAAGCCGCCCACCCGCCATTAGCATAATATGGCCTATCTCGCCGGCGCTTCCTGAGGCTCCACGATCGCGTATTCCATCCTGTACGAGCGCGCCTCCTATGCCGGTTCCCACGAAAACGCAGGCAAACGATTTCTTGCCCCGCCCCGCGCCGAACATGGCCTCCCCCAGCGCAGCGGCTTCCACGTCGTTACCGAGCGCGATGGGCAGGCTGAACCGCTCTTGCAAGGGCGCAGCGATCTGCATCTCAGAACTGATACCACCGCCCAGGTTAGGGGCCGAGCTCAGCACGCCCGTGGCAGTGTTCACCTGGCCTGCCAGCCCGAGGCCAATACGCTCCACGCGCTTCGCTAGATCGCCGGGTGCTTCGCTGAGAGCCTTTGAGATGGCCTCACTGATGGCTTCCAGCAGGCTTGCAGGCCCTTCGGTGGGACTGGACACCTTTACACTGTTCTGGATAATACCGGACCTGTACTCGACCACCCCGGCCAATATCTTTGTAGCCCCTACGTCGACGCCAACTGCATAGTTTTCGGGCATGAGCGCGCTCCTGATGGGAAGTGTGGGCTTATTATGCCATATTTGGGTTATGAGTGGTTATCGCACGGGACTTATAAAGATTGGCTATGGTATAGTATAGAATAAGGCTGTAGGAAACCATTCTGCGGCGCGGCATTATACTGCCGTATGTGCCCTACGCGTGAAAGTATAGATTCGGTAAGACTCCCGGTCGCGAGCAGGAACCGGAAGATAGTGACCCAACAAGCTAAAGGATCCACGAATCCAAAAGAGAAGATAACCAACCGGGCGTCCAATGACGCGCCGGATATGGGTGATGCGCAGTACAGGCAGATGTTCGAGAAGAACAGGGCCATCCAGATGCTGATCGACCCTTCGGATGGCGCGATCCTGGACGCCAACCGGGCAGCCACCGACTTCTACGGCTACACTATCGAGCAGTTGAAAGCGCTCAAGATCACCGACATCAATACAAGGCCGCCCGACATAGTCGCCCAGGCGATGGCCAGTGTCGTGGAGGAGCAAGTATATAGCTTCAATTTCCGCCACACCCTTGCCTCGGGCGAAGTGCGCGACGTGGAAGTTCACGCAAGCCCCGTGGAGGTAAACGGCAAGCGGATACTCTATTCGATAGTGCACGATATCACCGAGCGACGGCGTGCCGAGGAAGAAGTAGCAAGGCTCAACGCCGACCTGGAGAGGCGCGTGGCGGAGCGTACAGCGCAGTTGGAGGCCTCCAATTGCACGCTTGAGCGGGAGATCGCCGAGCGCAAGGTGCTTGAAGAGCAGGTGCGCCGCCATTCCGAGGCGTTGCAAAGCGAGTACGAGCGCCTCGCTACCATTATCGCAAGCGTGGACGTTTCACTGTCCGTGCTCAACCCCGATAGCACGATCGTACTGGTAAACGATGCATGGCTGGAGCGCACCGGCCTTACGCGAGAGCAAGTTATCGGAGTGCGTTATGGGAATATAGGCAGGCAGCCTGGGGCGGCGCAAATCCAGCATTGGATAGACCAGGTGGTCGAAACGCGATTACCTTTCAACGAGCGCGAGTTGCCTATACCCGACGAGCGTTATCCGGGCGGGGCGCTCTACGTGGACGCGACTATCATACCCATACGCGATGACGAAGGGAAACTCACGGGCTTATTGACGGTGAGCATAGACGTCACCGAGAAAGTGCTGGCCCGCCGCGGGGTCGAGGCCCAGCGCGCTCTCCTGGAAAGTATCATCGAGAACAGCCCCATAGCCATCGCCTTCTACGACCGGGACTTGCGTGTGGTGAGCGGCAACAGCGCCTGGGAGCGGATTTCCGGGTTGAATCGCCTCAAGTCTATAGGGCAGATACTCTATGATGTCTCGGAGTCGGCAAAGGCGCGACGGCCATATTTCGAGCGCGCCCTGAACGGCGAGACGGTCAAACGGGAGAATATAGCCGGAAAAGGGCCTGAAGGCGAGATTCGTTACTACGACATAACCTATTTGCCGGTCAAAGCCGTGGACGGTATTGTTGGGGGCATACTGGCTATCGGGGTGGATATGACGGAGCGCGAACAGCTCGATCAGCAAAAAGACCAGTTCATCGCCCTGGCCTCGCATGAGCTGAAATCGCCTATCACTGTGATTAAAGGCTATGCGCGCCTGAGTATGAAGTCCGCGGAGCAACTGGGCGACCGGCAGCTTGGGCGAAAGATACAGATAATCGAGGAGCAAGCGCATCGTCTCACTCGCATGGTAGACGACTTGCTTGACGTGTCGCGGATGCAGGGCGGCGCGCTGATCCTCGACCGGCGGCCCTTCGATTTACGCGACGCGGTGAGCGAAGTCGTGAAAAATATCCAACCGGCAGCGCCCGATTTCACCTTTGATGTGCAAGCCTATTCATCGCCCCTCACGGTGAATGCCGACCGCGCCCGCATCGAGCAGGTGCTGGCGAACCTGTTGCAAAACGCCGTGAAATACTCGGGAGAGAGCCGCCAGGTAGAGATTGCCCTGGAGAAAGAGCGCGATAGGGCAGTCGCATCGGTGCGCGACCACGGCGTAGGCGTACCGGTCGGCCAGCAATCGCAGATCTTCGAGCGCTTCTTTCGAGCCTCAAACGTCCGGGAAGGGCATTCGGGTTTCGGCCTGGGTCTCTTTATCGCCCACAACATAGTTACCGCGCACGGAGGCCATATCTGGCTCGAATCGGCCGAAGGCCAGGGGAGCACCTTCATGTTCGCACTGCCGGTGGCGTAGTGCGTATTCTCTTCAACGCCAAGACGCCAAGACGCCAAGGTTTTTACGGTTTAAACCACAAAGACACAAAGAGCACAAAGGTTTCTATGGGTTTTAATCACGAAGAACACGAAGATCACGAAGATCACGAAGGTTATTATGGGTTTGAATCACAGGGAGCACAGAGGTTACTGTGGTTTAAATCAATGATAATCTTGGCGACCTTGGCGGATCTTGGCGTCTTGGCGGTTACGTTTTACCGGTCCACACCGTCTTCTGACAACTACGCACTGCGCTTCTGATTAAACACCTCATAAAGCATCACGCCTGTGGCGATGGATATATTCAGCAAGTCGCTTTCGCCCACCATGGGGATGCGGACCACTGCGTCGCAGAGGGACTGTAGCTGGGGCGAGAGGCCCTTTCGCTCGCTGCCCATCAATAAGATGAGGGGCGCTGCCGTGTAATCAAAGTCCCGGTAGTCGACGGAGGCGGCAGGCGACGTGCCTACCAGCAGCCACTTTCGCGGCTCTTTCCAGCGCACAAGCTCGGCGGGCGTGGTGCGGACGAAGCGCTGGGTGAACATCGCGCCCATACCTGCGCGCACGGTGGCCGGATCATAGGGATCGGTGGAGTCGCCCAGGAGGATAATACCCGCGCCGCCCACAGCATCGGACGTGCGAATTATGCTGCCCAGGTTGCCGGGGGATTGCACTGTGTCGTGCGCTACCCAGCAGAGCCTGCCGCCCAGCTTGACCCTCTCGAGCGGCTGCCAGCGCTGGCGCACCACCGCGCCTATGCCCTGCGGGTCGTCCACGAGAGCCAGGCTATGCAGCACCTCGGGCGTCACTTCGAGGGTGGGCACGCCCGAGCGCGCCAGGCCGGCGGCCATCTTTCTTGCGAAAAGGTTGGTCAGCAGAGGCGGGCAGGTGACGAGCGTTTCGATCCGTGCGTTGTGCCGCATCGCTTGCAGTACGAGGCGAACCCCTTCAAGGTAGTAGAGGCCGGTGCGCTCGCGCTCTGTCCTGTCGCGCAGCACGCGGATGCGCTTGATGAGGAGATTGTTGCGGCTGGTGATCGTGCTTGCACTGTTGTTAGTTGTGTTCATCTATTTGGGGCCATCATGTGGCGTGCGCCGGCAGCTCTCATAAAGAGATCAGCCGGCGATATGCTATCAGGCAAACAAAAACCGCCCGCGTGCATGGCACGGGACGGATGTCTGGTGATAGCTCTTCTGACTGTAAAGAGTCGCTTGATGGGCGAAAATGCCTGTCTCTGTCATTCTCCTTTTGCGACGAATATATGGCCGTCGCGCCCGGTGTAAGAAATGGGTTGGCGGAAGAATTATACACAGTAGTGGGGTATGAGTCAACCGGATTGGCAACGATGCGCTGGGAACAGGTATAATCTGTAGTGCTAAGAAAAGCGATGCGGAGTAGTTCTCTGCCGGGGCTTGGAGTGCCCCAAAAGTCCCTTTGCGTACGAGCTTTGATCGAAACTAGGTTGGAGGCGGATTAATGGGTGATGCGATTGTCTGGTGGATTGCGCTGCAACTGCTGGGGCTAGCGGCGGTTCCTATTGCGGCTGTGCTGCTGCGAGCCCTGCCCGACCGGGGCTACACGCTCAGCAAACCGCTGGGACTGATGCTGACCGGCTGGCTCGCCTATACGGTAGCCATGCTCAAGATTGCGCAGTTCGACCGGCTCCTGGTGACGATTTGCCTCGTGGTGGTGGCCGCTTTCTCGCTCTTCCTGCTCCTCAGGAACGGGCGCTCCCTCCTCTACGAATTGCGCGACCACTACACGAAGCCCTCTACGCTACGCTACGTGCTGGTAGCCGAGGTATTGTTCGCGCTGGCCTTCGTCATCTGGACCATCGTCAGGGCCTACAACCCCGACATCGTGGACCAGGAGAAGTTCATGGACTACGGCTTCCTGAACTCCATCCTGAAGAGCGGCACCTTCCCGCCCAACGACCAGTGGCTCGCAGGCTTCTCCATCAACTACTACTATTTCGGATATATCCTGATGGCCGCGCTCACCGCTTTGAGCGGGGTGGCTACCCAGGTGGCCTTCAACCTGGCGAACGTGGCGCTCTTTTCCATGACTGCGCTCGGCTCTTTCGGCATCGTGCACAACCTCATTACGTCCAGGCTGCTAGTGAAGGCGGCGAGAGCCGCGCGGAGACGGACGACCGACGATGGACGACCGGCGATGGACGACCGGCGACCAGGCGATGGACGACCGGCTATGAGCGACCGGCGGCGGGGCTACGACCGCGAGCCGCTCGCCCCCGAGCCATCCGGCAGGCGCGAACGGCCCACCAGACCCGCGCAAGCCCCCGTCAGCAGACAGGCCCAGGCGGCCACCGCGCCCGTTGCGCCTGTTGCCGCCAGCACCCTGCCCAGCCGCCGTCCCAAAACACGCACCGTCGAGCCGGAACCGGCTCAGGCCGCCGGTGAGGCCGAAGCAATCCCGGACGATCAGAGCTACGAAGAGCCAATCCGCAATCCGCAATCCGCAATCCGCAATTCCGACTCTCCCGCCTACCTGCCTATATCCAACACCGTGACCGAGCCGCGCAAAGTGCCGGTCTTCCTTTCGCCATATATTTACGCGATAATCGCGGCATTGATGGTGGTTGCGATGGGCAACCTGACCACCATGTTCGCCAAGCACGATGGATCTCCCCTCGAGGGCAACGGCTTTCGCTTCTGCTTCGCTTGCAACGGCGGGCTGGGCTACGACTGGTTCGGGGCATCTCGCGTCATTCAGGACTACGCCACGGTCAACGGGCAGAAGCAGGCCGTGGGCTTCCCGACCATCAACGAGTTCCCGGCCTTCTCGTTCCTGCTGGCGGATATGCACCCGCATGTGATTGCGCTGCCTTTCGTGCTGCTCGTGCTGGGTATTGCGTTCGCGCTGGCGAAGAGGCGGGTGGTGCGCGCGGGAACGTGGCGCGACGGCGTGCCCCCTGGTCTGCACGCCTGGATTTCTATCGCCCTGACCGGCCTCATCACAGGCTCACTCTACGCGATCAATACATGGGATTTCCCGACCTACCTGCTGGTGGTGCTGGCCTGCCTTGCGCTGCCCTACCTGGCGGCGGGCCGGCGTCTGGGCCTCGGCTGGGTCTGGCTGAAGCCGTTTATTGTGCAGGCTTTACTGGTGGGCGTCTTTGCTGTCGTTACATTCCTGCCCTTCTATCTGACCTTCAAGTCGCTGGTGGGCGGCCAGCCTGTGCAGTTACCCCAGAACCTGGCGAACATCCCGGTCGTGGGCTGGATACTCGATAAGCTGGGCGCGCTGGTGCTTATTAACGGTGCCGACAAGACCATCCTCGGCTTCGTCGTGATCTTCGGCATCTTCCTGGCCGCGCTGCTGGTGTGGCTCGGCTTCGAGTTCTATTCGTACTTCAAGAGGCGCTCTCAGGCCGGCGAGCTACGCGAAGATATGCAGCGCAGCATCGTTATCTGGGCGACTTTCTTCATATTGACCTTTGTGGCGGCGTTCATCTTCAAGTTCCCTTTGCTGGCGCTCTTACTGCCTATAGCTGCGGTGGCCCTGGCGATGGTCTGGAAGGAGCCACGGCGCACCGAGCGCAACGTTGTGCTCATCATCGTGGCCATCGCGGCCATTATCGGCCTGGGCATTGAGGTCGTTTACCTGCGCGACAACTTCCAGATGAGGATGAACACCCTCTTCAAGTTCTACTTCCAGATATGGATATTGTGGGCGCTGGCTGCGGGCTACGCCTTCTGGCGCGTGCTCTACGCGGCGTTCGGCACGAGCGCAGAAGCCTGCGGCGGCCAGAGAGCGCGACTGGGACCGCTACTACGCGCCATCAGGCGCTGCCAGGATACGCAAATCCCTGGCGGGCGTATGGGCGGTAGCGTTCGTGCTGCTGGTGCTCTCAGGGGTTATGTACTCGTGGTATGGCGTGCAGTCCCGGCAGGTCGGAAACCAGACCGCCATGCGTGGGCTTGACGGCACTACATGGCTGGCAACCACGGATAGCGGGCAGATGGCGGGCGACCTGCCGGTGACTAACTGGCTCAAGCAAAACGGCACGGGTAAAGATGTTGTGCTGGAAGCGGGAGCAGCCGAATATGACTGGACAGGCCGTATCTCATCCTATTCGGGTGTGCCTACACTGCTGGCATGGGATAACTCGCACGAAAGGCTCTGGCGCACCAATCAGCCTGACGCTACCCAGCAAATCACCGAGCGCCGCACCGTGGTCAACTCGATCTACAGTGGCGTGGACCCCAATGGCGGAGCGCCCCTCACGGCCCAACGCCTGCTTGAGCTGCTCAAGAAATACAACGTGGATTACGTCGTTGTGGGCGCGATCGAGCGCGGCACACGTGAGAACTCCTCGACGTCTCCAAGCCGGCGAGAAGATCACCCCATACGCCGAATCACTATTCAAGTACGCCCTTACCAAGGTAGATGTTCCGAATGCAGGCAACACAGACCTGTACAAAGTGGGCGACGCTGCGGCGAACAACGGCACCCCTCCCACCACGCCTGTGCCGGGCGTGACGCCAGGCGCGACCAACCAGCCCAACCTGAGCGTGCCGCCCGCCGGGCTGTTCGATAAGGGCCAGGCCGGGGCCAACCGTGGGCAATTCAACCTGCCCAGAGGCATCACGCGCGACGCCGCCGGCAACTTCTATGTGGTTGATACGCAAAACGAGCGCATCCAGAAGTTCGACTCGTCGGGCAAATGGCTGTCGATTATAGGCAGCCAGGGCAATAGCGACGGCCAGTTCAACCCCTACAGCGATACTGCAACGGGCACGGGGCCGGGCGGCGTCGCTGTCGATTCGGCAGGCAATATCTACGTGGCGGATACCTGGAACCACCGTATCCAGAAGTTCGACAAAGACGGCAACTACGTCACCGCCTGGGGCTCGTTCATCAACCTGACAGATGCCTCGGCGGCCGCCGACCCCGATGTGCAAAGCAAGTTCTACGGGCCTCGCGGCGTGGCTATCGGCCCCGACGGCAACGTCTACGTGACCGATACGGGCAACAAGCGGGTGTCGATCTTTACGCCCGACGGCAAGTTCGTACGCGAGATTTCGAGCGGCGTGACGCCCGACAGGTACGCTCAGCAATACCCCTACAACAAAGACGGCGAGATGAATGAGCCGATCGGCATCGCGGTGGACAAGCAAGGCAACGTCTACGTAGCCGACTCGGCAAACCACCGCATCCAGGTGTTCGAACTCCACCGGCAAGTACGCCAGGCAGTGGGCCATACCGGCAGGTATGTGGGACCCAGGCCCCTACATGGAGCCCTTCATAGCGCTCGACGGACAGGGCAACCTCTACGTGACCGCGCCCACAGGCAAAGCCGTCCTGAAATACGACCCCACCGGCAAGCTACTGGGCCAGGCAACCGGCAACGGCACCACTACTCTGCAACTGCCCACAGGCATCTGGGTCGACCCTGACGGCACAGTCTACGTGAGCGACACCAACGGCAACAGCGTAGTGAAGTTCGCGCATGTCCCGTAGGACGAGGGGCTAGGGGCTGGGGGCCAGAGGAAGAGGCGCTAGCAAGGGCTAGAGGGGGTGCAGGGGCGCTCCCCTGCCGGGGCTTGGGGTGTCCCCAAAATATCTCTTTCTTAATAAGTTGGTTGAAGAGGCACTAGCCCCTAGCCTCTAGCTTAGCCCTAGCCTCTAGCGTAATAACAGTAATCTCCGGCCTGCAACAGAAGCGGAACGGCAGGCCTACCACGCCGAGGCCGCGGTTGGTGTACTCAATCATGGTCGCCGACCTGGTAGCGGCCTGTATGGTACTTGCGGCCCATAGGCGGCAGTTCGGGCGGGCCAAGGAACGGTACTACCACCTGGCCGCCATGTGAGTGGCCGGAGATTTGCAGGTCGAACCGGCCTGTTGGCGCGCTTACGTCTGCAAAATCGGGTTCGTGGGCGAGTAGGACCGCCGCGCCTTCTTTGGGCAACTGCTCAAGGACGACGTCGAGGTGAGCCATCCTTTCGCGAGCCGAGTCGACCCCGGCAAAGTGGAGCAGCTTGCCGCCCCGCTCAAAAGTGTGATGACTGTTGTTGAGGTCTATCATTCCACTATCGCGGATAATGTTGCGGATCAGGTCGGGCCCCTGGTTGCCCCAGTAATCGTGGTTACCCAGCACAGCCGCTACCCCATCTTTGGCCCGCAGCTTGCGCATCGAAGGCACAATGTCGAGCGGGGCTTCGTGGTAGGTGTAGGTAACGAAATCGCCCGTCACGGCCACCAGGTCGGGCATCTGCTCATTTACCAGGCGGACAACCTCCTCTAAAAGAGAGGTTGGCATCCATTTGCCTGCGTGGATATCGCTGATCTGCACGATTCGGTAGCCATCGAACGCTTTGTCCAGTCGCCGCAAGGGGAGGCTTACTTGCTTCACCTCGACCCAGTTCGGCTCTACTCTCGCCGCGTAAGCTAGTAACCCGCCGCCCGTGAGGCTCGCGCCGGCCAGGCTAATCGTCGCCAACTTGAATAACTCGCGCCTGATTCGTTTCTTCTTGTTCATATACTAATACTATAAGACATTTCATCCAAAAGAAGCCAAAAGAGCCTTGCAAGGCTCTTTTGGCTTCTTTTGGATGAAAACTGAATAAAATGAGGCAAGCTTTTCTCCGCGTGACATAGCGCCCCGGATGCGGTACAGTGGGCTTATGAGCAGCAAGCCACACACCCTGCGAGTAACAGTGCCCGCTACGAGCGCTAACCTCGGTGCGGGCTTCGACGTGCTTGGTCTGGCGCTCGATTTACACAATACCTTTGAGATCAGCGAGGCTGATACCACCACGATCGAGATCAGCGGGCATGGTGAGGGTTTGCCTCGCGATGACACCAATCTCTTCTTCAAGGCTTTCGCCTATCTTTATAAAAGAGCGGGCGAGGATGCGCCGCCTCTTCGCATTAGGATAGACGCTCAGATACCTTCAGGCAAAGGGCTGGGCAGCAGCGCGACAGCGGTGGTGGGCGGGCTGATGGCTGCCAACGCTTTCCTGGGTAATCCATACAACCAGGCAGAATTGCTGAAGGAAGCAGTCAGCCTTGAGCACGGCGGTCACGCCGACAACGTATCACCCGCGTTGATGGGTGGGCTAGTCGCGAACGTGATAGAAGGCGACCAGGTGATCTCTGTGCGAGTGCCTTTCCCGGAAGAGATCAAGGCAGTGCTCTTCATGCCGGACTTCCCGATGGACACCGTTCAGGGCCGCGCCCTCATGCCCGCACTATTCCCGCGAGCCGATGTGGTCTTCAACACAAGCCGCGTAGCACTCTTCGTGGCGGCTCTAAGCACCGGGCGATATGACTTGCTTCGAATAGCCATGCAAGACAAACTGCACCAGCCGTACCGGGCGCAGATATTCCACCCTCTGCCCGATCTAATACAGGCCGCCCTCGACGCCGGGGCGCACGGAGCCTGTCTGTCGGGCGGCGGCTCGTCTGTGCTGGCGCTTGCGACAGATAGATTGGACGAGATTGGCGCCGCTATGACCAAAACGGGTACTGAGGCAGGGTTGGAGGGCGAAGTGCGCATCCTCAATACAGATTCCAAAGGCGCAGACATGAGATGGATAGACAAGGAAAACCAGGCATGAACCAGCTTTTCGCCTGCATGGAATGCGGCCGCACGTACCCCTTGAGCGAAATCCGCTACAGATGCGACTGCGGCGAGCCCCTCGACATTGAATACGAACATATCGAAGAGCTGAAGATAAGCCACGACACCTTCGATTCTCGTCTTGCACCACAAAAGCCACCCGCACCGGACAAACAATCCGTAATCCACAATCCACAATCCGCATTCGAACTGAGTGGTGTGTGGCGGTTCCGCGAGTTGCTGCCGGACATCGATGCCACAAGTATCGTGAGCAGGCCGGAGGGCAACACAAATCTGTACATGGTGGGCGCGAGCGAGGCAAGCGGCCTGCGTCGAGTGGGCGAATACGCGGGCATCGAGTGGCTGACCCTCAAGCATGAAGGGGAGAATCCGACGGGCAGCTTCAAAGACAGGGGGATGACGGTGGGGGTAAGCCAGGCGGCGGCCCTGGGCGCGAACGCGGTGGCCTGCGCCTCCACGGGCAATACCTCGGCTTCGCTGGCCTCGTATGCAGCCCAGGCGGGCATACCCTGCTTCGTCTTCATCCCCGAGGGTAATATCGCCCTCGGCAAGCTGGCGCAAACGCTGGCCTACGGGGCGATCACGCTGCAGGTGCGCGGCGATTTCGACATGGCGATGGAGATGGTGCAACAGGTTTGCGCCGAGATGAGCATATACCTGGTCAATTCGATCAACCCGTTCAGGATAGAAGGGCAGAAGACGATCGCGCTCGAGATGTTGCAGCAACTTGGCTGGGAGCCGCCCGATTGGATAGTGCTGCCGGCAGGCAACCTGGGCAACACGGCGGCTACAGGCAAAGCGCTATTGCAGGCTCGCGACCTGGGGCTGATCAGCAAGCTCCCACGCATCGCATCGGTGCAGGCGAGCGGGGCCAACCCGTTCTTCAGGAGCTTCCAGTCTGGCTTCTCCGAGCGGTTCACGGTTTCGGCGCATACGGTGGCATCGGCCATCAAGATAGGAGCGCCCGTCAGCTACGCCCGCGCCCGCCGCGCCATAAAGGAGACCAACGGCACGGTCACGCAGGTGGACGACGCCGCAATACTGGAGGCCAAAGCCCTAATAGACCGCGCAGGCATCGGCTGCGAGCCTGCTTCAGCGGCCTCTGTTGCAGGTGCGCGCAAGCTAGTTGAGGCTGGGCTCATAAGCAAACGCGATCGCGTCGCGTGCATCCTCACAGGCAACATCCTGAAAGACCCCGACACCACCATCTCCTACCACATGGACGACACCGACGAAGCTAAGCAATATACCAACCGCCCGATAGTGCTGGACGGAGGATTGGACGAAGTGCGCCGCACGATAGAGCGCTACTCGTGAGACGCCGACGACGGTATTTTTCAACGCCAAGACGCCAAGGCGCCAAGGATTCTACGGTTTGAACCACAAAGACACCAAGAGCACGAAGGTTTTTATGGGTTTTAATCACACGAAGGACACGAAGATCACGAAGATCACGAAGGTTATTTATGTTTTAGAATCACGGAGTTCACAGAGCCCACAGAGATCACAGAGGATTCCGTTTGGTCATAAACAATAGAAACCTTGGCGACCTTGGCGGATACTTAAACTGCACCTTGGCGATTATGGCGTTTGAGCGGTTACGTCGTTACGTCTTTACCGTCTTCACGCCACAGGTCACGGTGCGTCTACTGACAACTGACAACTGACAACTGACAACTGACAACTGGTCAACCCATGCCAACGGAACAGCTCGCAACTTTTGGACAATGGCTCAAGGACAGGCGAAAAGCTTTCGACCTGACCAGGGAGGCGCTCGCGATGTGCGCGGGCTGCTCGCCTGCCACTGTGGAGAAGATAGAGGTGGGCTTGCGCAGACCATCCAGGGAGCTCGCAGGGCTCCTGGCGCATTGCCTTTCTATTCCTGATGAGAGAATCGCGTCGTTCGTAATCTTTGCCAGGGGCGGCATGCCTGTCGAGCCTTTTCAGGTTGGCCTGAATGGGACAGGTGGGTCGGACGCCGGTGACCGGCACGGGGCATTGCACTTGCCCGCGCAAGCAACCGGTTTTATCGGGCGCGAGCACGAAATAAGCGAAGTACGTGAGCTGCTGCGGCGAGAGGAAGTGCGCCTGCTCACCCTTATCGGCCCGCCAGGTATCGGCAAGACGAGGCTTAGCGTGCGGGCCGCTGAGGAATTGGGCGGCGATTTCGCCGATGGTGTCTTCTTCGTGCCGCTGGCATCCATCACAGACCCCGACCTGGTAGTTCAAGAGATCGCCGCGGCAACCGGTGTGCGCCAGAGTGGCGGGCAAAGCCTTATCGACTCGATGAGGGAGCGCCTTCAAGAGAAGAAGCTGCTGGTAGTGCTGGACAACTTCGAGCATCTGCCCGCGGCTGCGCCTGAAGTGGCGAGATTGCTGGCCGGGGTGCAAGGGCTGAAGATACTCGCCACCAGCCGCGTGGCGCTCCATATCTACGGGGAGCATCTCTTTCGCGTGCCGCCGATGTCGTGCCCCGACGATGACGCTGCAGGAGCCCTTCTTGCTACGCAGCCTGGCAGGCTGGCCGAGTTCGAGGCTATTGCTCTTTTCGTGCAGCGTGCGCGTTTCGTGCAGCATGAGTTTGCTCTCACGCCTATGAATACACGGGCGATAGTGGGCATATGCCGCAAGCTCGAAGGCCTTCCGCTGGCTATTGAGCTGGCGGCCTTTCGCACCAACGTTTTGCCGCCTCAAGTGATCCTGGATAAATTGGGACATAGCCTGGACCTGCTGGCAAACGGCCCCAGCGACCTGCCGCACAGACAGCGCAGCCTGCGCGGAGCGGTAGCCTGGAGCTACGGGCTCCTCTCGCCTGAGGCGCGCAAGCTCTTCAACAGGTGTTCAGTGTTCGCCGGCGGTTGCGACTTTCTGGGCATAGAATATCTGTCCGCATTGCTATCCGGTGATGGCGATACAACCGGGCCGGTCGATACCCTGGCGGCCCTCGTTGACAGCAGCCTGCTACGCAGAGAGGTGAGCGGCGGCGAGCCACGCTTTTCTATGCTTGACACAGTGCGCGAGTTCGCAGCAGAACAGCTTGCCGCCGCCGGAGAGTACGACGCCGCGCGGCGGATCCACGCCGAATACTACCTGGGCCTGGCCGAGAGAGCCGAGCCCGAGCTGACAGGGCCAGGGCAAACCGAGTGGCTGGACAGGCTGGAAAGAGAGCACGATAACCTGCGCGCCACTCTGCGCTATTTCTCGGAGGTGCGGAGGATGGTCGAGGTCGGGAGGATGTCCGCGGCATTGCGGCGCTTCTGGTACTTCCGTGGCCATTTGAGCGAGGGCCTCGCCTGGACCGGCACCGGCCTCCAGCATAGAGAAGAGATACCTGCGAGCATTGTCGCAAAAATGCTTCAGGGGCTGGGTACATTCTACTGGGTGATGGGCGATGGCCCAGCGACGCGACGGAGCTATAGTGAAAGTCTCGCCATCTACCGCGCTCTCGACGACAAGCAGGGGATCGCCGCGGTGCTCAACAACCTGGGGATCACGATGACCGCCCTGGGCGATTACGAAGGCCCGGCACCCCTCTACCTCGAAAGTCTGCAGATATTCAGAGACATTGGAGACGAGTGGAGCGTGTGCGTTGCTCTCTCTAATCTTGGCCTTTCAGCGCTCAACCTGGGGTTATACGACGAAGCGGACAAGTACCTCACGCAGAGCCTGGAGCTGCGGCGCACTCTGAACGACAGGCAGGGTGAGGCGCAATCGCTGAACAACCTGGGACTGGTGGCGCGCTGCAAAGGCAACTACGATCGTGCGCGCTCTCTGCACACCCTGAGCTTGCAGACCTTCCGCGACCTGGGCGACAGATGGAGCGTGGCGCTCGCGGTGGCGAACCTCGGACACGTGGCGCTGGAAAGCCATGGTAAAACCGGCGCGGATGAGGTCTTGCAGTTTTTCAAAGAAAGCCTCGCGCTGCACAGAGAGCTGGACGCCCAACCTGGAGTGGCGGACTGCTTTGAGGGCCTGGCGCAAGCTGCGCAGAAGCTAGGGAATGAAGAGCTTGCCGCTATGCTATTCGGCGCTGGAGAGAAGCTACGTGAGGAGCTTGGTATGCCCATGCTGCCCTATAACTGCGCCGGATACCGAGCGAGCAGGGTCGGTCACCCTGGCTTCGTTGGGCGAAGAGCGCTTCCATGAAGCCTGGCAAAGAGGCAGGACCATAAGTAGCGAGAGGCTCTGCCTGCTTGTCCAAAACTCGTAAATCAATATGAAAGAGAGCAACCGAGCTGGCCTGGGGCAGCTCGGTTGCTCTCTTTCATATAACTAATCTAGAGCCTTTCAGCTCCTGCTATGGGTTGCTTGGCTGCGCCTGTTTCGGCTGTTGCTGGCTCGGGTTGTAGATGCCTGACGACGGAGGTTGGCCGTATTCCGCCGGGTGCACGTACTTGCCTTGCTCGTTGGCAGGCTTATCCTGCTCTACAGGTAGCCGCTGAGCGTTGGCGAATGGATCCTGCCTTATGCCGGTTACCTGCCAGGACACCTTGACGTTGGGCTTATCGGTCTTGATGCTGAACTGGTTGTCGCTGATCTCATTCGACACCATCGCCTGGGCGAACTGGCCGATCGGGGTCAGTTGGTAGCGAAAATCGCGATTGAGGGGCTGGAACCAGGCCGGGAGTTGTATGGTGGCATCCCCATTGGCGTCGGTGGTGACGTTACCGTTATAGATGTCCATCATATCGGAGCTTTCCACAGCAGTCTGGTTCAGAACCTTGCCCGTAGGGTCGAGTGGGTCATCTATCGTATCGGGGCCTAAGCAGCCGGTACAGGTCCCCGTGACGGTTACGTTGCCATGAAAGAAGCCGGCCGTGCCTGTGGTCGTATCGCCTTCCACCCCTACACCGGTAGAGCTGAAGCCGAATACGCCAAAACTGCTGGGGCTCTGACCATACACGCCATATGCCCCACCATTGCCGCTCACCCCCACGCCTCCTGTGCCACTGAGACCCGTCACACCCGTACCGGTTGTGCTTAGGCCGTGCACGCCGTCGCTGCTGGTACTGGAGCCGAAGACGCCATAGTTGCTATTGCTGAGGCCATAAGCGCCCCAGCCGGTATCGCTACTCCCTTGGACGCCCGCGCCTGTATTCTCTACGCCTAACACGCCTGCCCCGCCAGGAGCGCTACTGTAGCCGTGCACGCCATTAGATGTGCCGCTGCCTCCGTAGACGCCTTCGCCGTGTGTGCCGTTGCCGATTACGCCTGTGCCTGTGTCGCTAACACCCCACACGCCGTAGCCGCCCGGGCTGGTCCCGTAGACGCCAAAGGAGAGACTATCGCCCCACACGCCGATGCCGCCACCGTTGGCTTTGCCATATACCGCTGTGGAGGTGTATGTCAGCGCATTGATGGCGTCACCGACGGTGTTGCTGACATAGACGGCAGCATCGGGGCTCGCTGTTTCTATGTGGATCTGAGGCAGGCGTCGAGCATTATCGATGAATTTGGCCATCTGGGAACGAGTGACACCGGCTGCCGGACGGTAGTATGGTCTGTTGAACGTGTCGCATGGCTCCGTCGATCCTCCGCATGGATAACCGGTCACCAGGTCCTGCTGGTAGATGCGATTTATGAAGTTGAAGAAGGGGTTGCCGGAGGGCACGTCCGCGAAGCATTGCCCATTGGGTGGGCAGGTGGCATCAACGGATTGGGGCTGCGATTGCGACGGCCGGGGCGGTATAGGCTGGGACCCGGCGGCGTAGCCCGGGGAGACTACCAGTAACATGGCCAGGACTGCAAGACCGGTTTGCACTAACCGGTAAAGCTTCCGTTTTGAAGGTGTGACACCCGTAACGCTCGTAATGTTGGACCACATTTCTTTGCTCCTTTTGACTATAAGGGCTGAGACCGTGCGACTCAGCCGGTCTCGCCTTTTGCTCCTTTAAGAATACTGGGTGCAGTCGAACTCGCATACTGGGGCCCGGGGACCAGAGCGCCAGATTTTATCCCCGACTTTCATTGTAGATAGTGGCTCATGAGGTCATGGCTGCTCAGGACAAAGTGACGCCACATAGAAAGCTGTCTACTAAGCCATAGGCGACCTCCTGGCCTTGCTAAGGTTGAGTGAAATTGTGTTACTAGCGCTAGATTATAGGATTGTAGGCATTGGTGGGATGCGGGGAGTGAAGAGTAGACAGATTATAGCATCTCCCGGCGAGGTCTAATTCAACGAATATCTGGGGCTGGACAGCAAAATGGGGCGCGGTGCGCCCCATTTTGCTGTGCGCCACAAAGAATGGTCAGTCCAACCCCTTGAGCGAGGCAAGGGGCCAGAGACGGTACGTGATCTCGGCGAGACCCGCCGACGTTACCGCTGATACGACCTGTTCCGCAGACTTATAGACAGCATCGGCTTCGTCGAGCGGCACGTTGGCGTTGTCGTTGACGATGATGCCATCTTTCGCGTAGCGCTTGTTCACCTCTTGCTGCGACAGCTTGCTCTTGGCTTGCGAGCGCGACATACGCCTGCCCGCGCCATGGTTGACCGAGAACCCGCTCCTGACAGCGCCAGGCAATGGGCGTAGCACGTAGCTGAAGTCGTGGTTGCTGCCCGGAATGAGCACCGGGTGGCCGGAGCCTTCCCAGATGGTGCCTTCGAGGGCGGGGTGACCGGCAGGGAAGGCCCGCGTGGCCCCTTTGCGGTGCACCCATACGTCTCCGTAGTCCGGGTGCCATTCGCGCTGCACGAGGTTGTGGCTGATCTCGTAGATAAGCTCGAGCTCGGCCCCGAACACCTGGTAGAAGGCGTCGGCGATCTGCTCGAAGAGGATCAGGCGGTTGATGATAGCGAAGTTGCCTCCTGCTGCCACCGCGTTGAGATAGCTGCGATAGTGCGCGGAGTTGGGGGTGAAGTAGCCCATGTCGAGGTGCTTGATTTCGTTCGGTCTCTCCGCCCTCGCCATGTCGAAGTAGTTGGTGGCAAGGCCATGCCCGAAGCCCCGGCTGCCGCTGTGCACCTGCACGAAGAGGGTGCCGGTTTCCTCGGACCTTTGCAGCTCTATGAAGTGATTACCTCCGCCGAGCGACCCAAGCTGCGGTATGCCCCTCTCAGGCCGCCCTTTGCCGCCCCAGGGGACCTGCCAATCGTCGTCAACCGGGATGCGGTTGCGCTCGGCCCGGCTCCTTTCGACGCTTGCGCCGTATTTTGAGATGTAGTAGTCGGCTCCCCCATGGATCAGCCTGAGAAACTCAGGCTCGGACAGCTTGCGCAGAGCAGTTCTGCTGAGCCCGCCCGCGCCCATCTCCACGCGCTCCATGACCGCCCTGTTGAAGGCGAGCCGCTTCTTGTCTGTGGCCGCCCCGGCTTCGACGTTGGAGCGTGCGCTGACCATTCCGCAACCCACATCATACCCTACTGGCCCCATCGCCAGTGTGCCATCGGTGAGGATCACCGAGCCGACAGGCACGCCGTAGCCGAAGTGCGCATCGGGTGTGATGACCACCAGTTTCACGCCGGGAAAGCGCGTCGCGTTGACGATCTGCGAGTAGAGGCCATCTTCCGCTTCTTCAAGCAATTCTCGCGTGAAGAAGAGGCGCACGGGCACGTCGCCCGTATCCTCGGTCTGCAGGTCGTAGTAGTGTTCTGCGTTGCGAACGCAGTAGTTCTTCCAATCGTAGACGTGGATGGGGCTGTTGAACTTGCGAATTCGCTCCCGCTCCGCGTCCGATATCGAAGGCGTGGGCGCTGATTCGGTCTGCGCCGCGATTGCCTTCGCCTTTTGCTTTTTCTTAGCCATATTGTTCCTTTCATGTTGTCAGTGTGTGACCAAGTTGTCAGTTGTCAGTTGTCAGTAGACCAGGTAGCGCTAGGGGCTAGGGGCTAGGGGCCGGTAAGCAGTAAGCGCCAAGCAGTCGTCGTTCGTCGTTCGTCGGTCTATCGTCCGTCGTCAGCTAAGCGCGTTTTATCATTACCAGGCGTCCTTTCGAGCCAGGCGGCAAGGCTCGGCGCGTGGTGCAGGTAGTGATTATAGGACTCACCTGGAATTAGCGTGTATACAGGCTTGCCGCGCGCCCATTCAAACTTACCGGTGGAAACCAAATCTTCGGGCGAGAGGGCTTCCACCGCCCGCGCTAACCGGTCGAACGACCGGTGAGATAAGGCCAGCACATCGTCCAGAGAGCGGTCGCGGTTCTGCTCAAAGACCCAGGCGTTGGTTTCATCCTGGCTCATCGTGTCGGTCATATGAGGTATGTTCGGGCCGCCTGCCTCCAAAAGCTGCGCCATCCAATCCTCGTAGGTTGAAACATGAGCGATAACGTCTTTCACGGACCAATCGCCTTCAACGCCCGGTTCCAGCATGCAGGCACGATCCAGTTGCGCTATCAGAGCTTGCCAGGCATCGTGCCCGGCGCGCATATCTGCCAGCAATTCGGTTTTTATCATGTAGGGGTGATGTGGTATCCAACTGATTGATCTCCTTTCAAATCCTGAGCCATTATATAAGCCGAAGCGTGCCTGGAGCACTCAAACCCGTATCCTCAACGCGATCTGAAGTACAATAGAGTCTCAAACTCAGGCCTGTTTGAGTGTTTACTAATATCTTGAACACCGGTAAAATAGTCACATGGCCGCAGATACAGATATGATAGGTAGCGATCTGATCTGTCAGCAACCGGCTTCCGGTTCGGAAACAGGTGCTCAGGCAATCCGATGGCAGAAATCTATAGGCCTTACATCACTGCTTGCGAGAGGCGGACTACTGCTCGCAATCTTGAGCCTGGCCATAAACATCGCATGGGTCAGCCTTATACCTCCCCTGAGAGGCCCCGATGAAACTGCCCATCTGATGGCCGTGATGGAGGTGAGAACGCTCGGCAGGTTGCCGGAGATTCACTATGATTTCAGCAAAGACCCCAATGGGGTGCCGGTTGCGCCTTATGGCGATGCCGCCGTGGGCGCTTATGCCCAAGAAGTGGGCCTGCCTCCAGGTGCCTACACCGTCCGCTACGAATCTATGCAGCCGCCATTCTATTATTTAGCAGCCGGTCTGCTCTCATTACCTTTCTCGCCCGATCCACAGACCGTCCTGTTGATTAGTAAGCTGGTGGCTGCACTGTTGGGTGCCGCTACTGTCTATTTCAGTTGGGCTGCTGTGCGCCAGCTAATCCCGGGCGAACCGCTCCTTGCCATATTGACAGCAGGTTGCGTGGCTTTGCTCCCCGTCTTTGCCTATGAGAGCGCATCCGCCAACAACGACAGCGCACTCTACACTGTATGCACAGCTCTTTTTTACGTCTGGTTTCGGGGGCTTCGTGAACCCAAATACGATCCTTATCTCCTGAAAGCCGGCGCACTCCTGGGTCTGGGCATACTGGCAAAGCTCACTATAGTCGCCCTTATACCTGCATTCGGGCTGGTCGTCGTATTCCGAGCCCTTGACAGCAATAATAGCTTGCGTGGTGCGATGCGCCGGCTAATAATTCTTGGTCTTACGTCAGCAGGTGCGTGCCTGGTAGTTGCCGGCTGGTGGCTTGTCCGCAATCTAATCGAATATGGAGACGTATCAGGCAGCTCAGCTGCGTTGAGATGGTACTCCAGCCACCTGACTCACGCTGATCTTTCAAGCTTGCAGAAGATAAGCGACTTCTGTTCAGCCACTTTCATGAGTTTCGTCGGCCTTTTCAGTTGGGACGCAATTGTCTTCCCGGAGGCTGTGTATCGTGTGGCGGAAGCAATAGTTCTGGCTTTCGTTCTACTTTCCTGGGTGGCGCTCATCTCGCTCGCTCGAAAACGAACGATTGTACCCACGGATATGAAGAGGGGCATCGGAATATTGGGATTGGCTTCACTCTGTGTGCTCGCCGAATATATACTATTCAACGTGAGCATATCTTATCAGCCGCAGGCCCGGTACCTCTTTGTGCTGCTCGTACCGGTATCTCTGGCTTTGCTTGGTGGGCTATATATACTGGTACGGGACGCCAAAGTCAAAGCAGCGCGGGTCCTGTTAGCTGTGCCGCCGTGTCTTCTTGTTCTACTAAACTGGATGGCCATCAGCATGCTGTCTTCAAATTAATAGGAAATGGATCCTGGCACCCCACAGGCGGAAGCGGCAGGACTCGAACCTGCAAAGCCTATTGGCTTTACCTGTTTAGCAAACAGGCTCCTGATCCGGCCGGATCGCTTCCAGAAGAAGTAGCGGCTAGCCTGGCATGGGAAGGAGTTTATCATGAGTGACGCCGAAAGTTATTTACAGGATATCATTGCCCTCCACCAGGCCGCGCACCAACAACTCCGCGAGGAGATCGCCGGCCTGGATAGCCGGGCGTTGAACTGGGCTCCTGGACCGGAAACCAGCTCTATCGGCGTGATAATCACGCATGTGCTGGGAGCCGAGGTCGAAATGCTGCGCAACCTGCTCCAGATACCCACCCACCGTATCAGGGACGACGAATTCGTCGCCAAGGCCCACGAACCCGAAACCCTCGAACAGAAGATCGCAAGTGCGGAGAAGGACTGGCAGGAGCTTGCTCCCCGCCTGGGCGATAGCCAACTGCGAGCCGTGGTCCCAAGGCCGAACAAACCCGTCCCACAATCGGGCCTCTTCTGGCTGGTGCGCAATTTTGGCCACCTTCGCGAGCATATAGCCCAGATAGAGCTCACCAGGCAACTCTATGAGATGCGCGATTCGTGATCTACCGGTACCGGCGAGGGGACTCGAACCCCTAACCCCCAACTTAAAGGATGGTGCGCTACCTTTTGCGCCACACCGGCAGAAGCGAATAGAAAGAGAATAGAGCCGCGACGGTCGTGCCTGGAGGTTGACGCCGTCGTGGCCCGGTGGGGGCGGTAGGAGTTCGAACCTACTTACGCCCGTATATAAGACGGGTGCATAAACCGGTCTGCCACGCCCCCAGCGGACCGCTCGATTGCGGATTGCGGAATGCGGATTGCGGATTGCGGATTTCTGGCAACCGCTTTCTTGACTAACAAGATGCCAAGTTCCGCTAAGGTTCGCCAAAATTACTATGGATACAAGCAATGAGCACCACGGCCAATCCGCATTCCGCATTCCGCATTCCGCAATTGAGTGACCTATGATTTACCATATTATGCCTGGAGAGGAATGGGCACGGGCACGCGCGGCCGGGGTGTATAGCCCTGAATCGCTTGAAGAGGATGGGTTTATCCATGCGGGCTACAAGGAGCAGCTTCTCGATGTTGCTAACATCTTGTTCGCCGGCGAAACAGGGCTGGTAGTCCTTTGCATCGAACCATCCCGAGTAACCGTACCGATCCGCGAGGACCTCGTCGAATTTCCGGAAGGGGTCAAGTCGCTCCACCCCCATTTTTACGGCCCACTGAACCTTGATGCAGTGGTTCTAGTGGTGGCGCTCCCGCCTCATTCCGACGGCACTTTCAGCCTGCCCGCTGACACTGACTGATATCTGATCACTTTGCGCTAAAGAGCAATATCTATCTGCGAGCCCGTCAGGTTGATTTTTATACTTCTCGATGGCCCCCACTGCTCGCTTCGCTGCATAAGGTGAGTTAATACTTCTCAAGCCTGATGCCCTGGCTGGGAAGGATGTGCTAGAGTAGATCGGCTGCATGAGTTGTGGAAACAACCATGCAGACATATTGATAACAGAATCATGCCTCTCAACATTATGTCTATTCGCATTCGCACAAAGTAGCGGCAAAGCTCCAGTCGCTTCATATAGCTCTGTCCTGACCACCATCGAAGGTTAGCGCAGAGCGGGCTTTGCCGCCTCGAACCATAACGCCGTGTACCTCACAGGTACCGGAGTTATGGTTTTTTGTTTGCCGAAGAGAGGTGCAAGCAGAGCCGGACGGCGAAAGGAGCAAGGCGATGACAACCCATAAGAAATCACCACAGACGCCGGATAAGTCACAAAGAGGGAGCGTGCCCACAAGCTGGGACGCTCTGGCATACTGGTACGACGGCTGGGTGGGCGCGGAGGGAAGCGAGCACCACAAGCAGGTCGCAATCCCGGCCATGATGGACCTACTGGCCCCTCAACCCGGCGAGCGTATCCTGGACCTGGGAGCGGGCCAGGGTGTGCTCGCTCCGTATATCGCCCGGTCGGGCGCAGCTTACACAGGGGTTGATGCAGGCGCGAGGCTGATCAAGCTGGCCCGGCAGCGGCACGGCAAGGAGGGTCGCTTTCTGGTCGGTGACGCCCGCGATCTCTCATCGTTGCATGACCTGCACGAAGGCGAGTTCGATGCGGTCACCTTCTTGCTGAGCATCCAGGATATGGACCCGCTCGACGCTGTGCTCCGCTCGGCGGCATGGGCTCTCAAGCCTGGAGGCCGGGTCGTGCATGTTGCTGACCCACCCCGCCTTCCGAGTACCTCGCCAGAGCGGCTGGGGTTGGGACGAAGGCCGAAAGCTCCACTTCCGGCGGGTAGACAGCTACCTGACCCCTCTAGCCGTGCCGATGAAAACGCTGCCGGGCGAGCCCAAAGCTGCCACGCGCAGCTTCCACCGTCCTTTAGGCGCTTACATCAACAGCCTGGCATCGGCAGGCCTTCTTGTCGAGCAGATGTCCGAAGTCCCGGCCCACAAAGTTGAAGCCCTCCAGTCACGCGTAGAAGCCGCCCACCGCGCCCGCCAGGAGATTCCCCTCTTCCTCGGTCTGCGGGCGAGGAAGACGAGTGGTTAGTGGTTAGTGGTTAGTGGTTAGTGGTCAGACGACCGGTAAGCAGTAAGCAGTAAGCAGTCGTCGGTCGTCTACTAACCACTAACCACTCGCCTATCCCGGCAGATAAAGATCCCAGCCTTCCACAAGCTCGCCGTTGGGGGCGAAGCGCCGCACGAGGGTGTAGATGGTGGGGCGTGGCTCGCGAGGCAGGGGGCGGAGATGCATCTGCTCCGGTAGACTGGGACTCCAATCTTAAAGGAGGTCTATCGCTCTGCTTTCAGCCACTCCCACCT
>CAWINE010000022.1:0-71855 GCA_963837315.1 uncultured Chloroflexia bacterium
GGCATCACTCAGGACCGGCCGGGCCGGGCCACAACGTGTGCGGCGGTTGCCTGGCCGGCCGCGGCCGAGTGAACGGACATGATGCTCCTTCGTGCCAGACGACCAGGCTTTCTCGTGTAACTGACTCGTGTAATTTATACGCTGCCGTCTTTGTTACCACCAGCGGCCGCCGAGCCGGACGGGACTGCGGGGCGCCGAATGAGCCTCGCGGTGGTCACGGATGGGGGAGCAGGGTCCGGCGGGGTCACCCGGCTGACGGTCGGAGGGATCACGAAGTAGTCCGGACGATAGTGCAGCCATGAATCGGATCCGCCGGGGGGATCGTACCGGCAGACCCGCCGTGTGCTCGCTGTGTCCCCAGAGCGAGCGCGAATCCACCGGGTCGGCCACCGCGGGGGCGGGAACGTCAAGGTGATGCGCCCACAATGCCATGCGGAGCCGCCCTGCGGCTGACTGACGTGCCCCCGTCATCTTCGAAGGACGCGATGACGAGTTCGCTGTCGGTCTCCCAGCCCCGGTTGTTGCAGTTCGCCGAGCCGATGAGCATGAGCTCGTCGTCGATCACCGCCATCTTCGCGTGCACGTACAGGTGGGGTGCGTTGTCCCGGACGCACGGCTGGCGCTGCCCGGTCGTCCGGGTGTAGCGTGCAGCTTGCCCGCATGGGGGTTGCGGGCCGTGATACGGCTGGACGAACGGCGCAGCGCCGGCCCCATTCGCCGGGCATGTCGGTGATTTCCGAGGGCGCGATGAGGATCGTGACGTGTTCCAGCCGGGGCAGCACGGCCCTGATGGCCGCCGCGGCGCAGTCGCTGATCAGGTACTGCTCCTCCATGTAGATGAACCGGCGGGCACCGAGGATCGAGCGTAGCCAGATGTCCTGGACGGTCACCTGCCTGCTGCTGACGTTGCCCCCGGGCGCGCGCAGCACGCCGTTGAAGGTTTCCCCGATGCGGGCGAACTGGCTCGGTCGGACCGGGCATGGCCTGCGAGAAGTTTCCGCGCAGCGGTGACCGGCGGTCGATGCCGTGATCTCCCGAGCGTGCCCACCAGCGACGAAGGAAGACCCGCAGCAACGGCAGCGCGGTCGGTCCGGTCACCCGGGCGTGCACGTCGTGCAGCGGGTTGCCGCTGCCCCCCGGATCCGCTGCCGCCTGACCCAGCGTCTTGCCGGCCCGACATCCGGGCGATCGGACCGGTATGACCCACGCGGCGGGGGGCAGGTAACCGATCCGGTCGGCGTTGACGTCGACCCCGCCGCACAGCGCCACGAGCCCTTCCCTCCCCTGGACGACGAGCAGCTTCTGATGGTGGCTCTTGCGGCTGGAACCAGATTCGTCCTGCTCGGCATGGCGATTCGGCAGCCGGCTGATCGCGTGCACCGCCTCGGTGGTGAAGGTTCGACTGGTGACGGGCGAACCCCCAGGGGGCGTCCCAGACCAGCACCCGGACCTGAACGCCACGGGCTCCGGGCCGCACGAACAGGTCGAGCAGGCAGGTCCCGGGTCCGGTGAGGTTCACCCAGGGGTCTGTCCCACCAGCCGAGGAGGTAGATGAAATGGGTTTGTCCTCGGCTGACTCGATGGCCTGCTGGATGGCCCGGAAGGCGGCGGGCCCGTCGATGAGCGGCTCGACGGTGTTTCCCGCGAGTCCGAAATGTAGCTGGCTGCGCCAGTAGGAGGCGGCTCCCGGTCCCGCGGCGATGAGCTGGCGACCGTCGGCTTCGGCGTCGACTCGCGAGGGCGGGCGCGGGCGCGGCGAGGGTGGCGGACGCGGATACCGGACGGTGCTCCCAGTGCCACGGCTCCTTCAGGTACGGGTGGAAGTCGTAGCGCGCGGCGTTCGCGGTGAGCCACTGGTGCAGCCAGCTGGTTCGCCCGGCGATGTCCCCCCGGTCGGCAGTGAGGACTCTCCCGCTGGTCAGGCGGCGGGACAGGTCGATTCGCCCGGCCGTCGTTGTGGTTGGAGAACCCCGGGGCGGCCAGCCAGCCGCCGATCCAGTGGGCGAGCCACTGAGCCGCTTCGTCGCTCAGCGGGCCGCCGGGCAGGCCGGCGCGCTTCTGGGCCGTGTCGTTCACGTAGCCGCCGAAGCGGTCATTCCACAGCCGGTACTGGCGCAACGCCGAGCGATAGGCGCTGGAGATGCCGAACGAGCGGACGGCGAGCGCCTCGGCGTCGCCCGCTGCCTTCGCCTGGCGGAGGGCGTCGCGGGCGTCGTCGAGCATGCGTATGGCCAGGGGCGCGGCCGCGGCGCAGATAGTTGCCCTGGCCCTCGGTGAGGTCCGTCTCAGGGCCGAGGCTCGAACCGCGAACCAGCGCGACCGGGTCACGTGCGCCTGGTACGTGGCGCGCATGAAGGACTCCAGCTCGGGATGCTCGGGCCAGCTCAGTGCGTCCGGCCCGTCATGCCGGCATGGACGGTCGACGATCGGCGGCACGGCGCCGGAGACCTGCCCAGTCGCTGGCTGAGCCTCAGCCGTAATGAGTCAGTCATTGCCAGCCTCCTCCGCCTGTCCCCAGCCCAAGGCCAGCTGATCGTACAGACCCCCAGCGGGAGTGACCTGCTGCGTCCTCCCATGCGGACGCGTCCTCGAACTCGCCCGCGAAATCGCCCGTTCGTCCGCGTCCGCTCACAGCCCGTGCAGGTCGCATGTCCGGCGGCCTCGTCTGGCTGGCCCGTCGGGCCGGATAGGAGCTCAGACCGCGCCGTAGCTCGGCAGGCGTGAGCCGGATCTCGAAGTGCATCGCGTCATGCGAGGAGCGCCAGCGACCTCCCCACCCGAAGACCTGCAACCCGTCCACGGTGCGGATCGCCTCGACGGCCGCGACCTGTCCGGGAGTGAACGCCATGCCGGGCTATCCCGGCGGCGACCTCCTGCTGCCGCCCCGCCTGGGACGGCTGGGCGGAGAAGATCACCGGCCCGCTGACATTGTCCCGATGGGGCTCCACTCCGGGTCGATGTCGACGGCGAGGCCGTACGCATGCAGCGACGCCCGGGGAGGCTGGACGGATGCGGCCTGCGCGATATTCCGGCAGTTGTACACCCAGACGCTGCGCGCCCGGGTCGCCCGCGCGCCAGCACCGCGGCGAGCGCGCTGAAGGCATCGACGGCGACCGGGTTGACCGGGGTCCGGTTGCTGGCGGTGGTCTATTGCAAGCTGAACGTCGAGCACTATCAGTTGGACACCCAGGTGCCTCAGGTCCTGCACAAGCCCGGCGTGATCGGGGTGGAAATGCGTAACTAACTGGTACGGAATATCGGCCAGGCGTATGGTCATCCGGCTGCATGAATGCTCCATCGCTCCAAGTGTGCCCGGCCACCCGGCATCCACGAGTAGCTTCGGGGTGCTATTTGCAAGCACATAATAGTTGGTCGAGCGATACCCGACGTTGACGATGTTCATTGAAGGTCTCCTTTGTGAGCGTTAGAGGACTCGAACCTCCGACCTCCAGGTTCGCGGCCTGGCACTCTGGTCCACTGAGCTAAACACTGTAGTGCCTTGCAATATCCGGCTGTGGGAGAGGGATTCGAACCCCCACTAACTCATTAACAGTGAGCCGCTCTACCGTTAAACTCATCCCACAATGAGCCGTCTCAAGGCCAACCGACCAACGTATTTAGTTGAACCCAAAGGCACAGCACAAAGTTTCTATTGATTTAAATCACGAAGAGCACGAAGGACACAAAGAGCACGAAGGTTTCTATGGGTTTGAATCACAGAGAGCACGGAGAACACAGAGTGCACAGAGGTTATACGGTGGTCAACTAAAGCTCGAGCCATGCGAACTGGCCAATGCGGTTACGCTCCCGACTGCCCACTGCCCACCGGCAAGAGCGAGTTGGGCGGGATTTGAACCCACTCGCGTCGTTGGACGCAACAGTTTTACAGACTGCCCCGGCTACCCTTATCCGGCTCCAACCCAAGAGTAGACAGCCAGGGTCTCGAACCCCCTCGGTGTAGGCGAGGCGCTCTTACCTATTGAGCTAGCCGTCCATAGGAGAATGTAGTAGCGCATGAGGGATTGAACCCCCGGTCTCTGGAGTGAAAATCCAGCATCCTGAGCCACTAGACGAATGCGCCATGCCAATTGCGGACTTTCAATTGCGATTGCGGATTGCGGGTAGTCAGTAACGGGTAGCGCATGAGGATTCGAACCCACGATTTCCAGAGTGAGGGTCTGGCGTCCTTACCTGCTAGACGAATGCGCCATGCCGATTGCGGATTGCGGATTAGACGGTCGTCCTTCGTCCTTCGTCCGCCAAGTGAGATGCCGAAGGGGATCGAACCCTTGATTGGCCGGGTTGCAGCCGGTCGCCTTAACCGCTTGGCTACGGCATCATCTGGAATGTTAGGTGGACCAGGAGAGACGCGAACTCTCGATCTTCTCGTTGCAAGCGAGACGCTTTCCCACTAAGCTACAAGCCCAGAACGTGAAACGTAAAACGTGAACTTCAAATAACCTTAGTGATCTTCGTGATCCAAAACAATAAAACCTTGGCGGCCCTTGGCGAACCTTGGCGTCTTGGCGGTTCACGTCTTACGTTTTACGTCTCTCGTCTCTCTCTGGTTCGCGGAGCGGAATTGAACCGCTGGTCTCCTGAGTCACAATCAGGCGCTGGACCTCTCAGCTACCGCGAACATGTCGATACATTGTTCCGTGTCAAGGAGTCGAACCCCAATCGGCCGGTTCAGAGCCGGATGTCTTACCATTAGACGAACACGGAATGGCTCATGCGCACCCAGAGAGATTCAAACTCCCGGCCTACTGGTTCGAAGCCAGCCGCTCTAATTCGCTGAGCTATGGGTGCATATTGAAACGGGTTGCGGAGGAGGGATTCGAACCCGCGGCTTGGTCGTTATGGGCGACCCGCTCTACACCACTGAGCTACCCCGCAAAGCTGGCTTGACTTGGGCTACTTACAGAACGGAGCATATAGAGAGATAGCCCTTAGCGCTTTCTTCCGTAAGTCGTAATCAATGCTATTCAATGCGTCTTGCCATTTACGATAGCCGTCATCGAATTGGCCTTCAGGAGTATCCAAGAACTCAAGATAGAATGGAATATCGTCGGGTAGCATGAAATTCATATCTAACATGTCTAATGCCCTCAGAATCTCGTTCGCCACTGAATTCGATCCCACCTCTTCCCAATCATCGATGTCGAACGCGCTATTTCCTGCCCTTTCTTCAGCCCAACCGTGGATTTGATGGGCAGTGAGGCGGCCATCCAGCCAATGCTTTAGTATTGTTGCCAGGTCAACTCGTGTGGTCACTTGTGAGGGCATTTGATATCACCTCCTGAAGATAGCTTATAGTATCAAGTGAAATCGCGTGAACTACTTTTCGTAAAGATAGTGTCGAAGGCGGAGACTCGAACTCGCATGATCCATGTGGTTCTCGGCCTGGTGCGTCTGCCTGTTGCGCCACTTCGACAAAGGAAGAACCAGGTGTCCATGGGTCTTCGCATCGTGCCGGAAGGGAGATTCGAACTCCCACGGACTACAGTCCACGCGGTCTGAGCGCGCCGTGTCTACCAATTGCACCATCCCGGCTGATAACAAACTGGAGCGGCAGGAGGGAATCGAACCCTCATCTCCTCCATGGCGCGGAGATGCTCTAGACCATTGAGCTACAGCCACAGAACAATTCGGATTGCGGATTGCGAATTACGTTAATAGCCTTGGCAAGTCTTGGCGCTCTTGGCGTCTTGGCGGTTACGGTCAATCCGCATATCCGCAATTGAGTTGGGCTACGCTTGTACAGCGAGCAGGCTGGGCGCGCCCTCACGCTTGGCAGCACGATCGAAGATCGTGACGCCGCGCTGGACTCCGGGTTTGCCCAGATTTTGCTCACACTTTTTCTTTATTGGCACATATTTTGTTGGTAAAGTGCGCGGCCGTGTATGTTTCAGAGTAATCGTGTGCGTATGTTAGCCGCGTGCGACGCACTATGCGCCGCCTGGTACCCCCGGTAGGGTTCGAACCTACAAATCACCGGGTAAGAGCCGGTTACTCTTCCAATTGAGTTACAAGGGTGGGTGACCAAGTTGTCAGTTGTCAGTTGTCAGTAGACCATGGGCAGTGAAGCGCAAAAACGTAAACCATGATAAATTATGTGATCTCCGTGTGCTCTGTGATCCCAGGGATTTAAACCCATAAGAACCTTCGTGCTCTTCGTGTTCTTCGTGTTCTTCGTGATTAAAACAATAAAAACCTTTGTGATCTTTGTGCCTTTGTGGTTCAAACCGTAGAAACCTTGGCGTCTTGGCGTCTTGGCGTTGAAAATACCTTCGCCGGTCGTCGGTCCCAACAAAAAGAGCGGTCCCTCTCGGGGCCGCTCCAGGTGGTGCGCTTTTGGGCGTGGTGGGTACTTTGTTACAATCTTACCCCGCTTTTACCTGAAACGGTCCCTTCATGATCGCCATGCCTCTTATCCAGATTATAGGACAGGGCCGGCATCACGAAGCTGCAATTATTTGATTCAAGGCGTATACTCTCCAGCCTTGGCTGTGGCTGTCCTAGCTTAAAGCTCGGGGCCGGCGTGGCTGGGGTAGACAACCATAACCCGCGCGCATAGGCGAGGGTTTGCGCTCTATTTGGTTGTCGTTGTTTCAAGACCACTCTATACACCTCTCATTTATTGACCAGTCTATTTGTATCGCAATACGAAGGCCGAGTACAACGACCGCCGGAATGAGAAATCGTACATCTGTAGATGGAGAAATCGGAGCCACGGGGGGCGGGCTACCGCTTTTTCGCAGGCCGCACCTGCAAGCGGAACCTCCCTGCCCGGTTATAGGTCCACCATTCGAGCGCGAGAATCGCGAGTGAGGCGAGCAGCAGCCAGGGCCAGATTTCGAGCGGCCTCGCCGCCGGTTGGCCTGCCGGCTGGGCGGGGCCCGTGCCTGTGAAAGCCAGGTCGGGACGCGGGGTGATATTGGACTTGTCGCGGCTGAAGAGGTTGACTGCGAAGTGTTCCGGGTCGCCCAGCGGCTTGCCTTTCGCCATCTGCTGCACCGTGTAAACGCCCAGCGTATCGGTGCCCGCGAACGATACGCTGGAAGAGGGCTTGAGCGTGGTGGTTGCACCACCCGAGCCGGGCGGCGTCACCACGATCTGGTCGGCCTCAGGAAGAGGGCGGATGCTTATCGGGTCGCCCGCGCTGAGCTTTGGCGGCACGTCGACCGAGGTGGGGGGCTGAAGCCATTCGACAAGGTTCGATATGAGAATGGGGAAAGCTACCTGCAACGGCAAATCGGATTGGTGCAAGTCGAACGCCACCACCGCTACCCGCCTGCCGCCCGTCTCGCCCGCCAGGATCAGCGGGTCGCCCGATGCGGAGCGCACCGGCACCCGCGCCCACGAAGGGGTCAGAATACGTTGCGCCTGCGCGATATTTACCTTCGATAGGTCCACGAATTTCAGCAAAGGATCGTTTACATCGACCTGCCCTATCACCGGGTAGGCGAGCGTGCCCGATACGGGCACCAGGGGCGAATCGGGCGGCGCGAAGATGAGGAGGTTGCCTGAAGGAAGGTTCTTCGGCATGTTAGCGTCAAGCACGGTCAGGCTGAACTCTGCCGAAGGCGCGTAAGCGTCAGGCGTGCTCTTGAAGAGCTTGAGGCCGGGGAGCAGGCTCAACGATTTCTCAAGGAAGCCATTCCCTGCGCTCACAAGAAGCACATTGGAGGTAGGCGGGGTAGGGCGCAAGGCCCAGGCTGTATCGTCGGCGGCAAGGAAGTTCGCACCCTTGCCGTCCACCGATAGTTTGGCCTCCACCAGTTTGGTATCGAGGGGAAGAGCCTGCAAAGTGAGGGTCTGCTCGTCGTTGGGGCCAAGCTGGATGGCTGCGCGAGTTCTCGCAATTGGCCGTCCACGTTGACCGCGAGCAGCGCGTTTTGCGGAGATGTCCCGCTGTTGTAGACGCTCGCGAACAGCTCAGGGCCATCAGGGGCATCCCTGAGCGAAAGGGAAGTGATACCGACATTCGCCGCTGATGTACCAACGTTGATGTAGCGCACCGACGCCGCAACCTCCGGCAGCGCACTACCGCCGGTGAGCGCGCCATCCGAAACGAGCACGACTGTGGCGTTGCCCATCTGTCGGGCCGAAGCGGAGGCGAGAGTGAGAGCCGAAGCCATATCGCCGGTGCCGCTAGAGGCCGATATCGCTTTCAAGGCGGCATGGAGCGCGCTCTTGTCACCGGAGATTGAAGCTAAGGCCTGGGGCGAAGGCCCCGCCGAGATGATAGTCATGCGGCTGTCGCTGCCCAGGCTGTCCACCAGCGCGCCTGCCTCATCTCTGGCGCGGTCGAAACGGCTCTCGCCTCCCGCTTCATCGGTGGCCTGCATTGAGGCCGAGGCATCCAGCACCACCACGATATTGCCCGAGGCGATCGCGTCCGTAAAGATAAAAGGACGCGCAAGACTGAAAACGAGCAGGAGAAGGAGGAGGAGTTGCAGAAGGAGCAGCAAGTTGCGCCGCAGCCGCTGCCAGGGCGCATTGGCCGTGCGGTCCAGCAAGGCGCGCCGCCACAGCATCGACGACGAGACGTTCAGCTCCTCGCGCCGCAGCCGCAGCATATAGAAGATAATAATCGGCACAGCCAGCGCCAGCAACGCCAGCGCGGCTGGAAGCAAAACACCCATGTAATTACGAATTACGAATTCACAATTGATCGCCAGCCTAGCTAGGGCTGCTCGCGGCTTGTTTTGATAATTGAGGTTAGCATGCGCAGTAGCTCTTCTGTCTGTGCGAGTTCGGCGGATAGATCTAACGGAGTAATCTCGCTAGCGCTGATTATTCGGAGCCAGTCCTTGTCCCTAGCTTCTTTCGTGCTATGGACATCTTCGAGATAAAGTCGCTCCGACTTTGACCCGCAATAGCCTCTTCTATATTCGCTCCAACGCTGGTTCCACTACGTAAAAGTTGCTTCCAAAGCACATATTCATTGTTATCCCTGAGCCTGTAGCAGAGCCGGACGATATCGACAGCAAACTGGAACGACTTGGCTTGAATTGATCTTCATTGCCGTTTAATCGTAATTCATAATTCGTTTTCGCGCTAGGCGCGCATGTCTTTGACCTTCAGTTGGAGGTGAATGTCGCCTTTCCAATCGCGGCGCTCTATCTGGAAGAGGAGGTCCACGCGGCCGCGACGCTTGATTGCGTCTAGCATGTGGCCTGTGCGGAAAGCGACGGCTTCCACGGGTGCGCGGTTGATGTTGGTCTGGTCGGCGAGCATCAGCTTCAGGTGGCCGCCGTCGCCCATCGGGGTGACGCTGAGCACGCGAACGTCGTTCGCCATAAATACGGGCGATGAGTTGCCTGCCCCGAACGGGGCAAGGCGATTTAGGTTATCGAACGTCCTGTCGCTCACGTCGGCCATACTGATGCAAGCGTCGGCCATGAGGACCGGGCGCAGATGGTGCTCCTGCAGGCGCTCCGAGGCTATGAGGCAGAGACGCTCGGTAAGCTCGCCGATGCGCTCGGTCTTCACAGTGAAACCTGCCGCTGCGCTGTGCCCACCATATTTCAGCAGCACGTCCTTTATCTCGGCGAGCGCTTCCACCATATTGAAATGCGGGCCGCTGCGAGCCGAACCGCGGCTCTCGTCCGGCCCTTCCTCAAGCACAACCGCAGGCCTCCCGAACTCCTCGGCCAGCCTGCCCGCTACCAGCCCTACCACACCCGAAGGCCATTGGGGGTCCGACAGCACGATCAACTTCACGCTCTCATCGAGCCTGCGTGCACGGTCCTTGGCCTGGTCTACGACGGTGTTCATGATAGCCTGGCGGCGGCGGTTCTGGGCCTCCAGCTTCTGGGCGAGATCACGTGCCTCGCGCAGGTCATCGGTCATCAAGAGGCGATAGGCCATACGCGCGTCGTCCATGCGCCCCGCCGCGTTGAGGCGCGGGCCTATGGTGAAGCCGATACGCTCGGTATCGATGTTCCTTATGTCAACATGCGCGAATTCGAGCATTGTTCGCAAACCGGGCAGGCTGTGCTGGGGCAGCGCGGCCAGCCCTTGCATGACGAGTGAGCGGTTGGCACCCTTCAAGGGCACGAGGTCGGCCACCGTACCGACAGCCACAAGGCCGAGCAGATCGACGTTGCGGAGGGTCGCGGGCTTGCCCATCCGCTTGACCAGGGCGCGCACCAACTGGTAAGCCACACCCACCCCCGCAAGCTCTTCATAGCACTCGCAGCCCGGCACTTTCTGCTTGGGGTTGATGCAGGCCACCGCCTCAGGCAGGTCGCTGGGCAGATGGTGGTGATCGGTCACGATAACGTCCATCCCGGCGCGGGTCGCCCGGGCTACCTCTTCGCGGCTCGAGATGCCACAATCCACCGTGATAAGAAGGCGGGTGCCCCTTGAGGCCAGCTCCTGTATGGCACCGGAGTTCAACCCATAACCTTCCGCCACCCGGTTCGGCACATAAGGCTCTACATGAGCGCCGAAATGCCGCAGCGCGATGGTCAGGAGGGCGGTTGAAGTTACACCGTCAGCGTCGAAATCCCCGTAAACTACAATACGCTCTCCAGCCTGAATTGCGGTCTGGATCCGCTGCACAGCCTCCGCCATGCCCGTGAGAAGGGTTGGATCGGGGAAGTTGGAGATATCGGGAGGCTTGACGAAATCCTGTATATCCGCGAGCTCCGACAAGCCGCGATTAGACAGCACCTGTATAGAGAGGGGAGTTAGCTCAAAATGGGATAGCTCCGACTGTATGAGCTTTACCAGGTCGGGCGAGACAGGCGTATGAAGTTCCCAATGTGCGGCTCTCGATTCCAAATTGCGCTCTCTAAACTCACTTTATCCACAATCAGCATTCTCTACAGGCTCTCTGACAATAATAGCACACGGAGGGGCCAGGGGCCAGGGGCTTGGGGCTTGGGGCTTGTAAGCGTTCAGATTAAAGGTGTAGGGGCAGACCCACGTGTCTGCCCTGGTGGGGTTGCAGATTCTCTATCCGACCAGGGCAGACACGTGGGTCTGCCCCTACAGGACCTTCTCCACCCAAAATCTGCACACTTACCGGGACTTGGGGCTAGCGGGTCAGGGATCAGAGCCCGGGGATCTGGGCGAGTGCAAAGTCAACGTCTACAGTGCCGCCTTGACTTTGTCATTCTTCGATTCGCTCAGAATGACAGAGCGCAGTTGGGTGGCGCTTCCGGGGCATTTTCTCGATCTCGCATCAGTCCTCGATCAGGGGTCGGTAGCAAGGGGTCAGGCGTAGCCGGTCGTCCCCAGCCCCCAGCCCCCAGCCCCTGACTACCTACCCTTGGCCGCATCGTACAATGCTCCCTGGCGCGCCATTGCCTTTCGATAGATATCGTGGCGGGACATGTCAGGCTGGAAAACGGGGCCGAAGGAGGCAGGCACCTGGGAGTAATCGTGAAGGTGGCCGAGGGCGCGCAGGGGTATCATGGCCGCGCCTTTGGAGCTTGCTTCTTCTTCGTTTGAGGCTGTGACGGCGTGCCCCAGCGCATCTGCCAGCATTTGCATCCAACCCGGCGTATTGAGAAGAGCGCCTCCGCTTGCCACTATCTTATTCGGCGCGGGCAGCACGCCGCTCAGCAAGTCGAACACTGCCGCAAACCTGTAAACAATAGCTTCTTGTGCAGCCCGCAGAATATCGGGGGGGCGCGTCGAAAGCGATATTCCCGATATTAGCATACGGGCCGAAGGGTTCCAGCCGGGGCTTCTCTCACCCGCGATGAAAGGAAGCATGGTAAGGCCGTGCGAGTCGGGGGCGAGCGACGCTGCCTCCTGCTCTGCCGCGCTGAAGTCGTCTATACGGAGATTGGCGCGCAGCCAGGCGACTACATTGCCGCCCTCCGACAGCGCACCGCCGATCAGACCTGTTTGGCGGTCAAGGCAATAGTCCCAGAGGCCCATGGGAATGCGGATTGCGGATTGCGAATTGCGGATTGCATTCTGGTCAGCATCGTTCGTTTCCGGTTCCAAGTTCGGAATACCGGCTTGCGCATTTTCGGGCACCAGGGTGCGCATTGCACTACTCGTGCCGACCTGCACGGCCCAATCGGTAGGCGAATAGCAGCCGCTGCCCAGGTTGCCGGTAACGCCATCGCCTACGCATGGGAACCACAGGGTGTCCTTCAACGCGGGCCAACGCGTGGCAAATTCAGGCTTGAGACCGCGCAGGCCGTCGTATGCGTCCACCAGCGCCGGCAAATTCTCACGGTGCAGCCCTATCTGGCCCAGGAGCCATTCGTCCCAATCGAGGGTGTGCCTGTTCAGCAGGCCACTCCACGAAGCGACCGATAGGCTCTGGGAGTAGCGACCCAGGAGCAGAAGTTGAATATATTCACCGAACGAAATCCAATAGGCGGTGTGCGCGTATGCCTCCGGCATCGTCTCTCGTAGCCAGAGAAGCCGAGCAGGTAGGTACGATGTGTGGATACGGCAGCCGGTGCGCTCGTGCACCTCGGCTTCGTCCAGCTTGTTTCGAAGGGCTTCGGCCTGGGGCGCGCAGCGCGTGTCTGCCCAGGTGTAAATGGGCGTGGTGGGCCTCCCGCTCTTGTCTATGCCCAGCACATTGGACACCAGAGAGCAGAACCCCACGCCATCGATAGAAGTAACACCGGCACCCGCCTTCGCCAGCGTTTGATCTATAGCCGAAAAGAGGCAATTGACGAGGACATCAGGGTCGATCTCCGCGCCTCCCCCGTCTACCGAGCGCATTCCATACTGTAACTGCGCCTCTAAATCGGTCTGGCGACTTACACTCTTATCGAAGAGATTGGTGCGCAGTGAAGATGAGCCAACGTCGATCGTGAGAACTGTCATGTCTACCTGCTTGCTGATAGGGACTTTTGTTGCTCGTTGCCACGGCCCAGGACAAACGCAAAGTCACTGCCCGAAGTGCCACCTTGACCCTGTTATTCTGGGCTGGTCCTCCTGGGCATTGCCTCGACTTTGCATCTGCGTAGCTGCATGATCGCACAATCTTGCGACAAAGCCCTCATCAAGGGAGTGATTGACCTTATTATACAGGTATCACCGGTGCGCTGACGTGAATTTTTAATTCTTAATTTTGAATTATGAGCTATGAGGTTATGTGATAAACTTCGTTAATTCACAATCAAGAATTAAAAATTAAGAATTCCGAGAGGCATATGGTACGGATCTATAATCTGCAGCCGGTGGTGGGCAACGCTGACGGTGATGTCTGGGGGCAGTTGCCGCCTTCGGGGGTGCTGAGGCTCTTCGAGCAAGCGGCCGTGGCTGCTGCTGCGGACGCCGGCTACGATAAAGAATTCCATACTAAGCACGGCACCGCCTGGGTTATCCATCGCATGACCCTCCTGATGTGCGGTCCGGCCCACCTGGGTGACCGGCTTCAGCTAACGACCTGGCTTGCACACATGGCCCGTGTGCGCGGCTACCGCGAGTACCGGCTGGAAAATCTGTCGGAGGAGGGCACGCCAACGGTTGCTACCGGTATAGCCGAATGGGTATATATTGACCGCGAGAGGTTGCTGCCAAAGGCCATCCCGCGAGAGGTCGAGGGCGATTTCGAGATGCCGGGCGCGCCGCTGGGCACGTACGAGCCACCGGCAGTCGAGGCCATGGACCGGCCATTCGAGTTCGATCACCGAGCGTCTGGTCGAGTGGTACGAGTGCGACTCGATGGGGCACGTCAACAACGCAGTCTACGCCGACTGGCTTGATTTGGGGCTGAGGGCTGCTATGGACGCCTGGGGTTGGCCTGTGGGCGTCCTCAAGGTGGTTGGCCTGCAACTAAGGGGCGAGTATTTTCTGCTCGACTACAAGCGTGCCGCCCTGCCCGGCGATCGCATCAGGATCACGACGAGCATAGAGGGATTGAGCGGGCGACTTTGCCGCCTCCACCAATCTATCAGGAACGCTGAGGGCACCGAGTTGCTGGAAGCAACAAGCGTATATGGGTGGGCAGATAAATCGGGGCGACCGGCAGATGCGCCGGAAAGGAGAGAGGCACCTTGATGAAGAACGGAAAGTGCCCGCAGTGTGGCGCGCAAGCGGTCTATTCGGGAGCGCACGTCACGAGGGCGAGTAAAGGCAGCAATCTTAGCTCGATACCGACAGGCGGCAGCGTGCTTTTCGGCTTTACCTACGCTGCCCTGGATAACTATGTGTGTGGCAATTGCGGCTACGTCGAAAGCTATGTCTCGGACCAGTCCAAGCTTGAAGACATAGTCTCCCGATGGCCCCAGGTGCCTTACGGCGAGACCAACGACCCGCAGACCTGATCCTTAACGGCGGGATCAAGCACAAAAAGAAAGACCTGGTTCGGCCGGGTCTTTCTTTTCCTTATCGACAAAATACCGAGCTAATGGTTCTCTGCTGACCGCCGCCTTATTATTACACCCGCTGAAAAGCAGGTGAGACCCGTAGCGATCAATAACCACAATCCGCCGGTTGAGCTGTTACCGGTGCGAGGCATGCCTACACCGGATTCTCTTATTGATAGGCTTAGCATTCGGTGGGGCAGTAATGGTTATCTGCTGGTCGAAATCCTTGAAGAGCCCGGTTATTCCAAGTGCGGTCTCGAATTCCGGGATCTGACAGGGTTTGCTGCTCACACAGGGATCTTTTTAAGGAATGAGAGCACAGCGGCTTCCTGAGAACTGAGGCCGTGCAGGTCTTCGGCCGGCGTTTTTCCGGCCTTTACCTTGAGCGTTTTGAAAAGAGAGCCGTCAAGGTACGAATTTAGCACAGCAGGGTGTACATACGATTTGCGACAGATTGCGGGCGTGTTGCCGAGTCGCTCGGACACAAGCTCTATAGCCTGGACCACATTTCGCTTTGCCTGCGCGCTTGAGGCTGCCAATCCCATGTCATGGAGAGCCGTCGCGGCCGCCACTGTGCCCGCCCAGGTCCGAAAGTCTTTGGCGGTGAAATCTTCGCCTGCGATCTCCCTCAAATAGTTGTTCACATCCTCCGAGTCGATTGGGTGGCGGGCGGCATCGTCGTCAATGTACTCGAATAACTCCTGCTCGGGTAGCTCCTGGCACCGCCGGACTATCCTGGCGAGACGGCGGTCCGTTATGCCTATACTCCACGTCTTACCGCTCTTACCTTTGAACTTGAAACGAAGCTGCGAGCCGTCTACTTTTGCGTGGCGGTTACGCATCGTGGTCAGGCCGAAGGAATGGTTGGAGCGAGCATACTCCTCGTTGCCCACCCTTATCAGGGTGGTCTCCAGGAGGCGCACGACAGTAGCGAGCACTTTTTCGCGGGGCAAGCCGGGAAGCGCCAGATCCTGTTCCACCCTCTCAGATATGCGCGGAAGGGCCTTCCCGAATGCAATCATCCGGCCATACTTGTTTTCGCCACGCACTTCATTCCACTTAGGGTGGTAGCGGTATTGCTTGCGCCCTCGGTCGTCGCGCCCCGTGGCCTGAATGTGTCCGTTGGGCCTGAGGCAAATCCACACGTTAGTCCAGGCCGGCGGAATCGCCAGCGATTTTATGCGCGCCAGGGTCTCTTTGTCGCGTACCTGCTCGCCGTCAGGCCCTGTATAGCGAAAGCCGCGTCCCGCCCGCTTTCGAGTTATGCCGGGCTTCGTATCACTGATATAAACCAGCCCGGCTTCTTTGGCCGACACACGCGGCTCGCTGGCTGTCACTTCCTCTTGCACAGAGTTGTCTCCTGTCATATATTGCCATTAGACCGTTAGGCAAGCAATGTGCCAGGACCAAGTTGTCAGTTGTCAGTTGTCAGTAGACGGACGAAGGACGAACGACGATTGGTGATAGCTTACACACAGAAAGAGGCGGGAATCATGACACAGCCCTCTAGCAAAGGTAGGAGCACACGGGTTTCGCAGGTTATCAAAGCGCCACGCGATGTAGTTTATCGAGCATTCCTTGAGCCGGACGCGGTGGCTGCGTGGCTTTCACCCGACAACATGAGGGGTCAGGTGGATACCTTCGAACCGCACGAGGGCGGCAAGTTCCGAATGTCCCTTACATACCTGGATCAGCAGGATTCACCGCGTGGCAAGACGTCTGAAGATACAGACACTTTCGAGGGGAGATTTGTCGAATTGGTCCCCAACGAAAAGATTGTCTGGGTCGTTGAGTTCGAAGTCTCAGCAGCAGGATCTCGCAGGCCAGATGACAATTACCTGGAGCCTGGCGGACGCCAACGGAGGGACCGAGGTCACCGTACTCTTCGAGGACATCCCGGCCGGTATTAGCCTCGAAGACAACGAGCTAGGCTCCAGACAATCTCTACGAAAGCTGGCTGCATTCGCAGAGCGCGGCACAAACGACCGCATGGCGCGTTGAAACACGTTGAACGCACTATGTGACATCACCCGCAGCCAGCCTTTCCTGGCTGCGCTAGAAATAAACAGCCGGGATCTTACCAACACCGGAGCTGACCTGAAAATAGGCCCTGTAACCGGCAACTTCACCCGGCTTGGCCATTTTCATCGTTTCGAGGTTGCCGCAGGAGCATGAACAGCTGATGCAAGGTCGGTGCCTGGCGCGCCACGGTGGCCCTGTCATTCTGAGTGCCGTGCCAAGTAAATTGTTGGAGGAAAGCGGGCGCGCTTTCCTTTGTCATTCCTCGCTCCGCTCGGAATTACTGCGGGGGAGATGGCGCTTGGCTCCAGACATATTACTGCCCATAGTGATTCCTCGCTCTGCTCGGAATGACAAGGCTTACCTGGCACTCTTTCCCCCAGCAATTTAGTTGGTGCAGCACTGAGCGCAGTGAAGAATTTAAGATGCCGGCTTTGGTGCCATGTCTATTTCTTCAGACAGGGCGCAGGTGGGTGCCGCCTCACGGGCGGATTCTCGACTTTACGTCAGCCCTGTTAGAGACTGACTGAAAACCCCCGCCCGGCGACTAAAGTGGCGGGCTACAGGTACAAAGTCGCCCTTCGGCGACTTACGGTCAGTCCGCGTAGGCGGACTTTGCTACCCCTAGCCCGCGACTTTAGTCGCCGGGCGGTGTCCGCTCCGAGTTTTCTGACAGTCTCTTATCACCGCGAAAGCCGAGCGAACGCACAAACCAGCTTCCGGGTTCCTCGAAAAGAAATCGGTATGAGTGTCTAACACTAACCACTAACCACTACTTCCGCCCATGCCTCTTGCGAAGCTGCTCCATTTCGCGGACGAACATCGGCTGGCCGCAATTCTCGCACAGGTTTAGCTCGCTCTGCCTGTCCAGGTATTCCAGCACCGTGGTGATATATGCCGCATGGCTCCAGGTGAGGGGCGAGACAGACAGCGGCTTGCCCGAATATGGGTCCACTTGCTCGGCCATCACGCCGCTTGGAAGGCACCTTTCGGTGGCCCAGAGAATCATATCGAAGGCTTTATCGAGGTCGTCGCGCCCCTTCGCGACTGCAATCAGGTATTGCGCGTACCACATTGTGCAAACGAACCAGGGATTGCCCGGCGTGGCGGGAGCGCCAGGTGGAGGCGCCACACGCTGGTAAGAATTGTTTTCGTAGCGAGCGAGACCGCCTTCGCCTGTGTTACACCATAGGGCATTGCGCACAGCCGCCATCGTACGCTCGATGCGCGGGTCGTCCACCTCGAACATGCCGAAGTACCAGAGCGCATACATGCTCGCATCTATCGTCGGGTCCTGGTCGTAACCGCCATCGGCGCGGCGGGTCACCATGCGCACGAAGCGCTCGCCAGGCTCGTCGTACATGAACTTCTCGACCCCCGCTTTGACATGGTCCGCCGCGCTCGTGTATTTATGGGCAAGCTCGGTCTCGCCGAACGCCTCGGCAAGCTGCGCCGCCGCCATCAACCCACCGAAAAGGGCGCCAACCGTGAAGGCCACCACGCCGCGCCTTTCTTCCCACAGATCCCAGGATGGCTGAGGCAACCCGCTATCGTGGTCCACATAAGCGACCATGAAATCGGCTGCCGCCACCACCAGCGGCCTGAATAGTGGCTTCAGACCATCCACCGAGCGGCAGTGGATGAAGAATTTCCAGATGGCCCAGATCACCAGGGCCGTCTGGTCTTCCTGGATAGGCAGCTCCGGCCCGTGCCCGTCGGGGCCGACCCAGGGGTGCCAGGAGGAGGCCAGGCTGCCATCGGGATCGTACTTGTGCAGGAAGTAGCCGTGGCTGCTTATCACCCTGGCGCAGAAATTGAGGAAGTCGAGCGCGGAGTTATCGTAGCCGGCCAAAGAGAGGGCATACGAGGCCAGCGCACCATCCCGGGGCCACATGTACGAATAGGTATCGCTGGCGAACTGTACGATATCGGCGTCGTTCGCCGCGATGATCGCGCCGTGGCTGTCGATCTGCGTACGCAGGATCAACAGGCTCCTCTTGAACATGTCCACCACATCGGGGCGGCAGTCGCCGTAGTAGAATCTCTCTTTGTTCACCCAGAGCCGCCAGTAATCGACGGTGCGCTTGATTAGCTGGGCTGGGTGCTTGCTCAGGATGCGGTCGTTCAGCACCGTGACTTCTTTGTGGTTGAAGCCCATCGCCAGCCAGAAATATACCTCGCCGGTGCCGTTAGCGGGGACCGCCACGTTTATCTGTGCAACCGAATCCACGGACCCCTGGGCGATAGGGTTGCCGCCAAGCACGCCATCTTCCGCGTCGCGCCAGGTACCGTCGCTGCCGCCGACCTCCTTCTTCCCGGTAGCGTAGCCGCTCAACCCGACTTCGAGCTTGCCATCTACTATAGTGCCGCCCAGCATGAGCACATAGCGATTGTCCTTGTAATGGATGAGGCCGTCTGAATATGGATCGTAGTAAGCCGTATCGCCCACCGCGTTCTCGTAGAGGTGGAAGTCATGGTGGAAGAAGAGGCGCACGTTCCTTGCCAGCCCGCGCAGGTCTTTCACGACGAAATGGCGCACCAGCGCGTTATCGTGGAAATCCACAACGTCGTAGCATTCTATTTGCAGCCCGAGCCCATCGTGCCGGAGGAGCACGTCGGTCGCCAGGGTCTCGCTGGCATACTTGAGGCTGCGCGACCAGCCATCCCCGCCCACCCAGGCGAACTGCCCATCTGCCCACACCCCCATCCTGCTGGGGTGTCCCAGCGTCTGGTTCTCGTTACCCACATACGGGTAATATATGTCGCGCAGCGTATATGTAGAATCGAAGTTCACCAGCAACGAGCCGTTCCCCAAGGGTAGATCACGCGGCATAAAAGCCTCCAATCTATAACTAGCCTACTTTTCCTTCACCGCCAAGACGCCAAGATCCGCCAAGGTCGCCAAGGTCTCTACGGTTTGAACCACAAAGACACAAAGAGCACGAAGGTTTATTGTTTGAATCACGAAGATCACGAAGGTCACGAAGACCACGAAGGTTTTTATGGGTTTGAATTACAGAGACCACAGAACGGTTAGAGATCACAGAGGGGTTTTGGTCCTAACCATAGAAACCTTGGCGGATCTTGGCGGATCTTGGCGTCTTGGCGGTTATGTCTCACGTTTTACGCTTTACGTTCTTCATGCCTTCGTCACATATCACATCACTAAGATTACATTGCCGACGGTGATTCTTACAAGGTAACAACCGGCATCTGGCCTGACAATGGCTGGCTGACGGCTGTATAATAGGCTGGGGTCTTGTTTTGCCGGGTCGCACGCTCCGTATGAGAGCGAGCAGGGGGTATTGAATGCCGGATCGCTTCGAGAGATTCACCGAGCGAACGCGCAAGGCGTTACAGCTTGCCCAGGAAGAAGCTCAACGCTTCAACCATAACTATATAGGCACAGAGCATATCCTGCTAGGACTTGTCCGCCAGGGCGATGGTGTTGCCGCTCGCGTGCTCAACAACCTGGGCATTGAATTGAATAAAGTACGCTCGGCTGTCGAGTTCATCATAGGCCGGGGAGATACCGCGGTGATGGGCGAGATCGGTCTCACCCCTAGAGCCAAACGCGTTATCGAGCTGGCAGTGGACGAGGCACGGCGCCTCAACCACCACTACATCGGCACAGAGCACCTGCTGCTCGGGCTGGTGCGTGAGGGGGAAGGCATCGCGGCGGGAGTGCTGGAAAGCCTGGGTGTCTCCCTTGAGAAAGTGCGCCGTAGTGTGCTCGAAGTCCTCAAAGAGTCCGGCGGCGGGCCCCTCGTCGAAGGCACAGCCGCATCGAGTGTGCCGGAAGAGGGAGCAACCACCACAGCCGGGTGGACACCCGGCAGCGGGGAACCTGCTATGGCCATGTTGCGAACCCTCTTCGACTATTCCATCTGGGCGCGAGACCAACTTCTTCCTTTGATTAAGGCGCTTGGCGAGGAAGAGCGCAAGAAAGGCGACAGCAAGGGCGTGTATGGCTCCATACACAATACGCTGGCTCATATGGCCCAATCGGAATGGCTCTGGATAGAGCGCTGTAAGGGCGAATCACCCATGAAGCTGCCTAAAGGCGAGGATTTTCCCACCCTCACCGACCTGGTCGACTGGTGGAACGTGGTGCACGCCCAGTCCATGCTCTACCTTGGCCTCCTCACCGAATACTATCTCGGCAAAGAAATGACCTACACGGCCCCCGACGGCGTGCAGCGCACCCGCAAGATATGGCACATGCTCCTGCAGGTGCCCAACCACCAGACCGAGCACCGCTCCCAGATCGCAAGTATGCTGGGCACGATGGGGCTGGAAGTACCGCCGACCGACCTGGTGGTTTATTTGAGTGGATTGAAGTAGAGGAATAACCCCAAATCCAAAAGGAGAAACAACAGCAAATGGCAACCACAACCGACAACACGACCCGGCCACTTTCGATGTCAGACCACAAGTGGGTCTACCTGTTCAACGAGGGCAACGCCGGGCAGCGCGACCTCCTGGGGGGCAAGGGGGCGGGCCTGGCCGAGATGACCAATGCCGGGCTTCCGGTGCCCGCGGGCTTCACAATCACCACCGAGGCCTGCCGCGCCTTCTACGCGAATGGCGAGAAGTTCCCTCCCGGCATGTGGGACCAGGCGATGGCCGCGCTACGCACAGTGGAGACCGAGACCGGCAAGCGCCTGGGTGACCCGGCCAGCCCCCTGCTCGTCTCCGTGCGGTCGGGCGCAAAGTTCTCGATGCCCGGCATGATGGACACAATACTCAACCTCGGCCTCAACCCCGACACGCTGCAGGGCCTCGTAAAGCAGACCGGCAATGAGCGCTTCGGCTATGACGCCTACCGCCGCTTCATCCAGCTTTTCGGGCGCATTGTCATGGGCGTGAACGCGGACGTGTTTGATGGCCTGCTCGATGGTATGAAAGAGGAGCGTGGGGTCTCGCTCGACACCGAGCTCAATGCCGACGACCTCAGAACCCTTGTGGACCAGTTCAAGGAGGCTGTGCGCGACAACACTGGCAAAGACTTCCCCGACGACCCCTACGAGCAGCTAAAGATGTCTATCGACGCGGTATTCAACTCGTGGAACTCGCCCCGCGCCTTCGCTTACCGCAAAGCCCAGAACATCCCCGACGACCTGGGCACCGCGGTCAACGTGGTGATGATGGTGTTCGGCAACATGGGCGACGACTTAGGCACGGGCGTGGCCTTCACACGCGACCCCGCCACGGGAGAAGGGAAGCTGTACGGCGAGTTCCTGGTGAACGCTCAGGGCGAAGACGTAGTGGCCGGTATCCGCACCCCTCAGAAGATCGCCCAGCTTGAGGACGAGATGCCTGACGTCTACAAGCAGTTCCAGGAGATAGGCCGCCGCCTCGAAACCCACTATCGCGATATGCAGGACCTCGAGTTCACCGTCGAGAAGGGCAAGCTCTACATGCTCCAGACCCGCTCAGGCAAGCGCACAGCCGCCGCCGCCGTAAAGGTCGCGGTCGATATGGTGAACGAAGGCCTCATCAACAAACAGGAGGCATTGCAGCGCGTAGAGCCTGCCCACGTGGTGCAGCTCCTTCTCCCCCGCTTCGACGAGAAAGACAAGGAGCGCGCCCGCGCTAACGGCAAGCTGCTGGCAGTGGGCCTGAACGCCGCGCCGGGCGCTGCCGTCGGCAAGGCCATCTTCAACGCCGACCGCGCTGCCGAGGCGGGCAAGAGCGGCCAGGCGGTAGTGCTTGTGCGCGAGGAGACCAACCCCGAGGACGTGCACGGCATGATCGCCTCTAAGGGCGTGCTGACGGCTCGCGGCGGGGCGACCTCGCACGCCGCGGTGGTGGCGCGCCAGTTCGGAAAGGTGTGCGTGGCAGGGGCCGAGAAGGGCGGCCTCCGTGTAAACGATGAAGAAGGCTATTTCACGGCCAACGACCAGACCATCAAAGAAGGCGACACGATTTCCCTGGATGGCACCACAGGCGAAGTGTTCGCCGGGGCAATCGCGCTGATCGAGCCGAACTTCAACGAGGAAAAAGACCTCATCACTCTGCTCGGCTGGGCCGACGACGAGCGCAAGCTGGGCGTATGGGCCAACGCAGACTACCCTGCCGACGCCGAGAAGGCGGTGGCATTCGGCGCCGAGGGAATAGGACTTTGCAGGACGGAGCATATGTTCTTCCAGGTAGAGCGCCTGCCTGTAGTGCAGCAGATGATCCTCAATGCCTCGGAAGCCACACGCCTGGACGGGGCGCTCAATGATGCACAGGCTGCTCTCGCCAAGCTTGGCGGCGACAGCGAGAAGCGCGCTGACGCTGAAGAAGCCGTCAAGAAAGCAACAGCCGCGCGCGAGGCCTCGTCGGCCGTGAAGGACTACCACGACGCTCTTGACCAACTGGAAGTGATCCAGCAGGGCGACTTCTACGGCATCCTGAAGGCGATGGCGGGCAAGCCCACCGTGATCCGTCTGCTCGACCCGCCGCTGCACGAGTTCCTGCCTTCGTATGACGAATTGCTGGTAGAGACCACCGAGCTAAGGATGTCGGGCAAAACCGGCTCCGACAAGTATAAGGAAGCCATGCACCTTCTTGGCGTGGTAGGCACAATGCGCGAGCAGAATCCGATGCTCGGCCTGCGCGGGTGCAGGCTTGGTATCATGTTCCCCGCCATCAACGACATGCAGGTGCGCGCTATCCTCAAGGCGTCAAACCAGCTACTCAGCGAGGGGCTGGAGTCGCACCCCGAGATCATGATCCCCCTGGTGGGGCACGTGAACGAGCTAAAGCGGGTACGCGAGCAGCTTGAGGGCATCGCGAAGGACGTGGAGAAAGAGGTAGGCAGGAGCTTACCCTACAAGTTCGGCACGATGATAGAGATCCCGCGTGCCGCCCTCACCGCGGGCGAGATAGCGGAGTACGCAGAGTTCTTCTCGTTCGGCACCAACGACCTCACGCAGACCACTTTCGGCTATTCGCGAGACGACGCGGAGGGCAAGTTCCTCCTGCAATACGTGGAGATGGGCATCCTCCCCGAGAACCCCTTCCAGACGCTGGACAGGGCAGGCGTGGGCGCTCTCGTACGTATGGCCACCGAGCAGGGCCGCAAGACCCGCCCGGACCTCAAAGTAGGCATTTGCGGCGAGCACGGCGGCGATCCCTCATCAATCCACTTCTGCCACGAAGTGGGCCTCAACTACGTCTCCTGCTCCCCCTACCGCGTCCCCGTCGCCCGCCTAGCCGCCGCCCAGGCCGCCCTCGAAGCCGTCGAGAAAGACAAATAAGGTGTTTTGAATCACGAAGGACACGAAGAGCACAAGAGCCAAGAGCACGAAGGAACTAAGGGTATGATGAAGCTGCGAAGATGGTGTGCGAATGAGGCACACTGAGATAGGTGAAGATGTTGATGCATCTGTCACGGGCGGTAATTGGTGCGGCAATAGAAGTCCATCGATTGCTTGGCCCTGGATTTGCCGAATCAGTATATGAGGAGGCGCTTTGCGTTGAGCTTGGCTTCGCGAGCATACCCTTTCGCCCGACAAGCTGCAATAGCAGTAGACTACAAAGGACATCGAGTTGGCGAAGGCAGGCTTGATCTACTCGTCGGTAATGATTGATTGTGGAGCTAAAGGCCGTTGATGTGCTCGCACCTATCCACTACTGCCCAACTACTTTCCTATCTGAAAGCAACAGATCGCAAACTCGGTTTGCTAATCAACTTCAACGTGCCCAGTTGCTGAAACAAGGCATCATGAGAGTAGTGCTTTACGCTCAAACCCTAGAAACCTTCGTGATCTTTGTGCTCTTCGTGTCTTGGTGATTCAAAATAGAGACATGACCATGAAAGAAGTGAACAATACGCCGTTCACTGTCCGCCAGAGGTTGGAGCAGGAGGAATATACCCGCCTGTCTCCGCTGGCGAGCAGGGCGGCGGAGGCGACGAGGCCTTTGCCGGAGGAGGAGTCGCCTATGCGGACGGCGTTCCAGCGAGACCGCGACCGTATTATCCATTCCAAGGCGTTTCGCCGCCTCAAGCATAAGACCCAGGTCTTCATCGGGCCGGTAGGAGACCATTACCGCACACGCCTCACTCATACCCTCGAGATGTCTCAGATCGCACGCACCGTGGCTCGCGCCCTGCGCGTGAACGAAGACCTTACCGAGGTGATCGCCCTGGCCCACGACCTCGGCCATACGCCCTTCGGCCACGCGGGCGAAGAGGCCCTCCGGCATGTCTACGACCCGTCGTTCAAGCACAACTACCAGTCGCTGCGCATCGTGGACTACCTGGCCCGCGACGGCGTGGGCCTCAACCTCACCAACGACGTGCGTAACGCCCTGGTCGCCTCAACTCCTGTGGAAATCACGCTCGCCTCCGAAGGGATGGGCTATGGCTCTATCGAATCGAAGATCGTCAAGCTGGCCGATACGATCGCCTACATCAACCACGATACCGACGACGCAATTCGCGCTCACATTATCACCCAGGCCGACCTTCCCCCTATCGTGAATAAAGTGCTCGGTGACACCAACTCATCTCGCATCAACACCCTCGTCACCGATATCATCGAGCAGAACTGGCAGGTGGCCTACCCAGGACCCGACCTGGCAGCCCAGGACCGGCACACCGTCGAACTAACAGTCAGCCCTCGAGTGCAGGAGGCCGCCGACCTCCTCAAGCAATTCCTCTATACTCATGTCTACACAGGCTCAGAGGCCAAAACAGAGGTCCACAAGGTTGATCACCTCATCAAGACGTTGTTCAATTATTTCCTTGCACATACCGACGAATTGCCCCTCGAAAGCCGCGCCAACCCCCGCAACGAGACCAAAGAGCGGCTCGTCGTGGACTATATCGCAGGCATGACCGACCGTTTCGCAATCGCCACATTCGATAGGCTGTTCGTACCCCAGTACTGGGATAATTAGAGTGACCACGAAGTATAAGGAGAGCAAAAGATTGTGCGGGAAGATTGGGACCAGGACTACGGTGGCGTACCGCGCCGCAAGATCACGCCCGAGGATGGCGCAGAAGTTACGCGCCGCACCCGCTCTACCTACGACCTTGAAAACCAGTTAGAGAGCATCGAGGACCAATACGAGCTTACGCTGAACGGGGAGCAATCGCCTCAGAGCTCTATACTCGCTCGCCCGCCACCCGCTGGTACACCCAACGACAGGCCATCGATCTCTACAAAGAAGCAGGCTTCACCAACATCCGCCTTACCCACGAATTCACCTGCGAGCCTGCCTTGGAGAGCGATTCGGTCTTCTGTGTGCTGGGACAGAAATGAGAAATGAGAAATGAGAACGCTTCATGATCTCACTTCTCGTTTCTCATTTCTCCACCAATCAATTCCGGGTGCGCCGACAGGTACTCCTGCGCCAACCGTTCGCCTTCTTCTTTGTCATCCTGGGAAAGCTGGCCGTCCAGCACGAGGCCGAGCAGGTAGTCCTTTACCTGGCCGATCCAGCGACCGGGGCGGCCACCGAATATGCGCATTAGGTCATTGCCGTCGAGGGGACTTGAAAGCTTTTCGACATCTTCCTGCGCCTTGATTTCTTCGCAGCGCCGGTAGAGTGCATCTACCCTGGCGAGGGCTGCGGCCACCTTCTGCGGGCGTGACGAGGTGATGTCGGCGCGTGAAAGGGCGAAGAGGCGTTCGGTGATAGGCGCTGTTTCCCGCAGGAAGCGGCGCACCGCCCCGTCGGTCCAGCTTTCGTCGTAGATGCCGATACGCAGGTGCTCAGAGATTAGCTGCGCCACCGGCTCGATCACTTCGGCGGGGCGGCGCAGGCGCGTGAGGATATCGCGGGCCATCTTCGCGCCCAGCTTATCGTGGCCGAAAAAGTGCACCTCCCCATCGGTGATGCCGTAGGTGCGCGGCTTGGCAACATCGTGGAGGAGCCCGGCCCAGCGCAGAACAAGATCATTGGGTGTCTTGTCGAGCACCTTCATAGTGTGCGGGTAGACCTCTTTGAAGTGGTAAGGGCCACGCTCCATCTCGTGCATTTCGAGCAGCTCGGGGATCGCGTACCGGAGAAGATCCAAACTATCCAGGCCGTTGATGCCCTCGCTCGGGGTGGGAGCCAGCATGATGCGGTCAAGCTCATCCCCTATGCGCTCCCAGGCGACCTCCTGCAGCAAAGGAGCAAGCCGGCGAATAGCCCCACTTGTCTCCCGCTCGATGAAGAAGCCAAGCTGCGCCGCTTGCCGCACGGCACGCACCATACGCAGGGGGTCTTCCCGGAAGCGCGCCTCAGGGTCGGCCACTGCCTTGATAAGGTGCTGCTTGATATGTAGCTGACCATCAAACGGGTCGTGCAGTTCGCCCGTCACGAGGTCGCGGGCGATAGCGTTGATAGTGAAATCGCGGTGCGCCAGGTCGGTATAGAGGCCCGCCCTCCCACCCGCGTGCTTCACCTCGTCCTGCGAGCGGAATGTGGTAATCTCCATCGTCGAGTCGCCCACAATCGCGCCAATGGTGCCGAACTTCTCACCCAGCGTATAGATCGTGTCGGGATGCGCACGCTCAAGCATAGCCTTGATAGCTGACACCGGAGCATCGGTCGTCAGGTCAAAGTCGTGCAGCTCGCGTCCCATCAGCTCATCGCGCACACCGCCGCCCACCAGGTAAAGGTGGTACCCGGCCTGCTGCGCGAATGAGATTAGCTTGTTCAGGAAATCGTTCATTCTAAAACGAACGTAAAACGTAAGCACTTGTTTTTACGTTTTACGCATGTCATCCCTTTCTCCAAATAGCGCCCGCCCGATGCGCACAATGGTCGCGCCTTCCTCGATGGCGAGCTCGTAATCGTCGCTCATGCCCATGCTGAGATGGTGCCAGTGGCCGGGGTAAGAAGCGCGCAGACTTTCTGCGAGACCGCGCAGGGCGGCAAACGTACGGCGCAGCTCGGTCTCGGCGGCGTTCTGGCGGGCGATGGTCATCAGGCCCGCGCCCTCCAGGTGTGGGCAACCCGCTATGGCGTCTGCCAGACCGGGCACCTCTTCTTTTGCTATCCCCGATTTGCTCTCTTCGCCGGTCAGGTTCACCTCTATCAATACGGGTAGTGGCCCTTCGTTTCGCGCCGGGGCTGCTTTCTCCAGGTCCCATGCAAGCTCTGCTCGGTCAAGCGACTGCACCCAGTCGAACAATGCCGATGCTCGCCTGGCCTTGTTGCGTTGCAGAGTGCCTATCATGTGTAGGGTTATACCATCTCTGCTTACCTTCCCCTGTTCGGGCGTGCCGCGAAAGGAGTATTTCTCCAGAGCCTCCTGCACGCGGTTCTCGCCCAGGTGCGTCACGCCCGCCCTTATTGCAGCCTCAATCCCCCCCACGGGCACTGTCTTGCTGACCGCCAGAATGGTTACCTCGGCTGCCGCCCTACCGGAGCGTTGGGCAGCCCGCTCAATCTTCTCGCGTATGGTTGCCAGGTTCTCTGCTACACTCATGCATGAAACGCCTTCCATCTTCTCATACCAGATCTTTTGAATAACAATCTTGAGGACGCCCTGGCACCGCAAGGATAACGCAAAATCGGTGTCCGGCGCGCCACTTCAACTCTCTCACTCTTCGCTCAGTGCATCGCCAACAACATAAAGTCTATGTCGCGGAACCAGGATCGACTTTATCATTCTTCGCTTCGCTCAGCGCAACGCCAAGTAAATAGTTGGAGGAAAGAGCACCAACCATGCCTTGTCATTCCGAGCGTGGCGAGGAATCACTGTGGGCACTTCTATGCCTGGATCCAAGCGCCATCTGCCGCGTAGTGATTCCTCGCTCCGCTCGGAATGACAAAGGAGAGAGGGCGCTCATTCCTCCAACTGTTTACTTGGCATGGCACTCCTCAGAAAATAGGGGTGCGGGGATCTCCCTGCCGGGGCTTGGGGTGTCCCCAATACTCCCTCTATCATCCTCTGAAAGGGGGTGCGGGGGTCTTCCTGCCGGGGCTTGGGGTGTCCCCAATACTCTATCCTTTATTTTCATTGCGGGTGGTGGCCCAAAGAGTCATGTTTACCCGGAATGACAGGGCGTAGTTGGGCGGCGCCACCCAAGCATTTTCTCGGGTTTGCACCGGATCTGCCGGACGCCAGGGCAGATGAGCCCCCGACACCACCTTTTTGGCAGCCTCTACGAGCAGAGTCGGCGTTAGACAAGCGCAGAACACTCCCAACCATCGGGATAGTAGGAAACTAAGCCCGAGCTATCGACCTTGATCTCGGCCATGAAACTGCCGTTGTTGCTCTCATACTGGTAGAGGTCCTCACCTATCCGCGTGTACGTTTGCGGAAAGGGCCGAACTTCCAGAGCGGGGAACTTGATCCAGGCGGCACGAACGTTTTGCGTCTGACCTATTGCCAGACCAAGGCGGCGTATGGGCAAGGTGTTTGTAGAAGGCGTGACGCCCAGATCGATATCGACACATCCTTGCAGCTCGGTCAGCTCGCGCCCGGCTGCCCACCAGCGATGCTGCTCATCGACTATTAGCTGCAGCGTGTCCTCACGCCCATCGATATCCAGGTTGACAGTGACCTCCTCTGTCTCCCAACCGGCATTGCATCTGATTTGATATTGCACTTGCAAAGGGTGGCTTTCGAGTACGAGCACCACACTTCCCTTGAGGTACCACTTTTCGTTCTCAAACCAGAGCTTGCAATACTCGGCGCCGGGCAAGTCCAACCTGCGCCAAACGATCACCCGCTCGAGTTGCGACATGAGTGCACCGTCCGGACTGCCTTTCATCTCTTTCGCAGTCCCAGCACTGCACCAAACAATCCGCACTGCCCGCTGTCTCCGCGATGCGAATAGAATAGATCGCGGTTGTGAGCGGTGCATATATTGTCGACGGTTATGTTGGCTGGCAGGAGATCCGCATCGAGAAGGGTGCGGCGAATGGTCTCAGGCAGGTTGAAGTATGTGCTTGCGCCACGCCTCTCAAGCGCCGGCACCCGGCCGGCCCATGCGCCCGGAAAGGCGCGCTCGGCTGCCTCTATCACGTTCTCGCCTACCTCGTAGCAGCAAGGCCCGATGCTTGGCCCGACCACCGCCACGATATCGCGAGGGCTGGAGCCGTAGCCCTCGACCATCGCCTCAACCACATTGCCGGCGATACGCCCCACAGTGCCCTTCCAGCCGGAATGCGCGAGGCCGGCCACGCGGCGCACAGGATCGTAAAAGAAGATTGGCGGGCAGTCGGCGGACAGCACCATCAAGATCAGACCGGGCACATCTGTGACCATGCCGTCGGTGCCCTCTATGGCCGGGAACTCATGCCTCATGCCACGCCCCGCATCGGCTGCTGTGACGTGCGCTACCAGCGCGCCGTGCACCTGGCGGCAACCCACCATGCTATCAAGTGAAATGCCAAGGAGAGCCGGCCAGCTTATCACGATTGCGGAGAGCTACAGCCGGGTCCGGTGGATGCTGGGGGCTGCCACGGCGGGCACTCAGGTTCCAGTCATCGCCGTCCGGGGCCTGACGGGTGGTGATGCCATGCAGCAATTCAGGGTAGCGTGCCAGCGCGCCCACCCGCAACAGCCCGCCCTCCATATACAGCGCTCCTGGAAGGGGGCGACCTGCGCTCGGCAGATCAGGGGCGTTGAGCGAGCTTTCGGTGATATTCGTCATCAGGAGGCTGCTTTTCCTCGTCTATATCTTCCTGATCGTCTTCACTTTCAGGCTCACCTTCATCCTCGTCATATTCTCTCATCAGAGCCGGCACCCTCGCCTTCGCTGTCTTCGGAGTAGTGGCTGGCGAACTGGTGGTTGATCACTGAAGGGAAGTAGATTTCGATACCGTATTCAGACGAAACGCCGATCGGCTCGGTCACTTCCGACAATATCGCCTCGATGAGGTCGTCCATCAGCACGTGAGACCCCTGTGTGCGGTTGAAACCCTCGGCAAACTCCTGCCAGATAAGGAGCGTGCCTACCACCTGGTCTTCCAGGTAGTGCACTTCCAGCTTGCCGATATTGACCGCCTGATCGTGCTCGTCGTGTATATCGCTATCAAAAATGTCGATTTCCTCAGAATGCGGCGTGCGAACAGCCCGTTTCAGCTTTATATTCATGAGTTCTCCTATTGCTCAGCGCATGTTTTCGTAACCGCCAAGACGCCAAGAACGCCAAGTTTCGCCAAGATTGCTATTGTTTTAAATCAGAGATGAGCGAAGCGAACTACTTCGCTCATGCGCACGGAGAACACAGAGAGCACAGAGGATCCTTGTGGTCGAAAACAATGCAAACCTTTGCGAGCCTTGGCGTTCTTGGCGTCTTGGCGGTTACGTCACGTCTCATTTGCTCACGTCCCCCACCACCCCGAGGATTATCTGGTCTATCACTTCCTCTACGGGGGCCCGGTCGTCGGTGAAGACCATTCCGGCGGCGTTGGGCTTTATCTCGCGGATGTTGCCTTTCTGCACGCTTGCGTCGAACACCTGCTTCAGTGTCGGGTCGGTGATCGCGGAGGCGTTCTGGACGAAATAGTTGATAGAGGTGTCCTGCTGTTTGGTGCCGATCACCATACTGTTAGCCATAGTCGGCACGTCGATTACGTAAACGTGGGGGAAGACCTGCAGCATCGTGTTGGCGAGCGCCTCAACAAGGCGTGTATCGCTGCCCGTGCGCCCGGCGTTGATCATCGCCACGCCGTCGGGAGTGAGGTGGTTGCTCACTTCCTGGAAGAACTCTTTGGTGGTCAGGTGGAAGGGGATATACGGCTGCTGGTAAGCATCAATGCCCACCACGCTCCAGGTTTTGTTTTTGCCGTCGGTCTGAAGGTAAGTGCGTCCGTCTTCGATGTGAATGGTCGTGTTCTTGAGGCTGCCCATATCGAAGTAGCGGTTGCCTATGTCCACGATTTCGGGGTCGATCTCGACGCCATCGACAGGCACGTTCGGGTACACGGCGTCGTACAGGTGCGCAGCGGTGCCTGCCGCCGAGCCTATCATGGCCATCCCTTTAATGTCCGACGGCTTGAAGTCTTTATTGAAATAAGGCGCGACAAGCCAGTAGTCCCACGGACCGCCCGTGAGGAGGCTGTTGGGGTCGTAGATGGAATGGACCGCGTGCCCGTCATTGAGCACCAGCGATATTCGCGTGCCCTCGCTCACCACCTGGATATAGTTATACGCCGACTCTTTCTCGTAAACCATCTGGCCATACGAGGGACGCCGTATCAAGCCCTGCGGGTCCAGCAAGGCAAGCCCCAGTACGACCAGCAGCAGGACCGCGTAAACGATAGCAGGCCGCATCACACCTGTGACCAGCAACCCGGCGATGGAGAAGAGAAGTATAGTCACTGAGGCCGTGTAAAGAGTGGCGGCGGTGCCGATATTCGGTATCAGCAAGAATACCGGGATAAAGGTGCCCACAATGCTGCCCAGTGTGGAGAGCGCCGACACGCTGCCGGCGGTACCGCCTGCGTGTGACACATTGAGGGAGCGCAGGCGAATGGTGAAGGGCGAAATAAAACCGAGCAAGACGAGCGGCACGGAAAAGAGGATAATCACCCCGATAAGCGAGCCGATGAATATGCCCACCGAATAGCTGCTGAACCCATCGAGCGACCAGCTAAGTATAGGGCGCGACAGTACAGGGATGAGGCCAACCGCGAAACCCGCTATAGCAGTGAATCCAAAGAGGAGTGAGGGCCGTGGATACCTGTCAGCCAGCCTACCGCCCAGCCAGTAGCCCACGGTTAAATAGATCATCACAAGGCCGATCAGAATGGCCCAGATGAAGAGGGACGTGCCGAAATACGGCGCGAGAAGCCGAGACGCGCTCATCTCAATGGTCATGACGGAGGCTCCGCCGAAAAAGACGAGCAACAGCAATACCAGGCTCGCCACGCGAGAGGAAACCCGCGCCTGCTCGGCGGATAGCGATATCGTCTGCTGCCCCACCGAAGAAGGATTATCTGTAGTAGTCGCCAAATCTATGCTCCTGATTCAGAGAAAGGGACAACCCGCGCTATCGTGGCGTCCGCGCCGTAATTATACCTTCCCTTGAATTATTTGTGAAGAAAGAGAAGTGGTCCGCATGGCCGGACCACTTCTCTTTCTTCACAAATAACGGACGTTAGATTTCAGGGCTGAGCGCTACAGCAGCCGGGGAAGAAGGCGTTGGCGACGATTTTGCTCACCTGCCCTCGCGTGGCGTCGGCGTTGGGTCTGTAGTAAGGGAGGTTGCCGGGGGGCACGCACGGCTCGTTGGTACCGCCGCACGGATACCCACCCACTATGCTCCGGCTCGACATTCGCTGAACGTACTGGTAGAAGGTGCTGCCGGGGGGCACGTCCTGGAAGGACCGCTCGGTGTGGTTTTCGGTCCAGCCCTTAGCGTTGGCGATGATTTTGGCGATCTGCCCTCTCGTTGCGTCATTGTTGGGCTTGAAGTAAGGCAGGTTGCCGGGCGGCACGCACGCTCCAGCGGGCGGCAACCCGCACGGGTAGCCGTTGATGAAGTGACGCGAGGCGATGCGCTGCGTATAGGTGTAGAATACGCTGCCGGGAGCCACGTCCTGGAACATCTGGCTGCCTGGAGGATCGGTCCAGCCGGCCGAGTTGGACACCATCTTGGCGAGCTGGCCTCTGGAGACAGGGTTGTTGGGGCGGAAGGTCGTGTCGGGATAGCCGGTCACGATATGGTGGCAAGAGAGATAGTAGATGAACTCGTAGTTGTAGCTACCGTAAGGCACGTCGCTGAACGAGCCGCAAAGAGAGGCGTGGGGGCTGAACAGGTCGGTATCGCCCACCGTGACGCTGCCGGCCGGTGGTATGTTGAGGTTCCATTGGAGGCCCGTGCCCGAATCGTGCAGTGTATCCGAAATGATCGTGTTATCGAAGCCGGTGCCGGGGCCGCTTGTCGACCCGATGTTGTCCCATATCGCGTGATAGTAACTTTCCTCGTAGGCATTGGCGGGCACGCTGGGCACGAATTGCTGGAAGAGGGTATGGCCTGCGAGCGAGCCCATGGTGGGCGTGAAGTAATCGCCCACGCCTCCGGTGGAAGAGTCGTAATAGCCGTAGCCCTGGTCGCTGCCTGCCGTATAGAGGTCGGCGGCATGGAAGAGGGTGGCAGTTTCTGTGGTGCTACCGGCTATCTGCGCCAGCTTGTAAGTGAGGCTTACGAACTCGGCACCGTTCACGTAGGTGGCTACCTGGGTCAGGTGGAAGTTCGTGCCGGGCACGGACACAATGGTGGTCACTTTCCAGGGATTCGAGGGCGTGCCTGTGCCAACGAGCGTATTACTTATGAAGGTGTAGGGATTGACTTCGTTGCCCGCAGGAACATTCTGAGGCCCGTAAACCTTCGTGACGCCGGCTACCTTCACCCACAGATAGACACCTTCAGCGTCCGATCCGAAGAACTGGTCTCCGTAGTCGCGGTAACGGATCTGTATCTGCGTGCTGTCCTCCATAGTCATACTGAGTGGGAAGCCAGGCACAATCTTGGCAGAGGCTGGAGAAAACGGCTTTGCAGGCGGCAGAGGCTTGGTACCGGTGCCGCTCTTGCCGTTGGACTGGGCAGACACGCCGGCGCTGCCCGCGGCCAGCAATGCGAGGGCCGCCAGCGCGGTCAAAAAGAGGGCTATCAAAAGGGGTACTTTAGAGTGAAAACGAGATTCTTGGGTCATAATGGTTCGCTCCTTCTTGATGGTAAAGAGGTGTATAGGGCAGCCTAAATGAAGGGCGGTTCGCAAACCGCGAGTCGGAGGATGCGCTTCACAAGCATGTTGTAGTGGAATCGCCGGGCGCAAACTTAACAATTTCTACAAATATTGGCTGAGAACGGGGTTAACGCCTCTCCGTCGGCTAGCTGGATTCGCCATGCGCTGCCCTCGCATACCTGGCTAAGTCTGACGGATAGACGCGGTCAGACGCCCATCACAGCACAGCCCGTGCCACGGCGCGGCCGGCCGTCCTGCCTGAGAAGATGCAGCCGCCGAGGAAGGTGCCTTCCAGCGCCCGGTAGCCATGCACACCGCCGCCTCCGAACCCGGCTACTTCACCCGCTGCGTAGAGGCCGGGCAGGGGCCGGCCATCCGCCCCGAGCACGCGTGCCGACAGGTCGGTTTCCAGCCCGCCCAGCGTCTTGCGAGTGAGAATCGACAGCCGCACGGCGACCAGCGGGCCGGCAGCCGGGTCAAGCAGCCTGTGGGGCGCTGCCACGCGCACTAACCGGTCGCCTATATAGGCACGAGCGGCCCTGATGGCTGTGACCTGGGCGTCTTTGCCGAAGCCGTTGGCGATCTGGCGGTCGCGCGCCACAACCTCTCGCCTGAGCGCGGCCAGGTCAATTAGCGGCTCACCCGTCAGATTATTCATACCGCTCACCAGGTCGGGCAGCGTCTTCCGCACCACGAAATCGACGCCCTGCTGCTTGAAAGCCTCCACGGGCGGAGGCGCGCCGGGACGCACGCGGCCAAGCGTCAACCGTATGCTGCGCCCCGTGAGATCGGGGTTCTGCTCGGAGCCGGAAAGGGCGAACTCGCGCTCGATGATGCGCTGGTTGAGCAGGAACCAGGAATGGTCATACCCGCTGCGCACGATATACTCCAGCGCTCCAAGCGTGTCGAAGCCGGGGAAGAGGGGACCCGGCAGGCGGTGGCCGCGTGCATCGAGCCAGAGCGGAGAAGGCCCGCTCAGGATGCGGATGCCGTGCAGTCCCCAGATGGGCGCGTAGTTGTGGATGCCCTCGGGGTAGTGCCACATGCGGTCGGGGTTGATCACGCGCCCGCCACTCTGCTCGACTATTTCGAGCATATGTCCGTCTACGTAGTCGGGCACACCCGAAATCATCTGCTTCGGCGGATCGCCCAGCCGCCTGGGCCAATTCCGCCGCACCATCTCGTGGTTGCCCCCGATTCCGCCTGACGTAACTATCACCGCCTGGGCCCGTAGCGTGAATTCGCCAACCACCGTACGCAAGCTGGGAGCACCACGCTCCACGCTGCTTGGCTCCAGCACGTCGCCATGCACGCCTTCGACCGCGCCGCCGTTCATACTCAGGGCAGTCACGCGATGGCGGAAGCGGAGTGTCACGAGGCCGCGCCGCACACCCTCCAGCACCCGTCCGATGAACGGCTCCAGCACGCCCGGCCCTGTGCCCCAGGTGACGTGAAAACGAGGCACAGAGTTGCCATGTCCGGTCGCCAGGTAGCCTCCTCGCTCGGCCCATTGCACAACAGGAAAGAGTCGCACGCCCTGACGATGAAGCCAGGCACGCTTTTCGCCCGCAGCGAAGTTGACGTAGGCCTCCGCCCATTGGCGGGGCCAGTAATCCTCTTCTCTATCGAAGCCGGCGCTGCCGAGCCAGTCCTGCCAGGCAAGGCCAAAAGAATTGCGGATACCCAGGCGTCGCTGCTCGGGCGAGTTCACGAAGAAAAGGCCTCCGAAGGACCAGAACGCCTGCCCACCCAGCGAGGCCTCAGGCTCCTGCTCCAAAAGGATCACCTTCTTGTTCGCGTCAACGAGCTCAGCGGCTGCCACCAGCCCCGCCAGCCCCGCCCCCACGATGATAACGTCGGCATCAAAGCTCATACCAGATCACCACCTTATATGAAGCGGCTCCAAGTGGAGAACGCAAACATCTACGGACTATAGCATACAGTAACGGGTAATGCAGTTCCAGGCCTGGCGATAAGCGCGCAGCGTTGGTGTGGATAAATGCCGCTTGTAGGGACATGGCGGTCGTACTTCGTCCTTCGTCCGTGAAATCCGTCGGGTTTTCCACCTTGCGCCCGCTTGACCTATATGCTATAATTGCTTTGCATAAGCGTGCTTAGCAGGTGCGCTTGGCCCCGATGTGCGTGGGGAGATGCCAGAGTGGTCGAATGGGGCCGCCTGCTAAGCGGTTAAGCGACGATTAAGTTGCTTCTAGGGTTCGAATCCCTATCTCCCCGCCCCGTATCAAGGTTTCGACTGCGAACGGCAAGCTTAAAGCGCAAACCCCCTACTTGACCTTTCCACACTTTATCCGGTCTTGCTTGCGTGGTGCACTATTGCCAGGTTGTTGCCAAGTAGTCAATTGAAGTAGACGACGGACCACCGACGACGGCTGATAGCTGGTCTACTGACAACTGACAACTACGCCACGCAGATCGCACTCGCCATTTCGGATCGAAATATCGCATTCCCAAGTGCCAAACCAAAGAGCCGTGTAGCGGTAGCCTTTAGGAGCTACTTTATGCGCGCAGCTATCACCCATACCTGGATCTCAATGAGGAGAAATAAGTAAATGTCCGACGAGATGCAACGCAACCTCGCGGTTGAGCTTGTCAGGGTCACCGAAGCTGCCGCTCTGGCTGCGGGCCTCTGGCTGGGGCGCGGCGACAAGAACGGCGCGGACGGCGCGGCCGTCGAAGCTATGCGTCGCGCCCTATCGCGCATCGATATGGATGGAGTGGTAGTGATAGGAGAGGGCGAAAAAGACGAAGCCCCTATGCTCTTTATAGGCGAAGAGATAGGCAACGGCAGACCGCCCAAAGTAGATATCGCCGTCGACCCCATTGATGGCACGCGCCTGCTGGCGCTCGGTATGCCGGGGGCTGTGGCGGTTGTGGCGCTGGCGGCTCGTGGCACAATGTACAGCGCGCCTGCGGGCGTCTTCTATATGGAGAAGATAGCTGTAGGGCGCGATGCCAAAGGCTCTATCGACATCAATGCCACTGTTGCCGAAAACATCTCTTCCGTTAGCAAGGCCCTGGGGCGAGAAGAGGGCAACATCACAGTGATGGTGCTGGACCGCCCGCGCCACGAGCAGATTATCAAGCAAATCAGGGCTACCGGCGCACGCGTCCGCCTCATCCCTGATGGCGATGTGGCAGCAGCTATCGCAACTGCCGACCCGAGTACCAGCGTGGATATGCTGATGGGCATAGGTGGCGCGCCTGAGGCGGTGGTGGCGGCCTGCGCTCTCAAGGCAATGGGCGGGGATATGCAGTGCAAGCTCTTCTTCCGCGACGTGGCCGAATATCGCAACGCGGTCAAAGCGGGCATCGATCCCGACCAGATATTGACTATAGACGACCTTGTAAGCAGTGATGATACTTTCTTCGCTGCCACAGGCATAACAGACGGCGAGTTATTGCACGGAGTACACTACGGCTCCGGCCAGGCAACCACCGAATTGGTGGTGATGCGCGCAAAAAGCGGTACTATTCGCTACATCAGAGCTTTTCACCACGGTGAGAAGCTATCGAATATTTTGACGTAGTTGTCAAACAACTTGGGAGCAACTAAATGGAAAGAGAACAGAGGCAACAGAACGGTCGCGGCGGCAACGGCAACAGCGGTGGCTACCAGCGATACAGCAGGCATCGCGGAGGCTCGCGCCCGAAGGTAAACAGGACCGACAGCGAGCAGCAGGGCGCCGAGCAGATAGCGGCTGGAGCTACGGCCACCGCCGCCGCATCTAGCAACGGTACTGCAGGCGACGGAGCTACCATAACCATTAACGAGGGGCCGTCGCGTGTGATGCTGACTCTGGCTGAGCTGGAATCGCGCAACATGGACGACCTTGCCGAGATGGCGAAAGAGCTCGATATTTCGGGCATCAGCCGATTGAAGAAGCAAGACCTCGCCTTCCGCATCCTCCAGGCACAGACCGAGCAGCAGGGCAATATCTTCAAGAAGGGCATCCTCGACATCATGGAGGATGGCTTCGGTTTCATGCGTCTGAACGGCTACCTGCCGAGCAGCAGCGATATCTATGTGAGCCAAAGCCAGATACGCCGCTTCGGCCTCCGCACCGGGGATGTGGTAGTGGGCCAGGTACGCGCACCTAAAGAGGGTGAAAAATACTACAGCCTCCTGCGCGTGGAAGCCGTCAACGGCGTGGATGCCGAAACTGCCAAGAAGCGACCGCACTTCAGCGACCTCACCCCTATCTTCCCCACCAGGATGTACAACCTGGAGACCACCCAGCAGGTGCTCTCCACGCGACTGCTCAACATAGTCGCACCTGTAGGCAGGGGCCAGCGCGGCCTGATCGTGTCGCCACCGAAGGCCGGCAAGACTATACTGCTCAAGGCGATAGCCAACGGCATCGCCGCCAACTACGGCAACGAGGCCCACCTGATGGTCGCCCTCATTGGCGAGCGGCCCGAAGAAGTGACCGATATGGTGCGCTCGGTTAAAGGCGAAGTGGTGGCCTCCACCTTCGATGAGCCGGTCGAGGACCACACTAAAGTCGCGGAGATGACATTAGAGCGGGCCAAGCGCCTCGTGGAGAGCGGCAAGGACGTCGTAATACTGCTCGACTCGATCACCAGGCTTGCAAGAGCCTATAACCTGCAAATGCCGCCATCCGGGCGCACCCTATCGGGCGGCATGGACCCCATAGCCCTTTATCCGCCGAAGAAGTTCTTCGGTGCGGCCCGCAACATCGAGGAAGGCGGCTCGCTCACGATCATCGCCACCTGCCTGGTCGATACAGGCTCGCGCATGGACGATGTGGTGTACGAAGAGTTCAAGGGCACAGGCAATATGGAGTTGCACCTTGACCGCAAGCTGTCCGAGAGGCGCGTCTTCCCCTCGATAGACATACCCAAGTCGGGCACTCGCCGCGAAGAATTACTCTTCGACGACAATACCTACAAGCAGGTGCTGACGATGCGCCGCATGGTGGGCGTGCTGGGTGGTACCGAGGGCCTCGAATTGCTCCTCGCCCGCCTCGCCAAGACGAAAGACAACAACGAATTCCTGGCAACGCTGACAAAGGATATTCTATAGCAGTAGCCAGCGCGGGCTAAGCGATACTAGAAAGTATCGTCATAGACAGCCCAATGGTCAATTGAATTGATGAGTCCGCTGTTGTCGTACAGAACGTAAAACTTCCTCTCAGCAGCCCCGCCATCAATCACCAAACCATGTTCAAAGTATTGAAAAGCAGCGCCGGATAAGGTTGTTTCCGGGGCTATAGCCCAGCCAAGCCGCTCTCGCACACCGGTCTGTCCGATCCACACCTGGCCGAAACCCGACGTGGGAGTGTAGAGGCCAGGAGGGGGTACCGGAGGCGTCGGCTGGGGATCTGCCGGGTTGTAGATGTCGGCATATTGAGCAGATGTGCCGTCCTCGTACAAAACGTAGATCTGTTTCTCCAGGGTGGTGATTCCGCCCGAAGCCGGCACTTCGCTGATCGAGTCGATCATGTGGCCGTGTTCGAAATGCTGGATGGCAAATGTAGTCGGGAAATGGGTACCGGGAGAATCCGCTCCCGCTGGGCAACCAAGTTCTAGCTGCAGTGTCGTGTTACCGGACCAGAGCAAGCCCATCTTGCCTGCCGGCGGTGCAGCGCAGTACGCCTTAGTCGGCCTTCCCGCGTTGTTGTACCTCCAATCGAAGTAGTGCTGGCCAATGTTGCCCATCTGCACTTGCCAGCCGGAGGGCAAGCTCGGCACATATGTTAGCACGCGTCTCTCATACGCCTGTAGAAGTACGTCAGTCGGTTTACCACCGATCTTGACATTGACCCAATACGCCTCCGTTATCGGGTAGCCGGTAATGTAGAACCACGGGTCACTCAAGCGGGCGTCAAGCTGCGCGCCATTCATACTAACGGGGCCGCTGACATTGAGGAAATTCCAGAAGATGTCGGGGATATTGTGAATTAAGTGTATGTCTGCGGAGTTGTCCGGCTGGGCGATTTTGACATTATACTTGCTGTACCTGGGATCCGCACCCTCTGTGCCGGCGCGGTCTATCGTTGTGATTACGGCCTCGCCCACCGGCCTGCTGTTGCTTGCGGAAAGTAGATTCCGAAAGCTAGCATAAGTTGGCGCACTAACATCGTCCATGTCGCCGGCCACAGGAATCTCGGCACGATAGTAGTCCTGCTTGGTATACATGCCGGTTTGTATGTAACCGCTGATAAGCTCAAGTGTGAGCAATCCGGTTGTCACATAGAACGGGTCAGATTTGTCGCCGGCGGGGTTATTGATCTCCATCCGGCCTTTATCGAAGTATTGCACCAGATGCTTACCGTTGGGCCCTTCAGCGAAGTCCTCCATAAGCGGCCCACTGTTCGGCTGCGGCCCCCAATAGAAGCTACGCGCTACTTTGCCGTTTTCTACCGGGGCGTCGGTGCGTGTCCACACACGTTGGAACGATGAGTCAGCAAATGGGATCCCTTGCGAGGCCGGTCCGGCAACGGTGGACGAAGCGGGGGCTAAGATCACAGATGACACGAAGGCCAATCCCAACATTAGCCTCATTCTCCTGGCTGCCATATGGCCTCCTTTATGTGCTCTGCTGCCCAAGAATAAACGTTTGCCGGCAGAAATAGTTGCGGCAAACCCGCCGGTGGCGGAGTATAGCAACAGGAGCCCGATAAGTCAATTGAGAAATCTGAACGTTTACATAACTAGCCTGATCGAGCGTCTTGACTATATAATAGGCCAACATGGCCCACACTAGCGAACAAGAGAAGTTGCCTGGACAGAGCGAAGCGCCCGCACCGGAAGCCGAATCGGATAAGGGAGTTGGAATAGACCCCCAACACGCCGCCTGGTGGCTCTCCACACGCCGCAGGCGCTCCGAATGGCAATCTCTGATCGCGACAGGCACAGCCAAATTCAGCGGCCGACCTCGCGTACACTTCGAAGCCGTCCGGCCCGGAGATCCTATCCTTCTTTATGTCTCCAAACCCGACCATGCCATCCGTGCAGTAGGCATCGTCACGCGTACGACGAAGACCTGACGAAGGACGGACGACGAAGGACGAAGGCAATCGGACATTGGAAGTGCAGTTAGCCTTCGAGGTGACCAGCGCGCTCTCGTGGCACGACATCCTGGCGGTGCGCGAGCTGGCGGGTGCCGAGCCGGTGCGGCAGCGGAGCAGCGGCACGCTCTTCGGGCTGACCCAGGAGGAGTACCGGGCGTTGCAGGCTCTCATCATTGCCCGCAACCCTGAGCTTGCCGCCGCTTTCAGTGCGGTCGACTCCGGCGTGATCGCCCCCGAAGGCGAGCAGCCGGTGCCATCAGAACGTGCGAGCGGCGATGGCCTGGCACCTTCCAAGCTGCGCGAGAAGAGCACGCCTTACGCGCCCGCTTCGCCGTATGCAACCCTGCCGCCGGTGCGCAGCCTATCTGAGCTACAGGCGTTGACCGGGCTGCCGGCGGATATTTTGGAAGAGGCTCGCGACCTGTTGGAAGATACGGGCCAGATAATCCTGATAGGTCCGCCCGGCACGGGCAAAACCTGGCTGGCGCGGGGGCTGGCTGCACTGGTGGCCTGCGATCCGGAGCGAGTGCATATAGTTCAATTTCACCCGTCAACTGCTTACGAAGACTTTATAGAGGGGTTGAAGCCGCGCCTCGACGCAAGTGGGCACATCACGTATGCGGTAATGCCCGGCATCTTCGTCAGGATGTGTGAGGAGGCGCGCCTCGACCCCGAGCATCATTATCTGCTGGTGATTGACGAGATCAACCGCGCTCCCCTCTCCCGCGTGTTCGGTGAGCTGCTCTACGCGCTCGAATATCGCGGGCCGCAGGGCGCGGTCGAGCTATCGGCGTCGGCGGGGATCGGACGGGTTGGTCAGCCCTTCTTCGTTCCCGAAAACCTGCTCATTATAGGCACGATGAACTCGGCGGACCGGAGCATCGCCCTGGTGGACTACGCCTTGCGCCGCCGCTTCCGCTTCGTGGAGCTTGAGCCCAATGCCGCCATACTCGATCAATGGCTGGCTGCCAGGGGGAATAGACCCGAAGCGCGCCGCGTGATCGTAGAGCTATTTGAGGCGCTGAATATCAGGCTGAGCGAGTCTCTCGACCCCGACCATCGCCTGGGGCACAGCTACTTCATGCTCGACCCGCTGAATGCCGCCACCCTTGATCGCCTCTGGCGAACAGCCATCCGGCCTCTTGTTGCCGAGTATTTCATACCGCCGGTGGGGGAGATTGAGGAATACGGTACCCTTTTCGCTGAAGCGGTGAACGAATTGTCGAAAGTGTGAAGTGACCTTAACTAATCAATCCGCAATCCGCAATCCGCAATCCGCAATTATCCTGCGGGAGTTCGGCAGCGTCGAAGTATCGCTCTCGGCGGCGGAATACATAGCGCTTCGGACACGTTATGTCAAGCAAATGGACGTAGCTCTCACCGAGCGAGCCGGAACCTACCGCATCACGGCGCGCGATTATGTGGGACGGGTAGGATTGCCGGGTGGGAGGATTCTGGCTATACAGCCCAAGGTCGGGGTGGCGAACCTCTTCTATATGCTTTGCGCGCAGGCCGGGCTGGCGGGATTCCGGCCACCACCCACAGGGCTTGAAGAGAGCCCCGATATTTTCGCCTTCGTTCTGGCAGCCTTCCTTCACAGCGTGGAAGAGCTGCTCCGAGCGGGCCTGTATAGCGACTACAGATTGCGCGAGGAGAGGCTCCCGTTCGTCCGCGGGAGGATCATGCTGGGCGACCAACTGCGTCACGGCTGGTTGCAACACAGGCAGTCTTGCCGGTACGCCGATCTCACAGCCGATAATGCGGAGAACCGCGTGGTGGCGGCCACGTTGCGCTATCTGCCCGCGCTTCTGCGAGAAAACGGCGAAAAAGAGCTGCTAAAGAAGGCGCGCGCTCTGCTGCTTCGCTTCGGGGGAATAAGCAGAATCAGCCGGGGCGAGGCAATTGCCCTGCTTGGCAGCATCAACATACACCGGCTCAATGCCCCTTACGGGCCGGTGATGAGCCTGTGCAAGCTGGTATTGTACCATCTAACGCTTGACGAGCGAGCGGGGCCTCACCCCTTCGCCTCGTTCCTGGTTGACATGCCTCTTCTGTTCGAAAGCTTCCTTACCGTGCGGCTTCGTACGCTCTTGCCCAGATATGGGCTGAGGGTGGTCGCACAAAAGCACGATTATCTGGACGAGGAAAAGCGCGTAGGGATCCGGCCCGACCTGCTCGTTTATGCGAAATCGGGCTATGACCCGTTGCTGGTGCTGGACGCGAAATACAGGAGGCCGGGCGACCCTGAGGGCGGCCTCAACCGCGATCTCTACCAGGTGAGCGCCTACCTTGACCGCTACCGGCTGAGCCGCGGAGTACTGGTCTATCCCCAGTTCGATGACCCGGCAGCCAGCCGCCTCAAGTTACGCGGCACACCCAAGCACCTGCATATTGAGACAATAAACCTGGCCGCCGCCACACCAGCCGAGCTTGATGAAGGCTGCGCTAGACTGGCGGAACGAGTTCGCCCGTCTCTCGCTTGAATAGCTGGTTCGCCGGTTCGGACTTTTGCATTGGAAGGATCATGATCCGAATCCAGGACGAGAGAAGATGGTCGATGATTACCCATAGCTCACCGCAGAGGCGCAGAGAGCGCAGAGTTACGCAGAGATTCTTATGGGTTTTACGTTTGGCGGTCCCGTGGCTCGCAGTTGTTTATCTAATTCATACAGAGATGGCAATATGGGCAACGCACGGCGGATGAATCCGCGTGCTAAGCTTACGAAGTCCGCCTTCGCGGACTACCATAGACAATATGATGCCTGCTATGGGACACAATCCAGGGGATAATAGCCCGCGTAGGCGGGATTTGCATGGGTAGCACGCGGATAATGAACATTGACAACTTAATGTGGTAATAGCCCCGAGTGAGTGGCTTGCAGTCCGCGAAGGCGGACTTTGTAAAGCTAGTCCGACACTTCAGTGTCCGGACGTTTTTGATGAGCACTCCGTTACCGCATTAATGCGTAAACTTTCATCATCCGCCGTGCGTTGCCTGCGAAACGAGCTACCCTGGCACTAGCCCTGATCCCTACGCACCGGCCGCTGGACGCTAGCCACCGCTCGTCCGTCTACTGGCAACTGGCAACTGACAACTGACAACTTCACTCATGTATAATTAATCCATGTTTGCAACCTTTGCCGGGATTGGCGGTTAATATAGCTGTGAGTGCACAGACGCAATCGAACACCATAGCTACGGGCGGCGTACGGGAATGGGGGAGAGTGGCGGCGTTGCTTCGCAATCCGTGGCTCTGGGTGGCCGGGATGACGGTGGTGGGCTTTGTCTTGCGGCGCTACCACCTGGGCAACGAATCTCTCTGGTTCGACGAAGCCGACATCGTGGCGCAGGCTCGCCAACCACTTTCTACGCTGATCGACGGGTTCGCCAGGGCGGGCGAGAACGGGCCGCTTTACACGCTCATGCTCCACTACTGGCTAGCTTTCGAGAGCCACGTGCCAGGGGCAGCGCGCCTGATGAATTTCCTCTTCGGCTCGTCGCTCGAAGCGCACGTGCGCGGTCTCCCGATGCTGTTTGGCACAGCGGGGATCCCTGCCATATTCGTATTCGCGAAACGTATAGGTGGCCTATCGCTCGGCTTGATATCGGCGGCACTCCTTACAATCAACCCGTTCCATTTGTGGTACTCGCAGGATGCCAAGATGTACTCCCTGCTGGTGCTGATGACTATTGTCACCAGTATCCTATATATTCGCGCTCTCGAAAGCAATTCGATACTATCCTGGGCGGCCTTCATATTAGCCACCTGGGTAATGCTCACCGCTCACAGCCTGGCCGGGCTGGTGCTCCTGGCGCAAATCCTGGCAACACCGCTGCTGCTCAGACGGACGAAGGACGATAGGTCGCGCTCCGCTCATCGACCTAGCAACCGGAGATAGCAGACCGGTAGATTCTACTTCGTCTCCAATCGATGAGCGGAACGCGACCTATCGTCGGGCATCGGTCGTCCGATTGGTTTGCTCGATGCTCATCATCCTGGCCCCGGTCTTTCCTATTGCTTGGCTGCGCGTGGCGGCGATTGTAACAGGGACGGTGGATACGGGCAACTGGTATACGACCACGAGCTTGCCCGATGTCCTGGTCACACTTTTCGTCAAGTTCGCCGTGAACCAGGCGGCAACAAGCACGCTTGGCAGTCTATCTATACCATGGGAAACGATAGGCGCCATCTCGATGGCGGCGCTTGCGGTGGCGGGAGCCTTTGGAATGCGGAATGTGGAGTTCGGAATGCGGAATGAAACCGAACCGGACGCCATTCCGCATTCCGCATTCCACGTTCCGAACTCCAAGTGGCTCGTTTTCCTCCTATGGCTCGTACCTGTGATAGTCTTCTGGCTTGTGACGCTAATAGTGCCTCTGTTCCAGCCGCGGTACCTGATTATGGCGTTGCCACCCTATTTGATCGTGGCCGCTGCCGGCGTGCTGGCATTGAGACGGATTTACCCGGCGCTGATGGCTGTGCCTCTCGTGTTGCTTGGGCTTTCGACGGGGGCAGCTATGCTCACTATCAACTATTCGCCCACTCCGCAGAAGGAAGATTGGCGCGGTGCGATGGTCTATGTGCAGGACCACCTGAGACCATACGACGCGATTGTGGTATTCCCCGGCTACCTGGAATCGGCAGTGAAGCTCTATTACACGCCTGGCGGCAGCAGCCAGGTGCCAAATAGGCCGGTGTCCACCGTGCCCAGCCTGATAACACACAATTACGGAGTGCGAGAATTAGATGCCGACCTTCGCCAGATATCAACCTGCAACCAGAGGGTCTGGCTGATCGTATCCCCCGTGCGCGAGGAACAGGAAGACCCCCAACATCAGGTGCAGCAATGGTTCCAGTACAACTACCACACCTTCGACACGGAGCAGTTCAACGGCGTGACCATATATGGCGTCACCTTCAACGGCCAGCCCAATTGTTGGTATCCCGGGCCCGACACCAATGAGCCGTACACTTACCAGAACGGCCTCGTCATGCTTGGCTACACATACCAGGTGCGCGGCCTCGTAAATTATTCAACGAACTCCCACGTCAGTCAGCCGGACGCGTCGTACTTCCCTCTCACCCTCTACTGGCGTACCAACGGCACAAAGCTGCCCGACTACGATATAGAGGTTACGATCACCGGCCCGTCGGGCAAGGTAGTAGACCAGACGCTAGGGCCGGACAACGGCTACTGGCCCAGCTCGCAATGGCCTATCAACGATAACGTGCTCGACTATCGCGATCTGCGCCTCCCCGGCGGCCTCATCCCAGGCAACTACACGGTCAGCGTGCGCATCTTCCCCACAGGCCACCCCGACCAGCCCCTAAAGCTGCAAGACGGCTCAACCGAGATTGTGCTCAAGCAGCCGTTGCCTGTGGTACCATGGAAACCGTGACGAGTGGACAGTGGACAGTGGGCAGTAGCTAATGAAGGATCAATATTGTAGAGAAAAAGGGGTGCAGGAGTGCTCGCCTGCACGAGCTTAGGGAGGAGAATATTCATGCATGACCAGACAGCAAAAGGCGGAGACACACAGTCCTTGGCCCAGGGCGATTACAGCCATCACGCTGTTCGTCGAGGACCTGGCAGCCACGAAGCAATTTTATCTGGAGACCTTCGGATTGCGGGTACACTACGAGGACGACAACTCAGCCGTGTTCAACTTCGGGAATACCCTTATCAACCTGCTGAAGATCACGGAGGCAGACGAGCTCGTGGCACCGGCAAAAGTGGCCGGTCGTGAGGCCGGATCGAGAGTGGTGTTCACTATCGAGGTGGAGGACGTAGATGCCCTGTGCGCCGAACTCACCGCCCGAGGCGTGGTGCTCTTGAACGGGCCAATGGACAGGCCGTGGGGTATAAGAACCGCAAGCTTCAGCGATCCGGGCGGGCATATCTGGGAGATTGCGCACTAGGACCTATCTCCAAACTGTAACCCGTGGAGAAGAGCGAGGGGCATAGTAACGGTCAGCGATCAGGTAACGAAAGTAGGGTCTTAACCGTTGCTCTGCGTCCCCCACATCGCCTGGGCGGCAAAACGTTCAAGGGAATCCCAAGTCGCCCAGGCTCCCGTGGTGATCCATTCCTGGTAAGGCGCGGGGAACGCGGCGCTCCCCAACGAGAAGATGAACCGCTGCATGCCCGCTTCCTGATACCGGCCGACAAAGTCCTGGAAAGCATCGGCAGACGCAAATGGCCTGTCCGGTCCGCTCCATCCGGCTAAGCATGTTCGCTCAATTGTCTGTGGATCTCGACCGAGCGCAGCGCAGTGCTCCTCGAGGATGAGGTTACGCTCCTGGACGCTCCGCCCTGCTTCCTCCGCTGTCTTTCCGGAAGGCATAGTCACCCAGATATCGGCGTACTCCGCTGCTACTCGAAGGCCTCTCCTGCCCTGTGCTGCGATGGCCAGGGGAGGACGAGGTCTCTGCACCGGTGTAGGTGAAAGTGTCGCCTGATCCAGATGGTAGTATTCACCGTGGAAGGTCACTTCGTGGCCGCGCAGCAGCCCATCAATGACCTTCACCGCCTCACGAAGACGGTCAACGCGAGCTCCTGGAGCCAGAGTGGGGAGACCCAGCGACGTTATCTCCCCGCTGAAGTTGTCCCCAGGGCCGACACCGAGATCGAGCCGCCCTGCGGATATACAGTCCACGGTGGCTGCTTGCTTGGCCAGCATGGCGGGGTGCCGCAGAGGTATGTCGCTGACCATCGTGCCCAGCCGGACTCGCTCCGTACAACCAGCCAGCGCTGCCAGGGTGGTCCAGGCCTCCAGAACGGAATCCCCATACGCAGGAGGCATGACGTAGGTATCCCCGATCCAGACCGTGCCCACGCCCAGGGTCTCCAGGTACCTGACGTCGTCGAGCATAACCGGCCACGGCACTACCTGCCACTCGAACATATCAAACTGCAACCTATTTCCGCCCATTGAGCCCTCCAATAACATGGCGCATGCCTTGTTGGCGGTATTACCGCTTCTTCCCGCGAGCCATGCTAGCTCAGTGGGGGCAGAGGATTTCGAAAGCCGATCATCCTGGTAAATCGCCCATCAGATGCTACCTCAGCTACGTCCTCGCCCTCCCCGAGTAGAGATCCACCGGCATCAAGCATGCGCCACCCAAATCGCACCCAGCCGTGATGCTCCTCGACATTGCTTGTCAAATCAATGCGGAAGCCCGGTAACTGCTCTTTATTTGTAGCAATCAGCTCCGAAATACCTTCCCATCCGCGCGCTTCAAATCTCGGATAGGCCATTAGCGCATCTTCGGTCATGGCTTGCTCAACCAGGCGGCGAATCGTCTCTGGGTCGCTAGTGTTCCAGGCAGATGCATATGCATCAATTGCTTCTTTGGCCGTCGGCACTCTATCTTCCTCCCTGTCTGTCGTGTTTGCCAATCGCCCTGGCATTCCTACGCCGTCCCATTGCGTTCACGTTCTTTTCAATACGAGGCACGAGTTGTATCCCTAATCTAATCGAGTGGGGCAGTGCCTTCGCCGCTTTTCAATTGCGCGGTCATGGCCATATGGTAGACGTCGTCGGTCGAGCCGTAGCGTGTCACCTCGGCGCAGATGCTCGCGCTGTGGGTGAACAATGCTAATTATGGATTATGGCGATAGCGCGTAAGATCGTCAAGCTGCTCTCGGCATCTGTGCTCTGTGTTCCAAACCCATAATAACCTTCGTGATCTTCGTGATCTTTGTGCACTTCGTGATCTTCGTGGTTAAAACCGTAGAATTCTTGGCGGTCCTTGGCGGATCTTGGCGGCTTGGCGGTTACGACTTACGCTTTACGCTGTCGTCGGCCCATGCCCACTCACTGCACCCACAAGGCGTTGATGTTCCACAGATAGTCCGGGGAGGAGAAATCTATATCGCCCTGCAGCTTGGGGCCGGCCACTACGCCGAACTTTTGCGCCCAGAGGAAGTAGTAGGGTAGCTGGTCGGCAACGATGGCTTGCATCCGAGCGTACATGTCGTGGCGCTGGCCGAAATCGTAGGTAGAGCGGCCCTGTATCGATAGGCTGTCGAACTCAGGGGCCTGGAAGCCGGGGATATTTAGCAGGTCGGGCGATGCCTGGGTGGGTATCTGGCTGGAATGGAAGAGAGCGAAGGAGTCGGGGTCGACCGTGGTGCGGGTCCAGCCCAGTATTACGGCGTCGAAGTCGAAAGCCGGCTGGGCGTTGGGGCTGATGTGAGCCCGGATGGACGTATCGAAGTCGGCGGGCTGCACCTTCAAGCGTATGCCGACCCTGGAAAGCGGGTCCACCATCGCGTTGGCCGCTTTGATGCGCACGGCGTTATCGCTGCGCACGTAGAGCGACACTTCCAGGGGCTTGCCGTTCTTCTCCACGATGCCGTCGCCGTTGGTATCCTTCCAGCCCGCATCGGCCAGTAACTGGCGGGCCTTCGCAGGGTCGGCGTTCATCTGGGCAAGGCCCGCGTTGTAAGCCCACGACGCCTTGTTCACGTCCGACCATACCGGGTCCGCGCCACTGCCCCCAGCGGTGAAGGCCAGCCCCTGTTTGTCGAGCGCGTAGGAGAAAGCCTGGCGCACGCGCGTGTCGCTGAACACGTCAGTATCGCGCAGATTAAATGCGATGAAGTCGTAGCCAAGCTCGTCATAGGACCCGCCCCGCACGCCTTTATTCTCTTTTACAAGCTGCTCGGCGGAAGGAGGGTCCAGCTCCGAGAGGAGGAGGGTGCCGTCGCGCACCGCCTGTGCGGCCACGTCGTTAGCTCCCACCAGAAATATCACCTGCTGCACGAGCGGCCCGCCCCCGTAATAATGATCGTTGGCCTTCAGAGTGATCGACGAGCCCGTTACACGCAAATCGTAAGCGAACGGGCCGGTGCCTACCGGCTTACTGTTGAATGGGCTATCGGCCAGCTTCGCGGGGTCGGTGCCGGTAAGAATATGGCTTGGCAGGATAGGGAACGCCATATCGGCCAGAATAGGGGAATAGCGCTGGTCCAGGGTGAAGCGGACGGTATAGCTGACCGGGTCCACGGCCTCTACAGACTTAATGTGCTCCTGGATATGTAGCATTGATGTATTATCGGCGGATATCCGGTTCAGCATTGTATAGGACCAGACGACATCCTGCGCGGTGAAGGGCCGGCCATCCTGCCACTGCACGTCGTGGCGCAAATGGAACGTAAGCTGGGTGCCATCCTGGGAGACGTCCCAGCTTTCGGCGAGGTCGGGCTGAGGCTGAAGGTGGTTATCGATCCTGGTGAGGCCTGAGAAGATCGTGCCGTCCACAGCCTGCGAATTGGCATCGAACCCCGCGAACCAGGGATTGAGCGATTGCACATCCGCCGCTAACCTGATGGTAATGGTACCCGAGCGAGGACGATCTGGCACGGTCGGCGTTGGAGGCGGAGCTGTAGCGGTGCGAGCAGGCGGTACAACAGGCGTAGGCTGCAAATCGCAGCCGGCAAGCAGCAAGGCAATGAAAAGCACGAGCAGGGAGGATATCCACAGAAGGGAAGGCTCCAAAGAGGCGTAGCCTCGTAAACGCCGGGTAAAACGGTGCATGGAAATATTATACCAGTTGTCAGTTGATGAGCGATGCGAACTGTTGTCAGTTGGCGGATCTACGGGGTCCCCACCGGGGCGGCGTCCTGGTGGTAAAGAAATCCGCAATCCACAGCTATCATCCGCGTAGTACAACTACTTCCAGCCACTACCCCTTATATAACCCCAGTGAGCGTTGTTGGGGGTAGGACCATGTGCTAAAATCATAGTGCTTTACTAGGTATAGTAAGAGGAGGCCGCCCCCTATCTACCTGGTTGATGTGAGGTTGAATGGTATCGGAACAGGACCGACTGGCGCAGATATTCATATGGAGACAGGCAAGCGCGCCGGATATCGAGTACGCACGCCAGGTCCTGAGCGTCGTTAACCCCCCGGCTGCACGCCTGGTTTCCGGGGATAACCCACCTATCCGTCTACTCCCGATTTTCGGTTTATGGCCTGATGATCCATGGGGTCCCGCGCTGCTCGATATGCGTGCCCGCCCGGCTGCCGACGGCACGCAATGGAGCGATACCACCCAGTACGACCTGGCGGGCTGGCAGGGTACCGACTCGCGCACGGGAAGCCGTCTCTTCGTCGTGACAGCGTACCGCAAGGCGAACGCGCCATCGCCGGAAACCTTCCGAGGCGCGCCAACGCCTGCCCCATCGGATCTACCACCTGCCAGCTCAATATCGCAGGTGCCATACTACCCACAACGCCCGACAGGTCCTATTCTCTGGCCTCCTTCTGAGGCGACCGGGAAACGGGAATTACCGTATCAGCAAGGGCCTGGCCCGGTCAACGCAGCCGCGATGCCATATCAGGAAGAAAGCTACTCGAATATTACCGGGCCGCTGGGCAGCATCGCTCAGCCTGAGCCGCCGCGTGAGCAACTCGACCCATACTACGCGGGCTTTCTACCGAGGCTGGTCGCCTGGGTGATTGACCTCGCCTGCGTAGCGATTTTTGAGATAGGTGCGCTGCTTCTCTATATGTGGTTTATTGGGGAGACCAATCCGAGAGACTTTGGCGATTGGATCGCCACTTACTTGGGCTTCTTCCTTATCGCGATTATAATCTTCGCTGCTTACCACATCATACAGTGGAGCACCTGGGGCCAGACGCTCGGCAAAAGCCTTATGGGCATCAAAGTCGTCGACCGCAACGGCAAAAAGCCTGATCTGGGCCGCTCTATTGCCAGGATGATGACCTATCTTCCGAATCTGCTCTTTCCTATTGGCTTCCTGCAAATCCCGTATAATCCCAGGCGTCAGGCCTTCCACGACATGATCGCTGAGACCTATGTGATTCCGGAAAACCCGCCCGCCCGAGTACCTGCCGGGTTGCCCGGCTACGGGCCGAGCGTACAGGCAGGCGAGCCGATGTCCGGCGCACAAGTGGGCATCATGCCAGCCCTCGGTATGGCAACCATGGCAGGCCCTCAAGCCTATGAAGAGGTGCGCATCTCGCCCGAGAAACTCCGTCAAGCGAGCGCCCTCGCCGGCAACCGGGCATCGATCTGATGAGGGGCGAAATATCTTCCGCGAAATCGCCTCGATCGACCAGAGCTTGAAGACGGTTGTGATCTTGCCCGAATTGCCCGACGAGATACCCGGCAACATAACAGGCTCCCTCTCCACCACGCCTGATCTCCTCTCCGTAGGAGCCACCGGCCCGCTCACCGAGCAGGCTCTACGCCAGCAGGCCGACCGCCTGTCGGGCATAGAGCGGGCGCGTGAGCTGTTCCGGCAAGGTATGGAGCAGATGGAACAGGGCGTGCAGCCAGGCGATCATGGCTATCTGGTAAAGTCGTTTTCGGCTCTCAGGGCGGCTCAAGCCTTCCAGGCGGCAACACAACTGGTGCCCAATTCAGTGGTCTACCACTATTTTCTGGGTGTGGCTCTTCGCTACGCCGAGGGCTTCGAGATAGCCATACGCCAGTTCCGCCAGGTTCTGGAGCTCGATCCGGGTCATTACGAGGCACGGCAGCAGGTGGCGTACGGCCCACGATGGCACGACGCTTTCGCTTACTCTCCCTGGTCCGAGAAGCCCAACCTGCAACCTGAAGCATCCGTGCCTGAGCCAATTCTGGAGCTTTTGCCCCCCACCGGCCAGCCCATGACCAGGCTGGTAGTGTTGCGGGATGGAAGTAGCAAAGTAGTGTCCGTATTGAGCCGCACACCGCGCAAGTCCTGGGCCAGGACGCTCAGCGCAGATCTGCCCACACATATCGACATGGTGCTGTCGCGTTCCCCATCGGGCCCCATCATCGCTGTCTACCTGGTAGTGGAAGATAGTGCTAGCGATCCATACAAAGGGGAGACCTTCCTCAACCCGCACGACCCTGGCAGCCCAATGTATGACGCCTGCCAGCTTGGACAGAACCTCCTTTCCCAACTGCACCGCCAGGAGTATACCTACCTGATCTTCGTGGACGAAGATAACAGGCTACTGATGACGCGTAAGCTCGACTTCGACCCGCAAACGCAGGTAAACATCAAGCGGTGCCTGTATGAAGTGCAAACCCTCCCCTCCCAGATAATGGATCCTCAACGCTTCCAGGCAGCCGCCGAATGGCACATGGAGCATTTCTCCCTCGATCAGGTAAAATAGGCTACTGCTTACTGGTTTTTTTCAACGCCAAGACGCCAAGATTACTACGGTTTGAACCACAAAGACACGAAGAGCACCAAGGTTTCTATTGTTTAATCGCTGAGAGTTCACAGGACGCAGAGATCACAAAGGATTTTTTTAGTTAAAAAACAATAAAAAAACTTGGCGAACCTTGGCGAACTTGGCGTCTTGGCGGTTAAGGTAATCCGCAATCCGCATTCCGCATTCCGCATGACTTACGACGCTCAGCCGCAATCGCCTAATTGGATCGTGCACCGGGTCGGGCAGGGTATCCTCGTGGAGGAAGGTAGGGTGCTGCTCAGCGGCAACAGGTGGTATTCAGGGAAGCCGCTGGTGTGGACCCTGCCGGGAGGTAGGGCCGAGGAAGGGGAAGGGATAGGGGACGCGCTGGTGCGTGAGTTCGGTGAAGAGACCGGCCTCCATGTGGAGGTTGGGGACCTGGCCTACGTAGCCGAGTCGCGCAGCGAGGTGCGGAAGCAGATTTTCCTGGTGTGTGCTTTCGTGGTGCGAAGGATTGGCGGCACACTCAGTTGTGAGGGCAATTCCGGCGTGGAGGAGCTGCGCTTCGTGAATATGGGCGAAGTGGGAGAATATATGCCCGCACCCACTATAGGTGACCCCCTGAAATGGTATTTCGAACACTCGGACGAGCGGGCACGTTACTGGTTCTTCCCTGAATATACTTCAGGCTGATCCTTTATGAGAAATCAAAATCCGGCTTGCCAGGCCGGATTTTGATTTCTCATAAAGGAAGATCAAGTACTACCCAACCGGGTGCTGTTGTGGTACGCTGTAGGCGTGTGACCTCGCCGATGGAGCCGGGGGTGCGATCTTTTTCCCTTTGGAGGTTACGCCGTGCCTGATGAGCGCCAAGTTACCGTTTTGTGCCTCGCGAGCTATTTCAAGGGCAACGATTTCCTGTGCGAGTGCAAGCGCCAGGGCTGCCTGGTCTACTTGCTTACACTCGACAGGCTGGTCGAACTCGCCCTGGCAGCGTGAATGCATCGACGAGCTGTTTTCACTACCAAGCCTGGCCGACCGGCAGGCGGTGATCAATACGGTCGCATGGCTGGCCCGCAGCCGCGAGATAGACCGCATCGTGCCAATGGACGATTACGACGTGGAGACCACTGCCGGCCTGCGTGAGCATCTGCGGATACCGGGCATGGGCGACACCACGGCACGCTTTTTCCGCGATAAGCTGGCGATGCGCGTACAGGCCCGCGACAGATATATCCTGGTACCGCCCTTCGTGCCCATCTTTAACCACGCGAAGATCGCGGAATTCATGGAGAATGTGCCCCCGCCCTGGGTGTTGAAGCCGCGCTCCGAGGCGGCGGCCACGGGTATAAGCCGAGTGCAGCACCCCGACGAGCTATGGCCTCTACTCGATGCCCTGGGCGACCGCCAATCATACTTCGTGCTTGAGAAATATGTGCCGGGCGACGTGTACCATGTTGATGCTGTTACTTACGAGCGCGAGATATTGTTCACGGAGGCGCACCGCTACGGATCGCCACCGCTCAACGTCGCGCACGAGGGGGGCATCTTCACCAGCATAACGCTGCCACACAGACTCGCCTGACGTGCAAATCCTCAAATCGCTGCATAGCGACGTGCTGCGCGCGCTCAACTTCGTGCGCGGGGTGACGCATACCGAGTTCATCAAGAGCCACGACGACGGCCGTTTCTATTTCCTGGAGACAGCTGCGCGAGTGGGCGGGGCTAACCTGATGGAGCTAATCGAGGCGAGCACCGGCCTCGACCTGTGGGCGGAATGGGCGAAAATCGAGATAGCAGGCGGCGAGCGGCCCTACGAGCTACCGCCGCACCGCCTCGACTATGGCGGCATTATCATCTCGCTGGCACGCCAGGAACACCCCGACACGAGCGCCTACAACGACCCTGAGATAACCTGGCGGCTCGATCAGCTTCACCACGTAGGCTTAGTAGTGGCCTCGCCAAGCCACGAGCGCGTAGAAGCGCTGATCAATTCGTACATCCCCCGCTTCCAGGCCGACTTTCATGCCGCCCTGCCGCCCCGCGAGAAGCCGGCGAACTAATATCTCTCTTGAAAGGGATTTTGCATAATATTCACGAAAAAACAGGCCCTCGGGAGGGCCTGTTTTTTCGTGAATATTATGCAGCTTTAACTATGAACTCGCGACTCTATCTTCATAGTTGATTCGCGGATCGGCGATAGCGTAAAGCACGTCGGCAATTACGTTTGACACGGCCACGACCACCACCATAATGAGAAGGAGAACCAGCGCCAGGGGGTAGTCGATAGGCAAGTAGCCGACGGCGGGGCAGGGGGGCGGCTCTGTGGTGTGAATTATATCTGCCCACAGGCAGCCGCCAATTGACCTGAAGAATGCCCTGCCTATACCTGAATAGGCGAAGATAGTTTCGACTACAGAGGCCGCGGACAGAAGGGCAGGCACTATCAGAGCGGTGTGAGTGATAATCGGAATGAGGGTATTTCTAAAAGCATGCTTGAACATCACTCGACGGAAGCTCAAACCCTTTGCCCAGGCTGTGCGGATGTAGTCCTGCTGGAGCACATCGAGCATAGCAAAACGTGTCTGGCGCGAAATCCAGGCGATCTGTGGAAGAGCAAGGGTAGTGACGGGGAGCACAAGGTGGGCGACACGATCCCAGAATCCTGTATCACCGACATCGCCCACCGGCAACCAGGGGAGCCAGTCGAAGCCGCCCTGATCGCGCAATGACTTGGGCACAATCCCCAGGAAGAGGATAAACATAAGGCCAAGCACATAAGGCGGTAAGGAAAGACCTGCTAGAGAGAATACGGTAAGCGCATGGTCAAGTTGGCTACCTTGTCTCGTTGCGCTGACAACACCGATAAGTACGCCCACAATAAGCGCCAGCACAAGGGCGCAACCCATCAGCAAAAATGTGTTCAGCCAACGGGCGCCCAGCACATCGCTCACGGGCGTATTATCGATATAGCCGACGGATATACCAAAGTCGCCTGTGAGGATACCCGAGCCCCTCATATGCCAGCCGAAGATATTCAAGTCTATACCTTTCGTGAGAGTTACCGCCGTATTCTGTGCGTTGTATGTGTTGGTAGTCGTATCGCTCGGGTCGAAGAGCCAGACGAAAAAGTTGAGGGGCCATGGTTTGTCTAATTTATATACATGCTCAAGGTCTTGTATGGGATTAAAGGTGGCAACTTGAGTTTCTATAGGAAGAAAATGTCCAAAAGCATAACTGGGGTCCTGTTTGATTTTGTCATAGGTATCTCGTGGGCCATCAGGCATCATCATTACCAGCACCGTGTATATCAACAAGGACGCCAGAATCACGAAGATAATGGTCTGGAGTATACGCCTGATCAAATAGGTAAGCATGTTAGATGCTCCTAGCTCCTCGATGTCCTCTTGCCAATCAAGCGACTTTATACCCGCCGGCGAGGGTCAAGAATATCGCGCAGCGCGTCGCCGATGAAGTTGACGGAAAGTACGGTAATCAAAATCAGGATACTGGGGAAAAGCAACAAATACAGCCTTATATCCTTGAAAGGATTCAGGTTGGTTACCGACCATGTCCAGGCTTCATTAGAAGCCAGCATGTTACCCCATGAGACGGTTGTCGGCGGATAGTTATCGTGAAAGCTCAGGCCGAAGTAAGCCAGCACTGCCTCCAAAATCACGAAATCGCCGACAGCGAATACACCGGCTACAATCAACGGGCCTACCGTATTCGGAAGGAGGTGGCGGAAAATGATGCGGCGGGTGCTGGCTCCCAGGGCGCGAGCGGCTTCCACAAAGGGCTGGGCGCGCAAGGAGAGGACCAGGCTCCGCACCAGCCTGCTAACCCCCATCCAGCCGAAAAGTACAAATACGAATATCATGGCAGACATTGCGCTCCAAATGTCATCGGCAATGGCCGTCCGCGGGCTGCTGGAGCGAATGAGCCTGATCGCTATAACGTAGGCCGGCAGGAGTGGGAGAGCGATCAGGAAATCGGCGATTCGCATCAGAATTGTGTCGAGCAAACCGCCGAAATACCCGGCAACAGCCCCGATGGCGAAGCCAATCAGAAGCACAAGGACGGCCGGTATCAAGGCTACGATGAGGGTAAGCCGTCCGGCCTGGAAGATGAGGGTAAAGTTATCGCGCCCTATGGCATCCCCACCAAGTATGTAGAGGTGGCCGTTGGCCGGGTCAACGTGTCCCATCGGGGCGGTCCATAACGTGGGGTCCGAGGTTATGGTGTCGTAAGGGTTGGGATAAACGATCGGAACGAAGATAACCGCCAGGATCAACAGCAGAAACGTGATCAGCCCGGCCATGCCCAGACGGTGTTTTCGGAACCCATGCCAGATTAGAGTCCACTGGTTAGCGGACGCGCCGGTAGCCGCAAGCTGATCCTGAACGGTTTTGGCGTTGATCATGCTGCCCTCGGAAGGTGTGGGGAAAGGAAGCCGGATGATACAGTAAACCCTGTCGGTGAGACAGGGCAATTGGTTTTTGGCTTCTGCATATTACTACAACGAAAAGCAGCAAATGGTTCAATCCTATGAACCTGCAACTCTATCATCATAGTTGATTCTCGGATCGGCGACAGCGTAGAGCACATCGGCAACCACGTTTGAGAGGGCCACAACCACTACCATAATGAGCAAGAGGACCAGCGCTAGAGGGTAATCAATTGGGTTATAGCCCGACGTGGGGCATGGCGGCGGTTCTGAGGTGCGATTGACATCCGCCCACAGACAGCCGCCCATTGAGCGGAAAAGCTCTCTGCCCAGGCCCGAATAGCCGAATATTGTTTCGACAACAGTGACAGCAGATATGAGGGCAGGCACCATTATGGCAGCATGGGTGATGATTGGAATGAGAGCGTTTTTCAGGGCGTGCTTGAAGATCACCTGGCGGAAACTGAGACCCTTTGCCCAGGCGGTGCGGATATAGTCCTGGCTTAGCACATCGAGCATAGCAAAGCGCGTCTGGCGCGAAATCCAGGCTATCTGGGGTAAAGCCAGGGTAGCGACCGGGAGCACCAGGTGGGCAATACGGCTCTGCACGTTCTCACTACCGACGTCCCCGACAGGCATCCAGGGCATCCAGCTAAAGCCATTCTGAACGTTCAAAGCCTCGGGAACTATTCCCAGGAAGAGGATGAAGAGAACACCGAGCACGTAGGGTGGCACGGAGAGGCCGGCCAGGGAGAGGACCGTGAGGGTGTGGTCAAGCTGGCTGCCCTGCCGGGTCGCGCTGACGACGCCTATCAGTATGCCCACAAGAAGCGCCAGCACCATGGCGCAAACCAGTAATAAGACCGTATTCAGCCAGCGATTTCCAAGCACATCGCTCACCGGCACATTATCAAGGTAGCCTACAGACACTCCGAAATCACCCGTGAGGATTCCTGAGCCGCGCAGGTGCCAACCGAATATATTGAGGTCAATGCCTTTGGTGCTCGTCACAGCGCTATTCTGAGCGTTATAGCCGGTTACGGTAGTATCGCCTGGGTCGAAAAGCCACACGAAGAAGTCAATAGGCCAGGGCTTATCTAGCTTATAAACACTTTCGAGACCTTTTAGCGGATCAAAACTGATGGCCTGTGAGGTCTCTATAGGGAGCGAATGTCTATCAACAAAGCTGGGGTTTGCCTTTATTTTATTGTACGTGTCCAGAGGACCATCACTCATGAGCAGCACAAGCACCGTGTATATCAACAGGAATGCCAGGAACAAGAAAACGATGGTCTGAAGGACACGCCTTATCAGATAGGTCAGCATTTACTATGCTCCTAAAGTGATTTCATACCTGGACACGAGGGTCGAGAACATCACGAAGAGCGTCACCGATGAAGTTGACCGAAAGCACAGTTATCAAAATGAGAACACCGGGAAAGAGCAATAAATAAAGTCGTATATCCTGGAAGGGATTCAGGTTGGATACCGAATACGCCCAGCTCTCATTGGAAGCCAGCATATTACCCCATGAGACAGTTGTAGGAGGATAGTTATCGTGAAAGCTGAGGCCGAAGTAGGCAAGCACCGCTTCCATAATGACGAAGTCCCCGATAGCGAACATACCCGCTACAATCAGAGGGCCAATACTATTCGGAAGCAGGTGGCGAAAAATGATGCGCCTGGTGCTCGCACCCAGGGCGCGGGCAGCCTCCACGAACGGCCTGCTTCGCAGGGAAAGGACCAGCCCGCGTACAAGGCGGCTGACGCCCATCCACCCAAAAAGCACAAAAACGGTAATGATGGCGGGCATCGCCGTCCAGACGTTATCCGCAACGGCCCCTTGCTGGGGGCTGGGGCGTACGAGTTTGATGCTCAAGACATAAGCGGGAAGAAGAGGAAGGGCAATTAAGAAGTCAGCGAAACGCATAAGAATAGAAGTCAAGCCAACCGCCGTAATATGCGGCGACCGCCCCGATAATCGAGCCTATTATGAGTGTAAGGATGGCAGGAATGAATGCTACAGCCAGCGTGAGCCGCCCGGCCTGAAAGATGAGAGAGAAATTATCGCGCCCTATTGCGTCGGCGCCAAGTATAAAGAGATGCCCATTTGATGGATCAACCCTGCCGATGGGGGCTGCCCATAAAGTGGGATCTGTGTTTACGCCTTCGTAAGGGTTAGGGTAAACGATCGGAACAAAGATAACCGCCAGTACAAGAAGCAAGAGGGTAATCAGCCCGGCCATGCCCAGACGGCGTCTTCTGAACCCATGCCAGATAAGACTCCACTGGTTGGGAGACGAGGCAGTGGACGCAAGCTGATCCTGAACGGTTTTGGCGTTGATCATACTGCCCTCGGAAGGTGTGGGGAAAGAAGCCGGATACAGTAAACCCTGTCGCTGAGACAGGGCAATCGGTTTTTGGCTACTGCATATTACTACAACAAAAAGCAGCAAATGGTTCAATCTTCTCCGGGCCAATCTGGGCCGCTCTGGGCGATTTTGTGTTATACTGCTCCGACCATATACCAAAATAATCGATATCAGGAGAGAAGATTGATGGAACGCACTCTGGTGCTGCTCAAGCCGGACGCTGTGCAGCGCGGCCTTTTAGGTGATATTATCTCGCGCTTCGAGCGCAAGGGCCTCAAAATCACCGGCATGAAGATGATGAACCTCACCGACCGGCTCCTCGACGAGCACTATTCACATCTCAACCACCTCCCCTTCTTCGGTGAGATCAAAGGGTTTATGATGCTGGCACCCGTTGTCGCGATTTGTCTGGAAGGGGTGAATAGCGTGGAGACCGTGCGCCGCCTGTGCGGCGTGACCAAGTCGTGGGAAGCCGACCCCGGCACGATCCGCGGCGACCTGGGATGAGCATCCAGGCTAACCTGGTGCACGCCTCCGACTCGCTGGAGACCGCCGAAAAAGAGGTACCCCGCTTCTTCAGCGATAGCGAGCTGTTCGACTACGATTTCCTCACGCTGCCGTATCTATACACCAGGAAGGAGCGCGGCGAAGGGTAGAAGTACCGATGCCCGACGACCGTATTTATGACTCACCGCAGAGGGAGTTCGCGGCCCAGAGGGCACCCCGCTCATGAGCGCAGAGTTACGCAGAGAATATTATGGTTTTGGAGAAAGGAAACCTTTAATCACCTCTGCGTAACTTTGCGCTTCTCTGCGCCTCTGCGGTGAGTAAAGGTCTCTTCGCTTTTGTGGTGCAGTCGGTGGACCAAGGGAGGGGCAGACCGACACTTCCTCTTCCATCCTCCGGTCAGCGTGCATCGAAAATGGAGCTTACCTGCACACTGAAGTCAGACAGCTGGCGTGATGTTGCCGTTTGACCCAGCCGGAAAACTCCGTGCTCAACGTAGCTATCTTTAGCCATGCTAAGCACCGTGACTGTCTCGTCGGCGGGGTTGGCGATCCAATATTCGGGTATCTGCCCTTCCGCGTAGTCAGCACGCTTTACGACTGTATCACGCTCCGGATCATCCTCGCTCACGACTTCGACTACCAGGTCAGCGCCTCGCCAGTAGCGGTTCTCTCTGCGTTGGTCATTCGCCCAAAGTATCGGCCCTGAGTATTCGGGATTCTCGTTACTTATCTTTGTTTTGTTGAAGGGTTGGCCACAGATGGGTATGTGATTCCGCTAACGAGCAGGTGAATTACAGTCAGGGAAGAACGTACAGCGCACGATCTTCGATGTCTGTTCCCTGGTGGCATCGGCGTTTGGCCTGAAGTAGGCAGGTTCAGCGGCGGTATGCATAGCTCTCCCCCCACCACACCGGTAGCCTCCAATGTCCCCAGGCAAGTGCAGTTCGATCGCCCGGAGCTCATGGTGAGTATGAGACCTGATCTGCCGGCACTACGACCACAGCAAAGATCAACTGGTCAAGGGGATCAACTTCCTCTCTGCCTTGTACCAGATGGAGGTGCAAACAGAGGTAGGGGAAGTTGGAGAAGGAGAAGTTGAGGTGGTTGAGGCGTCCCTTCCTGTAGCTTTTGCTCTCATCACCAAGAGTGAGAAGTACCTGGACAAGAAGAGTGGCAAAGAGCGACGCCGCAGTGCTGTCAGCAAGAATGAGCACTACCGCACTCTGCTGAGGGCGTGCATAGCCAACCAGATCACTTTCCGCTACGTGCTCAATGATGCGTGGTTTGCCTCGGCTGACAATATGAAGCTGATCAAGAAGGAGTTGGGACGCGAGTTCGTCATGCCCCTCAAGAGCAACCGCCTGGTGGCCTTGAGTGAACAACTGAAGGGTGAGGGCATCTATCAAGCAGTCAACACGCTCCGTTTGGAGCCGGGTCAAGCGGTGAAGGTCTAGCTGCAACAGGTGGACTTCCCCCTTCTGCTGTGTAAGCAACTCTTCAAGAACGAAGATGGCAGCAGAGTTAGCGAAGTCACCCAGTATCTGGTTACGAGCGACCTGAAGCCTGGCTTGGAGCAGATCACGAGCCTTTACCAAAGACGGTGGAGGATCGAAGAGTACCACAAGTCTCTCAAGCAGAACGCCTCTCTTGAGAAGTCTCCAACCCGCACCTTGCTGACGCAGACCAATCACTTCTTCTGTGCGCTGTGTGCCTTCGTGAAGCTGGAGTGGCTCACGATGGACACTAATCTCAACCATTTTGCATTGCGCACCCGCCTCTACTTGTCGGCTCTGAAGAGTGCCTTTCATCAGTTACAAACCCTGTCACCTGTGGCTCTAGGTGGCTCCGCCCTGGCTGTGTAACATGAGTTCTGAAGTTACACGCCACGCAGGTGGCGTGTTTCTCATACCCAATTACAGCATCGGCAGCGCAAAAATACGTGTATTCATGGGCCTACATGGGTGTATACACGCATGGCGGCCGGGCTGTTTTGCTCTATACACATTGCACGGGTAGTTCGCCGGACGTTGGGGGCTTCCGCACCCGACACCCGGCGGACCACCCAAATAGCAGGTCGGCAATACAACACAGAGTCCGCACTCACCTGACCAATGCCGCCACCCGCCCTGCGGGAGAGCAACAGCAGATAAGCAGTGTGTAAAGGAGGTCGAAGAATGGTAAGCAACACCGGTAACGAAGTCGCCGTAACGAGATCGCTGTCCACATTATTTAAAGGAGGAGAGACATGAAAACCAACCGACACCTAAAGAATGCCGTACTCATAGCTAGCCTGGTCGTGATACTCCCGATGTTCGCCCCCTCAAGCGCGACACCGGGCTTGGGCCTGGCGCCCGTTGCGCAGGCCGCCTCCCTGTCCGCGGCGCCGGTCGTCTACTGGAGCCGGGAGGCCCAGCGTGCAATCGTGCCGCCTGGTCCGGGCGGCATATTCGGCACAGACAACTATGGGAACAAGTTCCCCGGCGAGGCGGCCGTCTATATGGGCATCGTCCACGTTGCAATCTACGATGCTGCATTGGCATTTGGGGGCGGCTACCAGCCCTATGCTACCGAGCTTACTGCGCCACCGGATGCGTCGGCAGAGGCTGCCATCGCGACAGCGGCGCACCACGTACTCCTCGGTTTGCAGCCCGAGCTCGGCCTGACGCCTTCCCAGCAGGCGCATCTTGATGGGGTCTACACCGACTACCTCGCCGGCATATCGGCGGACGACAAGGCCAAGAGTGAGGGGATACACATTGGTGAACAGGCCGCCGCAGCGGTGCTCGCGCAGCGCGTGAACGACGGCCGGGGAAGCCATCCACAGGTCGGCCAGCCCCCCTTCGTGCCCCCACCCCCTGGGCCTGGTGTCTGGGACCCCGGCAAGGCCCCGGCAGTGGGCCTGCTCCTGCCGGGGATTCGGCCGCTCGCGCTACAGAGCGCCTCGCAGTTCCGCCCCGATGGTCCGAATCCCTTGACCAGCAAGGAGTACACCGACGACTTCCAGCAGGTCAAAGACCTTGGCCGCAGCGACAGCACGGTCAGGACCACCGAGGAGACGACAAACGCCCTCTTCTGGACCGACCACGATCTCAGACAGTGGAACGACGGCATGCTCAACCTGGCTACCGCACGGGGGCTTGACCTGGAGCAGACGGCGCGTATGTTGGCGATGGCGCACGTCGCAGGGGGCGACGCGATGATCGCCTGCTTCGACGCCAAGTACCATTACTGGTCCTGGCGACCGTTTCAGGCGATTTTGGGAGCGGACACAGACGGGAATCCTGATACCCAGCCTGACGCGACCTGGAAGCCGCTGGTGACGACACCGAACTTTCCGGAGTACCCGTCGGCGCACGCCTGCGACAGCTCCGCGGTGACTGCAGCGCTTCAAGCATTCTTCGGCACCGACAATGTTACTTTTACGCTCGACAGCCGCGTCACCCACACAACCCGCACGTACGACCGCTTCCAGGACGTGGTTGCGGACGTCAACCAAGCGCGGGTCCTGGTGGGCTTCCACTTCCTCAGCTCCGACCAGCAGGGTGCCAAGCTTGGCCGGCAGGTCGGCGACTATGTAGTCAACCACTTCTTCCAGCCGATTCCTGCTGCCCGCCAGGCGGTGGCGGTCGGCATGCCAAAAACAGGCTCAGGCAGCTCTGTCGCTGTCGCACCGTTCGCAGCAGCCTTCGCCGTAATCTTGATTCTGATAGGGTCGCTGGTGTGGGTACGCAATCGCCGGGCCGAATAAACCCAGGCTTGAGAGGAACACCACATAGTGCAAAACAGCCAACCCCATGCTGGGGTTGGCTGTTTTGCACGATTACCGCGAGATGAGGAGTTGAGATTGGCCCGCGATGGGCTATCCTGCGACCCCCAGGTCTTGCAAAGCCAGGGGCAAGCTCTCGGGCGCTTTAACGGGCACCTGCATACCGGTGATCTTGCCCTGCTCGTCGATAACGTACTGGCTGCGCTTGATGCCGTACATGGTATTGCCGTTATCGTCGGTGTGGGCGACTACGGCTTCCCAATCCGTGGCTACCGCTTTATCCCTGTCTACGAGCAAGTGGAAGGGTAAGCCGTGTGCTTCGCGGAAGCGGCGGCGGCTATCCACTGTATCGGGGCTGACGCCCAGCACGATTGCATTTGCCAGGTCGGCGATCAGGCCTGCCGGGTCGGGGCGATGTTGCATCGACAGGGCAGCGAGTTGCAGCCCGGCTATCCACCCCTCGATGCGGGCGTCCAGCTCCTGTATGTCATGCGCCTCCAGCGCCGGCCCCTCCGTCCGTTGTTCAAAGCTGCGCAGCACAAGCGGCTGAACGACAACAGACCCGAGCGCCTCAGAGCCGTAGGTCGTGGACACCCATTTGCCTTGTCTTTTGAGGAGCAGATACTGCTCACTGCTATGTGGTTGCGCCTGATTCTATACTGCCTGTGTCCTACTCAATAGACATGTAGACGCGGCAGGGCCCGTGCGTTATAATTCCAGGCATCTGGGAGTGCTGCATGACCTCTCTTCTTAACCCATACAACCTGCCCCAGCGGCTGACGAGTTTCATTGGCCGGGAGCGTGAGCTAGCCGAGGTCAAGCACCTGCTCTCAACCTCCCGCCTCCTCACCCTCATTGGCCCACCAGGTATCGGCAAGACCCGTCTCGGTCTGGAGGTTGCCACCTGCCTGGTCGATGCCTTCCGAGACGGTGTCTACTTCGCGCCACTCGCTCCCATAAGCGATCCTGACCTGGTAATGCCTACCATCGCGCAGACGATTGGGGTCAAAGAGAACGCAGGCGAGCCACTGCTCCAGAGTTTGCAAAGTTATCTCAAGGAAAAGCAGACTTTGCTGCTCCTGGACAACTTCGAGCAGTTAGTATCGGCAGCTCCGCTGCTGGCCGAGCTACTCGAAGCTTGCCCTGGGTTGAAACTGCTCGTCACCAGTCGAGAACTGCTCCGCTTATATGGTGAGCACAATTACCCTGTTCCACCGCTATCTCTCCCTCCCCTCCCCGAGCCAAACAGGCTACTCGAACCCGAAGCGCTCTCGCGACATGAAGCAGTAGCGCTCTTCATGCAACGAGCACAGGCGGTCAACCCTGGCTTCCAACTGACGAACCGCAACGCTCACGCTGTAGCCGAGATCTGCCTGCGACTGGAGGGGCTACCGCTGGCAATCGAGCTTGCCGCCGCCCGCATTCTGGTGCTGCCACCTGAGGAGTTGCTGGCGCGGCTGACGAGCAAGTTGACACTGTTGACGGGAGGTGCGCGCAATCTGCCTGAACGGCACCAGACATTACAAGCTGCTATAGATTGGAGCTACAACCTGCTGGACCCAGATGAGCAGACTCTGTTCAGAAGGTTAGGAGTATTCCTCGGTGGGTGCACGTTGCACAGCACCACCGAAGTATGCTGCTTCCATCTTCGTATGGACAGCCTTGACGGAGTAACTTCCCTGATTGGCAAGAGCCTACTGCAGAGGCAAGGGGAGCACGACATGAGTGAGGCCGGGGGCGAGCCACGCTTTACAATGCTCGAAACCGTCCGTGAGTACGCCAGGGATAAGCTCGAAAATGCTGGTGAGCTCGACTCGACCGCTGACCGCCACCTGGATTACTTCGTGCAGCTTGCCGAGGCCGCCGAACAGGGGACGCTTGGCAATGAGCTAGCCCAATGGATGCGGCGGTTAGACGCCGAACATTACAACCTGAGAGCCGCATTGGAGTGGAGCCTCTCGCGAGAGGGCCGGGCAGAACAGGGCCTGAGGTTGGCGGGCGCGCTTATGCGGTACTGGGACAATAGGGGCTACTTCAGCGAAGGGCGGCAGTGGTGCACAAGGCTACTTACCAAGATTGAGCAGGGTCCGGAGCGCACCCGGCCAAGTACGGAACGTGCTAAGGTGCTCCGGGCGCTGGCAGGCACGCTATGGGAGCAGGGGGACTTTTCGGAGGCTAGCTCGCCCTACGAGGCGAGCCTGGCGATGTCCAAAGCGTTGGGCGACGATTGGGGGGTGGCGGCGGCATTGCTTGGCCTTGGCAATGTTGCCATGTGGAGCGGCGAATACGACCTTAGCCTCTCGCTTGATCAAGAATGCTTAGTTATAGGCAGAAGGTTAGGGGACACATCTATAGTCTCAGGCGCACTCAGTAATATGGGGATTGCTCTCGTATGGAAGGGGGAGTACCGCGCCGCACAGTCACCGTTGGAGGAGGCACTGGCCATCGACCGAGAATTGGGTGACATCGCGGGCATTGCTGGCACCCTATTGCCGCAAGGGGTGGTAGCTTGCGGGCTGGGGGAGTATGAGCAGGCAAAGGCACTCATTGAGGAGAGCCTTAGCATGGCTCGTGAGGTAGGATTGGAGCGGATTATTGCTGGTTGCCTTGCCCAGCTCGGCAGGATAGCTCTGCGCGAGGGCGACCCCCAGCTCGCCCAAACGTTGCTCTTGGAAGGCGTTACTCGCGGTCAGGTTTCCGGGACCAGGCGGTGGTCGCGCTGGTATCTGGTCGGGTTGGCGGACGTAGCACACCTGCGAGGAATGGTCACACGAGCTGCCAAGCTGATCGGTGCATCTGAAGGTGATCTCAGTGCTTATGGCGCTCACTATGAGCGCGCCATAAGCACTGAGATCGACCGGATCATTGCAAGCGTACGGACCGAGCTAGATGAGGAGACCTTCACAAGGTTGGTGGGTGAGGGTCGAGCTATGTTGCTCGAAGAAGCTGCGGCCTATGCTACCGAATCGAACGCCACTTCTCCTTCCAGGCTTGAGCGACCGCATGCGCCAGCCGGAACGTCCTCGGGCTCTCAGGAGAGCGGGCCCCCAGGAGATCGGGAGCCAACTCCCTACCCTGGTCACCTGACCGAGCGGGAGGTAGAGGTGTTGCGCCTCATAGCCGCAGGCAAGAGCAACCAGGAGATCGCCTCGGAACTTGTGTTGAGCCTGCGGACAGTAGAACGGCACATCTCCAACATCTACCAGAAGATCGGGGCCACCGGTAAGGTTGGTAGAGCATCGGCTGCCACCTACGCTCTCACGCACCGTTTGGGCAATGAACTACGTGTAGACCGCCAAGCTGAATAAGCAAACAAAATCTACAAGGATGGGTGGCTGCACGCATGGCAGCCACCTTTTTTGTCTATATACACCTGTGCCGGCTACTTGCCTCATACGTGGATCCAATGGCCTTTATCCAGGGCCATACAATTAGCGATTCCAGGCGCAGATGAGGCAAGTAGCCGGCACACCGGTAAGAACCCACCGCCCATACATCGCTTGCAGAGACCACTGCTACTCCAGTAAGAACGTTGCTGTACGTACCCTGTAGAGTACGGAAACCATATCTGGAGCCCTTCACAGGTATCCGCAAGCGCAGATTTAAAGAATACTTAGGACAAGGTGGACGTGTGGTGCGCTGTAACTTATAATCGTTCTACAACCAATAGTCCATCAAGCCTAATCTGATAGGTACCAGCAACTGCGGCTCGGTCGTAACGCACCTACCAAATGCCGCTTGACGGACTACTAACTGGATCCCAGGTAAGAGTAATTATGGCACTTGCGATCACTAACATACCGATGGAGTGATCCGCCTAGTGGGCACTCGTATCACCCTCGACACAGTTGTCGCAGCCTTTCTTGAAGGTGCCACCCCTGAGGAGATCCAACAACAATACCCATCACGCGAACTGGAAGTGTCAGAACTCAGAGCGCACAGTCTTCCTTATGACGTTTCGAGTGTCCTATCTATTGCTGATCAGCAACAACTGCGTGTCGTTAGGCAACCATCATCAGGTATTGCAGGGCACCAAATCTCCGCCGGAATATCCGACGCTGTTCTGGTAAAGTTACTTTCTCTTTTGGCTTGGTTCGGTATCGAAAATAGTCTCGTTGCTCGTCAAACGCCCGGCAGAAGCGGTATGCAGAATCGAAATTCCCGAACCCCTAGATCGCATAAATCCTTCCTTGAATAATACCTCTGTTTGATGCCTCGGTGATCCTGTTCGATTCGATTGTTCAAGTATTGAAGCATCGGAAAGTGAGGCAACCGAGAGACGTTTTCCCAGATAGCTGCCTGGTTGCCGTGGAAGCACAATAGGGGCAATTCATGAGTAATCCTTGGCAAGATATTAAGGTCCTGCCGAGCATACCTGATGGATGGCTTTCATGCCATGCGCAGCGCCAGGTTATGATACTTCCCGGGATGAAGCCCGTCCATGCTCCCGCACCTTCGCCGGACGCGCTCAGGCTTTATTTCGATGACAGCAAGATTGGAGACGACATATGGATAGTAACAACCTGGAGCAGCGGCAACGCCTAATGACACGCTCTTACCAGGAGGATTACGTCAAATGACCAAACAAAAGGAAAACAACCCGAACATTGGGTTCCATGCACGTTCTCAAGAGAGTGACTTGCCTCATAAGAAGACGTCTCCACCGGATAACGACGTAGAGGAGCTGGAGAAGCGGCGGGCCCAGTTTGATCCCAGGATGTGGATGGCGGCGCTCAACCAAAAACGGCAGATGGACGACTTTGTCCAAGGGACATACGACCCTGGCAGCTCGGCTTTTAGTAAGCTGCAAAGTGTGGAAGTTGGGCTCTTCTTGAGTGATAGGAAAGATAAAGTTGTTGTCCAGCCTGACAAAAATCTGGATGAGGGAGGTAGCTTCGGGTTTGTTGGCAGCTTTGCACAAGTATCGGCGGATTCCTCTTACATTCCTGGCACTCTTATATTGCGCTTTGATGCAGGAAATCTGCATGGCGTGGCGAGAGATACTCTATCTCTCTTCATATGGAACGAGAGAACAAACTCGTATCGGATAGTCAGTAAATCTGGTGTCGGTGCTAAAGGTGACTACGTGTGGGGACGTGTTACCGAGCCAGGGCGATATGCCGTCGTTGGCTTACACGCACATCCACTTATTGCGCGCACAAACAGGATCGCCGAAACACTTAGCGATCTTACGCGGGGACTCGACCCTGACCTTCGAACTAAAATCGGTAAGAGAGTCTGCAATCTCATCCTGGATATACCGGAGTTGCGCAAGGCGATCGAAGAACCACAGACCCTTGAGAATCTCGTTGCCGGCAGTCTTGTCCAGGGGTTGCCCAACCCGTTACAAGCCTGGAAACCTAACCCGGGGTTTATGGACATATGGGACTTGCAATGCCCTCCCATGTCGTTTGATCGTCCAGAATGGGATATATCCTCCAGGGGGACGGGAGCCTCTCTATTTGCTGACCCTGGTTGGCAGAATGTAGGGCCAACCAACATCGGTGGTCCTACCCTTCAGGTGATTATCGATCCACAAAATAATGACCGTCTGTATGCAGTAGCGGCGAGTGGCGGCTTGTGGCGGCTCGATAGCATCATGCGTTATCCGCGCACAACGTGGGCTCCCTTGACCGATCAACAGCAGACTTTAGCTTTGCGTGCTGTTGCGGTCCCGCCCTCCAACAACTCAGTCGTGTACTACGCTGACTACTTCAATAAGCTACTCCGCTCAGAGGACAGAGGTCGATCGTGGAGCATCACGAGTGATATAGATCTTGGCCAGGTACGCAAGATCATAGTCAGTCCTTCAGATCCAGACTTTCTGTTCTTAGCTACCAGCACAGGCCTTTGGAGGTCAAGAGATGGGGGAGCCACATGGGACAGCACTCCCGGCCAGACAAGCTTCTATGATGGTGATATCACCGATATAGCCATGGACCCTGGTGCGGCTTCGATCCTGTACATGGCTGTGCGCCGTGTAGGGTTGTTGAAGTCCACGACCAGCGGTCGAACATGGCACACAATGTTTGCCTGGGATCCCGGCCATTCCTACTGGACGCCGGAGCCCGGAAATCCCATGTCAACGATGATGCTAGTGAGCCTGGGGCGACTTGGCACCGATGCAACCCGCACAGTGGCTGTGAAATTCGGACAGGAAGTGTTCGTGAACAACAATGGCGGTCGTCCGCCGGGCACCAGTGGGGGAGGGTCCTGGCGCTCCTTAGGAAAGCCAACCGGTGTAGTGCCTTCAGATGGTCAGGGGGATTGGGACCACGTTATAGCCGTTGATCCATTCGATAACAACGCCATCCTCGCTGGTGCGCAAGAGCTATATCTCCTTACCAACAGGGGACAATCCTGGAGAACAGTTGTTCCATATTACACCGATATCGCTCATGTTGACCAACACAGCATTGCATTCGATGCCACACAACGAGGTGTTGTTTACCTGAGCAACGATGGTGGCGTATTCCGCTCCAGCGATGGTGGGCAGACATGGCACGATATGAACAACGGTCTCATTACGGCGGAACTTTTCGACACCGGAATAGGCGGCGATCAAGCTGTTGGTGGAATGAATCACCAGGGCATTTCTGCGTCTAGCCACCTGAGTGGGCGCCTGTGGACCGCAATTGAAGGCGGTACTTGGGAATTTACGAATGTATTTGGAGACCAAAGGCGACCAAATTACTTCTATACTCTTGGCGGGTCACTTGGGCGCAGGCGTTTCCCTGGCAGACTGCCGAGCGACTTCAACCTGGAGTTTGGCAGCTTTGCGTCTACAGCGGTCGCCGTGGACCCGGCTCCGCCATCCAACGTAATGTTGGCAGGCGCCGCTAACCCTGTTCGTATTATGCGAACACTCGACTGTAATCCAGACCATCCAGCGTGGACTGCTGAGACTGTCACAGGGATCGGGACAGATGCTATTACCTCGATTGCATTTGCACCGAGTCGGCCAGGCATGGCTTATGCGGGTTCAAGTTCAGGACAAGTGTTTCGCAAAACCAACGTGGGCCAGGAGGGTATCTGGGAGTATCGTGGGCGTTGGAACGTTACCGGCGTGAAACAAATCCTAGTCAACCCGATGCACGAAGATAGGATCTACCTGATCAACGGAAGCCAGGTGGCACGCTCTGATGATGGTGGTGGAACCTGGGTAATCGCCAATGGCGCAGGCACTAATGGTCTGCCGAACTCACTATTCCGTGCTCTCGTAGCCTATCCTGCTGATGGGGAGACGCTCTTCCTGGCAGCGAACATTGGGGTCTTCCTTACACAGGATGAGGGACACACCTGGTTGCCTTACGATAGGGATCTTCCCAATGCAGATGTGGGTGAGATAGTCTGGGCCAATGGTTACCTGTATGCTATGACGTTCGGCCGAGGCCTATGGCGACGAAGACCCTACTTCGGGGCCTTTTGAGCAAACTGCTCAGGTAAAGTCAAAACAGGAAGCGACAGTTCTCGGCGCATGTAGGACCGGGTCGTCAATTCCAGCTCCCGGGTAGGGTCTCTACATTTGGAGAGTCGTCAGCTGAAATGGCTACGCACCTCATCCGTGCTCAAAATGGCACTGATTACTCCAG
>CAWINE010000023.1:0-72237 GCA_963837315.1 uncultured Chloroflexia bacterium
CCCTTGAGCCTATCCTGACTTTTATCCTCTTCCGCAACCGGGTGTTCGCGGCGGTATGCGGCGCTCTCGCTGCTACAGCTTATGGCGCTGCTCGGTATGGCGGTTTACGTGCCGCTCTTTATCCAGCAAGTGCTTGGGGCGTCCGCTACTGAGTTGGGGCGCTGTAATGACACCCTTTTCGGTGAGCATCCCGGTGGGTACCTTCCTTGCAGGGATAGCGATCAGCGCTCTCAAACGGTACCAGGTCGTCGCTCTCCTGGGCAGACTGGTCATGACCGCCGGCATCTTCCTGCTGACTTTCATGACCCCCACCACAGCCCTCTGGTACGTGACCCTATCAGTAGCAACATCTGGTCTGGGGGATGGGAATCATCTTCCCGGTCGTCACGGTGGTTGCGCAGAACAGGCTGCCGCCCACGCAATTGGGTGTCGGCACTGCAGCAGTGCGCTATCTGGGCCAGGCAGGCGGGGCGATTGGTGTCGCCCTGGTTGGAGCCGTGGTCAACCAGTCGCTGGCGAGCGGGCTTTCGCTCGCTGAGGCGATCCAGCATGGACTCGTCGCAGTGCTTATCGTCTGCCTTGCCTCCATCCTGGTGGCCTGCTTCGTGAGAGATAGCTCGCCGGTATCCTGAAGACACAGGCAAGTTTGTGTAACTCTTAGCCAGGCGGGAAAGCGTAATGAGAAAGGAGCACTGCTTTCTCATCACGCTTTCCCTAACTTTTTCCCGATGCGCACAGAAGGGGGAAGCATTATCCTGTATAAAGCCCTACCTACGATCCAATTTCCGATCAGGCTACTCACTAATATCCTCCCAGGAGGCCAGGGCCGGACATATCCGGTTGTGTGTTGGTTGTGGTTTGGGCGACCAGCTTCTAACGGTATCGCGCAAGAAAGCATACTATGACAGCCGGATTGGAGCATTGGAGTTTAGGACGATTCCATTAATTTAGATTTTCGCATTTGAGCTGAACAAAGCGAGCTAAACGTAATATTAGCTCGCATCGCTCACAAGGCGAAAATCAAAAGGGGAGGTGGTTTCTAAGGCACAAAGTGAGGAAAGTCGATCTGATTTTTGATTTCTAAAGTAGAGTATGGAGGCTCAAAGATGAACTTGACCCGCGTGAAATATCGCTCTAAGTTACGCCTGTACGTACCGCTGTTTGTCATCGTTTCTATCATCCTCACGGCTTGTGGGGGTGACGCCACACCAACCACCGCACCTGCTGCCACCGCTACCACAGGGGCCGCAGCAGCACAACCCACCAACACAACCGCGGCGGCGGCGGCCCCAACCGCTGCTCCCGTGATGACATCGACCCTCGCGCCTGCAGGCAGCGGCATTATGACCATTTCCGTTGCGCAGCAGTCCACCTGGACGCGTAACTTCAACCCGTTCTCCGGCGACTTCCGCTTCCCCACCGTCAACGGTATCTACGAGCCGATGATGATCTACAACACAGTCAAGGGCGAGCTTGTTCCATGGTTGGCGACCGGCTATAAGTGGAGCACGGACAACAAGACCCTGACCTTCACTCTGCGCAACGACGTCAAATGGTCGGACGGCCAGCCCTTCTCGTCGGCCGACGTGGCCTTCACCTTCAACCTGTTCAAGAGCACCAACGGCCTGCAAGGCTCCGGTGGACAGGCCATGAACGGTGGCACTGCCTACGTTGACACGGTAACTGCACCCGACCCCACCACTGTGGTGTTCAATTTCAAGAACGTATTTACGCCCGGCCTGTACGACATCGCGGGCCAGGATATCGTGGCTCAGCACATCTGGAAAGACGTGACGGACCCTGTAAAGTACACCAACGACAACCCTGTGGGCACCGGCCCCTTCACCCAGGTTACCGTTTTCCAGAGCCAGATTTTCGAAGTTGACAAGAACCCCAACTACTGGCAGCCCGGCAAGCCCTACATCCAGGGATTCCGCCAGCCCGCCTATCCCGGCAACGACCAGGCGAACCTCGCCACGGTCAACGGCCAGAACGATTACGCGGCCAACTTCATCCCTGATATCGAAAAAGTCTTCGTATCCAAGGACCCGGCCAATAACGGCTACTGGTTCCCGCCCTTCGGCGCGACCGTGATGCTCTACGTCAACACTACCAAAGCGCCCTTCAACGACGTCAACGTGCGCAAGGCCATCAGTATGGCCATTGACCGCAACCAGATCGCCAACGTGGCCGAGTACGGCTACACCAAGCCCGCCGATGTGACCGGCCTGAGTGACGCTTACCCGAACTACAAGGTCTCGGACCCCACAACGCTCGGCAAGTGGACCGCCATGGACGTGAACCAGGCCAACTCTATGCTCGACGCCGCCGGCCTCAAGAAAGGCTCGGACGGAATACGCACAAACAAGGATGGCTCAGCGTTACCAACCTACGACATCAACGTGGTTGATGGCTGGTCGGACTGGGTGTCGTCTGTGCAGATCATCTCGCAAAACCTGAAGGACATAGGTATCAACTCTACAGTGAAGCCTTACGACTTCAGCACCTGGCTGGACCGAGTGGAGAAGGGCAACTTCGACATTTCGATCGGCTGGAGCTCCGGCGGGGCGACCCCCTACAACTACTACCGCGACCAGATGTCTCAGCGCTCGGTACAACCTGCCGGAACAGCGGCAGGCGCAAACTGGCAGCGCTACGCCAGCAAGACAGGCGACGATCTGTTGAACCAGTTTGCTGCTACATCCGACCCGGCGCAGCAGAAGACGATCGCGCAGCAGCTTCAGAAGACTTTCGCCGACGAAGCCCCTGCCATCCCGCTCTTCCCCGGCCCCGATTGGTACGAGTACAACACGACCCGCTTCACAGGCTTCCCGACGAAGGACAACCCCTACGCTGTAGGCTCGTTCTTCAACCAGGGCACGCCTGAGCAGTTGATCGTGATGACGACGATCAAGCCGAAGTAGTATAGTTAGTTGTCAGTTGCCAGTTGTCAGTTGTCAGTAGACGACGGGCAACTGACAACTGACAACTGATAGCTCCGGTCTACTGACAACCGACAACTGACAACTTGGTCACAGGAGGGCAACGATGCGATTCATCCTCCGACGTTTGGGCTTCTACCTGATTGCAGCGTGGGCCTCGGTTACTATCAACTTCTTTCTGCCGCGCCTGATCCCCGGCGACCCGGCCGGGGCCATTTTCGCCGCCGCTCGCGGGCAGATGCAGCCTGAGCAGATGGTGCAGATACGTGCAGCCATCGGCCTGAGCGACGAGCCACTCATCAACCAGTACTTCACCTACCTGTCGCACGTTTTGCGAGGCGATTTTGGCCTCTCATTTTCGCACTTTCCCACACCCGTGACTGAGGTGATAGGCAACGGACTTCTCTGGACGCTCCTCCTCGGCGTCACAGCGCTCGTCTTGAGCTTCGTGCTGGGCAATATAATCGGCATATTCGGCTCGTGGCGTCGCGGCGGGTTGGTTGACAATACGCTTCCGCCCTTGCTGATCTTTATGGGTGCATTTCCACCCTTCTTCCTGGCACTCATGGGCCTCTATTTTCTGGGCTATCAGTTACACTGGTTTCCGCCCAACCATGCGTTCGACGATAACCTTACGCCCGCCTTCAGTCTTGTCTTCATCGGAAGTGTCGTACAACATCTTCTCCTCCCTGCCCTCACTATAATACTGGTGTCGATCGGCGGCTGGGTGCTAGGTATGCGTAACACCATGATCGGCGTATTGGCCGAGGACTACGTGACCCTTGCCGAAGCCAAAGGGCTGTCGCAGAGCAAGATCATGTTCAACTATGCAGCGCGCAACGCTCTCCTGCCGAGCGTTACTGCGTTCGGAATGGCGCTCGGTTTTATTTTGAGCGGGCAGATTCTGATCGAAAATGTCCTGGGATATCCGGGGCTCGGTTATTTGCTGGTCCAGGCGGTGCACGCCCTCGACTACCCGTTGATGCAAGGGCTGTTCCTGATGATCACCCTGGCAGTGCTGACGGCCAACTTCATCGTTGACATCCTCTACACGCGCCTCGATCCACGCGTGAGAACGGGATAATGAATCCTGAATTCTTAATTTTTAATTTTGAATTAGACCTTAAGTAATTAAGAATTAAGAATTCGAAGATTCCCGAAGGGGAAATGTATGCAAACTCAGAATAAGATTATGGAAGTAGAGGCAACCCCGACAGGGCAGGTGACGCCTTTACCGGTGATCGCGCCGGCAGGGAGGCAAAGGCTCGCATTTATGCGACGGCTGCTGAGCAATCCCAAGGCGCTGATCGGCGTGTGCATCGTCCTCCTCTTCGTGCTGGTAGCGGTATTCGCGCCCATAATCGCGCCGGGCGATCCAACCCGGCTATTCGTGGCGCGGCCTCACCAGGCTCCCTCTGCCGCCAATATATTGGGCACCGAGGGCCAGGGCAGAGACGTCTTTACCATGACTGTGTGGGGAGCGCGCATTTCGCTGACCGTGGGGTTCGGCGTCGGACTGCTCACAACGCTGATCGGTATGCTGATCGGTTTGTCGGCGGGCTACTTCAGGGGCAAAATAGACGATGCACTGTCTCTGCTGATGAACCTCTTCCTGGTGATCCCCGGCCTCCCCTTGCTGATACTTATCGCCACCTATCTGCAGTCGGGCACGCTGACCATAATTCTTGCCCTATCATTTACCGGTTGGGCCTGGCCGGCGCGAATCATGCGCTCGCAGGCGCTCTCTTTACGTGAGAAGGACTTCGTGTCGGCAGCCATCGTGAGCGGCGAGAGCAGCCCTTACATCATATTCCGCGAGCTTCTGCCTAACATGGCCTCGATTATCGTGGGCAGCATGTTCGGCTCTGTCACCTACGCAATCGGAGCCGAGGCGGCGTTGAGCTTCCTTGGCCTGACCAACGTGAGCGATGTAAGCTGGGGCACCAACCTCTATTGGGCGCAGAACGACTCGGCCCTCCTTACCGGCGAGTGGTGGACATTCATTCCATCGGGTATGTGTATCGCCCTGGTCGCTTTCGGGCTCACAATGGTCAACTACGGAATGGACGAAATAACCAATCCGCGCCTCCGCGCTGAAAGGGACTTGAATAATGTCCTCAAAGGTCGCATCCTCCGCAAGCTCCGCAACGTCCGCGCAACCCCGGTCGTCCGGCGCGCGCACTAATACCACTGCCGGTTCGACACTGCTCGATATTCGGGACCTTTACGTCGAATACGAAACGGCCGCGGCCCCGTGCGGGCGGTGGATGGCGTTTCGTTCGCGATTGCGCCCGGCGAGGTGTTCGGGCTGGCGGGCGAGTCGGGCAGCGGCAAATCGACCATCGCCCACGCGATAATGCGCGTGCTCCACCCGCCCGCCGTAATTACCGGCGGCAATATTCTGTTCAATGGCGAAGATGTCCTTGAAATGAACAAGACCAGGCTGGAAGCCTTCCGCTGGAGCGATGTCTCGATGGTCTTCCAGAGCGCTATGAACTCGCTCAACCCGGTCTTGAAGATCAGCGACCAGATAACCGACGTGATTATGCGGCACAACAAGGTCTCCAGGTTTGCCGCCAGAGATCGCGCCGTCGAGCTACTCGAAGTAGTCGGCATCGAGCGGCGGCGGCTCGAACTCGTACCCGCACCAGCTTTCGGGCGGCATGAGGCAGCGCGCCGTGATCGCTATTGCCCTGGCGCTGGAGCCGCCCTTGATGATTATGGACGAGCCCACAACCGCCCTCGACGTGGTCGTGCAGAAAGACATCATGCAGCAGATCGAGCAGCTAAAAGAGAAGATGGGCTTCTCGATCCTGTTCATCACGCACGACCTGTCGCTCATGGTGGAGTTTTCGACGCGTATCGCCATCATGTATGCCGGCGAGATCGTAGAGCTTGCCCCAGCACGAGAGCTTTTCGAAAACCCGTTGCACCCGTACACACAGGGATTGATGAATTCGTTCCCCTCGCTTACCGGCCCCAAACACAAGCTGAGCGGTATCCCCGGCGCTCCCCCCGACATGGTGGCACCCCCTTCCGGCTGCCGCTTCCACCCTCGTTGCGACAGGTGCAAACCGATGCATACAGTGGTTGTGCCCAAATTGCAGGAGGTCAAACGAGACCACTGGGTAGCCTGCCACCTTTACGAGCCGGACCTCGACGCCCAATGGAAGCGGTCGTGAGCGAAGGAATGAGGAATGAGAAGTGAGAAGTAAGATATGATCAATCCGCAATCCGCAATCCGCAATCCGCAATCCGACGACGACGATGTGGTGCTTGAAGTGCGCCACCTGACCAAGCGATTCCCTATCGGCAACGCCTTGCGGCCCAAGCAGGTCCATGCGCTGAACGATGTCTCTTTCGCGATCAAGCGTGGTAAAGTGATCGCGCTGGTGGGCGAGTCGGGCAGCGGGAAATCGACTACCGCCCGGTTGATCGCTCGGCTGATGCCGCCGACAAAAGGCGAGATCATCTTCAAGGGGCGCGACGTGCTCAAGACGGAGCCTTTCAGGGCGTCGTTGCAATACCGCAGCGATGTGCAGATGATCTTTCAGGACCCTTTCGGCTCGCTCAATCCAGTGCATACGGTGGGCTACCACATCCAGCGTCCGCTGTTGATCCACAAAATAGCGAAGGGCCAGGCAGTGGAGGAGCGGGTGCTCGACCTGCTCGGCACGGTGGGCCTCAACCCGCCGGAGGAAATGGCAAAGAAGTATCCCCACCAGCTTTCGGGCGGCCAGCGGCAGCGCGTGGCGGTCGCCAGGGCGCTCGCCGTAAACCCCGAAATCATCCTGGCCGATGAGCCCATCTCAATGCTCGACGTGTCGATCCGTATGGGCGTGCTCAACTTGATGGAAGGGCTCAAAGAGCAACATGGCATAGGCTACCTGTACATCACCCACGATATAGCCAGTGCGCGCTATATCGGCGACCAAACACTGGTGATGTATGCTGGATACATCGTAGAGGGAGCCGAGAGCGACGAGCTTATACAGCACCCGCAGCACCCGTACACAAAATTGCTGCTGTCCGCCGTGCCCAACCCCCATGCCGGCATCGTGGCAAGGCAGATCGAGGCGCGTGGCGAAGTACCGTCGCTGATAGACCCGCCGCCCGGCTGCCCCTTCGCAGCGCGCTGCCCGCACGTGATGAACGTTTGCCGCCAGGTGATGCCAGGCCCAGAATTGGTAGGTTCGGGCCACTGGGTGCGCTGTCACCTCTACGGGCCGGGAGAAAACAGCCCACAGCCCCAAGGAACACCTGCATGACCAATCTTCAGTTCCCAGATGCTTTCGTGTGGGGCACTGCGACTTCGTCATACCAGATAGAGGGAGCCGTCCACGAAGACGGGCGGGGCGAGTTCGATCTGGGACCGCTTTTCACATACGCCGGGCAAGATCCAGGATGGCAGCACCGGCGACGTAGCCTGCGACCACTACCATCGTTGGCGCGAAGATATCGCGCTGATGAAGGAGCTGGGCATGAGAGCATACCGGTTCTCAATTGCCTGGCCGCGCATATTGCCGCAGGGGCGAGGAGAGGTGAACCAGGCCGGTCTCGATTTCTACAGCCGTCTGGTTGATGGGCTGCTGGAGGCCGGTATCACTCCGTTCGCGACCCTGTACCATTGGGATTTGCCCCAAACATTACAGGACCAGGGCGGTTGGCCCGCTCGCAGTACCGCCGAGGCGTTCGTCGAGTACGCCGATATCGTCAGCCGCGCCCTGGGAGATCGTGTCAAGCGTTGGATTACCCATAACGAGCCCTGGTGTGTCAGTATGCTCAGCTATCAAATCGGCGAGCACGCTCCAGGCATGCATAACGACTGGCCCGCGGCCCTGGCAGCTGCCCACCATGTGCTCCTTTCGCATGGCTGGGCTGTGCCTGTATTGCGCCGGAACAGTGAGGGCGCGGAGGTGGGCATCACCCTCAACTTCACCCCTGCCAGCCCGGCGTCATTGAGTGAGGAAGATGTCGAGGCCTCCCGCTTTTTCGACGGCTATTTCAACCGCTGGTTTGTCGATCCGCTCTATCGAGGCGCTTACCCCGACGACATGATCGCCGCATATACGGCCCAGGGCCATATGGCTGGAGGTCCGGCCTTTGTGCATAGCCGCGATATGGAGGCTATCTCGGTGCCGATCGACTTCCTCGGCGTCAATTATTACACGCGCGCTGTGATCGGGAAGGACAGCCTGCAATCGGGTTTAGAATTTAATGAGCAGCCCGCCGGGACAACTCCTGCTGAGCGCACAGAGATGGGCTGGGAAGTCTATCCCCAGGGGCTTTACGACCTGCTGGTACGCCTGCAAACCGACTACAATCCCGGCAAGCTCTATATCACCGAGAACGGCGCGAGCTACTCCGACGGCCCTGCTGAGGACGGCAAAGTCCACGACGAGCGGCGAGTGCGCTACTTACGCGACCACTTCACGGCTGCCAAACGAGCCATCGACGAAGGCGTGCCCCTGGCAGGCTACTTCGTCTGGTCGCTAATGGACAACTTCGAGTGGGCCAAAGGATACACCCAGCGCTTCGGCATTGTCTGGACAGATTACGCAACCCTGCAGCGCCTCCCCAAAGACAGCGCATTATGGTACAGGCAAGTTATAGCGAACAACGCGGTGGAGACAGATAGTTGAGCCGCCGGTTGTCAGTTGTCAGTTGTCAGTAGACGGACGGCCGACCACTGCCCACCGGTCTACTGACAACTGACAACTGACAACTGACAACTTGGTCTGGAGCGAGATGCAGTTTCGAGACCTCAACAAGAATGGCGTCATGGACCCTTACGAGGATCCATGCTGCCCGATCGAACGGCGTGTAGAGGACCTGCTGTGCCGGATGACGCTGGAAGAGAAAGCGGGCATGATGTTTCATGCCGTAATAGTGATGAACGAGGACGGCAGCCTGGTGGAGGGCGACGGCCAGTTCGGGCCCTTCTCAACTTCCGGCATGGTTACCGGACGACTGATCAACCACTTCAACGTGCTGCCGGTGGCGAACCCCAGGCAGATGGCCGAATGGTACAACCGCCTCCAGCAATTGGCCGAAAGCACGCGGCTGGGGATCCCCGTCACCATCTCCTCAGACCCACGCCACGCTTTCACCGACAATAATGCGAACAGCGTATTCGCGGGCACCTTCTCGCGGTGGCCCGACCCGGTTGGCCTGGCTGCCACGGGCGACCCGGCGCTAGTCAGAGAGTTCACCGACCTGGCAAGGCAAGAATATCTGTCGGTGGGTATCCGGGTCGCCCTTCATCCGATGGGCGATCTCGCCACCGAGCCCCGCTGGGGACGCATCGCCGGCACCTTCGGGGAAGACGCAGATCTATCGTCGTTGATGGCATCTGCCTACATTCGGGGCTTCCAGGGCGAAACGCTTGGCCCCCAGAGCGTGGCTTGCATGACCAAACATTTCCCGGGAGGTGGCCCGCAGAAAGACGGCCAGGACTCGCATTATTCATACGCCAAAGAGCAGATCTACCCAGGCAATAACTTCGACTACCATCTGATCCCCTTCGAGTTGGCGTTCGAGGCACGCACCGCCCAGATAATGCTCTATTACAGCGTGCCTGTCGGCACCCCGTTTGAAGAGATAGGGTTCGGGTTCAACAGGGACATCGTCGCGGGGCTTTTACGCGAGAAGTATGGCTTCGAAGGGGTGGTCTGCACCGACTGGGAGATGCTGACTTCACAGAAGATCAATGGGCAAGATATGGAGGCGCGGGCGTGGGGCGTCGAGCATCTGAGCGTAGGTCAGCGTGCCAGGAAATCGATAGAAGCGGGGGTGGACCAGTTCGGCGGAGAATCGTGCCCCGAAGTGATCGTTGAGCTGGTGCGAAGCGGCCAGGTCAGCGAGGCCAGGATCGATGCCTCGGTGCGGCGGCTGCTCATGGACAAATTCAGGCTTGGACTGTTCGACAATCCCTACATAGACCCCGACATCGCCGAGCAGATCGTGGGCAACGCCGGCTTCCGGGCAGCCGGGGAGCTTGCCCAGCGCAAATCTATCGTCTTGCTGAAAAACAGCGGCACGGCTTCCGGTCGAGTGCTGCCGTTGGCCGGGAGACCCAGGATATATATCGAGAACCTCGCGCCGGAGATCGCTTGCGCCTACGGGGACGTGGTCTCCACCCCGGCGGAAGCCGACGTGGCGATCCTGCGCCTGCAAGCTCCTTTTGAGTTTACGCGGAGATTACCTGGAAGCCGTTTATCGTATACATACCGGAGACCTCGACTTCGACGAGCAAGAGAAGCAGCGTATCCTGGCCATCATGGCGCGAGTTCCCACTATAGTGGATATCTACCTCGACCGCCCGGCTGTAATCCCTGAGATCGCCGAGCATAGCGCAGCCCTGCTCGCCAACTTCGGCGCGAGCGACGGGGCCGTCCTCGACATTATTTTCGGACGGTTTAGCCCTTCTGCCACCCTGCCCTTCGAGCTTCCATCATCGATGGAGGCGGTACGCAGGCGGCGAGGTGATATGCCCCGCGACTCGGACAACCCGCTTTTCTCGTTCGGCTACGGGCTCACGTACGGCCTGACCTCACGAATTACGAACTACGAACTACGAATTACGAATGCAGCAAGGTAATTCGTAATTCGTAGTCCGTAATTGTAGGAGCGCCATGCAGTTTCGAGACCTCAACAAGAACGGCCGGTTAGACCCATACGAGGATCCGAGCCTGCCGGTCGAACAGCGCGTCGAGGACCTCCTTTCGCAGATGACGCTGGAAGAGAAAGCGGGCTTGATGTTCCATACCGCCATCGGAATGAACCAGGATGGCAGCCTGATGGACGGCGCAGGAATGTTTGGCATATCCTCGACCGGCGATATGGTCGAGAAGCAGTTGCTGAACCACTTCAACGTATATGCGGTCGCCGGACCGAAGCAAATGGCCGAGTGGTACAACCGCCTGCAGCAACTAGCAGAGAGCACAAGGCTGGGCATCCCTGTCACCATCTCATCCGACCCGCGCCACGCCTTCAACGATAACCCGGCAACGAGCTGGTCGGCTGATAACTTCTCTCAATGGCCCGAGCCAATCGGACTGGCCGCCACGGGCGATCCGGCGCTGGTGCAGGAGTTCGGCGATATAGCCAGGCAAGAATACCTGGCGGTGGGTATCCGCGTCGCCCTCCACCCGGTGGCCGATCTCTCCACAGAGCCCCGCTGGGCTCGAACCAACGGCACCTTCGGCGAGGACGCCGCGCTATCATCACGGATGACCGCTGCCTATATTCTCGGGTTCCAGGGCGAATCGCTCGGTCCACAGAGTGTGGCCTGCATGACCAAGCATTTCCCCGGCGGCGGCCCGCAAAAGGACGGCGAAGATGCCCATTTCCCTTATGGCAGAGAGCAAGTCTACCCCGGTAATAACTTCGACTACCACCTCATCCCTTTTGATGCGGCGTTCGCGGCGGGCACGGCCCAGATCATGCCCTACTATGGTATGCCGGTGGGTACGCCTCTTGAAGAGGTGGGATTCGGTTTCAACAAAGACGTAATCACCGGGCTTCTGCGTGAGAAATACGGCTTCGATGGCGTCGTCTGCACCGATTGGGGGCTGTTGACCTCGCACAAGATCGGCGATGAAGTCATGGAGGCGAGGGCCTGGGGCGTGGAGCACCTGAGCCTCCCCGAGCGTGTCAAGAAGGCGATAGATGCCGGAGTGGACCAGTTCGGTGGGGAATCTTGCCCCGAGGTGGTCGTTGATCTGGTACGCAGCGGCCAGGTGGAGGAGAGCAGGATCGACCAATCGGCGCGCCGCCTCTTGCGGGACAAGTTCAGGCTAGGGTTATTCGACAACCCTTATATCGACCCGGCTGCGGCGGAAGAAATCGCCGGTAACGCCGTCTTCCTCGCCGCGGGCGAGCTGGCCCAGCGAAAATCTATCGTCTTGCTGAAGAATGGGGCGACCGGTGCCCGCCCGGCTCTGCCGGTATCAGGCAAGAAGAAGATTTATACCGAGAACGTCGCGCCGGAAGTTGCAAGCAATTATGGCCAGGTCACCGAGAAAATCGAAGAGGCTGAGCTGGCGATCCTACGGCTAAAAGCGCCCTACGAGCACCGGGATGGAGGCTTCCTGGAGCGATTGTTCCATGCCGGGAGGCTCGACTTCGATGAGCAGGAAAAGCAGCGTATCCTGGCCATAATGGCGCGAGTTCCCACTATAGTGGATATTTACCTCGACCGCCCGGCTGTAATCCCCGAGATCGCCGAGCATAGCGCAGCCCTGCTCGCCAACTTCGGTGCGAGTGATGGGGCCGTTCTAGATGTGATCTTCGGCCATTTCTCACCATCAGGCAAGCTGCCATTCGAGATGCCCTCATCTATGGATGCAGTCCGTCTCCAAAAGGAAGATCTGCCCTGCGATTCAGAGGACCCGTTGTTCTCATTCGGTCACGGGCTGACCTATTCACAATAGTGAGAGCTAATACCAAACGTACAATAGACAGGCACTGGAGGGAAGGAACCAGCTCTCCTTCTCCAAACCTGGGCGACTCATGCGCCTCCTTAGTAACACGCAGTGCCTGATATACAAGCCAACACTGAGGAAATTCATGGAGCAAAATACCCCGCTTTATAACCGGGTCGATCCGGCAATCGAAGCTCGGGCACTTGAGCTGCTTGGCCGTATGACGCTGGCGGAGAAGGTGGGCCAGTTGGTGCAGGTGGCACCGCACCATGCCGAAGAGGGCGATTTTGCGGACAAAGTACGAGCGGGAAGCATCGGTTCTATATTCGCCATGACCGCTGTGAGCGAGATAAATCATTACCAGAAGCTGGCGGTCGAGGAGTCGCGCCTGGGTATTCCGCTGATCGTAGGCAACGACGTGATCCACGGTTACCGGACGGTCTTCCCTATCCCGCTTGCGGAGTCGTGCACGTGGGACACAGCGCTGTTGGGACGGGCTGCACGGGTCGCAGCGGAAGAGGCTTCGGCTTGCGGCACCGACTGGATATTCGCGCCGATGGTAGACGTGGCGCGAGACCCGCGTTGGGGCCGTATCGCTGAAGGCTCGGGCGAGGATCCGTTCCTGGGCATGGCAATGGCTCGTGCGCGGGTGCGCGGCTTTCAATCGGGCAACCTGGCGAGCGGGCGGCGAGTTGCGGCCTGCCCCAAGCACTTCGTAGCCTACGGCGCGGCTGAGGGTGGCCGCGACTATAACAGCGTTGACATCTCGGAGCGGACGCTGCGTGACGTCTACCTCCCGCCCTTCAAGGCGGCTTTTGAGGCCGGGGCGGGCAGCGTGATGAGCGCCTTTAACGAGATTGGTGGCGTGCCGGCGTCGGGGAATGCCTTCGCTTTGCGCACGATATTGCGCGACGAGTGGCAGTGGCAGGGCGTGGTGGTGAGCGATTATGAGGCTGTCAAGGAGTTGATTCCACACGGCATGGCGGCCGGTCTGAAGGATGCCGCCCGCATAGCCATCGTGGCAGGCGTGGATATGGATATGATGAGCAACGCTTACGCGACGCACCTGGCCTCCCTGGTTGAGGAGGGCGCGGTGCCTCAGGCGATTGTTGACGAAGCCGTCATGAGGGTGCTGCGCCTGAAGCTGCAATTGGGGCTCTTCGAGCGGCCCTATACAGACGAAACGCTGGCAGATCGAATAATCTTGCGCGAAGATTTCCGCGCCATTGCTCTGCAAGTGGCTCAAGAGTTGATGGTGTTGCTCAAAAACGAAGGTGGCCTGCTGCCACTAATCCCCGGCAAGCAGCGAATTGCTGTGATCGGCCCACTGGCCGACGCCCAGCGTGACCTGCTGGGCACCTGGACTATCTTCGGCAAGCCGGAAGATGTGGAAACCGTGCTCGACGGGATAGCGATCTACACCAACAATTCAGAGTATGTAGCGCATGCGATAGGCTGCCCAATCGAAGGTGATGGGCCTGCGGATATCATGGGCGCTGTCAAAATAGCTGAAAGCGCGGATGTGGTGGTTCTCGTGTTGGGCGAGAGCGCGAACATGAGCGGCGAGGCCCGCTCGCGCACCCATCTTGGACTTCCGGGCCGCCAACAGGAGCTAGTGGACGCTATCGCCGCCACAGGCAAGCCAATCGTGTGCGTGGTAATGAGCGGCAGGCCGCTGGTCATCCCTCGCGTGGCCGAGCAGGTGGACGCGCTGCTGGCCGCCTGGCATGGAGGCATCCGCGCCGGGCGAGCTATCGCCGACATATTGTTCGGGGCGGCGAACCCTTCCGGCAAGCTGACGGCAAGCTGGCCCCGCGCCGAAGGGCAGATACCGGTCTATTACTCGCATAAGAACACCGGCAGGCCCGCCGGCGGCGAAGGCGTAAAGCAATTCGACGAGCCATTCAAGTCTACTTACCTGGATGAGCCGAACGCCCCTCTCTTTCCCTTCGGATTCGGCCTCAGTTATACCGGCTTCAGTTATAGTAACCTCGTAGTTGAAACGCCCATCGTCAAGGAGGATGGAACGCTGGCTGTAAGCGCTACAGTAAAGAACAGTGGCAAGTGTGCAGGCGATGAAATCGTGCAGCTATACGTGCGCGACATGGTCGGCAGCGTTACGCGGCCGGTCAAAGAGCTGAAGGGCTTCCGGCGCGTAGCTCTGAAAGCAGGAGAAGAGCAAACCGTACGCTTCGAGGTGCCAACGTGCGACCTCGGCTTCACCGGCCCGGATATGCGCTATGCAACAGAGCCGGGTGCCTTCAAGGTCTGGGTCGGCCCCGACTCGACCGGTGGACTGGAAGGCGATTTCGAGGTCCTATGACATCCGCGATCAAACAGGCGCTCAGCGGCCTCTGGCAATTTCGACAGGCCAGTAGCTCAGCAATCCGCAATCCGCAATCCGCAATCCGCATTCCTGAAGATTGGCTGCCGGCCACGGTGCCAGGCGGGGTGCACACCGACCTGCTGAGCGCCGGGCTGATTCCCGACCCATTTGTCGGCGACGACGAACGGCGGGTGAAGTGGGTCGCTGAGCAGGATTGGGAGTATCGCCGTATCTTCACGGTCGACGAGCGTTTGCCGGCGCAAGAACGCGTTTTTCTGGTCTGCGACGGGCTCGATACCCTGGCCGAAGTGAGGTTGAACGGGCAAACAGTCGGCACTGCAAAGAATATGTTTCGCGGATACCGCTGGGACGTACGAAATCTACTGCGTCCTGGAGAAAACGAGATTCGGGTCCTGTTCAAGTCGCCTGTGCGCTATGCTGTGGCGGAGAACGGTATCAGGCCTATGCCCGACGTAAACAACCCGCTTCCCGGCGCGCCTTATTTGCGCAAAGTGCCGAGCCACTTCGGTTGGGACTGGGGCCCGAGACTTCCCCCTATCGGCATCTGGCGCGACATTAGGCTGGAAGGATATACCGCTGCCCGGCTGACGGATGTATCCCTTCGGCAACAGCACAACGCCGGGCAGGTAACGCTGACGGCCAGGGTGGAGGCCGAGATTTACAGCCATTCGCCGTTGCGCGTGACCTTGCGCCTCACCGCGCCGGATGGCCGAGTCCAAACGGTGGAAGGCTCCCTGGAAGGCGATCACCAAACTCTCGTCCTCGCAGTCGAGCAGCCGCAACTCTGGTGGCCCAACGACTACGGCGCGCAGCCTCTCTATCGCGTGGACGTGGAGCTAGCAAATGACGAGAGTATGCTGGACGAGCGGACCTACCAATTAGGCTTGCGCACAATCGAATTGCGCCGGGAGCCCGACGAATGGGGCGAATCGTTTACTTTCGTCGTCAATGGAGTGTCTATCTTCGCCAAGGGGTCAAACTGGATCCCGGCTGACTCCTTTGCCACCCGCATATCGAGCGAGCAACTTGATCATCTCCTCGGCTCGGCGGCTGCGGCGCACCACAACATGGTGCGCGTCTGGGGCGGCGGCTATTACGAGAGCGATTATTTCTACGACCTGTGCGACCGCCTGGGCCTGCTCGTCTGGCAGGACTTCGCATTCGCATGCGCGGGCTATCCGCTGGACGACAGCGCGTACCTTGAGAATGTCAAAGGCGAGGTGGTCGCCAACGTCCGGAGACTGCGCCACCGCGCGTCCCTGGCTTTATGGTGCGGTAACAACGAGATAGAGACAGCCTGGGATAGCTGGGGCTGGAACACGCCTGAGAACGCAGACTTGATGAGCGCCTACGAGCGTTTCTTCGACCACACCCTTCCTGAATGGGTAGAGGCCGAAGACCCCGACCATCCCTACTGGCCCAGCTCGCCGTCCTCCGGCGGGGGCTTCCGGGATCCCAACGGCAACAGAGCAGGCGACGTGCATCAATGGGTGGTCTGGCATGCCAATAAGCCGTTCAGCAACTACCGTGAAACCCCTGCGCGCTTTGTCAGCGAGTTCGGGTTCGAGTCGCTGCCCGCTTTGCCAACTATCGCGGCCTTCTCCGAGCCTGCTGACTGGAATATAACCTCTTATATCATGGAATACCACCAGCGCAGCCCGGTCGGGAACGAGAAAATAATCGTCTATATGCTGGACAACTTCCGTATGCCCAGAGATTTTGCAAGCCTGGTCTACATAAGCCAGTTGCTTCAGGCCGAGGCGATGCGCACTGGCGTGGAGCACTGGCGGCGGCACCCGGCGTGCAGCGGCGCTCTATACTGGCAGCTAAACGACTGCTGGCCCGTGATCTCCTGGTCGGGCATCGACTATTACGGGCGCTGGAAAGCCATGCATTACAGCAGCCGCCGCTTCTTCGCACCCTTGCTTCTCTCGATTGAAGACAACGGAACAAATATGCGTCTTTTTGTCACCAACGATAGGGCCGAGCCATGGGAAGGTCAGATACGCTGGTCGCTTGAGACGCTGCAAGGCGAGCATCTCAACGGAGCGGAAGAGCAGGCAAGCGTCCAGCCTTTCAGCACGACGCAAGTGAAAAGTCTCGACTTTTCAAGGTACATCACGGAGGAGAACAGGCGTAGGGTGGTGCTGGTCTGCGAGCTATGGCAGGACGGGGAGCGCCTGCAGAGCGCTATAGCCACATTCGCGCCTACCAAGCATGTCGAACTCGAAGACCCTCAACTGACCGTGGGCGTAGGGCAAACCGGCTCCGAATTGGCAATTCACTTGCATGCACGCTCTCTGGCTCGTTTTGTTGAGCTGACATTCGAAGGCGCTGACGTCGTGTTCAGCGACAACTACTTCGACCTTCCTGCCGGGCGCACTATGCACGTCACCTGTCCTCTACCCCCAAATTGGACGCTGGAGCAAGGACAGGACGCCTTGCGCGTGCGTTCAGTATTCGAACTCCTACTAATGCTCAAATCAACTGACAACTGCGTATGCTATAATCGCCCCGAATAGTTCAGCGATCGCTATATGGAGGACCCAGCATGGCTGCATCTCCGGCTGCTACACCCCCTGTCCCCCTACCCGCTCAGTCGATCATACTTGAAGCGCCTGCCACGGAGGAGCGCGTTGCGCCTCTATCTGTCTGGTCGTGGGCGTTGTATGACTTTGCAAACACGATTTTCTCGCTGAATATCGTTACAAACTACTTCCCGCTCTATATCGCTAACGATCTGAATTTGCCCGACGCTGTGTATGCCTACCCTATGTCGTTGGCTATGCTTGTGGTGGCGCTTACAATGCCCGCCATGGGCGCGATTTCTGACAAGGGAGGCGGCAGACGAATGCCCTGGCTCGTCGGCACGACGCTACTATCGGTGGTGATGACGGCGGCGATGGGCCTTTCATACAATATTGTGATCATTGTAGCGGCGGTTACCCTCGCGAATATAGGCTACCAGACGGCGCTCCTTTTCTACGACGCGCTGCTGCCGTCGGTGAGCACCACGCGCAACTGGGGCAAGATATCGGGCCTGGGAGTGGGTATTGGGTACGTGGGTGCGCTGGCAGGCGGCTATGCGGTGCGTCCCTTCATGAGCAGCCCGTCGGCCAACCACGACGCATTCATACCAACTGCCATATTCTTCCTCCTCTTTTCGCTCCCTTGCTTTTTCTTTGTGCGCGAGCGGCGCATCGCGCGGGATAAAGACTTACCCCCGGAGGCGCGGCCCATGTTGCAGGGAAGCCTCACACAGACCTTTCGCACTCTGCAGGAAACTCGCAAGGTGCCCGGTCTGTTCGTTTTCCTGGTCGCGAACTTCTTTTACTCGGACGCCTTGAACACGGTTATAGTTGCTATGAGCGTTTACTCGGTGAAGGTGCTCCATTTCGAGAGCGCGCTCGACGTGCTCGCGCCCGCTATCATAGCGGCGGTGCTCGGCTCTTTCCTGTTCGGCCTGGTTACCGACAGGGTTACTTCCAAGCTATCGCTCATCATCAGCCTTTTGATGTGGATGGTGGTATTCGTGGGGGCCATACTCATCACCGATCAGTTCATCTTCAAGTGGCTGATCGCCCCGCTGGCCGGTATCGCCCTGGGCAGCACGTGGACCGCTGCACGAACTATGATGATCGAGCTTACCCCGCGCGAACGGCTGGGCGAGTTCCTGGGGATATACAATCTGACGGGCAAATACTCGGCGGTGCTCGGCCCCGCGCTCTGGGGCACCACTCTGATCGTGCTCGACCCGAACGTATTCGGCCGGCTCGCCTACCAGATTGCTATCGGCACCCTCCTCCTTATGGTGATAGTTGGGTTTGTGATCCATCTCTTTACTCCGAACGTGCGCCGCGTCCGCCGCGTCCAGGCATAGGCGGTACCTGGCACATCGCCGACCGCCGGTCGCGCCCCTTCCCTACGCCCCGGCATATTGAACCTTACGAGGACTTCCGTCGTACACTTTAAGCAGATGCTAACGATGAGGAGGTCACATCTTCTGAGGGGCATGGCCATGTCTACGACCGCGAATAATGGTCTGCAGCGGCTGAAACGTAGACTGCTCGTCATCGCCCTGCTGGCGACCTGCCTAATTTCACCAATCTCCATTGCAGCAGGCGTCAGCACTGCCGCGCCCACAACACAGCCGCTCATACCCAATCCCGCTTCTACCTCATCAGCCAGGCCAATCCTTCTGACCGATCCCATGCCTGACCCCCACCAGGATGGCGTGATCTATTTTCCCGAGACGGGTCACACGTTGCGAGGCAAGTTCCTTGCGTATTGGCAGCAAAACGGTGGCCTCCCGCAGTTCGGCTACCCTCTCACCGAGGAGTTCTTCGAGCCTGATGGCCCTAATAATGCGCCATTGCAGGTGCAATACTTCGAGCGCAATCGCTTCGAGCTGCACCCTGAGAACCAGCCGCCTTACGACGTTCTACTGGGCACGTTAGGCCGAGAGTTCCACCAGCAAGACCCTCCCGCTCCCCAACTGCCTGCTCCTCTATCTATTTCCCAGAAACAGGCCACAACCTATCCGACGTCTTCTTACAGTACTGGCAGACACATGGCGGACTGGCTGTGAACGGCTACCCAATCACCGAGCCTGAGATGGAGGCAAGCACCAACGGCAAGGAGTACCTGACCCAGTGGTTCGAGCGGTCACGCTTTGAGTTGCACCCGGAGAACGCGGGAACTCCATACGAGGTGCTGCTGGGAGTGCTGGGGAGGCAGTTGTCGGAGAAGCGAGGGTATCCATTCGGGTGGTATCCCCTTTATGGGCATGCCCCTGATTATTCATGGATATCCGGACAAATGGAGGAGCGTGATTCCTATAATTCCGAAGGCAATGCGGGTTGCAGTATCCTACGTTACGACCAAAGTGGAAAGGATGCAAAAGTACAGTTGGATGGTTCGGGTTGGCCTCCGTTTGTTATTGGCCCAGCGCCACCACCTCATGTGGGTGATTTTGTGGTCGTCTTCGGTCGCAATGCTCGTGCGGGCGAGAGATATTTTTCTTGCTTAATAGACCATGCGCCTGGCTACTTTCTAGACAAATGGCAGACGGACCCGGCACAATGAAGATGCATCGAGATCTCGGCATTCCATGAGGGCGTGGTAATATATCCTCATGATGAAGGCATTTCGGCGCTCCATCAACCAACTGCGCACGCCACGTCTGCTAACACAGTACGCCGTTCTGCGTGACCTGCGCACCTACACCAGGGTCGGCTATTTGTACGCCGCCCTGCAATCCGGCCTGCTAAATGCGCTCAAAAGCCCGGCCACCGGCCCGGAGCTGGTTCGCCGCCTTAATGTCCAACGCACCGATCTGCTGGAAGCACTGCTGCGCGTGGGCGTGTCCATCGGCGAGCTTTCGCTACGTCGGGAGCGCTACCGGATACGAGGTATGCGATCCAAAGCGTTGCTCGACCCGGCCGGCGACCCACTGGCAGGGGTGATCGAGGAGTTTGTTACATACCATGCTTCCGTCTACCGCCATCTACCGGAGAGGCTCGCCGGCGCGCCCCTGGGGGACTATCTTAGCGGCACAGGCGATATGATAGCCCGCTCCTCCAGGATCCTGGAGCCGTTTATGGCCGACTTCGTACGGGACGTCGCTACCAGGAACAACCCAACCACCCTTCTGGAGATAGGCTGCGGATCGGGCGTCTATATACGCCACGCCGCGGAAGCCAACCCGCGTCTCACAGGCACGGGCATCGACATGCAAGAGGACGTGGTGCGGCAGGCCCGCGCCAACCTGGCACAATGGGGACTCTCCAGTCGCTTCGAGATAGCTCTGGGCGACATTCGCGACCAACGCACCGGCCTCGGAGGCCCATTCGATCTGCTTACTCTCTACAATAACCTCTATTACTTCCCGCTCGAAGAGCGCCCTGCCCTCTTGCGAACCTTGCGCGCGCTCATCGCTCGGGGCGGCTCATTGGCTTTACTGTCAAGCATGCAGGGCACGACTTCTATCACCGCCGATTTCGACCTTATTCTGCGGTCAACGCAGGGTTGTTCGCCGCTACCCCGTCTGCCCGAGCTGAAACGACAACTTCGGGCCTCCGGCTTTCGCCATGTCGAATTGGTGCGTCTGGTCCCTACGGAGCCTTTGTACGGCGTGATCGCCACCCTGGACCTATAACCCGCTTCTGCTGCCCTAAGCACTCAGAATCGGAGCCTAAGAGCAGATCTATCGCAAATCTGGGCTATTATCTTCTGCGCGATTTTACAAGAATTTTACGTTCTGTTAACAGAAAGTTTACAGAGCACCTCTAGGCTATTTGTATTGCCCTTCGATTTGAGGCCTTGCAGGCCAATTGTGCGTATGGCGGCTGAGCACAACTTCACTTTCTCGATACAGATACTCAATCCGTCGAGGCCGCCATGCACGACTGCCGATCTCGTTTCTCGCTATCCGGCTCTGTACTTACCGTCCTTGCTCTTGTTTTTCTCGTTACAGGCTGCGCCGGCACCCCCAAACCAGTATCGCCCATATCTATTTCTGCCCCCCCGTCATCAGACGATTGGGCTATGTACGGTCGCGACGCCCAGCGCACCGGCTATGATAACGATGAATTTGATAACATAAATACGGCCGATGCGAGCCGGCTTGAAGAGGCATGGCAGGACAATATAGGCATCAACGGCGCTACGGTACCCGCATTCAGCGCGCCAACCGTTGCCGGAGGCACAGTCTATGTCGCCAGCAGTATCACAAGCGGCAACAACTTTTTTGCCCTTGATGCGGCGACCGGCACCCCTCGCTGGGCTGCCAATATAGGTGTCAACCCCAGCGAGTGCTTTGGGGTCGGTATCGGCTCCACTCCTGCAGTGTCGGAGGACCACGATGTGGTCGTGATCGGCGGAGGCGACGGGGCATACTATGGCTTGAGCACAATTAACGGCGAGCAACTGTGGCGCGAGCCGCTCAATGAAGGGCCCAGCGCCTTTGCGTGGACATCGCCCCTCATCGTGAATGGCAAAGCCTATATCGGTATCGCTTCCGATTGTGACGACCCTTCGGTGCGAGGCGATGTGTACGCAGTGGACCTCGCGACAGGGAACCAAATAGCAAATCAATATATCGTCCCGGAAAACCGCGCGGGCGGGGGGATTTGGAACTCAGCAACTATCAGCGCCGACGGTACCAAACTATTCGTGACGACGGGCGAAGATTATGAGGGCTACGACGGCCCCAACACTCGTGCCATCCTGGAGCTGGATGCGAGTAGCCTTCAAATATTAGCCTCCAACCGCCAGGGCGTGCCAAATACGGATGGTGATTGGGCCACTACGCCGGTGGTCTTCGAAGATCGACAGGGCCGGCCGATGGTGGGTGCCGGCCACAAAGACGGCGTGTTCTACGCTTATTACCAGGATAATATGGATGCTGGGCCTGTGTGGTCCTCCAAGCCTGGGCCAAGCGTCGGTATGCTGCCTGCTTATGATCCAAATGGGGGCGAAGGCGGCGTTATCTTCATAAACGGCCAACACAAGGTATATGCCCTGAATGCGTCTGACGGCACGGCGGTATGGACCAGCGATGCGATGGACGATACGACCGGCAACATGGCTGTCGCCAACGGCCTCATTTATGTCAACGTCGGAGGTAGCCTTCTAATTCTGGATGAGGCTACGGGCAAAACGCTACGCACCATCACTCCGGACAATCACGGGCCCGGGATGAGCGGCCCAGTTGTCTACGATGGTGTAGTTTACTGGGTATCAGGCGCATTTATTAATGCATGGCATCTGCCCGATGGCGCGGCATCTGTCGCGCCCACTTTGCCTTATCCATTACGCCCGACCCAGGCATGGGTATCCCGATCCGAAGGCCCCCTCTTACAAATCCACACCGGTTGCTCTACCCGATTTATCTAGTATAATAGCCTCGTTCTTATTGGGCTGGCACGGAGCATGATAGTGCGCCTTTGGCGCATATCCTGCGCGCCTGTGCCTATGACAGATCGAGAGGCTATATGGAAATGCGCAGGCGTGTTCTCTTTTTTGGCGCTCTGCTTCTTTGCACCGTGGCGGCGCTATATCCGGTAGTAGTGGGCGCGGAGACTTCAAGCAAGAAGGTAACGCCCACCCTTGATGCCGACCCTGGCGCGGGCAGTCTTCCGGGCGATTGGCCTATGTATGGTCACGACCCTCAGCGCACCAACTATAACCCCGACGAAAACACCCTCAACGCTGCAAACGTGGGCCTTCTCACACAGGCATGGCAGGGAACCATCGGCATCGGAGCATCGGGCAATCCTGCCTTCAGCGCGCCAAGTGTGGCGAACGGCAGGGTCTTTGTCGCCAGCAGCTATGACCAGGGCAACAATTTCTTCGCATTTGATACTGCCACCGGCCAACCCGCCTGGAGCGCATTCATCGGGTTCAACCCCGCCGAATGCTTTGGCGTGGGCGTCGGCTCAACCGCGCTCAATTTCAGGCACTATAGCGGCAATCGGTGGAGGCGATGGGGCCTACTATGGCCTTAGCACAGACAACGGCTCGCAACTATGGCGTGACCCGATCAACGCTGGGGCGACCGGCTTTGCGTGGACATCGCCTCTTATTGCGAACGGGCAGGCTTACGAGGGCGTTGCGTCCGACTGCGACAATCCTTCCGTGAGAGGCGAGATACGCGCCGTCGACCTGGCGACAGGGGCACATATCAACAGCACGTATATCGTACCGGAGGGACAGGCCGGCGGAGGCATCTGGCAATCGCCCGCCCTCAGCATAGACGGAAGTAAGGTGATTATTGCCACAGGCGAGGATTACAATGGCTACGACGGACCCTACAACCGCGCCATGGCGGTTCTGGACCCCGGTACTTTACAGATAGTGGCCGCCAACAAGCAGGGCGGTACGAACGAGGACCTGGATTGGGGCACCACCCCGGTGCTATTCCACGATAAGAACGGACGCCAGATGGTGGGTGCGGGCCACAAGAACGGCACATTCTACGCTTACGACCTGAACAACGTGAACGGCGGGCCTGTCTGGTCGCTGCACCCAGGTCCCGATACCGGCACCGCTCCTGCTTATGACCCTACCTTCGGAAATGGCGGCACTCTTTTCTTCAGCAGCGCGCAACGCCTCTACGCTGTTGACCCATCCGACGGCAGCCACCGCTGGGATCGCAACGGTGTGCTTATTGGCGAGACGCATGGCAGTATCGCCATCGCCAACGGTCTTATCTACATCAACAAAGTCGGCACGCTGGAGATACTGGACGAAGGCAACGGCGACGTGGTGCGCTCGATCGTACCGCCCCAGGCAGGCATCTCGTATACCGGCCCTGCGGTTTCTCATGGAGTGGTCTACTGGACTTCGGGCGCATACCTGAACGCCTGGCAGCTCCCACAGCCAACGCCTACGGTGACGCCTGTACCCGTTGCGACCCCAACGCTCGTGCCCCCACGCTGCCAGGGAGAGCAGTTCACCGACGTTTGTCCCCCGGACTATTTCTATGCCCCTGTGCTCGCCTTAACTAATGATGGCATTGTTTCGGGTTACATTACTGCACCGCCTTGCCTCAATGGCCTCTGGATACCATGCTTCAACCCCTATAACAGCGCCACGAGAGGCCAGATCAGTAAGATAGTGGCTCTGTCCGCAGGTATCGATGATCCTCCATCGGGCCAGGCTTTTGAGGATGTGCCTCCCGGCTCTACCTTCTACACGTATACTCAACAACTGGCGCAGCGTGGGATCGTCAGCGGTTATCCATGCGGTGGGGGAGTACCGTCCGGCTCCGAGCCGTGCGTGCCCCCTGGCAACCTGCCCTACTTCCGGACCAATAGTGATGTGACACGCGGGCAGCTATCCAAGATGATAGCCAACACTTTCGGCTGGAATGAGCCTGTGGAGATCCAGCAATTCGAGGATGTCCTCCCCAACTCTACCTTCTTCACATATATAGGCAGGCTCTACAGCAGAGACATTATCAACGGGTACCCATGTGGGGGCCCCGGCGAGCTGTGCAACCCACCTGACAACCGGCCTTATTTCCGTCCAAACGCCAATGTCACGAGAGGTCAGACCGCCAAGATAGTGCAGCTAGCGCGCACGCAGGCCACGCCTACGCCATCCCCGCTGCCCACGCTCACAGATACCCCTGTAACCACGAGCACGCCCACAGGGACAGCTACGGACACGCCCACGTCTACTCCTGAGATCACCGCCATACCCACCGGCACAGCCACACCCGAGCTCACAGGCACGCCAACCTCAACTTCAACCACGTTAGCAACTACTGAAAGGAAATAGAGATGAGCCGCCCGCGGGCGGCTCATCTCTATTTCCTTTCAAAGCTTACACGTCAAGGCCCACGATTTGCATCAGCTTGAGAGCGTTGGTGGACGTTGCGAGGCCGGGGCGCAGCTTGTAGTCGAAGCTCATCTGGGGGCCGGTTGGAGTGTCGTGTATGGTCTCGGTGAAGTGTACCAGGCGGGCGACCGCGGCTATATCCGGAGCATCGGCCAGGGTGAGGTCGTGGGTGGAAACGGCACCCAGAGCGCCCTGCCCAACCAGGTAGATGATCACACGGCGGGCGGCTATCTGCCGCTCGGACGTATTGGTCCCCTGCAGAATTTCGTCCAGCAGATAGAATAACCCTGGCCCGCCGCTATCGTGGGAGGCGCGAGCCGCGTCCACTATCTGCTTGAGCCTTTCAAGCTCAGCCATGAAGTATGACACTCCCCGCGCAAGCGAGTCCTCCACTCTCATGCTCGACCAGAGGGACAGGGGCGGCATCCGCAACGAGCGGGCGCACACAGGGCCACCCGCCTGCGCCAGCACGATATTTACACCTATTGCGCGCAGCAGTGTGCTCTTGCCCGACATATTGGAGCCTGTGACCAGCAGGAAGGTGCCGGGAGGGCCGGCAGTCACATCATTGTCCACCCGCGTGTCTCTCGGCAGGAGTGGGTGGCCAAGCTCGGCGGCTTCGAAGCTGGAGGCGTCCGAGCCGACCGCCGGGAAAGCCCAATCGGGGTTGGCATGCGACAGCCCAGCCCAGCGCGGCCAGCGCCTCGGCTTCGCCAAGGGTTTCGAGCCATTGGCGGGCGTACTTGCCGTTCTTTCGCTGCCAGCGCTCCAGAAACCAGAGCAAAGGAACGTTCCAGAGGGTCGCCGCCTGTATGACGAGGTAAAGCTGCGAGCTTTCGGGCAGCTCGAAGCTGGCAATCCTGTGCATCCTTCGAAGCGCGCTATGGGCCGGTATGCCATCGGCGGTGAGAGACGATTGGAGCCTCTTCATCTCGGGAGAATTGAAACCGGCGTTTGATAATAGCTCAAACGAGCTTGCATAGTGCTTGAAACCCTGCTCGCCCGCCCTGGCCCTGGCTATACGATCATATATCGTCTTCTCGGTCGCCAGGGTGAAAAGAAGGTTAGCGGCAGCCACCAGGAACCAGAGCGGGTAGCTGATCAACCCGAACAGTTGGGCGAAAGCCAGCCCCCACAGGAGCAACACGCTCCCTATGGCCACCCAGGGCAGCCACGGACGCGCCGCAAGCCACGGTATCGCCTCGGCCCACGCGAGGAAGGGGGCGGGGTCTGGCTTCTCGTCGCCCATCAGCCTGCCGCGTAAAGTAAGCTCATCCCGCAGGTCGATCAGCGGGGCAAGCTCCTGTACGGCAGACTGTCGATTGCGGATTGCGGATTGCGGATTGCGGATTGGCAAGTCGGGGCTCTGGAGCCAGCTTGCAAGTGTCGCCTCGCCCATGAAGGTGCCGACCGTCTCGAGAAGATGCATGAGTGAGGCGGGGCCGAAGATATCGAGGTCGCCCGCGTAGGGATCGCCGGGCCGGGCGCGCATCTTATGCCTGAGAGGAAGATCGTCCCAGCGGCGCTCCACGCGCATAATGGCTTCGCTGTTTATCTTGTAAAGCTCTTCTGCTCGTTTCCTGGCCCGCCCAACCCGATTGTGGTACCAGACCAGCACGAAAAAGACCAGGAGCAACACAATTCCGGCCACCCACAGGAGCTGCATCTCCCCCAGGAATCCCCAGATAATCGCTACAGCCGCCGCCAGGAAAGTAACAAGGCGGAAATTGCCGATCCGGTTCCATCGCTCCGTCTGAGCATCGAAATCGCTCTTGAATCGCCCAGCGCGATCGCGGTATACGTCTACAGGCGAGGCCATAGCGTCTTTGTCTTCTCTCTGTGCCTCGTCTGTAACAACTTCTTCTGCAATCATACCTTTAGTATATCACCAGATGCGTATAGGCCGGCAATCGGTGGTACAATCGTAGGACGACCGACGACCGTCGATGGCGTAAAACGTAAAACGTAAAACGTAGCCGCCAAGACGCCAAGATCCGCCAAGATCGCCAAGGCCTCAATTGTTTAGGAACACATTAACTTCTGTGATCTCTGTAATTCAAACCAACAAAAACCTTCGTGATCTTCGTGACCTTCGTGACCTTCGTGACCTTCGTGGTTAAACCCGTAGAAACCTTGGCGAGCCTTTGCGTTCTTTGCGTCTTGGCGGTTACGTTTTACGCCTTCGTCTACTGACAACCGATTGCAATTATGGAAACTGAAGCCAGGCCCAACAAAGCACCTGCCAGAGGTGGGACGACTGTGCCGTTCTGGAGTGTGCTTGTGCCTGTGATTGCGGCCATTGCTATTGTGCTGGTGGCTTCGCAGCGCACAGATGGGAGGCTTCACCTTTGGGTTTTCGATGTGGGTGAGGGAGACGCCATTCTGCTATTGACACCGCACGGCCATAGCGTGCTGATTGACGGCGGGCCCGGTGCCACGCCGCTGGCTGAGGCGGTCGGTAAGCATCTCCCGTTCTGGCAGCGGTACGTTGATATTGCGGTGCTGACCGCGCCCAAAGCAGGAGAACCTGATGGGTCTGGTTGACCTGCTTGGGCGCTACAAATTAGGCCAGGTGGTGCAAACCCCGTTCACAGCTACTGATAGCCTGCAAAAGCTGTGGCTCGATGATCTGAAGCAGAGCGGAACGGCTGTGCAATCTGTCAGGCGGGGCGACCTGATCGGTTTCCAGGACGAGCCGGACGTGACGCTGAGGGTGCTCAATCCTGGGGATGGGGATATACTGAAGGGAGACCAGAACACGCTTGAGAACGAGCATTCGATAGTTTTGCAGAGTGGAATATGGAGCGACGAACATCCTGCTCGCCGGAGATATAGAGAGCGGGGCAGAGACCAATATGCTCTTGCAGGCAAGCGACCTGCTGGGCAGCCAGGTGCTGAAGGTGGCTGACTTCGGCAGCGATAACGCCTCCACCCAGGGCTTCGTCTCTGCGGTGAATCCCCAGGTGTCGATCGTATCGGTCGGAGCGGGCAACAAGCCGGGCTATCCATCGCAGGATGTTCTGGACAGACTTCATAACGGAGGCTCGCAAATTTACCGCACCGATCAAGCCGGCTCAGTAGAGATAATTGCCGAAAAGGACAGGTTCTGGGTGCGAAGCGATAGATGAAATAAGTTGAGGGCAATATGCACGAAGGCACGCTGACAACACCGAATACGGCCATTGCGCTACATTACCGGACCTACGGCAGCGAGACCAATCCGCCTCTGGTGCTGTTGCATGGGCTGGCTTCCACGCTGCGGATCTGGGATTATGTGGCACCTGTGCTGGCGGGCAAATATTGGGTGGTGGCGTACGACCAGCGAGGCCATGCTGAGAGCGACAAGCCGGACGGTGGGTACGACCTGCCAACTATGCTGGCCGACCTGGTGGGGTTGATAAAGGCTCTGGGGATCAAGAAGCCCGTGCTGGTGGGGCATTCGTGGGGCGCGAACCTGGCGCTGGCTTACGCAGCTACCTACCCGGATGACTGTGCGGGGCTTGTGCTGGTGGATGGCGGCATCGCCGATTTTCAGGATATGCAGGGCACCGACTGGGAGACCGTCAAGCGCGAGCTTGCGCCTCCCGATTTGAGCCGCTACAAGCTATCCGACATGGTGAACAGGATGAGCAGCGGAGTTCTCTGCCACCTGCCGGAAGCGTTCCTGGAGAAGTTCGCCCGCTCCATGATGGAAGTGCAACCCGACGGCACTATAAGAGCCCGGCTCACGCTTGAGCATCACCTTGACATTCTCCGTATTCTCTACGATATGCGCACTTCCGAGCTACTTGGCAAAGTGAAGTGTCCGGTGCTCGCCGTGCAGGCTATCAACGGCGAACCGGCCGGCGAGCGCGAAGCCGACATTGTGGGCCTGAAAAAGCTTGGAGCCGAGCGGCTGGAGAAACTACTCCCCGAAGCCAGGATAATTTGGATGGAAAACACCATCCACGACATCCCACTCCACAAGCCTGAGCTGCTGGCGAGGGAGATCATGGAGTTCATGCTACGCGGAGTGATAGAGGCGTAGAGACGCATTGCAATGCGTCTCTACATCATTAGCCACTGTCTTGGAGCTAGTAGTCCGCGTAGGCGGACTTCGTAGACTTAGCACGCGGTTTTAACCGCCGTGCGCTACTCGTGCCGTGCGCTACCCTCTGAATTAGTTGGATCAGATGCGCGCTAACGTGCCCTGGTGGGCAAGAGACGTGGCCGATCCAACCATGGCACGTCAGCGCCGTGCCCCTACACCCCAATTCTGAACAGTTGGCGAGAGCTACGTTTTATGCACTCCCGTTGATTTTTGAGCAAGCTGAGGGGAAAGGTTTCGCCTGACGAGAAGATAGAGGCATTGCCCCCGTTCATAATCGTGGCGGTGCCGGCGCCCGTCACTCGGAAGGTGCTGCCCGAAGGCTCTAGGATGCAGGCCGTGTGCTCATCGATGCCGAGGATGGGGGTGCCGGGGGAAGCATCTCGACGAGGCGGTCGAAGCGTTCCTGGCCCATGTAGCAGCGGGTTGTATCGAGGCCCGCACCCGCCCTCAGCGTTGTTCCAGTGGGTCACTATCACCGGGTCAATGCCCAGGCCCAGCATGGGCATAAGGTGCAGCCCATCGTCCCAGCCGAGATCGGCGCCCGCTTTGAAGATCTCGTAAACGCGTAGCGTGTGGCTGCCCGCCGCGATAGCTGCCGCGCTCGCCAGCATGACGGTGGCACCTTCCCTGTAAGCCTGTACAATGCAGTCGAGAGCGCGGGTGCCCTGGAGATTGCGGGCGGCATACGTGGGGCTGCCAGGCCCCGAGAAGATATAGCGCGCACCTACAAAATGCTCGGCCACAGCGGGGCCATCAGGGTCAAAGTCGCTCCCTTTGCGGTAAGCCTGAAGGTATTCCACCTGCGGGCGGAAGTTTTGCAGGCTCTTTTCAAGGAATTCGCCTATCTTGTGATAGACCATCTCAGCGTTGGGTTGGAACCCTGCCGGGGTTTCGAGCATCGTCACGCGCACAGGCACCGTGCCTAGCTCTACCATGAGGGAATCGTGTATCTTACGGCCCTGCGCGGACGTTTCGCCCGAGCCGAGCAAGGCCAATGTGCCGTTGGTCAATGTCTACTCCAGATTCTGGGCGCGTGTAGCACGGCGGAGGATATCACATGCTACAACTATAAAGCCCACACAGGTGGGCTATATTCGCCGGGATTGTGTTAAGATTGTGTTAGATACGAGCATTTTCCTTGCCATGTCCTATAAGCATTATAATGTAGACGCAGCAAAAAGAGGAGGCGACAGAAGGATGACCGGTCTAACTCAGAAACGTTGCGTGGCCTGTGACGCGAACACTCCACCTCTCACCGGGCCGAAAGCCGAAGCGCTGTTAGAGCAGGTTCCAGGCTGGGAGCTCGAGGATAACAAGCTTACGCGTCGCTTCAAATTCCACGACTTCAAGGAAGCCATGGCCTTTGTCAACCGCGTAGCATCCCTGGCCGAAGAGGAAGGCCACCACCCCGACATCCACATCTTCTGGAACCGCGTCCGCCTCGACCTCACAACTCACACCATCAAGGGACTCTCCGAGAATGACTTTATCATGGCCGCGAAGATTGGGACGCTAGTTGTCAGTTGTCAGTTGTCAGTTGTCAGTAGACGGGCGATGGACGATGGACGATGGCGTGAACGCGTAAAGCGTAAAACCATAGAAGCCTTCGTGCTCTTTGTGTTCTTTGTGCTCTTCGTGATTCAAAAGCTGATAGCTGATTGCTCGGGTCTACTGACAACTGACAACTGACAACTGACAACCGGTCATGCTATAATTCTACCGTCCACGATTGTGTGCTCGAAAAACGCTACGATGCTGTGGCAATAGCTCATTGAAGAGGAGATATTGTTATGCCGGAAACTATGCGCGCCCTTTGCAAAACTCGTCCCGAAGCCGGTGCTGAGCTGATCGAAGCTCCCATTCCAGGGATCGGGCCCGACGATGTGCTTATCAAGATACGAGCCTGCACTATCTGCGGCACCGACCTCCATGTTTACAACTGGGACCCCTGGGCCCAGGCGCGTATCAAGACGCCTTTGATCTTCGGGCACGAATGCGCGGGCGATATCATCGAGCGAGGGCATAATGTGCGCACCGTGCAGGTGGGAGATTTCGTTTCGCTCGAAACACATATCACCACCGAGGATGCATACCAGACCAGGATTTGCCAGGCCAACGTCGACCCGGGCGTCAAGATCCTCGGCATAGACCGGCAAGGTTCATACGCCGAATACGTTTCGGTGCCGGCCAAGGTAGCGTGGAAGAACCCTCCCGACATGAGCCCCGAGATCGCATCTATTCAGGAGCCATTCGGCAACGCCGTTTATACGGTGCTGAGCGCGCCCGTGACGGCCAAGACGGTGCTGGTCACAGGCTGCGGGCCGATCGGGCTGTGGGCGGTAGGCATCGCTAAAGCGGCGGGAGCCAGGGCCGTATACGCCACCGACATCAACCCGCTCCGCCTGGAAATAGCCGAGAAGATGGGCGCGACGCTCGCTATCAATAGCTCGGAGCAGGACCCTGTGGAGGTAATCAAGCGTGAGACCGGGGGTATCGGCGTGGACGTACTGTGCGAGATGTCGGGCAACTGGCGCGCTATCAAGCAGGGGTTCGCCGCGCTGCGCAACGGCGGGCGCGTGTCGATGTTGGGCATACCGCCCAGGCCAATCGAGATCGACCTCGCTAACGACATCGTGTTCAAAGGAGCCACAATTTACGGGATATCGGGCCGCCTGATCTGGGAGACCTGGTACCAGACCCAGGCTCTCATCACCACCGGCATGGTGGACCCCACTCCCGTGATTACACATCGCTTCAAGCTTGAAGAGTTCGATGAGGCGTTCCGGCTGATGAATGAAGGAACAGCCGCCAAGGTGGCGTTGTTTCCATAATATATGGATTGTCCCATAAAAAGAGGAGTGAGGTCCCGGTAGGCGATCTCACTCCTCTTTTTATGAGACTACAGGAACCTTCGGCCCGGTAAGTTAGTCTGGGTACGCGTTATGCACTATATAATGGATGCGAGAAACGACAGGAAGGAGGAACGCAGGTAAACTACGTAATTCGTCGTAGAACCTAAAAAGGGCCAGAGCCGTTATAATAAAGACTGCTCAATTACGATTACCCTGCCGCTTTGGGCTTTAGCGGCTCATATTTTACCTTACACTTTTGACACTTCAACAGTTGGCATCGATGTGAGAGAAAAGCGACTACTACAGGAGGACCAGACTTGAACAAACAGAGAGCATTTTCGTTAGGGGGAGCTGTCGCGCTGCTGGTGACGATGGTGCCTTCCGCCTTGCCGCCCGCTTCTGTGGGTACAGTACTAGCTTCCCCTGCCGGCCAGTTCCCCGATACACCTCCCGATACCTCAGCTTTTACCGCTGTTTGGAATCGCACCGACTCGCTGGTCGCGGGCGGGCAGGTGACTCGCTCCTGGTATTGGGGGCCGCAGCCGAACTGGACGACCCGCGAGCTTTATGTGGACGACCCTACAGGCACGCAGAGCCGCCTCGTTCAATACTATGACAAGTCGCGGATGGAGATCAACGATCCCAACGGTGATAAAACCAATCCTTTCTATATCACAAACGGCCTGTTGACGGTAGAGCTTATATCAGGCCAGATGCAAACCGGTAACAACACCTTCGAAACCCGCCAACCGGCCCAGATCGTGATCGCAGGGGACACCGACGACCCTAACGCACCCACCTATGCCTCCTTCGCAAGCCATGCCAATGCGGGCAGCGACCACCCGGACCCCAACAAGAACGGCCAGAACGCCACCGCTACCCTGGCACGAGACGGTTCGGTCGGCGACGATCCCAGCAAGGCGAGCATCCCCAACGTTAACTATGTCTACTTCGACGATGTGACACACCATAACGTGCCCAAAGCTATGTGGGATTTCCTCAACGCGCAGGGGCAGGTGAACGATAATGGCAAGATTGCCACCGAGCCGCTCAACACGCCCTGGTTCTATGCCACCGGCCGTCCTATCTCGGACGCCTACTGGGTGCATATCAAGATCGCGGGCAAGCCAGCCGATACGCTTGTGCAAGCCTTCGAGCGCCGGGTGCTGACCTACACCCCAAGCAATCCTGCGGGCTTCCAGGTGGAGATGGGCAATATCGGCCTCCACTACCGCGACTGGCGCTATCTCAGCGCGGGCAAGCTGAACTCCAACTTCCCGTTGAAAGGCCCTCATGCAGGCGCCGGCTTCAACGTGCAGCTCTTCTACACTGACAGGCAGAAAGTACTGGACACTTCTCTTCAGGCGGGCTTCCAATGGGTGCGGCAGCAGGTAGCGTGGACCGACGAACAGGGCCAGAACCTTTATTACAACTGGGGCGAGCTTGACAACGTAATAGAGGCCACCAACCGCAACAACATGAAAGTCATCCTCTCTATAGCCAAGTCGCCTAAATGGGCCTCTCCTAATACCAATGGTGGGATGCCCGATAACCCGCTCGACTTCGGCAACTTCATGTACATGCTGGCAAGGCATTACAAAGGCAAAGTGTCGGCCTACGAAATCTGGAACGAAGAAAATCTCAAGGGCGAGAGCGGAGGGCAAATCAACGCGGCCCAGTACGTGGAGCTACTCAAGTACGGGTACAGCGGCGTGAAGTTCGCTGACCCGAACGCCGTTGTAATCTTCGGCGCGCCAACGCCCACGGGCGTAAACAACCCGAACGTGGCGATTGACGATGTGCAGTATCTCCAACAGGCATACGATTACCAGGGTGGCATAGTTAAGAACTACTACGACGTGATGGGTTCGCACCCAGGTTCGAACAGCAACAGCCCCGACCAGTTGTACCCGAACAACCCTGGCACAGGGCATTGTCCGCCCATATATGCTTCACAGGAAGGCACATGCTGGCTCACTCAGCCTTCGTTCTACTTCCGGCGCATCGAGCAACAATACGCAAAAATGCAAGCGAACGGCGAAGGCAACAAGCAGATGTGGCTAACCGAGTTCGGCTGGTCCACCTACAATACAGCGCCTGGATATGAGTATGGCCAGCTAATCAGCCCTGATCTTGCAAGCCCAGTACCTTGTACGCGCCTTCCAGAAAGGTCAAACCGAATATCCCTGGATGGGCGTGATGCTTGTCTGGAACCTGAACTTCTCGACGCTCGGTTTATCGATCAACGATGAAAAGCCGCCCTGGTCGGTTATCAACGCCGACTATAGTCCACGGCCCGCTTATACGGCGTTGAAGAATATGCCCAAGTAGTAGACTTAGATTTCATCTGAGTAGCAAGGGTCGCCTGAGGCGACCCTTGCTACATTTTGTAGTATTTGCCTGAGAGCGCTTTTGCGTATTTTCTCAAAAAGAACAATGGAAAATGTACTTACCTTCATAAGATATTTATGTTATAATGGCCGGAGGGTCGCCCCAGCCACACCCGATCGCCCATATCTATTGCCTTTCGACCGTCACCACACTCCCTACCGCGTAATAGTTAGCCTACACAGCGACTACCTGCGGATATGATACATTAGTATATACCGTGCACAGAAGTACGCTATTACAGGCGGCAATGACATGTACGGCAACAAGTGAGGATTTCACCATATGGTTACTACTCTTAGCGCTCGCGTTTTAGGCCAGCGCATCAGGCAAATGCGTACCAGGCGTGGTCTAACCCAGCAGGACCTCGCCGGAGAAGATTACTCCAAGAGTTACATCAGCGCCATCGAACAAGGCAAAACCCGGCCATCTTTGGAAGCTTTACAACGCATTGCCTCTCGACTTGAGATGCCGGCAGGCATGCTACTCGATCCCGATGCTCCCGGCTTCGCTCCTTTCGATCCCGAAGCCCTTCCAAGGCGGGTACGCCGCCGGAGAGGCGTGAGAGCGGGCCAGGGCCCTTCTCTGAACGACCCGGCCTATCTGGATCTGCGCATTTCGGAAGCCGAGCAGTTGATTTATACGGGCAACCCCGGGCAAGCTCTCGTGATCTTGCGCACCCTCCTCCCCGACGAGAACGGCAATTCCAGGACCACCAGGCCCCTTGATGCGGGTCAGTTGCAGCGATGCTACTACCTGGCCGCGATCGCTGCGGTGCGCCACGGCGCGTCCGCGGAGGCTATTGGCTATCTGAACAAAGGGAGCCAGGCAGCAGTTCGACAGGGCGACCGGGAAATGCAGGAGAAGATGCGCAATATTCTGGGTGTGGCATTCTACCAGGCAGACCAACCTCTCTCTGCTCTCGAACAACATAAGCTATGCCAGGAAGCTGTCCAGAACGGCGTGGTCACCGATCCCAACTTCAAGCTGATGGTCTACTCCAACCTGGCTAACGATTACTGGGCACTGCACGACAACGAGCACGCCATGGCAACCTACAAGACCGCTCTTGAATTGTTAGGAGACGTGAACAGCATCGAGAAGCAGGCGGCTATCTTCTGGGACGCCACTACGAAGCTCGGCGATAGAGGCGTATACATGCAAGCCAACGCCCTGGCGGCCAAGGCTTTGAGCCTGTACGAGGCGCTAGACAACATCAGGCTGGTGACCCTCATGGAGAACAAATATGGGGATATCCTGCTCGATATGGGCGATTTCCAGGCTGCAGAAGGCTACCTGGTGAGGAGCCTTGAGCTGGCCGACAGCATGAACTCGGAAGTTGAGAAGTCCGCCGTCTTGACCAACCTGGCGCGCGTGAGCATAAAGCGGGATAACACAGCTGAAGCCACAGAGCGGATAGAGCAGGCCATCGCCCTGGCCAGGGAAGCGGTCAAAGCAGGCAAGGGAGAAGCCGAAGCAGACGGGGAAAGGGGAGCAGAAAAGAACCATGCGCAGCGCAAGGTGAGAGCCAATATGGCGCTCGCAAGGGCCCTGGCCCTTGGCGGGGAAGTAGCAACACGCGGCAAGGATCCCAAAAAGGTGGACAGCCACTTCAGCGAAGCTATCAAGATCATAGAAGCTGGAGAAGGCGGGGACGAATCGAGCGACATCTACCAGCGGTACGCGCACGTGCTCGCCGGTCGAGGCCAGCACGAGCAGGCGTCCAAGTTTTACGAAAAAGCGTATAAAGCAGCCACCAGACGCTATTAGCTAGGTTTCTTAGCAGGCAAATAAAAACCTCCCCGGTCGGGGAGGTTTTTATTTGCCTGCTAAAGAATGTGTAACCTCCTTCGTATTAAAAGTCAATCTCCGGTATTAGCCGGTACTTTAGAGGAGGCACAGATGGCACTACTCAGGCTCACGACGAGACGCTTATCGGTATTTATCTTGCTTGCGGCCCTTGCCATGGTGGCCGCGATACCCGCCGCGGCCCAATCCACCGTCCCGGACATGACCCAGTTCGGGTTCCCGCAGGTTACGGGCACAGCCATGTTCACGCCGGGCCAGGCTACCACTCTGACGGCAGGCAAACAGAAAGTCGAGATACCTGCCGACTTCCTGAGCGTGCCTGCAAAATTCGAGTTCCTGGAAGGCGATCCGTCGTTCTTTCACCCGCTCTTTGCCGCAGCCGACCAATCCAAGGTAGTGATATCGACATTCGCTTTCCGGGTGACTAATATGAGCACAGGCCAGCTTATTGGCAAATTCGACAAGCCTGTAGTCTGGAGCGTTACCGATCCACAGGTCACATCCGATAGCGAAGTCTACAATACAAGCCCTGCCAACCCGCCTGCGATTAGCGACAACCCCGCGCCGGCTACGATTCAGGGCAGCACTATGACCCATCCCTTTGGTGGCGCCGGAGTAGGCTGGCTGGCCGTTGGCCCAGGCATACCCGCCGGCATGCCACGCACCGGTGCCGGCTCTGCTGAGGGATCGATGGGCAGCATGCTGCTGGTAGTATTGTTGAGCGGGCTAGCCCTCAGCGGCGGCCTCATCATGCGACGGCGGGCGAGCCATGCGACTGTAACGATCCGCTCGGGCGAATCCAACAGAAAATGAGACACGCCGAACCTGGCAATTGCCCTTGCCAGGCGTAAAGAGCTCAGGTCGAATAAGCAAAATGAAGATTGGGGGAGCGCAGCGCTGCGCTCCCCCAATCTTCATTTTACTTATTGGAATGCTACTCTATTGAATTCGATTAGTAATGTGTAACCACCATGGTGCCGATAGGGGCCCAGTCGAACATCCACTTGGAGACGTCTACCGGCAGATTGACGCAGCCATGGCTCATCGGGTGGCCGAAGTTGTTATGCCAGTACGCGCCGTGCAGAGCGTAGCCGGAGTAAAAGTACATAGTGTACGGCACGTTCGGTATATCGTAGTAATCTATGCCCGGTGTGCCCCCCTGCATCCTGGTAGAGAGATACTTTGCATAAATGCGGTATGTGCCGATCACGGTAGGATGGTCGGGTATGCCGGAGCTGACCTTTGACGAATAGACCGGAGTCTCGCCCTCGTAGGCAATCATCATCTGAGTGGTGAGGTTGACGTCTACCCACTTGGGACCAAACGCGCCCATTGGGGGCGTCGGAGTGGGGATAGGAAAGCCTGGCTGGGAGGTGCCCGTGGACGATGGCGACGTGTTGCTCTGGTCATCGCCTTTAATGATAACGAGTACCTCACCGGCGTAAACGAAGTTGGGGTCGGTCAGGCCGTTGAGCTGCATAAGCGTGGCCACGGTCGTGCTGAACCTGGCGGCGATAGTGGTGAGACTGTCTCCCTGTTGAACGGTGTACTTGACCGGCTGGCCCGGCGGTGCCTGCGTCGGCGACTGGGCAGGCAAGGGGGTTGTCGTGCCTACGACAGGCGCTGCAGTGGCCGGAACAGGCGTAGACGTTGGGAGGACGGGCGTGAGCGTGGGCGGAACTATGGTGGCTGTAGGAGTAGCCTGAGGCTGCTGAGTAGGAGCAGGAGCCTGGGCCGAATAGTTGGCGGGGACGATCTTGAGCACCTGCCCTGCGTATATAGTAGTGTTCGGTAGGCCATTGGCCCGCATGAGAGCATCTACGGTTGTACCGAAGCGTGCTGCGATCGCGCTGAGACTATCGCCGTATTGCACGACGTAGGTTCCCGTAGGCTGGCTCGTCCCACCCGAATTGCCCGAGGAGGTGGGGATAGTAAGGGTTTCTCCCGCATAAATCACCGAGCGATTGGGCAGGTTGTTAGCGGCCACGATTGCATCAACGGTGATACCATATCGAGAGGCTATCCCGCTGAGGGTGTCGCCGGGCTGCACGCGATACGAGACATCGGCAAGCGCGGTGCCCGCGCCCATAATTGCCACTCCCAAAAGAATGATGGCCACCATACCGGCCAGCAAATACTTGCCCTTCGAGATTGGTGCGCCTTGCCCCGCAGGCTTATTTTCCATTTACGCCCTCCCTGATGAATCCCGCACGTTTGGAAACCACTTTTCTCTTCTATTTCACATATTAAACTAAGCTGGATGCCGCGTTTTCATTATCCACATAGGTCCATGCATACGTTGACATAATGGATCTTGACATAATCTATTCTAGCACCGTGGATGTGGCAAGTCAATAGCTATTATGTCTAGTTTGGCAGATTACTTCTGGTTAAATAGCAATCGGCTCGCCGTAGGCGAGCCGATTGCTATTCTGAAGCGCATTCAGCGCCGTGTCACTCCACTACCACGCCCAATCCTGGCTCGACCTCCCCTACTTCCCAGGACGCCACACCTTGCTCTTCAAGGGCCGAGCGCACCGCCGCGAGGCGATCGGCGGGCACGGCAGCCAGGAGGCCGCCGGACGTCTGCGGGTCGAAAAGGAGGGTCAGAAGATCGCGGGGTATGTCGCCTTCGGTGCGGACGCGTACCATCGATTGAGAGCCGGTAGGATGGGCTGCTTCCTGTTCGCCTTCGTCGTAGGAAGCGAGCAGGTATTCGCGGTTGCGGCCTGTGCCGCCCGGAATCTGCTTGCTTCGGACGCAATCGAGAGCGCCATCGAGCAACGGTACCGCCCTGGCGTGGATGCGGAACCGCACTTTGCCCGCCTGAGCCATCTCGGAGGCATGTCCGAGCAGCCCGAAACCCGTTATATCAGTGCAGGCGCGCACACCCGCCCAGCGGAACACCCTGGAGGCGGGCCCATTCAGGCGCAGCATCCAGTCGACTGCCCCCTGGAGGTGAGATAACTCGGCGCGCTCGTTCTTAGCGGCTGTGGTGATGACGCCTGTGCCGATGGGCTTCGTCAGGAGGAGGCGGTCACCGGGGCGCGCGCCCGCCTTCGACATCACCTGGGCCGGGTCGACAAGGCCTGTGACACAGAGGCCGTACTTCGGCTCCGGGTCGGTGACGGTATGCCCGCCCCCGATGATGCCGCCCGCCTCGCGCACTTTATCGCTGCCGCCCTGGAGGATCGAGGTCAGTATCGTTTTATCCAGGTCCGACGGGAAGGCTACGATATTGAGGGCAAAGCGAACCTCACCACCCATGGCGTAGACGTCGCTCATGGAATTAGCGGCGGCTATTGCCCCGAAGGTGTAGGGATCGTCCACGATTGGCGGGAAGAAGTCGAGTGTCTGGACGATAGCCTGGCCTTCACCGATGAGGTAGACAGCCGCGTCGTCGCCGGGCGCGAGACCGATTATTAAGTTAGGGTGCGTGTGAGGCACTAATGGGCGCAGAACCTGCGCCAGGTCGCCGGGACCCATCTTAGAGGCTCAACCCGCGCAGGAGGCAAGGCTCGTAAGACGCACGTTGCCGCGCTTGTCGTACTTGGGGCTTGACATGGCTATCACCTCCTCTCGTAATTCGTATGCTTTCTATTATTGTACAACGTGAGGCCGATTCGCGCTCTTAGTAGCACCGTTTCAACTCACCGCAGAGGCGCAGAGGACGCAGAGTTACGCAGAGATTTTTATAGGTTACGCGGATAATAACTCACAATAACTTGCTCTGCGTGCCTCTGCGTCGCTACTGCGCCTCTGCGGTGAGTTACACGTAATCCCGCAATGTAAGATTATTTTTGAGAAGAGTAACGCGATCGATGCCCACGCCGAGGTTGCGGGTGTCGGAAGAGCCGGGTTGGAGCTGGGCGGGGCTGCGGGTGGGACTTAGGATTGTCAGGGTGACGGTCTTGCCGGGTTGGCCGGCGCCGGTTGGAAGGGGGACGGTGTAGTCGGCCCAGCCGGAGGGCACTTGCAGGATGGTGGCCGGAGCACCATTTACCGAGATTGACACAGCCATTGGCACCGCGGGGCCGATAGCCGGCGCAGACATCCTTAGCGTGACCGCGTTATAACTCTGACCCTGGCCTGCCGGGATAGGGAGGCGCAGGGTGGCGCGGCCACGGCTCCAGCGGTAATCGAAGTCAGGGTTGCGCGATTGGTCGGGGAGGTAGAAGCCGAGAATGTAGCCGAGGTCGCGACCTGTGCCGACGTCTATCGCCGTGGCGGGGCTGGGGTGGAAGCTGTTCCAGGGGTTGCCGCGCCACTGTGCTTCGTCGCGGCTGAGCCACTTGCGCTCGTCGGCGGTGAGCTGCCATTCCGGGTGGCGGTTGGCGAGATCGGCGAAGCCGAGGATGCCATAGGGGTCGTCTGGATTATGCTTCCAGCCTTGCATGTAGAGGGAACGGGCCTGAGCGTCGTTGCCCATAAGTCGCAAAGCGTCAGCCTCATGCCGGTAGGGCCAGTAGAAGCTGGGGAAGGCGGCGATAGAGGCGTTGTAGCGATTGAGAGCGTCGCTCGGGGAGGAAGCGATGTCGCCGCGCCAGCCCTGGTAGACGCTGCGCAGTAGCGGCGGGATGCTGGGCGTATACGCGCCGATGAGCACCCACAGGCATAGCACGAAGGTGAATACGGCAATCTTCGGGTGGGCACGAAGGATAGCCCAGGCCCGGCGGGGAGAGAAAACGGAGCGCCAATCGGCCAGCACCAGGAGCCCGGCGGCCATATGATGATAGCAGGGGCGGCAGGGAGGCGATAGCGCGCATCGTAAGGCACGACAATGCCCAGGATGAGCATTATGAGCAGCCACAAGTTGAGCACAAGGAGAGTTCGCCCTGCAAGCCCCACAGGCCGCCTCAAGCCAACACCCACCAGGCCTGCAAGGCCCGTGAGCCCCACCAGCAGGAAAGCTGCGTCGCTATGGAGGAGATCGGGCACGTCGGGGTCACGCTGGGTCATGTCCCAGGGGTTCTCAAGCACGGCGGAGTTGCTTTCGAGGTGCCAGGCGTAGAAGAAAGCAAACACCGACTCGCCGATAGCCCTGTCAGGGTATTCGAGGATATTTTCCGTGCCTTTCTGCACGATTACGGAGAGGCGATCGGCAGGGTTAGGGTACTGGCGGAGGATTGCGTCTTCGTTCTCGCCCTTGAAATTGTGGTAATGCCAGTAAGCCGTCGTGTTGGCGGTCTCAAGCAAGAGAAAGCTGCCGTACTGCCTGTAGTTGTAGTATGTCCAGGGAGCAATCGCGAGCAAGCATGCAGCTATCGCCACCACCGAGCAGACGAGAGGGCGCACATTGGAGCGAAGCCACAGGAGTGGCGCAAAGCGAGGCGATGGCGGTCCCGGCGGCGTCGGGGTGCCGAGATTCTCCCGCGTCCGTGTCCATCTTCTATAGAGGGCGTAGGCCGGCGAAGGCTTTCCCTCTTATCAGCGATATAAACTATAAGGAACCAGAGGCAGGCGAAAGGGAGCATGGCGATACCGACGGCGCGCGCCAGCGAGGCTACGCCGAGCAGCGCACCGGTGAGAGCGGCCACGCCCAGCATGGCGCCCCACGAGCCGCGCGGCTTCCACCAGGATAACGCGTAGAGGGCGGCGAAAATAAGCATTATCGAAAGCGGCTCGCTTAAGGCGCGCTGAGCGGGGCTGCTGGCCAGCGGTGGATATATAGCGGATATGTAGCCTGCCGCAAGCGCGGCACCCCGTGCCCTCCGTAGGGAAGGAGCGCGCGGCCAGCAGCATGGTGAGCGCCACCGTTATCAGGCTGATAAATATCTGGGCGATATTGAGCGCGTCGTAGCGAGGCTCCATCAAGGCTGCGTCGTCGCCCTGTGCGCCCGCGGCAGCGCTGTCGGGCGCGAAGAGGAACGACCCCGCGAAGAAGAGGGCGGTGAGAGGCACTCGCGTCCAGATGCGGTCGTTGGAGATATAAGTATCCACGTAACGGCCGTCGCGGGCGAAGGTCTGAGCGGGGATAACGTAGTCAGGCTCGTCAGCACCCAGCGCGTAAGCGCGAGCGTCCTGCCAGTAGGCCACTCTTATAGCCAGGCCGAGTGCGAAGATGAGGAGAATATTGGCTGTAAAGACGAAAGACGAAGGACGAAAGACGAGGCGCCCCTTCGTCTTTCGTCCTTCGTCTTTCGTCCTTCGTCCTTCGTCCACCAATACTATTGCCTAGTCTCCCAGCGGCCAAACTGCGTTGCTCTGGTCCATTATACGACGCGAAGTTGGCTCAGGCCGCACTATTACAGGTTAAACCATCCCTCCGGGCTGGTGCTGGTTGAGACGGGACAGAACTCGCCTGTGCGCGTTTCCTGGTGGTACTCACCCTGCCATTTGCCGGCCAGGATGTCCTGGAGAGCAAGCACCACAGCGTCTACGTCGTCCCGGGTATTGTAGAAGCCGAAGGAGATACGAAGCGCGCCGAGCATATTGGTCTTGTCGTCGTGGCTGAGGTCGTCACGCAATGATTCGATGGCCTGCCGGCTCACCTGGAAGAGGCTCAACAGGTACGGGTGGGCGCAGAAGCAGCCTGTACGGGTGCCGATTGCATATTCGTGACTCAGGATAGCGGCAATCTTGTAATGGTTTATCCCGGGCAGATTGAGGGCTATCACGCCCAGGCGGTCTTCGCGTAAAGCAGGGTCGCGAGGTCCATAGATTACGAGGCCGGGTATCGCATTGAGCTTTTCGAGGGCATACGACGTGAGATCGCGCTCGTGCTGCACCAGCCAGTCCCAGCCGAGGTCGTTTTCGAGGAAGCGAGCGGCGGCGGCCATGGCGATTGCGCCCGGCACATTGGGGCTGCCTGCCTCTTCGCTATCGGGAGGGTCGGCCCACATGACGTTTTCTTGAGATACGAAACGAACGGCACCACCCCCGACCAGCTCGGGGGCATCACCTTTGAAGGCCTCAGCGGGGCCTATAAGCACGCCGCTGCCAAGAGGGGCGTACATCTTGTGGGCCGACATGGCGAGGAAATCGATAGAATCAGGCTCGCCCAGGCGGCCCATCCGGATGGGGCGGTGAGGGGCGAGCTGGGCGGCGTCTACCAGGAGAAGCGAGCCTGCTTCGTGCACTACCCTGGCGATAGAATGGATGTCGGGCACTATACCCGTGACGTTGGAGCCGCCGGAGATCGCCACCAGCTTGACGTGGCCTTTGTTGGCTTCGAGCCTGGCGCGCAGGTCGGAAATGAGTGGAGCGCCGAACTCGTCGACGGCTACATATTCGACGTGGCCGCACCGTGAGCGCCATGTGAGCATATTAGAATGGTGCTCCATGAGGGTGGTGAGCACCACATCGCCGGGGAGGAAGTGGAAGCGGCCCGAGCAGCGGTTGAGCGCCTCTGTGGCGTTACGGACGAAGATGCAAGCGCGCTCGTGTGGGTCGGCTCCCACGAAATGGGCAATGATATCACGCGCCTGTTCATAGGCGAGCGAGGAGACTTGCGACTTAAAACCGGCGCCGCGATGCACGGCGGAATACCATTCTAACGATTCGTCTACTTTGGCCTTTACGGGGCGGGCGATGGGAGTGGACGCGGCATTATCGAGGTTGATATAAGGGCGGAGGGTGCCATCGAGGACGGGTACAAGGGTGTGTCCTCCGACTACGAGATCGCGAAGGTCGCGGCCCCGAAGGTCGGGAGAGAGTGGCTCAGCCGCCTGAGTGGGGTGCGATGGCGGCTTCCGTGGTACAGTCAATTTCCTCAGCTTTCATAGAGATTACCTCCTGTGCTCATCAGCGCTGACGAGCCCCTTTTCGGCATTGCCTGGCAGGTAGCTGCATGCTACGATTGGAGATACTATAACGCTCTGAGGGCGCATTTGCAAGCGCGAGCAAAGGATATCCTACAGCAAGAGGGCCGCCCGCGGGCGGCCCTCTTGCTGTAGGAAGCAAAAAGCTATTTTGTTACGGTTGTGGTAGGGGTGACCGGAGGTTGTGCAGCGCCTGAGTTAGGCGCGGGAGCACCGGTATTATTTGCAACCGTTGGGGTTGTTCCCGTACGCACGGTGCCGGTCGAAACCACGGTGGCGGTCAGAGCGGCGACGGCCGTGGTGGTGGCCTCGGCGTTAGCCTGGGATGAGTACTGGGCAATCAGGCCGGCAGCCTGGCTGGCCCACGAGCCGTTGGGGTTGGCGGTGAGGGCCCGCTGCAGGTAAGCTACGCCGGCCAGATAGTCGGGGTTGGCTATTCTTGGGGTCAACCCAAGCCTGGCCTATCTTGAAGAGCACATCAGCGTCGGTGGGGTTCTGGGCGCTATAGGCGAGGTAGTAGCTGATCGCACCATTATAATCGCCGGTGGCAGCCGCGGCATCGCCCTGCGTTACGAGCTGGGAAAGGGAGCCATTAGTCGTGGGGGAAGGAGATCCGGTCGTGTGTGCCGGCGGGTGCTAAAATCGAAGTACCTACAATGGTGGCGAAGGTGCCTATGATCAAGACGCCGATAAATCCGAAAATGGCGACGTAGCGGACAACTTCACGCATCCGCTTTCTATTAGCGGCACGCCGTTTGGCGGCGTATCTAGTATCTCTTTTGCTGTACATGGTTGAGATTTTACCAAAAGCTAGCAGAATGAGCAAGAGAAAGCGAAACGTCAGACGTAACCGCCAAGACGCCAGCGCAATCGCCAAGGATTTACGGTTGAACCACAAAGACACAAAGATCACAAAGGTCATTATGGGTTTGAATCACGAAGACACGAAGATCACGAAGGTTGGTATTGTGTTTTGAATCACAGACATCACAGAGGATTTTTAAACTCAAACCCATAACCATAGAAACCTTGGCGACCTTAGCGAACTTGGCGTCTTGGCGGTTATCTACGTTTCACGTTTTACGGGATGTACAAGCCACTTGATGTTTGCTTGCCACGCACCGGGGGCGGGGAGGACGGTGTGGGGCTGGCGTGGGTATCGAGCGTTATGTTGGAGGCTGCGGTCGGAGATTGCTCGGGCTGCTGGCCGTCGTCCGGTGGGGCGATGCCGTCGATGGAAGAGAGGTTGCGGGTGGCGGCGGCGATTGCATCGTCTGCCTCGGCGCTGAGCTGCTTTTCGTACTGGCGGACGGCGGTGAGGGTCTGGTAGAGCCAGGCCTGGAACTGCGAGGCAGGAAGCGCGCCCTCGGCGACATTCACCATCTGGCCTTTGTAGAACATGAGGGTAGTAGGCAGGGCCTGCACGCCCAGGCCCTGGGCGAGAGCGGGCTCGGCATCGGTATCGAGCTTGGCAAACTTGACCACACCTACGTACTGCTTGGCGGTGGCCTCGAAGATAGGAGAGAACTGCTTACAGGGGGCGCACCAATCGGCCCAGCAGTCAACCACCACAGGGACCTGAGAGCGCAGCACCTCGCGCTCGAAATTGGCGCGTGTGAGGGCGATCACCCCTTCTGAGCTTTTGGCAGCCGCTTCGGCTGCTGCGAGCTTTGCCGCCTCAGCAAGCTCTTTCTTGTGCTTGAGGCGTGCTTCGGCGACCTGTTCGGGCTTCATCGTGCCTTCGATCTGGGCCTTCACCAGCCGGAGATCGACCAGGTCATCGCCCCAGTGGAGGGCGTCTTTGTCGCAGAAGTTGAGGCATGGGCCGGGGCAATCGCCGCATATATTGGCGTCTACTTCCCAGGTCTTTTTGAGCGGATTATGCAGGTAAGCATCGTATGGGCAAGCGCCGGCAGCGAAACAGTGCTCCCGGTTTACGCAGGCTTTAGGGTCTACAAATACGGGCATCAGTTTATATCCTCCAAAAGGATATTATACGAAAGAAATGAGAAATGAGAAATGAGAAGCAGTCTACCGCTAGCTTCTCATTTCTCATTTCTCATTTCTCATTTCTACGATATCTCGAAAACCAGCTCCATTTTGCCGAGGGTGATGCGATCGCCGTGGCGAAGGGGGTGCAGGGTGTACGGAGGGATGCGCTGGCCGTTGACCACGCTGCCGTTCATGGCTTTGAGGTCTTCCAGGTAGAAGTGGTCGCCGTTGCGCGTGATGCGGAAGTGGCGGCGCGATACGCCGAGGTCAAGGCCACCGTAGGGGCCGAGGTCCACGTCGGGATAGCTATTGCTCTGGGGATCGGAGCGGCCCACGATCAGCTCAGGTCGGTTGGGCATCTGGATCGTGGCGGGTGGTGGAGGCGAAGTCACGACAATGGCGGCCGACACGGGGCGGGCCTGCACGGAAGGGAGGTTGTAGCTGCTGCCGGCCATCGGAGCCGATGAATAAGCCGGCGGCGCTCCCACCTGTCGCGGAGCTGAAGGCGTCGAAACTTGCGAAGGCGAAACGTAGGTAGTGGGCGCGAGCAGAGCTGCCCCGCAATTGTCGCAAAACGCTTCGCCGGGCAGCGAGGCCGCGCCGCACACCGGGCAGGCGGTCGCCCCGATGCCGTTCTGGCTGCCGGCCGCAGGCGCAGCGCTCTGGCCGCGCACAGGTGTCCCGCACGCATCGCAGAAAGCCACCCCGTCGGGCAGTTCAACTCCACAATTTGAGCAATAGATAGGCATTTGTACCCTCGTTGTCAGTTGTCAGTTGCCAGTTGTCGGCTAGACCGGTAAGCAGTAATCGGTGGTCGTCGGTCGTCTACTGACAACTGACACACTGGCAACTTCGTCAGACCCTAGTCTTTATTCAATCTAACGGTCTTTCCGCTCTCGAAGCGAATCGTCTTGCGGCCTTCGGGCGACATCATGCGGCCTTTTTCGAGGTTGTTCAGCTCGGTCTGGACGGTGGCGGCAAGCTCGGTGTCGCCCTGGTTGAGCAGGTGGGTGAGCGCGCCGCGCAATTTCTGCGTGGCGGACTGCACGTTGCCTTTTTCCAGGTCTTCTAGGGCGCGGGTTTGCAGCTTAAAGGCGCTCACCTTCTCCACGAGGTTCATGATATTGGCATCGGGCTGAGGCACCATTGCAGGATTGTGCGAGTAGCCCAGGAGGATATCGAGGCTGGCGCGCTGCTGGATGAGGCCCGACTGCGGAACGTCGTATTCAACGTCAACCTGGGCGATACGATAGCTTCCTTCGGGGCGAGCGGGCACGACGAACTCGACCAGGAGCGTCTGGCCGTTGCCGCGCTCAAGCTCGCCTAGAGAGAGGCTCTGCACCCGCTCGGCCACCTGGCCCGCTTCGAGGCGAGCAATTAATGGGTAGACACGGAAGATATTGCGTATGTCTATGCCGAGCGAGGGGCGGAGGTTCATGGAAACACGCTGGAGCGCCACTGCCTGCATTTGCTGGACTGTTCGGGCGAAATGGGTGCGGATTTGTTCGGGGGTGGCTATATAATCGGCTTCCCCGCCGCTCCTGGTGCCGATATCCTGCATCAGCTTGTCGTTCCAGTCCTTGCCGATACCAAGAGCGGTGATAGGCACGCCTATGCGGGTGGCATTCTCGGCCTGTTCGAGGCAGCGCTTCTCTTTTTCGGTGATGCCGTCGGTGAGCAGCACCAGGCGGTTTACCTGCGAGCCTCCGCCGGGGGCCGAGCCCGTGATGGACATCTGCTTGCGAAGCTCGATCAGCCCGGCCTCCATCGCGGGGGCCATGTTGGTGCCGCCATCTGCCTTGAGGTGGGACACACGCGCCTTCATTTCGGCGCGGCGAATCTCGTCATTGATGCGCTGGGAAGGGAAAGCCACCTCGGTGCGGCTGTTGAAGAAGAGGACCGAGATGTAATCCTGCGGCTGGAGCATATCGATCACGAGCATGGTCGCATCGCGCAGATTCTCGATCTTGGAGCCGTGCATCGAGCCGCTACGATCGAGCACCAGGCAAAGATTGAGGGGCAGCGAGGATTGCGCGACAGCAGTCTCGCCTGGCCGCAATTCCAGCAGGCAGTAGACAAGCTGCTCCACGTTCATCACCGGAACTGTTGGCCGGGATAGCATTGACCTGATATTCAATTCGCCCGCCATGGCGATTACTCCTCCGTTTTCGTCTGAGGTCGAATCTCTGTATGTCTAACCATTATAGAGATACGTAGGTGGGTCGTCAAAGTTTCAGTTGCCGGCTGCCGTCCGGCAGCCGGCCCGAACTCCGATTATGGGCCAATTACTCACCGCCAAGACGCCAAGATCCGCCAAGGATTTACGGTTTGAACCACAAAGACACCAAGATCACAAAGAGATCACGAAGGTTTTTATGGGTTTGAAATCACGAGAGAGTCACAGAGCGCACAGAGGATTATTTCGGCTATAAACAATAAAAACCTTGGCGTACCTTAGCGTTCTTGGCGTCTTGGCGGTTACGTTCTTACGTTTTACGTTTTACGGCGTCGCCCGTCGTCGGTCGTCCGTATCTGGCACGGAATTTGCATTTCCGGATGGCACAGCCTACGAATTCAAGAGGCTAAACAGGAGGACATATGAGTCAAGTTAATGTCAATACACCGGGAGACGGCACTTCAGGTTCCAGTGCAGCGGTTATCGCTGTTGCAGTAGTGGTCCTGATCGTGGCGGTACTACTTGTGCTGTGGCTCACAGGCGCTTTCAGGGGCACAGCCGTTACACATAGCGAAATACTCCAATTGCTGCCCGTTTAGTGCAGACTTAGTGCAGACGTTGTGACCGAGCGCGCCTGTCGAGCAGACTTCGCGCGCAATGCAGCAGGCAAACGAATCTTCTCCCGTTCACATCTGAGCGGACAGAGTAAGGAGGAAGGCGGTCGCGAAGCGCGGATCGCCTTTTCTTCATGGCGACAGACCAGACGTATTCTAACCTGACAAAGGCTCGCACTCTCGCTCGGTCGGGCGCGTTGAGCGTGCCCGCTTGGGCCATGCTCGCCCTGATAGGGGCAGCCTCGCGCCTTCCTTTCGTGCGCGCTACGCCGATAAACTGGGACGCCGTGCAGTTCGCGCTAGCTCTGAAACAGTTCGATCTGCATTCGCACCAGCCGCATCCGCCAGGCTACATCCTGTATGTTTTGATGGGACGAGCCTTCAATCTGCTGGTGGACAATCCGGGACTTTCCCTCTCTCTGCTGAGCGTTCTTCTCAGTGCGTTGGCGCTGCCGCTCTTCTACAAACTCGTTATGAGCGTGTTCGATGACACAGGCATCGCCTGGGGAGCCACTCTCATTCTTGCGGCATCGCCTCTGGCTATTTACTACGGGGCGGTAGGCCTCACCTATATGCCTGAGATGCTCTTGAGCGTGCTTGTCGCCGCGATTGCGTGGCGGACGAAGCTTGCAAAACCTGAAGAGCTTGTATGGCTCGCTGCCATCCTTGCCCTGGTTCTGGGCGCGGCTGGAGGCGTTCGTCAGACGAGCCTTCCCATCCTTCTACCACTATGTGCGTGGGCGCTTTGGAAGGCGGGGCGAAGGGTCTGGCTGGTGTTTGGCCTGATGCTGACCGCCACTTGCGCCGCGTGGCTCGTGCCTCTGGTTCTACTTTCGGGCGGGCCTGGAGCTTATTTGCACGAGAATGCACTGCTTGCCGATGCGGTGGTATCGCAGACCTCGGTACTGGACGCAGGGGCAGGCGGGCTGCTATACAACCTGACATTCGAGGGCTTCGCGCTGGTGATCGGGCTAGGGTTGGGCCTCGTAACGTTGGCTTTGTGGGCGCTCAGACTTGTCAGCTTCAGCTTATCGCGACCTGTACGGGCTTTCCTCCTGCTCTGGTCGCTGCCGCCTCTCTTATTCTACGCGGTCAGCCACGTAGGCCAGTACGGGTATATGCTGGTGGTCGTGCCGCCTCTCGCCATTCTGTCGGCCGTCAGCGCCAGGGTCCTTGCCGAAATACGGGCGCTGCCCTTCCGAACGGCACATGCCGATTGCGCGGGCGGCACAAGCCAGTCGGAAAATCACGAGCATATAATGAGCGAGCGCTACAAAAGGCGCGAGAGGCGCGAGCTCGGCAGCGACGGCGTGCGCTTTAGTTTGGCTATTTGCGGGGCGATTGCGTTGTTCTCGCTGTCGTACTTTGCGTTTGCCGATGGGCCGACTACCGCCTCCAATATAGCGAACAACGATGCTCACTGGCGAGCGGTGCAAGCCGCTTTGCGCGATGATAACCCCGATTCTACCATCCTGATTATGGGGATCGAATGGGACGGCCCATTCCGCGAGGCAGGTTATTTGCTGCCGCAATACCGATCTTATGGCATCGATACTAACCAGAACGGCGACTTGAGATGGCTCTATGGAGCCTACCAGGGGAAGTCGGATTACTCCTTACCAATGCCCGAAGGCCATGCGCTCGCCCAGCTTCCCCCCAACACACGCAAAGTAATAGCGCTCGATCCTATCACGGCCCAGCGCTTCGCCTCCGGAGGCACCCTCGACTGCATACAGTTGAGTGATGGGTCAACCCTTTACGTGGTGAATATCGACAACGCGCGCAGAGCGGACGATCCGACAGCGACGCTCGTAATGGAATGCTCGCAAATCTCGTTGTCACCTACCGGACAATAACTCGCCAGGACCAAATGCCGCTAACAAAGGTCGTAGAGGCACCCGTCAAGTCATCATTTGTTCCAACAAATTCGAGCATGCAACGCGACACGAGCAGCGCACAGCGGTTTAAACCGCGTGCTATGTCTACGAAGTCCGCATAGCGGACTGGCAGAGCCAAGGAAATGCTCACTTTCCAGCACTATCTTGAAGTGAGCAGTCCGCGTAGGCGGACTTTGTATGCCTAGCACGCGGTTTTAACCGCTGTGCGCTGCTCGTGTCGCTGCCTTCACTTTGAATTAGTTGGACTCGTTCACACAGCGCCTTGCTCATAAAATCGCATACAAGCTTGCAGGGTCTACCCCTGAGAGAATTCGCTCAGGGCAGTATAATGCCTGCACCGAAGCACCACGCTCCCTTAGTGATTCTTCGCTTCGCTCAATGCTAGGCCAATAAATTGTTGGAGGAAAGAGCGCCAATTGTACCTTGTCATTCCGAGTGCAGCGAGGAATCACTATGGGCAGCAATATGCTCGGATCCAAGCTTCATCTCCTCCGTAGTGATTCCTCGCTCCGCTCGGAATGACAAAAGAGAGGACGCCCTCTTATCTCCAATAACTTAGTTGGCATAGCATTCAAAATGACAAGGTCCAGTGGGCGCTCCATACACCTCATTATTTTGTCGGTATTGCACTCAGGGTGTATATTCTGTTTACGAATAACTTCGAGGCATAACAGATGCGACAGAGCAACGGCGTTCGCACCTTCGGCGCAGAAGCCTCCCAGGTCGCCTTTCCCCTCGGGGGTATAGGCACCGGCAACGTCTCGATTGGGGCACGGGGCGATCTGCGGGACTGGGAGATATTCAACCACCCGGGGAAGGGCACTTTGCTGCCCAACACATTTTTCGCGATCCGCGCACGCTCGGGCGACGGGCCTGCCATATCGCGCGTGCTTGAAGGGCCTGTGCAGCCGCCGCACAACCTGTCGCACGGGTACCACCCCTGGACAGCCGCGGGACTCCCACGCCTGGCAGGGACCACATTCAGCGGAGAATACCCTTTCGCCCACATTGACTTCGTCGACCATGCCTTGCCTGTGCAGGTGCAGCTTGAGGCGTTCACCCCCATGGTGCCGCTCGACCCCGATAATTCGGGCCTGCCCTGCGCCGTGCTCACCTACACCGTGACCAACACGAGCAGCGAGGCCGTTCAACTGACCATCGCAGGCTCGCTCTTCAATCCTGTAGGCGGCAGTGGCCTTCGATGCCTTCGGCAATATCGCCGCGGGCGGCACGGGCCTGAACCGCAACGAATTGCGCGAGGAAGGCGCTTTGCGCGGTCTGCACCTGCGATCCGAACAGTACGCGCCCGGCAGCCTCCTCTACGGCGATATGAGCCTGGCGACCACCCACCCTGATGTGACCGTCAAGCGGGCCTGGTTGCGCGGCGCCTGGTACGATTTTTTGCAGGAGTTCTGGGACGATTTCAGCGCCGATGGCCTGCTCACCGACCTGGGGTACGACACTCCGTCAGAAATGGGCAAGACCGACACCTGCAGCATAGGGCTCGTAGATACCCTCGCGCCTGGCGAGCAGAAAGCGTACCGCTTCCTGCTGACATGGTTTTTCCCAAACCGCACCAATAGCTGGGACAACGACCCGGCAGCGCCCCTGGTTCGCAACCATTACGCCCGGCAATTCGGCAGCTCCTGGGACGTGGCCCGCTACCTGGTCGAGCATCTACCGCGCCTGGAGGCAGAGACGCGGCGCTTCCACGATTCGCTCTTCGCCAGCACATTACCACCCTACGTGCTGGACGCAATATCGGCCAACATCGTGCCGCTGCGCAGCACAACCTGCTTCTGGCTGGAGGATGGACGCTTCTTCGGGTTCGAGGGCTGCTTTGACACGGCGGGTTGCTGCGAAGGTAGCTGCACCCACGTCTGGAGCTACGCCCAGACCCTGGCTTATCTCTTCCCAAGCCTGGAACGCGAGATGCGCCGCATCGAGTTCGTGGTGGAGACCGAGCCGAGCGGTTATATGTACTTCCGCACGCACCGGACCTTCGGCAGCCGCTTCGTGTGGGGCTGGGGCGACCAGGAGCCGGAGGCCGCGGTTGACGGCCAGATGGGCAGCATTCTGCGCGCCTAGCGCGAGTGGCTGCTGAGCGGCGACCGCGAGTGGCTGGAGAGCGTCTGGCCCGGCATCAAGCGGGCTATAGCCTTCGCTGCGACCCACTGGGATACCGACCGTGACAACGTGCTTGACGGCAGGCAGCATAATACCTACGACATCGAGTTCTATGGACCCAACCCCCTCTGCGCCATCTACTATCTCGCCGCGCTGCGAGCCGTGGAGGAGCTGGCCCGCGTGATGGACGAGCCGGATCTTGCGCGGCGCGCGCGTGCGGCGTTCGAGGCGGGCAGCCGCCGCGCACGACGATCTCCTCTGGAACGGCGGAGTATTTCGTCCAGAGGCTGGATGACGTGAACGCTCACAAATACCAGCACGGCGACGGGATGCCTTTCCGACCAGTTGCTGGGCCAGCTATATCGCCCGCATTCTCGGCTTGGGCGATCTCTTGCCGCCTGAGCACGTGCGCTCGGCCATCGGCGCGGTGTTCGCCCACAACTTCCAGAGCGACTTCCGCGACCACGCCAATTGCCAGCGCACCTACGTGCTGAACGACGAAGCCGGCCTACTTACTCTGCACCTGGCCGCACGGTGGGCGGCCTGACTTCCCTTTCGTCTACTCTGACGAGGTTTGGACCGGCATCGAGTACCAGGTCGCCGCCCACCTGATCTACGAGGGGCTGTTGGAAGAAGGGCTTCAGATTGTACGGGCGGTGCGCGACCGGCATGATGGTGTGCGCCGCAACCCCTGGGACGAGGTCGAATGCGGCCACCATTACGCCCGCAGCATGTCAAGCTGGGCGCTGCTTGCTGGCGCTCAGCGGCTTTCGGCTGAACCTCGCCGGCGGTTCGATCGCCTTTGCGCCTGCCATGCCCGGCGACGATTTCCGCTGCTTCTTCAGCGCCGGTACAGGCTGGGGCAGCCTCGTACAGCAACGCGCCAAGGGCACGCTGGAGGCCGACCTGACGCTCGACTGGGGTATGTTACAGTTGAGAGAAGTAAGCCTGCAATCCGTGGGCGCGGTGGGTAACGCTGCGGCCACACTCAACGACATCGATCTACCCGTTCGCCTGCAACTCTCCGGCAACTCGGCGCTGGTCGAGTTTGAGCAGCAGGTAAAGCTGGCCCCAGGTGATAGATTGAGCATCAGGCTAACAGGCTCAGGAGACCCGGCGCGTGAGGCGTGAGGTGCCTGCACTTACTAGTTACACGATCAAGACACCTGCTAAGGAAAGAGGGGGTGCAGGGGAGCGGCCCCGCCGGGGGTTTGGGGTGTCGCCATAATCTCTCCATTCTCCAAGTTGGGGAAAGGGGTGCAGGGATCTCCCTGCCGGAGGTTTGGGGTGTCCCCCAACTTCCCTCCTTGGTCATAGGGGGTGCAGGGGCGCTCCCCTGCCGGGGGTTTGGGGTGTCCCCAAATTTCTCTCAATTCCCGGTAAGGTTGGTTGAAGTGGAAAAGGGGGTGCAGGGCGCTCCCCTGCCGGGGGTTTGGGGGTGTCCCCAAAATCCCTTTCATTCCCTAACAGGTTGGTTGGAGGGGCAAACAAACGGGCCATGATAAGGAGGATGCAATGAGCGGGTTCAACGGCCTGGGCATGGGCCTTGGCAACCTGTCGATCCTTTCCAATGCACAGACGCGGTCGATCAGCGCCGAGAACTTTACACGGCGAAAAAGGCCATGGCGGCATGGCTACCGAGGGCACAGGCAGCCACGCGGCGCGTGATCTGGGCCGCGGCTGGAAGATCTCGCCCAGCATCAAGATCGCTCCTGGCGACACGTAGCCACCCTGGCGGAAATCACCGGGCTCAGGCGCGATCCAGCACATCTGGCTGACCACTCATAGAAGCCACTGGCGCCAGCTTGATCTTGCGCTGCTACTGGGATGGAGACGCGCAGCCTGCCGTCGAGGTGCCCGTGGGCGACTTCTTCTGCAACGGCTGGGGCGAGTACAGCCAGGTCAGCTCTCTGCCGGTTGCTGCCAATCCGAACGGGGGCTTCAACAGCTACTGGGAGATGCCGTTCCGCAAAGGCTGCCGCGTGACGATGGAGAGCCTGGCGACCGAGGAGGTGACGCTTTACTACCAGATCGACTACACGCTGACCGAGGTGGACGCCGGCGCGGCCTACTTTCATGCGCAATGGCGTCGCAGTAACCCGTTGCCCTACGGCCAGGTGCACACTATCCTCGACAATATCAGGGGCAGCGGCCACTACGTGGGCACATATATCGCCTGGGGTGTCAATAACTCGGGCTGGTGGGGCGAAGGAGAGATCAAGTTCTATCTCGACGGCGACCATGAGTACCCCACGATTTGCGGCACGGGCACAGAAGATTACTTCGGCGGTGCCTGGAACTTCGACGTGCCGGGCGAGGGCTACACCGCGTTTACTACCCCCTTCCTCGGCTTGAACCAGATCTTGCGGCCCGATGGCCTCTACAGCAGCCAGCAGCGCTTCGGCATGTATCGCTGGCACGTCATGGACCCTATTCGCTTCGGATCAGACCTGCGCGTGACTATCCAGGCGCTCGGTTGGCGCTCGGGCGGCCGGTACCTGCCGCTGCAAGATGACATCGCTTCAACGGCCTTCTGGTACCAGAAAGAGAGCTCCTCGGCACGTCCTCCCGCCCCGAACGCCGACCAGCTCGAAGTGATCTAGTACGAATTACGAAGTGACCAGTGACCAGTGACCAGTGGCAGGGGACAGATAAGCAGTAAGCAATACTTGGCACTTCGTACTAACTGCGCACGCCCTGGCCGATTTGCAAACAGGGAATGCCTGAAATCGACCTGGTGAGCCTACCAAACTATCGCCGGTCGTCGCATAAGTGAGGGAGGGAACTTTCGCGGGATTGGCTTTGTTCTGTATAGTGGGACAAACAGAGTGGAGGGTGGCCCTTGGCGGCCTGGCAAAACGAACGCGAGAAACAAGCTCTCTTCGAAGAGGTTGCATTAGCCCACCTGCCGAGTTTGTACTCCGGAGCGTTTCGCCTTGCCGGGAACAGGGCCGATGCCGAAGATCTCGTGCAGGAGACTTTTGCCAGAGCCTACGCGGCCTTCGAGCGCTTCACCCTGGGCACCAACGCACGGGCCTGGCTTTACCGCATCATGAACAATATTTTCCTCAACGAAGTGAACAGGGCGGAGAACAAGCGATCGCAGCCGTTCAGTATGTTTGCGGAGGCCGAGATCGAGCGCCGCTCGACAGGCACGGCTCCTGATCCCGCCGACGTGGTTGCTGCGCGCACGCTCGATACGCGGCTGAGGGATGCATTACGGGAGTTATCACGCGAGGCGCTGAGTGTACTGGTCGCAGTTGACGTGGGCGGGTTCACCTACGAGGAGGCGGCAGCCATTCTTAATTGCCCTGTGGGCACAATCCGCTCGCGGCTGCATCGCGCACGAACGCTGTTGCGGCTGCGGCTGACCGAGCTTGGCATTGACCAACCGCTGGTAGATAAGAGGATGGACTGAGGTGGAAAAGTGTGCGGGCCTGGGTGACGCGCTGAGCGCATACCTGGATGGCGAGCTTGACGTAGTGGAAAGCAGGGTCGTCAGCGATCACCTGGCGAACTGCGCGCGTTGCAGCGCCGAGTTCGAGGGGTTGAGGCAGGTCAAGCGCTTCGTAGGTGCCGGCTCACCTCTGGCACCCGCGCTGCCCAGGGACCTTGTGGAGCGAGTGCGCTCGAACACTTACCCTAAGGCCGTAACGAGGCGCTATTCAACCCCTCTCTACGGGCGGCTCTTGCGCTTGCCGCGTGCCTGGCTGGTCATTCCTGCCCTCGCACTTATGCTGATCGTGGCGATGGTCGTGGCGGATAATCTGGGAATAGGGCTGTTTGCGCCTTCTCCGGCGGCGGCTGCGGCGACTGCATCTTTGAACGATCACATATTGTGCGCGCGGCTGGGGCAGGTGGTGGGGAGCCTGCCGGGCGACGCAACCCAGGTAAGCACAGAGCTTGCCGACACCCTCGGGATAAGCATCGCTTTGCCCCGCGAGCTACCATCCGGGTTCAGCTTTGCCGGCGGTCGCACCATTCGCCCCGACAACATCGAGGCTGCCCACCTAGCATGGTCTGACGGCAAGACCATGCTCTCGTTCTACGAGGCGGCGGACCCCGGTGGCGATCCCCCGGCCAACTGGCGGCAGATAAGCAGAGACGAGCGCTCCTTCTGGTATGCGCCGAGCGACGGCGAGCACGCAGTCTTATGGCGCGGCGCGGGCACTTTGTATCTACTGGTCGCCGACCTTCCGGAAGAAACTCTTTTGCAGTCCGCGCTGTCTGCTAACCCCGTTCCCCAGCACTGAGGATCCAAGTGGAAAGTGGGGCGCAGCGGGAACAACCGGTAGCATTCGCGATCGCTTCCTGAGTGAGCTTGAGGTCGCGCCGGCGCTGTTTAAGCCATTGCCCCAATGTAAATGTAGATGCAGTATCCATGGGCATCACGCTTATAGTCCAGTGACTATAAGCCAATTATATCATGCTCTGTTCTGAAGAGAGCTTTCATAAAATGGAGTGGAACATACCGGTCGCCGCTTACGTATAATAGTCATCTAGTGTCCCAACAGGATATCGAAAGGAGCGTACGCAAGTATGGAAACCAACAGCGAGAACGAGAACAAAGACCAGGCGCGAAACGAGCAGATCGGCGGGCTGGCGGGCATGGGCGCAGGCATGTTAGCCGGGGCGCGCCTCGGCACCGTGCTTATCCCTTTGCCTGTGGTCGGCACCTTCCTGGGAGGGCTGTTCGGCGGCGTGTTCGGCACCGAGGTCGGCAAGCGAGTCGGCCCTGCCATCATCAACGCGAGCAGCGCTTTCATGCACACGATGACCACCGCGCCTGAGGCGGAAGCCAAAGAAGGCGGCGAAGCTCGCTTCGGCCTGATACGTCTGAAAGACTTCTTTTTACTTTGGGTTTTGGCATAAGCGGCCAAAACCCAAAGTAAAAAGCCTCTGATCTACAGGTTCTCTTCAAAATAGCCGAGCACGCGCCGCTCCTGGTACTCCAGGCCGCGGGCGTCGCGCGGCATGTGCCTCTCTTCGGGGAAGAGGAGCAAATCGTAGGGCTTCTGTTCGGCGGCCAGGGCCCCAAGCAGACGTCCGGTGTGACGGAAATGCACATTTTCGTCGATCATCCCGTGGACGAGCAATAGCTTGCCCTTCAGGTTGGCTGCGTGCGTAATCGCGGAGCTTTGCCTGTATCCGTCGGGGTTGGATTGCGGGAGCCCCATGTAGCGCTCGGTGTAGCAGGTGTCGTAGCCGTCCCAGTGGGTGACGGGAGCGCCCGCCACGCCCACGCGAAACAGCTCCGGCGCGCATAGCAGGGCCATGAGCGTCATGTAGCCGCCGTAGCTCCAGCCGTAGATACCCACTCGCTCCCCGTCCACGTAGGGACGCTGCGATATAGCACGCACCGCGTCAACCTGGTCCTTTACCTCGATGCTGCCCAGGTTGCGGGCGATCGCTGCCTCGAAGGCAACGCCGCGATTCGCGCTGCCCCGGTTATCCACCTTCAGCACGACGAAGCCGTGCTGCGCCAGATACTGCGCTCGCATGTCCACCGTGAGGCCCCATGTATCGGTGACCATTTGCGCATGCGGCCCGCCGTACACCGAGACGACCAGGGGATAACGCCGCCCGGCCTCGATGTCAGGCGGGTTGTATATCGCGGCATGAAGAGGCACGCCATCGCGCGTGCTGATCGTGGTCAATTCGGGCACTTGCAGGCCCAGGCCGGAGGGTGTCACGTCCGGCTGCTCGAAGATTACTCGCTTCGGTACGCCCTCGTATATCGCAGATTGCTACGGCGGGAGGAGAATGCAAGCTGCTCCAGGAATCTACGAAGCGCCGGAAATCGGGGCTGACTTCCGCCTGGTGCCAGCCAGGCTCTCCATGTCAGTCTCTGCACTTCGCCGCCCAGCGAGGCTTACAGAGTAGAGATGGCTCTCCAGCACGCTGTCACGCGTGGCTTCGAAATAGACCGTGCGCTTTTCTTCGTCAAGCGCTACCAGCCGCGTAACCATCCAATCGCCGTGAGTAATCTGCCTGATCTCAGCGCCTTCGGCATCGTAAAGATAGAAATGGCGAAAGCCGGTTCGCGCGCTTGCCCAGAGTATCTCGCCGGTCTTGAGGAAGCGGGGGTCGTCGCTGAGATTGATCCACGGTTCTGCATGCTCGGCAATTAAGGTTGTGGCCGCGCCCGTCGCCATGTCGAAGCGAAGCAGGGTGAGGGTTTGCTGGTCTCGCGACAGAAGCTGGGCCGTTAGCGCGCCGCCCGGCGTCCAGCCAACGCCGGCCAGGTAGATGTCGGGGTTGGAGCCGAGGTCCATCCAGATGGTGTCTCCGCCTTCGGAGGATACCACGCCCAACTGCACGCGAGCGTTGTCTGCGCCCGCAAAAGGGTAAGCGTGCTCCTCGATGTCGACAGTGTCCTTGCCGTGATGTGGGATCAGGAATATGGGAATATGGCGAGTGTCGGCACGCTCGTATGCGAGCCAACGTCCGTCCGGGCTCCACCAGAAGCCCTCAGAGCGCCCCATCTCTTCCTGCGCGATGAACTCGGCCAGTCCGTTCGTAACGCCCGGCTCCGCGCCTTGAGTGAGAGTCGATTGCGGGCCCGCCTGCCACGCTTTGCACCCATAACTCGCCCTCGCGCACGTAAGCAACGCGTGTCCCGTCTGGGGAGAGCCGCGGGGCGATGGCTCCCTGGCTTCCTTCGAGGGTCACAAATGCCGCGTCACCCCGCCGGAGCATCAGCCCGCCACCGGTCTGCACGAGAAGCACGGGCAGGCGCTGATTCTTTCGCAAATTCATAGCCGGTGATGCCGGTTTCGCGGGTACGGCTCCGCTCGCGGCGTAGCTCCTCTTCGCGTGAGTAGGTAGATGGTACGGATTGATTGGCCTGTCCCACCCTGTAAGCTGGATATGCCTGCCCGCCTGTATGTCGTAGGCCCACAGCTCCTGAATAAGGCCTCCGCCGTGGGCTCGCAAGGTAGTAGACCTGCCGGCCATCAGGCGAAAATTGTAGCTTCTTCGGGACGGCCATGCCCGGCCTGGGGTAATGGGCAACTTCCTCGATTGTCAGCCTATGTGCCATATTATTGTTTGCGATCCTTTCAGCCCGAACGGGCCTCTTCTTTGAAGCTCCGGGACATTATACCTGCTGGTTGGAGAGACAGTCCAACTACCCGGACAGCGAAGATGCCGTATACATCACAAAAAGAGCAGGAAGGGCACAGTGACCTTTCTGCTCTTTTGATATTGGATGTGACATGAGTTGCGTCAGCGTATGGCAGGCTGGCAGTTGGGGAAGAATGTGTTTGCTACGATCTTGGATGTCTGGCCTCGCGTAGCGTTATTGTTCGGCCTGAAGTAAGGCAAGTTGGCAGGCGGGAAGCACGGCTCACCTGAGCCGCCGCACGCATAGCCGGAGATTATCAGGCGCGCCGCGAGGCTGTTTATGAAGGCGTAGAAAGGTGAGCCTGTGAGGCACGTCCTGAAACAGTTGCTTGCCCGGAGGGTCATTGTAGCCCACCGCTTTCGCTACAATCTTGCTGATTTGCCCCCTGGTGGCGTTGCTGTTGGGGCGGAAATAAGGGAGATTGGCAGGGGGCACGCACGGCTCACCGGAACCACCGCACGTATAGCCGTTGATGTCGCCCCTGGAAGCAAGGCGGCCTACATACTGGAAGAATGTAGAGCCCACAGGCACGTCCTGGAATATCTGAGCGGTCTGGTTGTCCGAAAAGTCCGCAGCGTTGGACACAATCTTTGATAGCTGGCCCCTTGTGACGTTGTTACCGGGCCTGAATGTGCCGTCAGGATAGCCGTTGATGATATCCCGGCAGGCCAGGCAGTGGATGTATGTATAGAATGTACAGCCCACGGGCACATCGCTGAACTCGATCGTGCAGGCGGTAGCTGTGGCTGTGCCTGTGCCTACCGGCTGGGCGCTGGGCGTGGCTGTATTTGTGCCTGTGCTCACCGGCTGAGCAGTGGACGTAGTTGTACGTGTGCCTACCGGCTGGGCGCTGGACGTCGCAAGGGGAAGTAGGCGTAACGGTGGTCGTGCCACATTGAGGCAGGGTGTAGCGGACCAGCAGGTTCGAGGTGGGGGTACCGCCGTCGCCGTTGCAGAAGAATTGCTGTGCCGTCGTGGCGTCCTTCTGGACGCCTGAGGTTGCCGATAGGTTACTTTCGGGCACGCTTCCGAAGATGATGTCAAACTGGCCGGGTGGCGATTTGTAGAGCCGGAGCTCATAGTTAGCAAGCTGGCTGCTGTCGTAATATTCGGTGTGCCACTCGATATTGAATATGCGGTTGGGGGCTATGCCTGTGACCGACGTGAAGATGCCCTCGCCGGTACCGGTGGTGAGCTGGTCGTCCCAGAGCGGGAAGATTGCGTAGCTGGTAATAGCGGCGCTAGGGAGGCAGTCGTTGGCAAGCTCGCCGCTGGCCGTGGCGAACTGGGCGTTTCCGTTCGAGCTCAGGCTGACCGATGTGAAAGAGCTATCGTAGAGCTTAAAGCTGAACGGCAAGTCGATGCCGGTGACGCAATCATCACAATGGTTGCCGATGTCGTGTGTGCCCGGCACGATGGCAGTTGTGCTTGTAGTGATCATATAAAGCGTGCATGAAGTAGGAGTGGCCGACGCGACGGTGCGTGTGGGGGTGGCGGTGGGCCGCGTGCCTGTAACGGTGGGCGAGGGTGTAGAGCCGGGGCCGGTGCCGTCGAAGCGCTGGCTGAAGTTCGCGCCTTCGGGCGTGTTATTGCTGTAGTCATAGCCGCCGAAAGCGTAGAGGTAGCCGTTCCACTGGGCGAAAGCGTAGTTGCGTGTGGCGTTCACCAGGGGCGGGGCGCTGCTCCAACTGTTGGTGCCTGGGTTGTATAGAAAAGCGCTCGAATCGGGGTTGGGATAGATGCCGCCTGCCACCATTACTTTGCCTGAGGTCTGGAAGCCGCTGCCACTGTCGTAACCCCAGGCGCCCAGGTCGCCGCGCGGGCTGGGGAGCGAGGCCACTCCGACCCAGTTCGGGTTGGGCTGGGTGAGGTCGAGCATCTCGACGTTGCTGACGGGGACCAACTGGTGGGTGGTCGGGTTCCAGGTATCTCCGCCGATCGCATATAGCTTGCCGTCAACAACGCCGCCCGCTATATAGGCCCTCCCCAGGTTGAGATTGCCAAGCTGGGTCCACTTCGAGCCGGTGGGAGCCATGGGATCGAAGCGCCAGGTGTCCGAGAAGACCGAGCCGCTGCCGAGGTTCGAAAAACCTCCGAATATGTATAGCTTGTTGTTGTAGACTCCCCAACCACCTGGTACTCTGCCGGGGCTTGCGGGCCAGGCATCGTTGGGTAGCGTGGTGAGGCTGTCAGCTTGAGGATCGTAGACGCGTACCACCGGCGTGGGGACCGAGTCGATGCTGCTCCCACCGACGGCGTAGATGCGCACGCCGCCCGTGTCTGTGAGCACAACGGCGGCCATATTAGCAACGTAGCGGTCATTGGTCAGGCCACCGTCAAGCTGCGCATTTTTGTGGGTCCAGCTATTGGCGATGGGGTTGTATTCGAGGATATCGCGGAGAGGGAAGTCTTCGTTGCCATCCAGGCCGTGGCGGCCGCCCAGCAGATATATTTTGCCGTTTGGAGGGTACTCAACGGCCGCTGCTCGCTTGATACGCGCGGGCACGTTGGCAGGGTTAGGTGTGCAAGGGCTGGGGTATCCGCACGGGAAGGCAAAGCTGATGGTTGGGAATGGCGCGATGAGCGACCAGGTGCCGTCGGTGCTGTCGCCTTTGCCCTGCGACACGGCTGTGCCCTGTGCCCTGGCAATAGTGCCGATGGCGGGGCCGGCTTGCGTGTTGCTCCCGGCGAACAGGAATATGGCCCCGAAGAGAAGCAGCGAAAGGCAGGCCGTTATCAGAATGGAGCCGAGAAAGCGTCTATTCATATCAATCCGGGTTGGGCAGAGGGCTTAATGAGAACTGCGCGCAACCGCATGTGCCGCCGTTTCCACACTGGCAGTCGCAACAGGTCCAGTAGCCTCCGCCGCTGGCGTTTGTCCAGCAGCCTGCAGCGTAGAATGTGTAATAGACGTTGCAGGCATATACCAATCCATTGAATCTGTGCTGGAAGCAGCGCGCTCCGTGACATCCGTTGGGATCGTTAGGATCACCGTTAAGGTTGCAGAATGGGCCGGGAGGGACGCACATAGGCGTGGTTAGAGGCACGAGCTTGCCGGCGGGCTCTCCTCCGTTTTGCTTATTCTGCGCTGAAGCGAACCCGGCCAGGGCGTGCCCCGAAGCGAGGGCCATCATGCCCGTAGCGAAGGCGGCACCTGTCTTCTTGATGAAGCTGCGCCTGTCCATTGTGCGCGCGAGACCCTCGCTGACCAGACGCATCCTTTGCTCCAGCATGGTTCCTCCCTGGTGTTCGTGAAATGAGAAATGAGGAATGAGAAATGAGTAAATGCGCTACGAGAATCGAACTGATTTCTCATTTCTCACATTAGTGCTGCGCTACTTCCTTCACAATCACGTTTTCGGCACCCTCTTCGCCTTCTGCAGGTGGCTCAAACTTGCCGGTCTTTAGCTCGCGGTAGTACATATCGAGGCCGCCTTTACTGTTGACAAGGCCTTTGGCGCGAATGATACCGTTCTCATCGACCATGAAGAGGAATGGAGTCACCCGCACTTTGTATTTGTCGAGCAGGTTGTCTTCGGGGGCGTAGGGAGCCACGGGTAGTGCTGCGCCGGTCTCTGAGACGAAGCGAAGGCTTTCTTCCTGTGATGCGGAGTTGAGCCAGACTGCGCCCACATCCTGGTGCTGGCGGACCCATTCGTCCAGTTGCGGGAGGAGGAGACGGCATGGGCTGCAATGAGGGGAGCCGAAAAGGAGCAGCAGCGGTTTGCCCTTATAACTGTTTAACCGCTGGGCGTGACCGTACTGGTCGGTAAGGCTGAAGTCGGGAGCGCGGGTGCCGCGTGCGAGGCCGTCGCGAGACACGCCTTCGGCGGTGCCGAGATACATGATGCCCAGTTGGCGGTAGAGGAGCAACACCAGCACGCCAAGGGCGATTACGAATACCCAGAGTACTATATAGCTGATTAACCAGATACCTTCCATGTGACTCCTATCGTATGGGGAATTTGAGAGGTTAGATATTAGATGTAAGGCTTTTATACCCGATTCTGTTGCCGGTGGGCAAGGGCTGAATGCGCTGGACAGTTTATGAGGGAGAATGGAGAGAGGTTGCCGGATGGCAACCTCTCTCCATTTGCGTTTCCGCCTGGGCTAACCTGGTTGGGTTAGCTACTGTTTAGTCGAGTTGTTGGTAGTCGTAGTCAAGAGCAGGCGGCGAGCGCCTGCTCTTGACTGTTGGCTTACTGGTTGGTCATGTTAGGACGAGCCAGAGGGATGTTGCAGTCGGGGAAGAAAGCTAGGCTATCAATCTTCGACATTTGACCCCTGGTGGCGTCGTTGTTGGGCAGGAAGTACGGCAGGTTATTCGGCGGTACGCACTGCCCTGCAGGTGCTGCTCCGCACGGATATCCGGTGATGATGTTCCGTATCGACAGCCTGTAGATGTATGTGTAGAACGTTGAGTTAACCGGCACGTCCTGGAACTGCTGTCCTGTGGGCGTGTCGTTGTATCCTCTGGCGTTAGACACGATCTTGGAGATCTGTCCTCTCGTCGCGTAGGCATTCGGCAGGAAGTACGGCAGGTTATTCGGCGGTACGCACTGCCCTGCAGGTGGCGTTCCGCACGGATAGCCGGCGATGTACCCACGATGCACCAGCCTGTAGATCCATACGTAGAACTCTGAGCCTACTCCCTGCTGAGGCACGTCCTGGAACTGCTGTCCTGTCGGTGTCTCGTTGAAGCCGGCGGAGTTAGAGACGATCTTGGATAGCTGGCCTCTGGTCACATTGTTGAACGGCCTGAACGTTCCGTCAGGATACCCGTTCACGATGCCCAGACATACCAGGCAGTGGATGTACTGGTAGAATGTGCTGCCACGCGGCACGTCTGTGAACTGCAGTGTGCACGCTGTTGCGGTTGCTGTCGGCACGTTGGTCGGCACGCTGGTCGCTGTCGACGGTACGTGGGTCGCTGTATGGGTTGGTACGGATGTACTGTTGGTAGGTAGCTGTTGCTCGGTTGTAGGTGAAGCCGGTGGGCTTGTAGGTGAAGCCGGTGGGCTCGTAGGTGAAGCCGGCGGGCTTGTGGGCGAAGCCGGTGGGGTTGTAGGCGAAGCCGGTGGGGTTGTAGGTGTACCGCAGCCAGCGCCTTGCGTGAAGATCTCCATGCTCTGCAGCGGGGTCACTCCACTCGCATCGTAGCCTCCGGCCAGCCAGATGGTCGACCCATCTGTGTCGGTCGGGAAGTTGCGGCGCGCTGTGCTGAACGGTGTTCCGACTGTCCAACTGTCAGTGCCTGGATCGTAGATGTCGATCTCGGTTGACGGGTTTGGCGCTACGCGTCCTCCACCGATTACCCAAAGCTTCCCACCTACGTTCAAGCCTCTCGTCTCGCCTGTGGCCCTCGGGATCGACGCTATCGTGCCGATAGTGTCCGTCGCCGGGTTGTAGCTGAACGAGTTGGTCGTGTCGACGACTGTCCCACCTTGGTAATCCGATGCTCCTCCCACATAGATGATCCCACCTATTGATGCGGTTGGCGCATACATGATCCCTTCAGGTGTGTCATGCTTCTGCGTCCACTTGGACCCTACGGCTGCTGAAGGATCGAACTCCCATATCTGGTTGGTGGAGGCGATGTTGATGTCGAACCCACCCAGAATGTAGAGCTTGTTGTTGACTACGGCGAAGCCTCCGGGCAGGATAGCTCCGTCCGTGTTACCGGGCCAGTTGTCTCCCGTCATGACGGTGAGAGTGTCTGTGGCCGGGTCATAGCGACGTACCTCCGACGACGATGTAGTGTTGCCTGCTTGCGATCCTCCCACACAGAATATGTAGGGTGTACCGCTCTGTGTAAGCACTCCGCATGCCTGGTTATTCACCTGGGCGTCGTCGTATGTGGCGCTCTTGATAGTCCATGTGTTGGCGACGGGATCGTACTCGTAAGGATTGAGAACATCACTGCCCGCCGTGTCGGTCTGTCTGCCGCCCATGGTGTAGAACTTACCGTTCGGCGGGAAGTAGACGCCGACTGCTCTCACGAGCGTTGTAGGCATATCCGGTCCCGCTGTCCACACACTACCTGCCGAGCAGGTTGGGGTAGCTGACGGGCCGCTTGTAGAGGTTGGCTGAGGTGTGCCGCAGGAGCCACCGCCGCCGGTCTGACCGCTAGCGCGGATCAACCAGTTGCCGGTGATTGCGCCACCACTCAGGGTCTCGATTGTGCCGATTGTGTCGTTGTTGCCAAGGTTGGTGTAGTCCACAGGTGCTCCGCTGCCCATGGCTGCTACCCAGCTCCTGTTCTGGGTATTATCGGTGTCGATCGCTGCCGGGTGTAGCTCCGGCGTGTAGCCAGGCTCTGCCCATGCGTCCTCGAACCCGATGTAGACGTCCCCAGGTCCACTCACCGGCACGTTCACAGGATAGTCCTGGAAGGTGTCAAGCTGTGAGACTGTCACCAACTGTTGGTACAGCAAGGTGGCGTTTGAGGGGTCTCCGTTCCCATCGGTATCCAGGTAGACCAGCAGCCTTGGCTGTAGACCTACGGTCACTCCGCCTGCCGAAGGCCACTCTATCGAGATGGTATCCAGCGTGAACGGATAGCTTCCACTCGGAGGTGTGAAGCGGTTGATCCAGACAGCCGAGAACTCACTCGTGCCGTTACCGAAGCCGACGGAGTTCTCCGCCGTGCCATCGTCCAGTATGAAGCTGATCGGATCGAGTGGTGCTGTGTAGGCAACCTGCGGGAGCAGCTTGTCCTTGGCGCTACCCTTTGAGAGCTTGCCAATACCGTTGGCTATCTTGGCAGGGGCGCTCTTGGCGGGTGGCATATTGCGAGGTCCAACCACGATGGGTCCGGCTAGCGGAGAACATGTGGATGTTGCTACTACTGTAGGTGTGACCGTAGTTGTGGCGCAACCGCCGCCGCCTGCAGATGTAGCTACCTCGATGGCGTTGCTGGTTGAGGAGCCGTTGTATCCACCGTACAGGGTCAGGTAGGTGCTTCCTACATTGGTCCCCGCCGGGAATGATACCGTCTCCAACAACGGATTGCCGTTTGTCCAGGTGTTGGTGCCTGGATCGTAGTACACGGTCTGGTTGGTTGTCTGAGGCAGTTCACCCTTGGTGTTGGCCTTGGTGGGGAATGCTGCCTTGCTTGTGTTGTGGTTGCTGTTGCTCGTGCCTGGTGCTCCGGTTGAACCCGTTCCGCCGGCGAGGCCGCTGAACGGATTTCCGCCGCCCATGATGAACAACTCACCATCGATCACGCCTGAACCCGGCACATTGTCTGCGGCAGGCATAGCGGCACCCGAGGCCCAACTGTCTGCTGCTATGTTGTAGTCCCATAGCGTGTTGATTACTGTGTTGGTCGCGTCGCGTCCACCTGCTACATACAGGTGTCCACCTATCACTCCGTACCCCGCTCCTCCGAAGCCGTTGGCTGCAGGGATCGGTGTCTTTGTGGCGTATGTATCGGTGGCAATGTCATACTCCCAAACCTGCAAGAAGGCAGGGGAGATAGAGCCGCTGTTGTAGCCACCGACCAGGTAGACTTTGCCGTTGAAGTAGCCGCTAGCCATGAACGCTCTCACGTCAGGCATGGCAGCACCTGTGGACCAGGTGTTGGTGGCCACATCATAGATGTACAACGTGTTGTAGACCACGCTCGTATCGACATCCTCTCCACCGAACAGGTAAAGCTTGTTGGTGGTGGGGGAGTAAGCGAGAGAGGCCTCGGACACCACAACCGGCACGTTAGCCAGGGTGGTCCAGGTGTTGGTGGCTGGGTTGTACTTCTGGAATACGTTGGTGGTAAGGCTGGTGAAGGAGTAGCCGCCTGCGAAGTAGGCTACCGTGCCGTCAGAAGCCGAAGCCGCACCATATGCATCAAGAGTACTTGGTGCCCCGTTTGTCCACGGTCCCGGCAGTGTTCCCGCTGAGAGTGGTGAACAGGTTGGGGTTGAGTTGGGTGTGTTAGTAGCAACCGGTGTGCCGCAACCGCCGCCGCCGCTGAGGGTATTGACCTCATTGGTGCTGACCGGTATGCCTGCTGTGGCGTCGCCACCTGGCGCTACCACTTTGCTGCCGGCTTGCGCTGCGTACATCCATAGTCGCGCTACGTTCAGGTTTGGTCCTGCCGACCAGGTGTCTGACGCTATGTCGTAGATCTGCGTTTGCGTTACTGTGTTGGGGAATACCGCCCCTCCGATGATCCACAACTGTCCATTTACCACTACGCTCCCTGGTCCTGTTACCCCTGTCGGTATGTTCGCCCCTGTCGTCCAGGTGTTGGAAGCGATGTCGTAGATTTGTAGCGTGTTTAGCTCGCTTGAGCCGTTATTGCCTGTTGCCACGTACAGCTTACCGTTGTAGGCTCCAAAGCCCGGCAGGTAGAGCGCCGTTGGCATCGTGGCAAGTGTCGACCAGGTGTTGGAGGCGATGTCGTACGCATACAGGCCATTTGATGCGCCTGATCCGTCGTACCCGCCTGCCATGTATACCTTGCCGTTGTAGATCATCGTCGCCAGGTCGGACAGCCCTACGGGTGCGTTTGCCCCTGTCGTCCAGGTGTTGGAGGCGATGTCGTAGATTTGTAGCGTGTTCAGTGTGACCGAGCCATCACCGAAGCCATCGGGGATGTAGATCTTGTTGGTGGTCGGATCATACACGCCCTGGCCCAGGAAGTGGTCGTCAGGAGAGGAAGCCATAGGTGTGTAGGTGTCTGCTACAGGGTCGTACCTGAGCAGGTCGTTGCGAATGTTGGCACCGTCATAACCACCTGCTATGTAGACGTAGGTGCCGTCGCTTACGGTCGAGGGACCGCGAGCAGCGAAGGGCAGGGACGTTACTACAGTCCATGCGCCAGGTGCGTCTGCAGTGAGAGGTGAGCACGTAGGAGTGCTTGTGGCAACAGGAGTACCGCAAGCGCCACCGCCAGCAAGCCAGCGAGCTGCATTGACGATGAGCGTGCCGAACTGCCCGCTCCACATCTCAGGGTTGTCTCCCAGGTAGGCGTTGATCGCTACTGCTGTGTGCCCACCTGTCGTCTTTACCGCTATTGCCGGGGTGTTGTCGTCCCAGGCTGCTACCTGTGTAGCTCCCGCTGTCAGACTTGATGTCTCTCGGAAGTATGCACTCAGCGTGGTTACTCCCTGCATCAGCGGGTGGCTCGGGTCGTATGTCCCCAGGTTTGCGTTTGCAAAGTTGATTGTGGCCGGATATGTGAATGGTGTGTACCCACCTGTCATCCACCTTCCGTCCAATCCGAACGGTGAGCCGAACCAGTCGAAGGCTGTGGCTACCACTACGCCACCGGCGTCCTGGTAGTCAGCCAGCACATTACCCATGCCCACCGGGTCACCGTATGGGCTGTTGGAGAAGGCCACCACCTCGGTGTATGCCTCCAACTGTGCAAGTGTAGGTGTGCTCGCTGATGCATCGAACGTGTCTACGGTACCCACTCCCAACTCCGCCTGGATCTGGCTGATCAGGGTGGCGGGTGGGATACTGTTGTCAGAGTAGACTATCAGCACATTGATCGGTCCACTGATGGCCCCTGGCGAACATGTCGCTGTGGCAACAGGGGTGCTAGTGGTGGTAGTTGCCGATGCTGTGGGGCAACCGCCGCCGCCTGCAGATGTAGCTACCTCGATGGCATTGGTGGTTGAGGAGCCGTTGTATCCACCGTACAGGGTCAGGTAGGTGCTTCCTACACTGGTCCCCGCCGGGAACGATACCGTCTGTAGCAGTGGGTTACCACTGGCCCAGGTGTTGGTGCCTGGATCGTAGTAGACTGTCGAGTTGCTCGTCTGAGGCTGAGCTCCCTTGGTGTTGGCCTTGGTGGGGAATGCTGCCTTACTGGCGCTGCTTCCCTTCGGTGCCACGCTGGGTTGCTGTCTGTGAGAACGGGTTGCCCCCTCCCATGATGAACAACTCACCATCGATCACGCCTGAACCCGGCACATTGTCTGCGGCAGGCATAGCGGCACCCGAGGCCCAACTGTCTGCTGCTATGTTGTAGTCCCATAGCGTGTTGATTACTGTGTTGGTCGCGTCGCGTCCACCTGCTACATACAGGTGTCCACCTATCACTCCGTACCCCGCTCCTCCGAAGCCGTTGGCTGCAGGGATCGGTGTCTTTGTGGCATAGGTGTTAGTCGAGATGTTGTATTCCCAAACCTGCAAGAAGGCAGGGGAGATAGAGCCGCTGTTGTAGCCACCGACCAGGTAGACTTTGCCGTTGAAGTAGCCGCTAGCCATGAACGCTCTCACGTCAGGCATGACAGCACCTGTGGACCAGGTGTTGGTGGCCACATCATAGATGTACAACGTGTTGTAGACCACGCTCGTATCGACATCCTCTCCACCGAACAGGTAAAGCTTGTTGGTGGTGGGGGAGTAAGCGAGAGAGGCCTCGGACACCACAACCGGCACGTTAGCCAGGGTGGTCCAGGTGTTGGTGGCTGGGTTGTACTTCTGGAATACGTTGGTGGTAAGGCTGGTGAAGGAGTAGCCGCCTGCGAAGTAGGCTACCGTGCCGTCAGAAGCCGAAGCAGCACCATATGCATCAAGAGTACTTGGTGCCCCGTTTGTCCACGGTCCCGGCAGTGTTCCCGCTGAGAGTGGTGAACAGGTTGGCGTTCCAACCGGTGTGTTGGTAGCGGTGGCAGGCGTGCCTGTTGCGCATGAAGGCTGGGTATATGTGTACTTCTGGCCGGTGCTCACCGGCGGGTTGGTCCCGCCTGTGGTGTCACACCCTATCGTTGTATAAAGCGGTGGTGTTCTTCTGAACGCCAACCGTTAGCTGGCTGTCGTTTGCTTGCCCTTCCGCTACGATGTTGCTGTATATCACATCGAATGTGTGCTGCCCCTCGTACAGGCGTACTTCATAGTCAAGGGCTGTGTTGGTGTTGTAGTAGTTGGTACGCCACTCGATGTTGAATACGCGGTTAGGGGCTGTACCACTCACCGAGGTGAAGATACCGCAACTCGTGCATGTGCTTGAGTTGCATGGACCTGTGCACTGGTCACCCCAGTATGGTGCTACCACATAGGTGGCCAGGGTGTTTGGTATGCAGGTAACTCCGAAGGTGGAGTTGTCTGTACTGAAGAACAGACCACCGTTTGAGCCTGCGCTCACGGTAGAAGTGGTCTGGTCATAAAGTGTGTACGGGAAAGGCAGGGTGATGGAGGTATCACAGTCATCACAGTGGCTGCCTATGTCCGTCGTACCCGGCACGATGGTCGCACCTGTTGACACCGAGAAGTTATAGTTGCCGGCCGTGCCACACGAGGTGGGAGTGGCTGTTGGGGTGTTTGTGACTGTTGGGGTGCGTGTTGCTGTTGGCGGTGTGCCTGTGGCGGTAGGCGGTGGGGGTGCCTACTGGTACGTCGCTACTGTCCTCGTACGCGTCTTGCTGCGAGGTGCTGTTGATCGCATTTCGCCCGTCCGTCCAGTGGTCGATCACTTTGTTTCCGTTTGAGTTTATGTAGTCGTAGTCGCCTTCATATGTAGGCTGTATGTTCGGGTCTACCACGGCCGGTAGAGGGCTTAGCACGTCGCTTACCGCGCTGTCTGCTCCCCATGTAGCCCCATGATCAAGCGATACTCTCCCGTATCTCTTGTAGCACCCCGTGCTCGGGTTGCCTACCGGGCAGTTGAAATCGTTGCCGGAGCTGGCATCTCGCTCGTCATACCACCCCGCATAGATCGCTCCTGCTGTGGTAGCTGCTAACGAAGGCTGCCATTGCATGGCTGTGCCGACGTCCGTGTTCAGCTTGAGGGGACTGCTCCAAGTTGTTCCCGAGTCGGTCGATTTCTGGAAGTAAATGTCTCCATGGTCGGTGGCGCTTCCGCAGTTCACACTTCCACCTTGCCCGCATGAAGCATAGTCGTAATAGACGTCGTTGCCTAACGCTGCATTCTGGCCCCACCCCTCATGCCTCCATATCGTGGAGAAGACCAATGAGAAGTAGCCTGAGGTGGCGCGGCCCGGTCCATAGAAGGGTGCTCCCATCACGACATTTGTCCACGTAGCACCCCCATCAGTGGAGGAGAACATGTGGTTGATGCGGGGCCCGAAGCCGGAACCACCGCCCTCGTCCATGGCCGCTACGTATATTTTGCCACTGCCGAGCTGGTCACCGGTAATCTGCACATCTCGGATAAATGTACTTCCGCTAGTGATGTTTACAGGGGAGGACCAGGTGACTCCTCCGTCGTCGCTGTGCGTAATCCTTAGTGCCCCACTTCCTATTGAGAAGTCGTTCCATGAGATGTATACACGCCCATAGTGGGAGCTCGCTGGATTGCTGTCGGCCCACCCCAACTCGCGGTCGTCACCACTGCCGGCGTGGACGCAGAAGTGGGGGTTAGCGGTCCAGCTATC
>CAWINE010000024.1:0-35634 GCA_963837315.1 uncultured Chloroflexia bacterium
TTTCGGCCAATTTCTGGAGGCGGTTGTACCACTCGGCCATCTGCCTGGGGGGCGCCAGCGAAGCACGTTGAAGTGGTTGATCAGTCGCCCGGTAACCAGGTCGGAAGTAGAGAAGGACCCGAACATGCCGTCCCCCTCAACCAAGGTCCCGTCCTGGTTCATCCCTATTAGGGGGTGAAAGATCACGCCCGCCTTTTCTTCCAGCGTCATCCGGCAGAGCAGGTCCGCTACACGCCGTTCGACGGGGCGCTTGCGTCCTCGTAAGGGTCCAGGCGGGCATTCTTGTTGAGGTCTCGAAACTGCATCTCGCTCCAGACCAAGTTGTCAGTTGTCAGTTGTCAGTTGTCAGTAGACCGGTGGGCAGTGGACGGCCGTCTGCCTACACACAACTGTTAAATGACAACCGGCGGCTTAGCTATCTGTCTCCACCGCGTTGTTCGCGATAACCCGCGCGTACCATAATGCGCTGTCCTTGGGCGTGCGCTGCGGGTTCGTAGTCGACCCAGATGATGCCGAAGCGCTGGGTGTAACCCTGGCCCACTCGAAGTTATCCATCAGCGACCAGACGAAATAGCCGGCCAGGGGCACGCCTTCGTCGATCGCTCGCTGGCGCCGCGAAGTGGTCGCGTAAGTAGCCAGGCGCGCTCGTCGTGGACGCGGCCGTCCTCATCGGGGCCGTCCGAGTAGCTCGCGCCGTTCTCGGTGATATAAAGCTTGCCGGGCTGTACTCTGAAGGCGACCAGCAGGTCGTAAAGCCCCTGGGGATAGACCTCCCAGCCCATCTCGGTGCGCTCTGCTTGGGCGGCCCGGCGGCGGCCCGTTAGATTCTTCCCGATTGCAGGCTTCCCTCCCGATGACGGCGCGGGTGTAATAATTGACGCCCAGGAAGTCGATCGGCCGGATCGCTTCCAGATCGCGGCTATGCACGAAGGCCGAATCCTCCGGCCATGTGGCCCTGCGCCGTATATGCGGCGATCATGTCTTCGGGGTAAGCGCCTCGGTAGAGCGGATCGACAAACCAGCGATTGAAATAGCCGTCGAAAAAGCGGGAGGCTTCGCGTCTTCCGCACTCAATGAGGCGGGCTGGCAGGGGTGAGGTTCAGCGTGATGCCCACTTCCGCGCCGGCGCTGTTTCGGCGCAGGACAGGCACCGCCCAGCCGTGCGAAAGGAGCAATGGTGGGCAGCGGCGAGGCGGTGGGCCAGTCGTGCATGCCTGGGGCGTGCTCGCCGATTTGATAGCTGAGCATGCTGGCGCACCAGGGCTCGTTATGGGTAATCCAACGCTTGACACGATCACCCAGCGCGCGGCTCACGACATCGGCGTACTCGACGAACGCCTCGGCGGTACGCGGCGGGCCAGCCGCCCTGGTCCTGTAACGCCTGCGGCAAATCCCAGTGGTACAGCGTCGCGAAGGAGTGATACCGGCCTCGAGGAGCCCGTCGACGAGGCGGCTGTAGAAATCGAGACCGGCCGGGTTCACCTCGCCGCGCCCGCGGCAAAATGCGCGGCCAGGCAATCGAGAAGCGGTATGCTCTCATGCCCAGCTCCTTCATCAGCGCGATGTCTTCGCGCCAGCGGTGGTAGTGGTCGCAGGCACGTCGCCGTTGCTGCCATCCATCTCACGGCGTATGTGAAAAGCGGTCCCAGATCGATTCGCCCCGTCCGTCTTCGTGGACTGCACCCTCGATCTGGTATGACGAAGTCGCGGTGCCCCAAACAAAAGCATCTGTAAACTGAAGATCGGTACATGTGGGTGTTCCTTGGGGCTGTGGGCTGTTTTCGCCCGGCCCGAAAAGGTGACAGCGCACCCAGTGGGCGGAACCGACCCATTCTGGACCTGGCATAACTTTGCGGCAAACGTCCATAACGTGCGGGCAGCGCGCCGCGAAAGGACAGCCAGGCGGAGGGTCGATCAGCGAGGGTACTTCGCCACGCGCCTCATCTGCGTTGCCACGAGGCCCGCATGGGGGTTGGGCACGGCGGACAGCAGCAATTTTGTGTACGGGTGTGGGGGTGCTGTATAAGCTCGTCGCTGTCCGCTGCCTCTACGATGTATCCGGCATACATCACCATGTTTGCGCTTATATATCGGGCGCTGGCGATGTCGTGGGTGATGTACAGGTAGCCTATACCCATCTGCTCTTTGAGCTCCTCCATCAGGTTGAGCACGCCCATACGGATCGACACGTCGAGCATCGAGATCGGCTCGTCGGCCAGTATGACTCCGGGTTGACCGCGAGCGCACGGGCCACCGCCACGCGCTGCCGCTGCCCGCCCGAAAACTGGTGGGGGTGCTTCTTCGCCATTTCTTCCGGCGGGTTGAGGCCCACCGTCGCGAGCAGGTCGAGCACGCGCTCCTCCACCGCCTGACCCTTCGCTAATCCTGTGGATCAACAGGGGACGCTGGATGTGGTAGCCGACCGTATGCACCGGGTTGAGCGAGCCAAAAGGGTCCTGAAAGATCACTGCACGTCGCTACGGATTGGAAGACGCCCCGAAAGGCTCCGTCTTGAGCACATCCCGCCCCCTGAAGATGATCTCGCCCCTCGTCGGGGGCATCAGCCGGGCGATCAACCGGGCGGTAGTAGATTTCCCGCCCCCGACTCGCCGACCAGAGCCATCACTTCGCCACGCTTGACCGGGAAAGAGACATCGTTCAGCGCGTGGACCTGCTTGGGCCTCAGGGCGTTCCCCACAGGGAATCGTTTGGTAAGGTGGCGCACTTCAAGCACCACATCGTCGTCGTCGGATTGCGGATTGCGGATTGCGGATTGCGGATTGTTCATATCTTACTTCTCACTTCTCATTCCTCATTCCTTCGCTCACGACCGCTTCCATTGGGCGTCGGGGTCCGCTCAAGGTGGCAGGCTACCCAGTGGTCTCGTTTGACTTCCAGCAATTTGGGCACAACCACTGTATGCATCGGCTTGCACCTGTCGCAGCGAGGGTGGAAGCGGCAGCCGGAAGGGGGTGCCACCATGTCGGGGGGAGCGCCGGGGATGCCGGTCAGCTTGTGCTTGGGGCCGGTAAGCGAGGGGAACGAATTCATCAAGCCCTGTGTGTACGGGTGCAACGGGTTGTCGAAAAGCTCTCGTGCCGGGGCAAGCTCCACGATCTGGCCTGCGTACATGATGGCGATGCGGTCGAAAACTCCACCATGAGCGACAGGTCGTGGGTGATGAAGAGGATCGAGAATCCCAGTTCTCTTTTAGTTGCTCGATCTGCTGCATGATTTCCTTCTGCACGACCACGTCGAGGGCGGTGGTGGGCTCGTCCATGATCATCAGCGGCGGCTCGAGCGCCAGGGCGATCGCGATCACCGCGCGCTGCCGCATGCCGCCCGAAAGCTGGTGCGGGTAGGACTTGAGCGGCGGGGTCGATCCCGACAGTTCGAGCAGCTCGCCCGCGCGCTCTCGGCGGCATTCCTGGGCTTGTTGTGCTGCATGATCACGTCGGTATCTGCTCGCCGATGGTCATCACAGGGTTGAGCGAGTTCATGGCGCTCTGGAAGACCATCGAGACGTCGCTCCAGCGGAAGCCTTCCAGCCTGGCCTCGCTCATGGCCAGGACATCCTCGCCGCCGAAGAGGATGTTGCCGCCGGTGATACGCGGGCGGCTGCAGCAGGCGCATGATCGCGTGGGCGATGGTGGACTTGCCGCAGCCGGACTCGCCCGCCAGCCCGAACACTTCGCCGGGCGCAATGCGAACGAAACGCCGTCCACCGCGCGCACCGGGCCGCGCGCCGTCATGTATTCGACGTGAAGGTCCCGAACGTCGAGCAGTTCGCCCGGCAGTGGTCTTAGTGGCGCGCCGGACGACCGGGGTTGCGCCGACGTTGCGGAGTTTGCGGAGGATGCGGCTTTGAGGACATTATTCAAATCCCTTTCAGCGCGAAGGCGCGGGTTGGTGATTTCGTCCATGCCGTAGTTGATCATTGTCAGGCCGAAGGCGACGAGGGCGATACACATGCCCGACGGAATGAAGGTCCACCACTCGCCGGTCAGCAGGGCCGAGTTGTTCTGCGCCCAATAGAGGTTGGTGCCCCAACTTACATTGCTCACGTTGGTCAGGCCGAGGAAGCTCAACGCCGCTTCGGCGCCGATCGCATAGGTGACGAGCCGAACATGCTGCCGACGATAATCGAGGCCATGTTGGGCAGGATCTCGCGGAAGATGATGCGCGGGTTGCCCTCGCCGCTCACGATGGCTGCCGAGACGAAGTCCTTCTCGCGCAAGGAGAGCGTCTGCGAGCGCAAGATTCGCGCCGGCCAGGCCCAGCCGGTAAAGGCCAGCGCAAGAATAATGGTCAGCGTGCCCGACTGCAGATAGGTGGCGATAACGATCAGCAGGGGGAGGCCGGGGATCACCAGGAAGAGGTTCATCAGCAGAGACAGCGCATCGTCTATTTTGCCCCGGAAGTAGCCGGCCGACATGCCGATCAGCATACCGACCAGCGTCGTGAGCAGCCCGATGCCGAAGCCGACGGTCAGCGAAATGCGCGCTCCCCAGACGGTCATGGTAAAGACGTCTTTGCCCTGGCCCTCGGTGCCCAAGATATTGGCGGCAGAGGGCGCCTGGTGGGGCCGCGCCACGAATAGCGGGTGGGATCGCCCGGCGCGATAATCGGCGCGAATATCGCTACCAGGACGAAGAGGAGGACGATGCACACGCCGATCAGCGCCTTCGGATTGCTCAGCAGCCGTCGGACAAATGCGAACCTTTGCCTCCCTGCCGGCGCGATCACCGGTAAAGGCGTCACCTGCCCTGCGGGGTCGCCTCTACTTCCATAATCTTATTCGGTTTGCATACATTTCCCCTTCGGGAATCTTGAATTCTTGTTAATTTCGCATTAGAACGTCGACTTCAAAATTAACAATTAACGAACTCAGGATTCATTATCCCGTTCTCACGCGCGGATCGAGGCGGGTGTAGAGGACGTCAACGATGAGGTTGGCCGTCAGCACGGCCAAGGTGATCATCAGGAACAGCCCTTGCATCAACGGGTAGTCGAGGGCGTGCACCGCCTTGACCAGCAAATAACCGAGCCCGGATAGCCGAAGATAGTTTCGATCAGAATCTGGCCGCTCAAAATAAAGCCGAGCGCCATACCGAAGCGGTAATGCTCGGCAGGAGAGCGTTGCGGGCCGCATAGTTGAACATAATCTGGCTCTGCGACAGCCCCTTGGCTTCGGCCATGGTCACATAGTCCTCGGCCAGCACGCCGATCATGGTGTTGCGCATACCGAGCACCCAGCCGCCGATCGAGACCAGATAATCGTGAGCGCGGGCAGGAGAAGGTGTTGACGACACTCCCGATGAAGACAAGACTGAAGGCGGGCGAAAGCGCATCGTCGTAGGCATGGCGCGGCGGAAACCAGCCCAACTGGTAGCCCAGGAAATAGAGGCCCATGAGCGCCAGGAAGAACGGGGGAAAGGCGCCCATAAAGATCAGCAGCGGCGGGAGCGTGCTGTCAACCACCCCGCCGCGACGCCACGAGCCGAAGACGCCGATCATATTGCCCAGCACGAAGCTCAAGACAGCGCGGTGATGCCGAGCAGCATCGTCCAGATAAGGCCGTTGCCGATCACCTCGGTCACGGGAGTGGGAAAGGCGAAAATGAGAGGCCGAAGTCGCCGCGCAAGACATGCGACAGGTAGGTGAAATACTGATTGATCAGTGGCTCGTCGCTCAGGCCGAGGGCTGCGCGATTTGGACCAACTGCTCAGGCTGCATCTGCCCGCGGGCGGCGGCGAAAATGGCCCCGGCGGGGTCGCCGGGGATCAGCCGCGGCAGGAAGAAGTTGATGGTAAGCGAGGCCCACGCTGCAATCAGGTAGAAGCCCAGACGACGGAGGAGAAATCGCATCGTTGCCTCCTTGACCAAGTTGTCAGTTGATCGCGTTGTCAGAAGACCGGAGCGTATCAGTTGTCAGTTGTCAGTTGCCCGTCGTCTACTGACAACTGACGACTGGCAACTGACAACTAACTATACTACTTCGGCTTGATCGTCGTCATCACGATCAACTGCTCAGGCGTGCCCTGGTTGAAGAACGAGCCGACAGCGTAGGGGTTGTCCTTCGTCGGGAAGCCTGTGAAGCGGGTCGTGTTGTACTCGTACCAGTCGGGGCCGGGGAAGAGCGGGATGGCAGGGGCTTCGTCGGCGAAGGTCTTCTGAAGCTGCTGCGCGATCGTCTTCTGCTGCGCCGGGTCGGAGGTGGCAGCGAGCTGGTTCAGCAGATCGTCGCCTGTCTTGCTGACGTAGCGCTGCCAGTTCGCGCCGCCGCCGTGCCGAGGCTTGTAACGAGCGCTGCGACATCTGGTCGCGGTAGTAGTTGTAGGGGGTGGCGCCGCCGGAGCTCCAGCCGATCGACATGTCGAAGTTGCCCTTCTGCACGCGGTCGAGCCAGGTGCTGAAGTCGTAAGGCTTCACCGTAGACGTTGATACCGATGGCCTTCAGGTCCTGCGAGATGATCTGCACGGACGAGACCCAGTCAGACCAGCCATCAACCACGTTGATCTCGTAGGTGGGTAACGCTGAGCCATCCTTGTTCGTGCGCATTCCGTCCGAGCCTTTCTTGAGGCCGGCGGCGTCGAGCATAGGGTTGGCCTGGTTCACGTCCATGGTGGTCCAGTTGCCGAGCGTTGTGGGGTCCGAGACCTTGTAGTTCGGGTAGGCGTCACTCAGGCCGGTCACATCGGCGGGCTTGGTGTAGCCGTACTCGGCCACGTTGGCGATCTGGTCGCGGTCAATAGCCATACTGATGGCCTTGCGCACGTTGACGTCGTCAAAGGGCGCTTTGGTCGTGTTGAGGTAGAGCATAACGGTCGCGCCGAAGGGCGGGAACCAGTAGCCGTTGTTGGCCGGGTCCTTGGAGACGAAGACTTTTTCGATGTCGGGGATGAAGTTGGCGGCGTAATCGTTCTGGCCGTTGACCGTGGCGAGGTTCGCCTGGTCGTTGCCGGGATAGGCGGGCTGGCGGAATCCCTGGATGTAGGGCTTGCCCGGCTGCCAGTAGTTGGGGTTCTTGTCAACTTCGAAGATCTGGCTCTGGAAAACGGTAACCTGGGTGAAGGGGCCGGTGCCGACCGGGTTGTCGTTGGTGGACTTTACAGGGTCCGTCACGTCTTTCCAGATATGCTCAGCCACGATATCCTGGCCCGTGATGTCGTAGAGGCCGGGCGTGAATACGTTCTTGAAATTGAACACCACAGTCGTGGGGTCGGGCGCAGTTACCGTGTCCACATAGGCAGTGCCGCCGTTCATGGCCTGGCCGCCCGAGCCTTGCAGGCCGTTGGTGTTCTTGAACAGGTTGAAGGTGATAGGCGACGTCGGCTCGACGTGAAGGGCTGGCCGTCCGACCATTTGACGTCGTTGCGCAGGGTGAAGGTCAGGGTCTTGTTGTCGGTGCTCCACTTATAGCCGGTGCGCCAGCCATGGAACAAGCTCGCCCTTGACCGTGTTGTAGATCATCATCGGCTCGTAGATGCCGTTGATGGTGGGGAAGCGGAAGTCGCCGGAGAACGGGTTGAAGTTACGCGTCCAGGTGGACTGCTGCGCAACGGAAATGGTCATAATGCCGCTGCCTGCAGGGGCGAGGGTCGATGTCATCACGGGAGCAGCGGTTGGTGCTGCGGCCGCCGCGGTTGTGTTGGTGGGTTGTGCTGCTGCGGCGCCTGTGGTAGCGGTGGCAGCAGGTGCGGTGGTTGGTGTGGCGTCACCCCCACAAGCCGTGAGGATGATAGAAACGATGATAAACAGTGGTACGTACAGGCGTAACTTAGAGCGATATTTCACGCGGGTCAAGTTCATCTTTGAGCCTCCATACTCTACTTTAGAAATCAAAAATCAGATCGACTTTCCTCACTTTGTGCCTTAGAAACCACCTCCCCCTTTGATTTTCGACTTGTGAGCGATGCGAGCTAATATTACGTTTAGCTCGCTTTGTTCAGCTCAAATGCGAAAATCTACATTAATGGAATCGTCCTAAACTCCAATGCTCCAATCCGGCTGTCATAGTATGCTTTCTTGCGCGATACCGTTAGAAGCTGGTCGCCCAAACCACAACCAACACACAACCGGATATGTCCGGCCCTGGCCTCCTGGGAGGATATTAGTGAGTAGCCTGATCGGAAATTGGATCGTAGGTAGGGCTTTATACAGGATAATGCTTCCCCCTTCTGTGCGCATCGGGAAAAAGTTAGGGAAAGCGTGATGAGAAAGCAGTGCTCCTTTCTCATCACGCTTTCCAGCCTGGCTAAGAGTTACACAAACTTGCCTGTGTCTTCAGGATACCGGCGAGCTATCTCTCACGAAGCAGGCCACCAGGATGGAGGCGAGGCAGACGATAAGCACTGCGACGAATCCATGCTGGATCGCCTCAGCGAGCGAAAGCCCGCTCGCCAGCGACTGGTTGACCACGGCTCCAACCAGGGCGACACCAATCGCCCCGCCTGCCTGGCCCAGATAGCGCACTGCTGCAGTGCCGACACCCAACTGCGTGGGCGGCAGCCTGTTCTGCGCAACCACCGTGACGACCGGGAAGATGATCCCCATCCCCAGACCCGATGTTGCTACTGACAGGGTCACATACCAGAGGGCTGTGGTGGGGGTCATGAAAGTCAGCAGGAAGATGCCGGCGGTCATGACGAGTGTGCCCAGGAGAGCGACGACCTGGTACCGTTTGAGGGCGCTGATCGCTATCCCTGCAAGGAAGGTACCCACCGGGATGCTCACCGAAAAAGGTGTCATTACAGCGCCCGACTCAGTAGCGGACGCCCCAAGCACTTGCTGGATAAAGAGCGGCACGTAAACCGCCATACCGAGCAGCGCCATAAGCTGTAGCAGCGAGAGCACCGCATCCGCCGCGAACACCCGGTTGCGGAAGAGGGAGAGAGGCAGGATAGGCTCAAGGGCGCGGCGCTCGGCAAAGATAAGGCCGCCATAGAGAAGGCCCGACAGGACCAGGGTGCCGGCCACCTGCGGCGAAGTCCAGGCATATGTGCCGTCGCCGCCCCATGTCAGTCCCAGAAAGAAGCAGACCGTGGCTCCGAAAGCCAGGATTGCGCCCGCAAAGTCAATGCGCCGCACGGCGGCCCAGCCGGTGTGGTGGCTGCTACGCTGCGAAATATCAGCGGGCAAAAAGACCAGCAGTCCGGCCAGGGCAATTATGCCTAATGGTAGATTGATGAAGAAAACCCACCGCCATCGTGAGGCGTCGTCCAGGACCGGCCACACCAGCGGCCCGTTGTCGGCCAGCCAGCCGCCGGTGGCCGGGCCGATCACGCTCGAAAAGGCGTAAACCATGCCCACAATACCCTGCCACTTGCCACGCTCGTCGGGCGGGAAGATGTCTCCCACCACAGTGAATACGAGCGCTATGCCGATGCCTCCGCCCAACCCCTGCACGGCGCGAAAAACGATGAGTTGGTCTATGGTCTGCGCCGCCCCACACAGAGCGGAGCCCACCAGAAAGAGCGCCACACCGCCAAGCAAGAACCACTTTCTCCCGAATTGGTCCGAGAGCTTGCCCACAATCGGGATCATGGTTGTCGAAGCGAGCAGGTAGATAGTGACTACCCACGTATAGCGGTCAAGCCCTTGCAACTCGCGGATGATGCGCGGCATGGCCGTGCCGACGATGGTCTGATCGAGCGCTTCCAGCAACAACGTGACCATCAGCGCCGCCAGCACGCCCGCCAGGGCGAGACCGCGCAGACGACTTCGCTCGTATATCGTTGCGCTGTCCGTGGTCATAGCTGCCCTCTGCAGATCGGAGACCGTTCGCTACCGACCCGCGGCTTGTGCATGTTCATGAAAGATATTGGGATATAAAAGATTTCGGGGGACACCCCCGGCCCCGGCAGGGGAGCGCCCCTGCACCCCCACCCCGGCAGGGGAACTCCGTCCTTCGTCCTCCGGCACACCCTTTGTATAAGACCTCTCGTGAACCTGCGCCAGTAGATAGAACCGGTCTGTCAGTGACTGGCCGCAAAAGACGAGGTGATGTGCAGCCGGTGGTCGATGGCATAGCGCATGGCTGCCGTGCGGGACGAAACCCCAAGCTTATTATAGACGGCGCTCAGGTAGGTCTTGACCGTGGCGGTGCTGACCACGAGATGGTCGGCAATCTGGTGATTGGAAAGCCCCTCCGCCACGAGAAGCAGCGCTTCCATCTCGCGTTTAGTAAGCCCAGCAGGACGGCTGGTGGAATGCGGAATGCGGAATGCGGAATGCGGAATGTACGGATCATCTATTCCGCATTCCGCATTCCGCATTCCGCATTCCGACAGTGCTTCTTCGGGCGTGAGTGCGCGTCCTTCGGCCCACATCTCGTCGAAAAGCTGCCGGCCTATCGCGCTGCAAGCGGTTTCGGCCAGGGGCTTGCGACTTCTCTGCTCCGCCGCAGCGGGCTCTTTCCTGGCAGCCTCTCGCTGTCGCTCGGCTGCCCCCCACAGGCGTGTCGCCCAGGCTATCTGACCATTGCGAGCGGCGGCGTCGGCTATCCCTTCCAGACAGCCGATGATCGTTTCCTTGTCACCTACCGACCCGGCAATTTGCAGGCTTTGAGCGGCGCTGGCTCGCGCCGAGGAGAGGTTTTGTGCGGCTAACGCCACTTGCGCCAGCAGCGAATAGGCTCGGGCCATACCGGAGCGGTTGCCCACCCGGCGCGATTGCGCAAGCGCCTGCTCCAGCAAGAAGTGAGCGCGAGACCCATCACCCTGTTGGAGGGCAATCTCTCCGTAGGCGCAGAGCACCCAACCCGCCATCCAGAAAGAATGCCCCGCACCAGAGCCATCTATCAAATCCTCAATAAGGTTGCGTGCCCCCGTCTCATCGCCCTGCGCGAGGAGGGCATTGCCCACCATGAGGAGCACCTGGTCGCGCATATACAGGTCGCCCGCCTCGGCAAATAGCGCCACGCTCCGCTCGCAAAGCACACCCGCCCCCAGCAAATCGCCCAGGCTCATCGTCACCAGGCCCAGCAGATTGAGCACTGTAGCTAACGTCCAGGCGTCGTCTGTGCCTGAACAAAACGACAGGGCCTCCTCGGCCAGGGCTTGTGCCGCCGCTACATCTCCGTCAACGAGATAAACCTGGGCAAGCTCGAAGGCAGCCTTCGCCACTCCCCGCATATCGTTGGTCGATTTGGAGAGCACCAGGCTTGCCTTCATCGCAGATGCGCGCGCGTTCACGCTGTCCCAGGTAGCCCGCGAACAGCCCCGCGGCGAAAAACAACGTCCTGGTGGAAGGCGGAATGAGTAAGACGAAGGACGGAGATAGAGAATGGGGAATGTATGAAACGTGTATTCCACATTCCGCGTTCCGTAGTCCGCATTCGGCCAAGGTTTGCTCGGTCCAGTCCAGGCCTTCAGTCAGCCGCCCGCGAATATACCAGAACCAGCCGAGAGCGCCTGCCAGGCGTACCGCTTGCTCACGTTCGTGTCCGGCCAGCAGGAAGCTCAACGCGGCGCGAAGATTCTCGTTATCGGCGTCCAGCCGGTCCAGCCACGAATATTGCTCATAGCTATGCAGCTCAGGCTCAGCTCGCTCGGCGAAATCGAGAAAATATTCTGCGTGTGCTTGCTGTGTTCGCTCCATCTCGCCGTTTTCGAGCAGGCACTCTAGTGCGTACTCGCGTACCGTTTCCAGCAGGTGGAGGCGTGGTTCCTCCCCTTCGTGGCCTATCGTTTGCACCAGGCTTTTGTCAACCAATGAGGAAACGGAGTTCAGGAAATTGGCCGTCAGATCACCGAAAACACTGCACACCGCCTCGGCTGCTTCCAAAGAGCAGCCATCCACGAATATTGAGAGCCGGCGGAAGACCCGCTGCTCTTCTTCCGTGAGCAAGTCACGGCTCCAGTCGAATGTCGCCCGCAGGGTTTTGTGCCTTGCGGGCATATCCGGCCCTCCCTCCGGCAGCACGTCGAGGCGGCGTCCCAGGCGAGACGCGAGGGCCTGAGGCGGTAGGAGCTTCACGCGGGCTGCCGCAAGCTCAATGGCGAGAGGCAGCCCTTCCAGGCGGGCGCACACGCGGGCAATAGCCAGGATAGTTGCCGGATTGGTAGCCATATCCGGGAGGATGACCTGGGCGCGCTGGAGGTAGAGGTTCACCGCCGGGTAGTTAGTGAGCAAATCGGGTGATGGCAGATGCTCGGGATCAGGGAAAGCCAGCGGGGCGACCGGAAAATGATGCTCCGAGCAGATATGCATGATCTCGCGGCTCGTGACCAGGATCTTGAGCCTGGAACAGGTAGTAAGAAGGTCCACGAGAAGAGAAGCGGCGGGCATGACCTGCTCGAAGTTGTCCAGCACAAGGAGGAGGTGCCTCTCTCGCAAGAACGCTGTCACGAGGTCTGCCAGCGATAGATTCGGCTCTTCTTTCAGACCGAGGATCTGTGCGATGGTAGACAGGGCAAGCTGCGGGTCGCGAATTGGGGTAAGAGTCACAAAATAAACCCCATCCGCAAACTGCTCGCTCAGCCCAGCGGCAACCTGGAGCGCCAATCGTGTCTTACCGACGCCGCCGGTCCCCACCAGGCTCACCAGTCGCACATCCGGCCTCACCAGCAGCGCCGTCACAGCGGCCACATCTTGTTCACGTCCAACCAGCGGGGTGAGAGGTATGGGAAGGGGCGGTGGAGGCGCTACTGAATGCGAAAGGCGGACGTAGTTGTCAGTAGACCGGCGACCGGCGACCGACTGACTGTGGGCAGTTGACAGTGGTCTACTGACAACCGGCAACTGACAACCGGCAACCTGGTCAGCAACCTCCTTCAATCGCTCAAAGGTCAGCTCTTCGGACTTGCCGATGTAGGCGGTGTGTAGCTTTCCCTGGTGACGCCGGTACGCATACCAGTACCAGCCGCCCGAGCGCTTTTCCTTGCGCGCCGTAAAGTGCAGTAGAGGGATCTCGAACAGGAAGACAGAGTGCTCGTCCAGCCATGTGTGCCAGGCCATTGAGCCGAGCTTGATCGTGCCTGTGACAGCCGCATCCCCATGGTAGATATGCAACTGGCCTTCAGATACACTTGGACGCCTCTGTCCCATAAAGAATCTTCCTTAGAATCTCAGTTACTGCACTCCATCGCTAGATCGAATTTGGAAAGCTATTTGATATTCATATCTCTACCATTGGGCCTCTATCATTGGGCATTGGGCGTATATCGCCGTGCCTCTACCGCCGTGCAGATGAGCCGGTTGACGCCCGGATGACCAGCTCCGTGGGTAGGATCACCCGGTGTGGCTGGACGTCGGGGTGGCCAATCAGATCGATCAAAGTCTCAGCAGCAACCGCGCCCATGCGGTGGATGGGTTGACGGACAGTGGTCAGGGAGGGATCGGTGCGCGCAGCCAGGGGAATGTCATCGAAACCCGCCACGGCGACATCTTCAGGAATACACTTGCCGGCCTCACGCAGAGCGCGCATTGCACCCACCGCCATCGCGTCGCTCGCGGCGAACACGGCCTCCGGCGCAAAAGGCAGGAGCTGCTGCATGGCTCTGTATCCACCCTCCTGGGTGAAATCAGATTTCAACGATCAAGTTGGGGTCTTGAGTGGCCCTTCTCTCGCGCAAGGCGGTCAGGTAGCCCTGCAAGCGGTCCGCGCCGGCGATCATATTCCTGGGCCCGCTAATGGTCGCAATCCGCTCATATCCCAGGCGCAGCAGGTATGCAGTCATTTCTCGCGCTCCGCTCAGGTTGTCTACGTCGATGTAGCTCACCTGATCATCTCCCGGGTGCCTGCCGATCAAAACGAAAGGCAACCCTCCCTTAATCAAGGCTTCAAGAATCGGATCGTCTACCAATGCCGAAGCAAGAATTACACCATCAATCAACCCGCCCTGCAGAATCTGGCGGATGGTGCGTCGCTCGTATTCAGGCTCCCCAAGCCACAGCATGACCGAATGATTCTTCGCATTACAGGTCGACGTTATACCCTGAATGAGAAGGGGAAAATATGGATCGGCAAATAAGGTCGAGACGCCTGTAGGGATCGCAAGGCCAAGGACCTGGGTTCGCCCGGCGGCGAGGCTTCGGGCCGCCATATTGGGCTGGTAATTGAGGCTTTCCGCCACCGACAAAACCCGTGCCCGCGTCTTCTGGTCCACGTTGGGGTGCTCGTTCATCACACGCGAAACGGTGGAGCGCGATACTCCTGCGTGTTTGGCGATCTCTTCAAGCGTGGTCGACATGAGCCGGTATCCCCAGTACGAGTTTGTGAGAGCGCTCACAAACAGCAAGACAAGCCAGGCGTGGGAGAGAGACGAAACGTGCAAACCCCAAAAGGGATATAGCCCGTTTGTGTGGGAGCGCTCCCATAATAGCACCGGAAAGGCACTTTGTCAATATCCTATAATGATTAGAAATGATATCCGCGAGGATGAAGCTTATGAGCACCGCACTGGCCGAATTGTACAGGCATAATCTGTGGGCCAACCTTCTCTTGCTCGACGTTTGCGAGCAACTCAACCAGGCGCAACCGGATGCGGCTGCGCAGGGAACTTATGGGCGGGTGCGCGATACTCTGCAACATATATTCGGAGCTGAGGAGCGCTATATGAATCGGATCATGGGCAAGGGGCCGGAACCTCACCGGATAAGCGAGAAGGGCGACTTCCCTGGGTTCGATGCGCTGCGGACCGGAGCCAGGCGGAGCGGCGAGGCGCTTATCGAGATCGCCGAGAAAGCAAGGCCCTCGCGAGTGCTGAAAGGCACCTGGCACGGGCAGCCGTATGAATTCCCCTCATGGTCGTGCTGACCCAGGCGATCAACCACGCCACCGAGCATCGCTCCCATATCAGTACGATACTGAGTTTGCAAGGTGTCACGCCGCCTGACCTGAGCGGCTGGGCGTACGGCGCGGCGATGGTCACGGCAAAGAAGAGGTAAGAAATGCCCAAGATCACTTTTATCGGTGCAGGCAGCACTGTTTTCGCCAGAAACCTCCTGGGGGACATCTTCAGCTTTCCAGAGCTTTCCGGCTCTACGATCTCACTGTTCGACATTGACGCCGACCGGCTGCGAGTTTCCGAGCGGGTGGCTCAGGCTCTCTCCACTTCGCTCGATGCCGGCGCGCGTATCGAGGCCACCACCGACCGCCGCCAGGCCCTGGACGGGGCCGACTATGCGATCAACATGATCCAGGTGGCGGGCTACAAGCCGGGGACCGTCATAGATTTCGAGATTCCAAAGAAGTACGGCCTGCGTCAGACGATAGCCGATACGATGGGCATCGGCGGGATCATGCGCGGCTTGCGCACAATCCCGGTGGTGCTCGACATGTGCCGGGACATGGAAGAGCTCTGCCCGGGCGTGACTTTCCTCAATTACATCAATCCTATGGCTATACTCTGCTGGGCTGTTAGCCGCGCCAGCACTATCAAGACGGTGGGCCTGTGCCACAGCGTGCAAGGCACCGCCGGGCAGCTCTCCCGCGACATAGGTGTGCCGGTGGACGAGATCAATTATCTCTGCGCAGGCATCAACCACCTGGCTTTCTATCTGCGCTTCGAGCGTGGCGGGCAGGACCTCTATCCGCTCATACGCCGGGTGGCGGCCGAGGGCCGCGTACCCGCCTGGAACCGGGTGCGCTACGAGATGCTGGCCCGTCTCGGCTACTTCGTTACCGAGTTCGAGCGAGCATTTCTCCGAATATGTTCCCTGGTTCATCAAGCGCGACCGACCCGACCTGATAGAGAAGTTCAAAATCCCGCTGGACGAATATATCGCCAGGTGCGAAGACCAGATCGCGGGCTGGGACACCCTGACCGATGAGTTCGCACGCTCAGAGCCATCCGCCGAGGGTGACCTTGCCGCCATCCAACGGTACAGCGAAGAACAGCACGAGCGATGGCTGCAACGGATAGGTCAGACGATGCCTGAAATAGTGGAGCAAGAGAGAGCCATGCAGAAGCGCGAAGCGGAAAAGCGTGAAGGGGGCCTTGTTCCGAAGGCGCGACATTCCGGTGAATACGGCTCGCTCATCATCCACTCCATCGAAACCGGCCAGCCGCGCGTGATCTACGGCAATGTGCCAAATCACGGCCTGATCGAGAATTTACCGGACGGCTGCTGTGTAGAGGTACCGTGCCTGGTTGACAAGAACGGAGTGCAGCCAACCCACATAGGCGCGCTGCCGCCCCACCTTGCGGCCCTCATGCAGACCAACATCAACGTGCAGGCACTGACAGTCGAGGCGGCGCTCACCCGAAAGCGAGAGCATATCTATCACGCCGCCATGCTAGACCCCCACACGGCCGCAGAGCTGGACCTGGCACAAATCTGGGCGCTCGTAGACGACCTGATCGCCGCCCACGGCGACTGGCTGCCGGAGTACGCGTAGGGATCAGGGGCTAGGGTAGGGTTGCAGGGCGCTCCCCTGCCGGGGCCGAGGTGTCCCCAGCTTCCCTCGTTCGTCACAGGGGGTGCAGGGGCGCTCCCCTGCCGGGGGCCGGGGGTGTCCCCACGAAACTCTCTATTCCACAATATCTTTCATGAACATGCACTAGCCCCTAGCATCCTCAACACTAGCCAGAAGCACCTGGAAGCCACCTCTTGGATATAGACGGTAGCCTCCGCAGGCGGCGGGCACAACTACGGTCTCATATTGGCCGAGCACCTGGCTCCAGCCTGATCCCTCGATCTCCATCTCGCCTTCGATGACGGTCAGGGCGTGGAAGGTCTCCCCGCCGGTATCCAGCTCGACGGTCTCCCATTTGGCGCTTATGAGATCGAGGGCAAAATAAGGGCATTCAACCAGGCGCTGCCTCTCGCCCTCGTCTACAGGCTTGCCTTTTCTAAGCTTTCCTCTAGCGGCCGGGTCTGATACAGCTATTGACTGCTCGATGTGGAGGGCACGGCCTTCGGATTGGGGGCGGTTCCAGTCAAAGATGCGATAGGTGATGTCTGAAGACTGCTGCACTTCGTAAACCAGGAGACCGGGGCCGAGCGCGTGTATTGTGCCGGCCGTCGTAAGGATAGAATTGCCCTCCTCGACCGGCTGGTAGTGCGCGAGGTCGATCACTTTGCCGTTGCTGATCGCCTCAGCCAGCTCTTCCTTTGTAGTGCCTTCGCGCACACCTGATATGACCTGCGCGCCCTCCTCTGCTTTCAAAAAATACCAGGCTTCGGTTTTGCCGAAGTGGCCCGGTCCTTCTAACTGCTCGGCTTTCACATCGTCAGGGTGCACCTGGAGGGACAACCAGGCCTGGCAATCCAGCAGCTTGATGAGCAAAGGAAAGCGCGATCCAGTCCGTTTGACAACCCGCCGCCCAAGGAACAGCGCTCCATGCTCTGCGGCAAGCTCGCCCAGGGTGCGGCCCTGCTCGGGCCCCGAAGCCACTTTGTTTCCCTCATACACTATCCAGGCCTCCCCGATGAGAGTGCTCGCGCCTGGCTTCAGGTTGTGCCCACCCCACACGCGCTCGCGGTATTGCGGCTCTACACAAATGCCTTCGAACTGAGGTATTCCGGTACGCTCCAACTGTGTCTACTCTCCTTCGCGCTGGTCTTGCAGCTTGTTGTCGCCCTAAAGGGCAGTATGCACACAAGAGGTCATTTTATCAAGCGTGAGCTTTTCACCATCCGCACATCCGAGGCACTATTCTTGATATTAGAGGGTATTCCAAGAAAATGAGCCATTCGCCAGGCATATTACTATTGTTTTCGCGCACCCGAGGTGTATAATGTGAAACCAGCCTCGCTCAAAGTATGCTTCTTGTGCATGTTGTCGTCACGCGATCACAAAGGAGGCAACGCGACGGTTAGCAATTCGATCACGCTGTACAACGCTGTGATGGTGCTGCGCGACCATTTCGGCGCGCAAGTCGTAGACTCCCTGCAACAAATCGAAGCCCGACTTTGTCATGCAGTGCAACGGCAGGTAGGTGTGGCTATACATGCAAGCCGCCGGGGTTGTTTCGACTTTCCTGCGAGTTCGATCGACTTTAATAAGACAAGATCAAAAGATGAGAGGGGGGATGCTATGGTGCAGAGCAAGCTACTCACACTGCTAAAGTGACGTTGCATTATCGTAATGAAAAAGAACTCTAGCCACAGCGCCTGTGGCTTTGAGTACGGAATTCAGGAGGAAAGTGACAATGGCAAAACCCATGAAAACTACGTTTCCGGTTGCATTGCTGGTTATAGGCTCCCTTTTGCTTGGCGCCTGCGGTGGCGATGCGACGCCTACCACCGGCACAGCCCCCGCAACCGGCGCGACCAGTACCACCGGCACCGGAGCAGCGACCGGCGCGACTTCGACCATAATGACCGGAACAACAGCCGGCCCGACCGATACCACAGCCGCAGGCGGTGCTGGAGCCACTACGACCACCGGCGGTAGCACGAGCGGCTCCAAATTTGATCCAACCACGTACAAGAAAAACGCCATCGAGCCGAACGCAACTCTTCGCGTTTCCAGTTGGGGTGACACCTCTGAGCAGGCGATAAACAGAGACGCGCTGGCCCGCTTCAACCAGGTCTATCCCGACGTCAAGATCACCTATGAGCCGCAGCCTGACAACTATCAGACCAAGCTGCTCGCCCAGATCACGCGGCAACACCGAGCCTGATGTCTTCTATATCGATCCCGGCCTGGGCTATCAGCTTATCCCCAACAACGCGCTGCTGGATCTGACCCCTGCCCTGCAGAGGTCGGGCGCAGCAAAGACGACTACTTCCCCGCCCTGATCAATACGTTCATCGGTAAGGACGGCAAGGTCTACGGCCTGCCGAAGGACTTCGGCTCGCTGGCGGTTTTCTACAACACCGACATATGGCCAAGACGCCCCGCCCAAGGACGGCTGGAAGCAGGACTGACTTCGCCAACTTCGTCAAGGCGAATCGTGCAGGGCACCGGCCAGACCAAGATCTTCGGCTTCTCGGCGGCACGCCGACTCCGAGCGCTGGGGCGCCTTCGCCTCGCCAATGGCGCCAAGATCATCGACAACGGCAAGTGCGCTATCAATAGCGACGTCGGCCGTTTCGACCCTCGACTGGTGGTACGGCATGTACAAGGTCAGGCGATCGCCACGGTACCCGGCCGACGTGGGCGCGGGCTGGTCGGGCGAAGCGTTCGCCAAGCAGCGTGTCGCAAGTCGTGGCCCAGGGCGGCTGGATGATCCCGTTCCTGGCCGACCCCAAGGCCGGCTTTCGGCGTCAAGTATAACGCGGCGCCGCTGCCCGTCGGCAAGACCGGCAGCAAGGCCGACCTGCTGTTCTTCAACGCCTGGGGCGCATCGGCCAAGACCAAGTTCCCTAAGGCCGCTGCGGCGCTGGCTCTCTTCCTGGCCAGCCGGGAGAACGAGGGCGCTATCCTGCAGACCGGCTTCGCGCTTCCGGCCCTCAAGGGCTTCGACAACGATCCGTTACTTCCAGGGCTCCGGCGTGGAGAACCAGATCTCGAAGACGATCTACCAGACGGGTACCTACGGCACGCCGATTACTACGGCGGTGCCAACGATCCCAAGATCAAGAAGGCGCTGAGCGACGCCACCATGCGCGTATACGCCAGGCAGCAGACTGTCCAAGCAGGCTCTCGACCAGGCGTGCTCAGGAGATCGATCCGCTGCTGGCGGCCGGCCAGTAACCGTTAGTCGCGAGTTCGGGATAGTGGCCGTGGTGGTGAGCTTGCAGTTACCAGCTGGCACTGACGCACCACTCGTAGCGCCTCGGACCACGGAGGAGCATTATGGCTACACAAGCCCAGGCTGTCACAGCCAAGGCCCCGCCATCTTCCGGAATGAGCCGCAAGACCCGTGAGGCCCTGACGGGCTATCTCTTCGTCTCGCCCTGGATCATCTCTCGATCGTCTTCACCTTTGGGGCGATGCTCTATGTCTTTTACCTGAGTTTCACCGATATGCAACTGCTGAACGCGCCCAAAGTTGATCGGTCTCAAAAACTACGGCAGAGTGCTGAGCGACCCCCTCTTCCGGACGGCGGTCGTGAACACGGTGCTGTACGCGGCCGTGGTGACGTTCTGCCAGACCTGGCTCGCGCTCATCCTGGCTGTGATTCTGAATGCCAAGATGCGAGGTAAGCAGTTTTTCCGCATCGCGTGGTACATCCCGAGCGTCACGTCCTCGGTGGTGATTTCTCTGATCTTCATCTGGATCTTCCAGAAAGAGGGCATCCTGAACTACGCTTCTGTCACGCTATTCGGCTGGACGGGCTTCCAGCCGGTGGCGTGGCTGACCGACGCGAGCGCCCACACGGCGCTGCCGGCCTTAATGATCTTGAATATCCTGACGACCTCGCCAACCTTCATGCTCTACTTCCTGGCGGCGCTGCAGGATATCCCCGAAGAGGTGTATGAGGCGGCCAGCCTCGATGGGTGCGTGGGCATCGCACGTTTCTTCGAGATCACCGTGCCGATGCTGCGGCCCATAATTTTCCTGGTGGTCGTGCTCGGCACGATCGGCACCTTGCAGCTCTTCGACCAGGTGAACATCATGACGGCCGGCGGGCCGTTGACCAGACAACGACCATCAACTACCTGATTTACAATTCGGCCTTCGACCAACTCTGAAATGGCCTATTCTCGGCGGCGGCGTTCATCCTCTTCGTGATGATCTTCGTGCTTTTCCTGTTCCAGAAGCGGTTCCTGGGCGGGAGTAACACGGGCGCATAGGTCGCTAACTCACTGCCCGGGGTCAGGGAGGCTAACCTATGGCGACAACGACGACCACCGGCGTGCCGGAGGCCACGATGCCGGTCAGCGGACGGGAACAGGAACTGTCGGGAGAGAGCCGAGCTACTACGTGATCAGGGCGATCCGCTACATCCTGATGATCCTGATGACGATCATCTTCCTCGGGCCGTTCATTATGGCCTTGCTGGCTCGTTCAAGAGCACGTCGGAAGTGCTGGCAATGGCCGCCGACATTCTTGCCGACCACCTGGCGCTTGGAGAACTACTGCGACGTCTGGAACGTGCTGCCCGACGCGCAACGGCAACTCGTATTTCCCGCGCTGGATCCTGAACAGCTTGATCCTGTCGACCAGCGTCCTGATCGCGCAGCTGTTCTTTTGCTCGCTGGCCGGGCTTCGCCTTCGCCCGCCTCGAGTTCCCGGGCAAGGGCTTTGTGTTCGCGCCATGCTTTCGACGCTGATGATCCCCGGCATGGTGCTGATGATCCCGCAGTACCAGATCCTCAATGCCCTGGGCCTGATCAACACCTATGGGGCGATCATCATCCCGAACCTGGTAAGCGCGGGCATGATCTTCATGCTGACCCAGTTCTTCCGCGGCATCCCAAGGAGCTTGGACGAGGCGGCCTGGATAGACGGCGCGGGCATTTTCACCACCTACTGGCGGGTGATTCTGCCGCTGGCGAAGCCCGCGCTGACCACCCTGGCGCTGCTGAGTTTCCAGGGCATGTGGAACAACTACCTCGGCCCCCTGGTGCTGCTCAACACGCTGGACATGTATCCCGCTAACGGTGGGGTTGGGCTTCCTGAAGGGCCAGTACGCACGTTCTACAATGTAGTGCTGGCCGGCTCGATGTTCAACACGATCCCGATGGTCATACTCTTCATGATCTTCTCGCGCTTCTACGTCCAGGGCGTGACCTACAGTGGCGTCAAAGGCTAGACGCGACGAGTGCGCGGATCGGAGCGCCGCCGCCGGGCCCGATCCGCCTGGCCTTCACGCGGACGGTACAGGACTGGTGGTACGGACTGGTACCGTTCGCGGTGATCAACCTGCTCTGGTTTGTCACTGGTGCTGACAGTGGTCGGCGGTCCGCCCGCGACCGCCGCGCTGCTGGGGGTGGCCCGCGACGCCGCAATAGGATACGGCCCTGAGCCGGGCAGCTTCTTCATCTACTTGAAGCAATACTTCTGGCGCGCCTGGGGCCTGGGGCATCGTCACCATGCTGGGCAGCGGTCGATACTGGTGACGGATATGACGGTTCTATACCGACGTGCTGAACGACAATCCGATCCTCTGTGAACACGGGTGTCTACTTCCTGCTCTACGTGCTGATGGTATGGCTTGAGATTTCTGTTGGTGGCCTGGCCGCTGCTGGTGAACCAGGCCTGAGATGTCCATACGTAACGTGCTGCGCAACGCGGCCATCGTCACCCTTCGCACGCCCGGGGCGGGCTTCGGCCTGGCGCTGATGGTAGTATTCCTGACCCTGTTATCACTATTCCTGGCCTTCCTTGCCGCCATGGCATTGGCGGCTTTTCTCTCCCTGCTGGCCCAACACTATGTACATATCCAGGCTCCCGTCCTGGCCAATTTTCCCCCTCGGCCCGGCGAAGGGGCCATTCCCCCCGAGGGCGAGGAGTGACGGGTCAGGCGCCAGGGGCAAGAGCGAGACTAAGGTAGAAGTGGTGCAGGGGCCTCCCCTGCCGGGGCATGGGTGTCGCAAAGTCTCTATTCTCTAAGTTGGAAAGAGGGGGTGCAGGGGCGCTCCCCTGCCGGGGGCTTGGGGTGTCCCAAATTCTCTATTCTCTAATATGTTCATCGAAGCTGAACAAGCTGCTAGCCCGAGGAGAGATACCATATGCAAGAACGCTACCTGTGGTGGCAAAGAGGTGTCGTTTACCAGATCTACCCCGAAGCTTCATGGACAGCAACGGCGATGGGGTAGGCGACTTGCGAGGGATATCGGCCCGCCTCGATTATCTGGAATGGCTGGGAATCGACACGATCTGGCTGTCGCCCATCTACCCGTCGCCTATGGCCGATTTCGGCTACGATGTGGCGGACTACACAGGTGTTGAGCCACTCTTCGGCACGATGGCCGATCTCGACCGGCTGCTAGCTGACGTTCACAGGCGCGGTATGAAAATGGTGCTTGATCTCGTGCCCAACCACACCTCCGACCAACACCCCTGGTTCCTCGAAATCGCGCTCGTCCCGCGATAATCCCAGGCGCGATTGGTACATTTGGCGCGATCCTGCAGCCGGAGGCGGGCCGCCCAACAACTGGCTCAGCGCTTTCGGAGGCAGTGCATGGGAGTGGGACGAGCATACCGGCCAGTATTACCTCCACTCCTTCGCGATCGAGCAGGCCGACCTGAACTGGCGCAATCCGCAAGTGGAGGCCGCCGTGTTCGACGCCATCCGCTTCTGGCTGGAAAAGGGCATTGATGGCTTTCGAGTGGACGTTATCTACTACATGATCAAAGACGCCCTGTTTCGTGACAACCCACCCGATCCTGCATACAAGCCGGGCCAGGATCCCGCCAGGTCGCAGCTCCAGATCTACAGCTACAACCGTCCGGAGGTGCACGACCTCATTCGCCGCATGCGCAAGATATTCGACCGGTACGACGACCGTGTAATGATCGGTGAGATATATCTGCCAAACTCCGAATTGATGCTCTACTATGGCTCCAACAACGACGAAGCCCACCTCCCTTTCAATTTCCAGCTTATCCTTCTGCCCTGGAAGGCGGATGTGCTGCGCGCCGCAGTGAGCTCATATGAGGCTGCCCTGCCCAAAGGCGGTTGGCCGAACTGGGTGCTTGGCAACCACGACAACCATCGTATAGCCACACGTACCGGCAGGGCACAGGCCAGGGTCGCCAATATGCTCCTCCTGACCGTGCGAGGCACGCCCACCGGTTACTACGGGGACGAGCTTGCCATGGTGGACGTTGACATCCCGCGGAAATGGTGCACGATCCACAGGAACTTGGCAAGCCTGGCCTCGGCCTGGGGCGTGATCCCGAGCGCACACCCATGCAGTGGGATAGCAGCCCGAACGCCGGTTTCACAGCAGGAGAGCCCTGGCTGCCTGTGGCTCCTGACTATACCCTTTACAACGTCGCCGCCGAGCGCGACGACCCCAGCTCGATGCTCACTCTTGTCCGGCAATTGCTTGCTCTACGCCGTGCATCGCCCGCCCTCAGCGTTGGAAGCTACGAGGACGTTCCCTCACACGCGCCCGATATCTTCTCATTCATGCGCCGGCATGAAGACGAGCAGATACTCGTCCTGCTCAACTTCAGTCATGAGCCGCGCAGCTTCAGCACGCGATCGGAGTCCGGTGCAGCCCAGGTCCTCTTATCAACTGTGCCGAACCGTGCTGGCCAGGTGAACCTGGCGAATATTGAGCTGGCTCCCGATGAGGGCGTGATCCTCCGATTGTGAACACGCAGCAGTAAGCCAGCAGCTTCAGAGTAAAGACACAATGCCAAATTAAGAGGAAGCAAAGATGAGCAACCGGCACGAAATGCTATTCAAGAGGCACCACAGCAACCCTATCCTGACTGGGGCCGGTTGGCCCTACCCGGCGCATACGGTGTTCAACGCCGCCGCAACCCTACTGCCCGACGGCACAACCTTGCTCCTTTGCCGTGTCGAGGAGCGCACCGGCCTCTCCCACCTCTGCGCGGCACGCTCGGCCAACGGCGTTGACGGTTGGGAGATCGATCCTGAGCCCACGTTCACGGCTGACCCGGCCAACCACCCCGAGGAGCTATGGGGCGTAGAGGACCCGCGTATTACATATGTGCCGGAGCTTGAGGAATATATCTTTACTTACACTGCATATGGGCCGGATGGTCCCGGTGTTTCCCTGGCTGCCACCAAAGACTTCCGGCAGTTCAGAAGGCTGGGCGTGGCGATGCCCCCGGAAGATAAGGATGCGGCCTTATTTCCCAGGCGCATCGGCGGTCGGTGGGCGCTCATACACCGTCCGGTGCCCGGTTATGGCTCGCCGCCGGCGGGGGCGCATATTTGGATTTCGTACTCGGACGACTTACGCCGCTGGCAAGACCCCGCCATAGTGTTGCAAGCCCGGCGAGGCGGTTGGTGGGACGCGGGCAAGATCGGCCTCTGCTCGCCGCCTATCGAGACTTCAGAAGGCTGGCTGCTGATCTATCATGGTGTGCGGACGAACTGCGCCGGTTGTATCTACCGCCTGGGGCTCGCCTTGCTCGACCTGGAAAGGCCTGAGAGGTGTTTGTTGAGGGGCGACCAATGGATCTTTGGGCCCGAGACCGAATACGAGACGATGGGCGACGTGGGTAACGTGGTCTTCCCATGCGGCCAGACTATCGGCCCTGATGGCGATAGTATCAACCTTTATTACGGTGGTGCCGACACCTGCATGGCCCTCGCAACCGGCAGTATTCGGTCGCTTCTCGATTGGCTGCACAGGCACGGTACGAGGGGCTAGGGGTCAGGATCAGGGATCAGGCGCATTTTACAGGCGTTATAGCAAAACCGCACTCAAGTGATGCTCGAGCGCGGTTTTGCTGTATTTGAGCCAGTAAAGCAAGCTAAAGCGGACGCGTTGGCTCTCCGCTGCCGCCAGGTGAATTATCGACCCTCTGGGTTGGGGCGCCTGCTTCGCTTTGGCGGCTGTACTCTGCGCCGTTGCCGGTGCGCACGGTCTTCACGCCTGTATTGTCCTGGTTGACCTCGTTGACCTCGTTGACCTGGCCGGGCGGGTTGCCGTAACCGTAATACTGGCTGTTGGTGCTCTGGTTATCTGTTGGCGTCTCGCTCTCCTGGTTCCGGCCCTGATATGATCTCGGATCAAAGGGCTGGTAGGGCCTCTGGTAGCGTCGATAACCACGATGGCCGCGAGAGCCACCGTAAAAACTTCGGCGCAATATTGAGAGCACGAACATAAAAATCAGGAACATAATAATGAAGCTGAAACCACCGCCGAATAGACCGACATGGGGTCCATAGCCAAACCCGTGATAAAACATTATCTCTAACCTCCGTGCGGTTTCTGTTGGAACAGCCGCCTTTGCTTTATTATACGTACGGCGGCGGAATTCCGTTACGCTTGCTGGATAGTTATTGGAGTTTGGTTGTAGGGGCACAGCGTCTGACCGTGCCCTGGTCGGTTGGACGATGCTACTCTTGCCACCAGAGGCACGTCAGCGCTGTGCCCCTATATGATCTTCTTCGACCGCCGTATATCCTCATCCTGAAGTATTTTCCTGCTTGCAAAAGCCCCCATCTCCTGCTAAAGTGATTGCAGTTCGAGCTTATAGCCGGGGCCGGTTTGCTGCGGCTCCGGACCGGTAGTGGGAGGCAGAGGCTGAAGCATTGGCAGAGTATAAGGTAAGCGTAGTCCGGGACGTGGCCGGCCTCGCACAGCTTGAAGAGGCATGGACCCGACTGCTGGGGGCATCGCAGGTCGGGTCCATCTTTTCCTCGTTCCCATGGAACGCAGCATGGTGGCACGCGTTCGGGGGGAGCAATCGCCTTTACATAGTGGTGGCGATCGATATGGTGGGCCAGGTGCGTGGTATCGCTCCTTTGATGTTGCGTCGCGACGGTCCGCTACGCAAGCTGGAATTCATTGGAACGGGCCTGAGCGATACAGGCGATTTTGTGCTCGATGCGGAGTGCGCGGAGCCGGTCGCCCAGGCGATCTTCGCATCTTTGCGCCGCCATAGGCGAGAATGGGACCTGCTCGACCTGGACGAAGTGCCTCCTTACTCTCCTTTGACTCCTCTGCTCGAAAGCCGTAAGCCCCTGGGCCTTCACCCGATCCGGCTGCCGCGGACCGACTGCCCATTTATTCCGTTACCGGCCACCTGGGAAGAATATACCCACACTTTGCAGCGCAAGCCGCGCCAGCACCTGGAATCGTTTGCGCGCCGGGTTGTACAGGAGACCGGGGCATATTATCGGCTCGTTACCTCGGAGGCCGACACGCCTGCAGCGGTTAGCCGCTTTTATAAGCTCCACCTGGCTCGCTGGGCAAGCAAGGACGATGCTCTAAATCAGGAGCATGTCTCGCCCGGCTTCTTGCCCTTTCTGCAGGAAGCATGTATGCGAAGCGCGGCAGCGGGCCTGCTCCGCATCTCCGAGCTCTGCGTGGGTGATGATGTGATCGCCTCCTGGATCAGCTTCCAGGTGAACGGGCGTCTAAACGGCTATATGACCGGGTTCGACCCGGAGTGGAGCAACAGGCGTCCCGGCAAGATTCTGCACGGCTTCGTAGTGCGTCAGGCTCTCGCCGAGCAGTCCCGCGAGCTTGACTTCGGCCGCGGAGCCGAAGAGTACAAATACGAGATGGGGGCTATCAACCGCCGGAACCGGCGTTTCATCCTCTCGAACAACACCCCACGCTCGGCCCTGGCGTTCAGCCTTATGGCCCTGCGCATCAAAGGTCGGAGATATGGTGCGGAAGTATCGTGAAATACGGGACTTGAAGCGTAAGACATAAGACGTCTTACGTTTTACGTTTTGCGTTTTTCCGCCCCACCTCATGCAGGTATACGGCTTCCCATTTGCGGATCATCGTGTTCTTATCATAGTCTGCTACCACTAATGATTGCGGCGGCCGCTGCTCTCTGCCTGGCTTCTTCGGGGTAGTCCAGGCAGCGGGAAACCGCGTCGGCTAGTGCTACTGCGTCGGCGGGTGGCACGAGTAGGCCGGTAATGCCTTGCTTGAGCACCTGTGCCACTCCTCCTACATCTGTGGCGACTGCCGGGCAGCCGGCAGCCATAGCCTCGACCAACGACACGGGCATCCCTTCCCACAGTGAGGAGAGCACAAAAACGTCTGTGGCGGCAAGGATCGTGGGCACATCGCTGCGTATCCCGGTAATCACGATTTTGTCTGCTATTCCTTGTGCGACTGCCTGCTCCATTATCTCGTCCCGTAGCGGGCCATCGCCCACGAGGGCGAAACGTACATCGGGCCGGGTTGCCATCACGCGAGCTGCCGCATCTATCAGGTAGCTCTGGGCCTTTTGCGGCACCAGACGAGCCACGTTGCTTACCATACGGTAGTCCCCACCGAGCAATTCGCGCTTGATCTGCGAGGCGTCAAACCCGGGCGGTGGCCGAAAGCGTGCCGTGTCCACCCCATTGGGGATGGCGATCACCCTGCCGAGGGGCACGCGAAACCATTCGGCTATCTCCTCTCTCAGCAGCGACGAGACCACGATGAGTCGATTGCACCACAAATGTGCTGACCAACGCTCCATCCATTGCCGGTGGAGAGGTTCTTTGTCAAGATCTATGCGGCCGTTGTGGATCGTCGAAACAACAGGGCATCTCGCGATAAACCCGGCAAGCCTGCCCATAATATCGGCGGCCAGCAAATGGGTGTGGATAATGTCTATCCGCTCGCGTCGTATGTAGCTGACGAGCTTGCGGAGTACGGAAACGTCATATGCGTGGTGCTGATCAAGCTCGGTGACCGGTATGCCAAGGCCGCGTATAGCGATCGCCAGTTCCGGGCTGCCTGGGCGTAGGCCGCATACGTGAAGATCGAAGCGACTGCGGTCAATCCCGGCCGCGAACGTATTCAGCAGCCCCTCTGCACCGGCGAATCCCAGTTTGTCGATCAATTGCAGCAGGCGGACTTTTCTGGTCATGGGCACCGAGGGGGCGAAACGACGGAATTGCGGATTGCGGATTGCGGATTGGGAGTCAGCGGGTGAGTATGCTGGCTCGTCTGCGGCATTCTATCGTAGGTATCGGGTGTTTGTCAAAAATGTCTAGATGGGTAACAGTTCAGAAATAGGGGAGTAAAAGCTCGGTAGGGGCAGATCACCTGTCATCTACTCCAACTAATTCAAAGTGAAGGCAGCGACACGAGCAGCGCACAGCGGTTTAAAACCGCTGTGCGATGTCTGCCTTGCCCATTCTGGTGCAATTGGTTGGAGTCAATGGTCAGCGCCGTGCCCCTACAACCTCAATCTGAACCCTTGCATTAGAAGAGAGATTTGTCGTAATAAGCCGCCTATGCTACATTACAACGAGAAGGGCGCAGAAACTAGCCGTGAATTCAGGCTGGCCGGAATCGTTGGCAGCCACGTTAGGCCTACCACAAGAAAAGCAGTGCCAATCGGAATGTGGCGACTGGCGACTGGCGACTGATAACAAAAGGAAATGCCCGCTCTATGCCAGAGCAAATTTTTGACGTTTGCGTGGTTGGCGCAGGCGTGGTCGGGGTGGTATGCGCCCAGGGGTTGGCCCGTCAGGGCCTGTCTGTATTGCTCCTCGAACGCTTGCACCCCATGCCTCCATGCTTGAAAGCTGAGAAGATCAGCGGGGAAGCTGTGCCGCCCTTGCTCAGGCTCGGCTTCCAAGCTGCCGTCGATGCATCACTAACGCCGCTGCATAGTGTCGCGGTCTTCTTTGGCGAGCGCCGCCTGGGCACTCTCCGTCTCGATGTGCCTGAGGCCGGCGCCCTCTATTATGTGCTTGTCAACAATCTGCGCGAGCATCTTGACCCGCGCATTGATTTCCGCCCAGGTGTGAAAGCCGAGGCCTTTGAGCAGCGGCCAGACGGAATCGAGGTGATCACCGGCCAGGGTGCACGAGTCGCCTGCCGTCTTGTGGTGATAGCCACCGGCGACGCCCACCATATGTTGGAATCACTCGGCGGGACCTACGAGCCTCAGCCACCGCACCAGACTTTCGTCGCGGCCTTTACTATGAATGGGACGTTGGACGACAGGCAAGCTTCTGTTGACACGAAAACGTATCATCGTCCCGTAAGCGGGGGACCGGTTGCTTATGCGACCTTCTTTCGCCTCGGTGCTGCCCTTCGCGCCAACATCTTTTGCCCGGGTCCAATCGATGAAAAGTGGCAACGCGACCTCAAGCAACGCCCTCTGGAGGCGCTATCCGAGGGGAGCCGCTTGATAGCTGCTGCTGCCCGCTCCTGGGAGCTGACTTCTCCGGTCATGATACGCAAGATGCAGGTGGTCCGCCTCCGCCCGCCCGCCGTGCCACGAATCGTGGTGTTGGGCGATGCTGCGCATACGATTGACCCTTCGGGCGGGGGTGGCCTCACTTTTGCTCTCCTGGAAGCCGAGCTATTGCTTGACTTTTACGCCCGGCGCTGGCTCGAGGAGGACGATTGCAGCACCGGCGCGATCCAGACTTTCTATATGGATCCGCGCCGCAGGGAAGCCGTACAGCGCTTTTTCGGTCGCGGCCAGTATATCTATGCGTTGAACCATGATTCGTCTCTACGTGGTACCTGGCGAAGAATGAGATTTGCCCTGGAGCACCTTCCCTCGCGCCTGGGAAGCCGCTCCGGCCGCGAGGCCGCCATCACAAGCCCCCCCTGGCGGCTACCGGCCCCTCCTCTCTACAAGGAATAAATATGTCTATATTTCTTAACGAGATTTTAATCTGTGTCCAAGCTTCCTCTAATCTTACAGTGTAATAATGAAAACAGGTAAGGGCAGTTAATGCCTAAAGCATGTGATAGGAGTATAATTCAAAGATGAAAAGTACAGAGCGCATAATAAAAATCGGACTTGCCTCACTTCTTTTAGTTATGATGATGGCCCTCGGTGGCCTGGCTGTGACAGGTTCCGCTATCAATAACGGTATATCTACGCTAACATCCGGAGCGACTACCTCAGCCCAAAAGACTTCAGCGGATAGCGCCGTTGCGGTTCAGAACGGCAACGCCAGCACGTCGACAGCTCCTTCCCCCGCAAACGCCGCGCAGCAGACAGCGCCCACCCAGCAGCAAAACGGCGTGGTTGATGCAACTTATGCGGCCAAGGTGGCAGGCCCTGCAGTTGTCACGGTAGTCAACACTATGCAGCAGACCACAGGCCGCGGCCCCTTCGGCGGCGGAGGCCAGGCAGCCGAATCGCTCGGCTCGGGCGTCATAATCGACAACCAGGGCGACATTATCACAAACCAGCACGTAGTGGACAGCCAGAAGAGCCTGCAGGTCATCTTCGCTGACGGCACAGAAGTGCCGGCTACCCTCGTGGGCCAGGACGCCTATTCCGATATAGCAGTTATCAAAGTATCGGCCAAGGTTCCCGCCGTGGCCCAGTTCGGTGACAGCAACAAGCTTGAGTCCGGCCAGCCTGTAGTTGCCATCGGCACCGCTCTCGGACAGTACAACAACACCGTAACCGAAGGTATCGTGAGCGCCCTCCACAGGCAGCTTGGCGATGGCAGTACTTCCACCCAGGAACTGATCCAGACCGACGCCGCTATCAACCATGGCAACTCGGGCGGCCCTTTGCTCGACCTGAGCGGCAACGTTATCGGCATCAACACAGCAGTGGTTCGTGACAGCAGCGTTAGTGGAGATGTTGCCGAAGGTTTGGGCTTCGCAATACCGAGCAACACAGCTATGTCCGTAGCCACTCAGCTCATGAAGGGTGGTGCGGTCAGCCACCCCTACCTTGGCATCACATACGAAGTCATCACCCAGCAAATTGCCACAGATAACAAACTGCCCAGGCAGCAGGGTGTCTACGTGACCGACGTCGCGAGTGGTAGCCCCGCCGACCAGGCCGGTATCAAGCCCAATAGCATCGTCACAAGCATCGACGGCACCGCTCTTACAGGTACCGATAATTCTCAGCTCGTGCAAATCCTGAGCCAGCACAAAGTAGGCGACAGCGTTAAGCTGATGGTCATAGCCCCCGGCAGCACCACCGAAACCGAAGTGACGGTTGTCCTCGGTCAGCGGCCAAACGGCCAGTAAAACGCGGTGTATGACCCGTCCTGTCGCAACGACGCGGCAGGTCAGGGTCACAACTACCCGCAACGTTCAAACTTTTCCTCCATGAATAAGCGGCTCTTGACAGGGGAGAGCCGCTTATTCATTTAAGAGAGTTCACCTTGCGAAAATGGTGCGCGTCGCGCACCATTTTCGCAAGGTGACTCTTTCTATACTGCAGGCCAGTATTTGGCCGGTTGTTTATAATGAATTCTGCTCTAATTTCTTATTTCTAGCTTCTAGTTTCTAACAAGGTGAGGAGTAGATTATGTACAAGTTTGATACCGCCATATCGAGCGTCGTGAGCGGCGATGGGGCCAGGGACTCCGCGACAACTACAGCCGAGCAGCCGGTGCAAGGCCCGCTCTCCGCGGAGATGCTCGATAAGATGCAGCGCTACTGGCATGCCGGCAACTATCTGACGGTCGGGCAGATTTACCTGCAAGACAACCCGCTGCTGCGCGATCCGCTGCGCGCCGAGCATATCAAGCCGCGCCTGCTCGGCCACTGGGGCACCTCGCCCGGCCTCAGCTTCATCTACGTGCACCTGAACCGCCTGATCAATGAGCACGACGCCAACATGATCTATCTGGCCGGCCCCGGCCACGGCGGACCGGCCCTGGTGGCCAACGTCTACCTGGAGGGCACCTATTCCGAGATCTATCCGGAGATCACCCAGGACGTCGAGGGCATGCGCCGCCTCTTCCGCCAGTTCTCCACGCCGGGCGGATGCCCAGCCATGTGAGCGTGCCCACTCCGGGCTCAATCCACGAGGGCGGGGAGCTTGGGCTATGTGCTGACTCACGCCTTCGGCGCGGCCTTCGATAACCCCGACCTGATCGTCGCCGCTGTGGTGGGCGACGGTGAGGCCGAGACCGGGCCGCTCAGCGGCTCCTGGAAGGGCGTCAGCTTCCTCAACCCGGCCCGCGACGGCGCGGTGCTGCCGATCCTGCACCTGAACGGCTACAAAATCGCCAATCCCACCGTGCTCGGCCGTGTGGAGGACGATGATGTGCATGCGCTCTTCCGAGGGCACGGCTACGAGGTTCATTTCGTCGAGGGCGACGAGCCTATGCGCGTGCACCAGGAGTTCGCCGCCACCCTGGATACCTGCTACGACAAGATCCGCGCCATCCAGAAGCACGCCCGCACCCACGGCGTTTCGAGCCGCCCGCGGTGGCCGGTGATTGTGCCTGCGCACCCCCAAAGGCTGGACCGGCCCGAAAGAGGTGGACGGCCTGCCGGTCGAGGGCACGTTCCGCGCCCACCAGGTGCCGCTGGATAGCGTCGAAGCCGACCCTGAGCAGCTTGCGATGCTGGAAGCGTGGATGCGCAGCTACCACCCGGACGAGCTGTTTGACCGCGGAGGGAGGCTGATACCCGAGCTGGCCGCGCTGGCGCCGAAAGGCGACCGCCGCATGGGCGCCAATCCGCACGCCAACGGCGGCAAGCTGCTGGTGGACCTCGATCTCCCCGACTTCCGCGACTACGCGATCGAAGTCAAAGCCCCCGCCCCGAGCGCCTGGAGTCGACCCGCCAGTTCGGCAAGCTGATGCGCGACATCTTCACCGAGAACCGGGACGCAGGCCAATTTCCGCCTGTTCTGCCCCGACGAGGCCAACTCCAACCGCCTGGGCAACGTCTTCGAGGTCGAGAACCGCTGCTTCGTGGGCAAGACTATCTCAATTGACGACCATGTCTCGCCCGACGGCCGGGTGATGGAGGTGCTGAGCGAGCACAACTGCGAGGGCTGGCTCGAAGGCTATCTGCTGACCGGCCGCCACGGCCTCTTCGCCACCTATGAGGCGTTCGCGATGGTCTCTGCCTCGATGACGGTGCAGCACACCAAGTGGCTGGAGGAGAGCGTCAAGCTGCCCTGGCGCGAGCCCGTGGCCTCGCTCAACATCCTGCTGACCTCCACCTGCTGGCGCAACGATCACAACGGCTTCAGCCACCAGGGTCCCGGCCTGATCGACGTGATGCTCTCCAAGCGCGGCACCGTCGCGCGCATCTATCTGCCGCCTGACGCCAACTGCCTGCTGTCGGTGGCCGATCACTGCCTGCGCAGCCGCAACTATGTCAACCTGATCGTGCACGACAAGCAGCCCCAACTGCAGTAGCTGGACTATCGAGCAGCCATCGAGCACTGCGCGCGGCGCGTCGCTCTGGGAGTGGGCCAGCAACGACGACGGCTACGAGCCGGACGTGGTGCTGGCATGCGCCGGCGACATCCCCACCATGGAGACCGTGGCCGCCGCCTGGTGGCTGCGCAACAAGTCCCCGAACTGAAGGTGCGTGTGGTCAACGTGGTGGACCTGATGACCCTGTTCCCGCCCGACGACCACCCGCACGGCATGAACGAGACCGACTTCGTCGATCTGTTCACGGCGGACAAGCCGGTGATCTTCGCCTTCCACGGCTACCAGCGCGCCATCCACGAGATCATGCATGGACGCCCAACGCCGAGCGCTTCCACGTGCGCGGCTTCAACGAGCAGGGCACCACCACCACGCCCTTCGATATGGTCGTGCTCAACCAGATGAGCCGCTACCACCTGGCGATAGACGCTATGAACTGCGCAACCCGCCTCCATGCGCGCACCGGCCCCCTCATTGCTGAGTGCCATGCGCTGCTTCAGCAGGCCGTGGCCTACTCACGCGAGTATTTCGAGGATATGCCCTCAATTACCAACTGGACCTGGACTGAGGAAAAGTAGACGGGGTATTTACGAGTGGATAGTGGATAGTGGTTAGTTGAGCGTACTATCCACTATCCATCCTGGGTTACCCGATCGAATACCGTGAAGGAGCAGCCTTGGACATGGTAAATCGCGCCATCGAAGTGGCAGCTAAAGCGCACCGGAATCAAGTCAGGAAAGGCACCGACATTCCCTACATAGCCCACCCCTACGCAGTGGGGCTGATGCTGGCGCGGTCAGGCTGCTCGGACGAAGTGGTGGCGGCAGGCATCCTGCACGACACGATTGAGGATACCGAGCTGACCGAACAGGATCTGCGCCGGGAATTTGGTGAAGAAGTAGCAAGCATCGTGGTGGGCTGTTCCGAGCCGGACAGATCGCATAGCTGGGAGGAGCGTAAAGAGCACACACTCGCATACATGCCCACCGCACCCTGGGAGGTGCGCGCCGTCTCGTGTGCAGACAAGCTGCATAACCTGCTCAGTATCGAGCACGGCTACCAGACGCTCAGCGAAGAGGTCTGGAACTCGCTTCAAAAAAGGACGCGCCCAACAGGAATGGTACTATCGCGGCATGGCCGCTGCGTTATGTGCCCCACACCCAGGCGAGCCGGCTGTGCCACTCTGTCGCGAGCTTCGCGAGGCGGTAGAGAGAATGTTTCCGAAACAAAGCTAAAAGAAGAAATCCCGGCTTGTCGCCGGGATTTCTTCTTTTAGCTCTCTTTATCTGCTTTCGAGAGCGCAGTCCGGAAGTAAAGTATTGGCTACGATCTTGGAGGTCTGCCCCCTGGTTGCGTTGCTGTCCGGGCGGAAGTAAGGCAGATTGGCGGGCGGTACGCATGGCTCTCCAGGCCTACCGCATTGGTAGCCATTGACGTAGCCGTGTGAGGCAAGTCTCTGGATGTAATCATAGAATGTAGAGCCGGACGGCACATCCTGAAACATCTGCGCTCCCGGCGGCTCGGTCAAGCCCGCAGCGTTCGACACGATCTTGGAGGTCTGCCCCCTGGTTGCGTTGCTGTCCGGGCGGAAGTAAGGCAGATTGGCGGGTGGTACGCATCGCTCTCCCAATCCGCCGCATTGGTAGCCGCTCATATAGCCGTGTGAGGCAAGTCTCTGGACGTAATCATAGAATGTGGACCCTGGCGGCACATCCTGGAACATCTGCGCTCCCGGCGGGTCGGTCAAGCCCGCAGCGTTAGCTACGATCTTGGCGAGCTGCCCCCTCGTGACCTTATTGTTCGGCTTGAAGGTGCCATCAGCATAGCCGTTCACGATGCCCTTGCAGGCCAGGCAATGGATGTAGGCATAGAAGGTGCTGCCCGCCGGCACGTCTGAGAAGGTTATTGAGCATGCTGTGGCCGTTGGCGTTGCCTCGCCGCTTGTTGGAGTTGCCTCGCCGCTCGTTGGCGTTGCCTCGACAGATGTCGCAGTAACCTCGATGGTTGTTGCGCTAGGGTTGGGTGGCGTTGTACCGGTCGGCGGGGGAGTGGCCGTACTTGTAGGTG
>CAWINE010000025.1:0-22425 GCA_963837315.1 uncultured Chloroflexia bacterium
CAGGTATCCAGCACGTCGCTATCCTGCGTGATGCCGGCGCTGCCACATTCAGGGCATTGCTTCATGCTATCCGGTTCGGCGTCCGAGCAGAAACGGTGCCCGTTGTCGCAGTACCACACAGGTATGCGGTGGCCCCACCATAGCTGGCGCGATATAGGCCAGTCGCGGATATTCTCCATCCAGTGGAAGTAGACCTTCGTGAAGCGCTCGGGCACGATCTTCACACGCCCGTCGCGCACCGCTTCGATAGCAGGCCTGGCGAGCGGGGCCATCTCCACGAACCACTGGTCCGACACGATTGGCTCCACGGTAGTGCCGCATCGCTCGCAGTGCGGCACGCTATGCATGTGAGGCTCCACGCCGAGCAGGTAGCCTTCCTTTTCCAGTTGGGCCACCACGCCCTTGCGCGCCTGCTCCACAGTCTGGCCCTGGTAAGGCCCGGCGTTCTCGTTGAGGGTGCCGTCCAGGTTAACAGGTTGATAATAGGCAGACTGTGCCGCCCGCCGATCTCGAAGTCGAGTGGGTCATGTCCCGGAGTGATTTTCACCGCGCCCGTGCCGAACTCAAGGTCCACCGCGTCATCAGCCATCACGGGGATAGGCCGGTTCATGATAGGCAGCATCACGGTCTTGCCGATCAGGTGCTTCCAGCGCGGGTCGTCCGGGTGCACGGCCACAGCAGTATCGCCCAGCATAGTTTCGGGCCGCGTAGTCGCCACAGTGATGCCGGATTGCGGACCTTTCGATTGCGGATTGCGGATTGCGGATTGCGGATTGCCCGTCTCTGACCCCTGATTCCGCTTCCTTCGTCCTTCGTCCTTCGCCCTTCGTCGTCCAATAGTGGATAGAATATCGTCCAGAGATTGCCCTGCTCCTCTACCATATCTACTTCGAGGTCCGAGAGGGTGGTGGCGCAGCGCGGGCACCAGTTAATGATGCGCTCGCCTTTATAGATGAGGCCTTTGTCGTAGAGGTGCTTGAATACTGTGCGCACGGCGCGTGCGGGGCCGGGGTCCATGGTGAAGCGCTCGCGGGTCCAGTCGCAGGATGCGCCGAGGCGGCGTAACTGGTAGCGAATACGTGGCCTGATAGTGGTTCATCCACTCCCAGGTGCGCTCGAGGAACTTCTCGCGGCCCAGGTCGTGGCGCGACTTGCCTTCTTTGGCAAGCTCCTTTTCCACTACATACTGGCCCGCGATACCCGCGTGGTCCTCGCCCGGCAGATAGAGCGTGGAGTACCCGCTCATGCGCTTCCAGCGGATCAGGATGTCCTCAACCGCGTTAGTGAGCCCATGCCCCATGTGCAGCTCGCCTGTTACGTTCGGCGGCGGCATGATGATCGTATAAGGCTCTTTATGCGGGTCGCGCTCCGGCGTGAAGTACCCCTGTGCCTCCCACCAGTCGTACCACCGCGCCTCCACAGCCTCGTGGCTGTATGCTTTTGCCATGGCTTCTCTTCGGGCGTAGCGTCCGGCTTTGTTTGTGTATCAGCCATTGAGTTTCCTCCATTCGTCGGTTGTCAGTTGTTGGTGACCGAGTTGTCAGTGTCAGTTGTCAGTTGTCAGTGACCAGTGACCAGTGACCAGTGACCAGTGGCCGATCGTCGGTGTAAGCGGTAAGCAGTCGTTCGTCCATCGTCCGTCTACTGACAACTGACGACGTTAAAAACAAAATCCCTCCGTCCGCCAAGGACGAAAGGGAATCATCTTTCGTGGTACCACCTTGTTTCGGCTACCCGCTCAACTCATAATTCGCGAAGCGGATCGCCCTCGTAACGGCTGTATCGGGCCTACCCGTGCGGGCTGAGAGGTCTACACGCGTACCGACCTGTTCACCCACAGGCTCCGGAGCGACCTTCGGACTCTTCTTGCGCTAGAGGCTTTCACCCGGTGACCTCTCTTCTCTGTTTGCGCGGGGGAGCGTCCTACTCCTCTCCTTCATCGCCTTGTTCGTATGCGGTTGTGGGAGTATTATACGGTGTGGGCTGCACAGGTGTCAATCCGTCCTGAGACGTAGTACAAGGCTGCTGCAAAGTCGGGGAATCTGCTGGGAGAGCGACCCAACGACGCCTTTTCATTCTGAGTGCTTCGCCAACTAGCTTGTTGGAGATAGAGGGTCCTCTCTATTGTCATTCCTCGCTACGCTCGGAATCACTGCGGGGGAGTTGCGGCACCCGATCCAGTCTTATTGCTACCCATAGTGATTCCTCCGCTACACTCGGAATGACAAGGCATGGTTGGCACTGAACGAAGCGAAGAATCTCGTCCCTGGAGTGCCCTATTGGGATTGTTCAAAGACAAAAGAACTCTCTATCTGCGCGATCTTCGCGTCGCTCCTCTGAAAATAGGGGTGCAGGGGCGGCTAACCCTGCCGGGCTTGGGGTGTCCCCAATATCTATCTATTATCCAACAGGTCATCAAAACAGCCAGGTCTATGCGTTGTGGCTAGAACACCGTTAAAATCCATGCACAGCACAGAAATGAAAGGACAAGCAAAATGGACATATCAGAAGTAATTCGCACCAAGCGCGCCGTTCGCAAGTTCAAGGACCAACTCCTTCCGGACGATGCCATCGAGGCTATCCTGAACGCCGCAAGGCGCTCGCCAACAGCCTCCAACTCGCAATACCTGACCTTCACGGCTATACGTGATAAGGAGCTACAGGGCCAGTTGGCAGCTATCCGGCAGGGCACATTTCACCTGGGCACCGCGCCCTTCGTCGTGGTGATTGTCTCTCAAACCTCCGAGTTGGGCGCCTCTATCGTGAACTTCGACATCGGGCAAGCAGCCACCTATATGATGCTTGAAGCGTGGGGACTGGGCATCGGTTCCAACGTTGCATCATTCGGCAGCGAAAGCGCAGCCGGCCAGATCCTGAATCTCCCTGCCGGCGCGCATTCCCAGTGGGCTATCTCTTTCGGCTACCCGCAGGACGAAGCTGCTACCTCCGCGCCTATGAAGCCTGGTGGTCGCAAGTCTATGGAAGAAGTCGTGCGCTGGGGCAAGTGGTAATGCCGGACGAAGCACTCTTTACCAACCTGATGGACCTGGAATCGTTGGCGCACGACCGCCTGAGTGTAGGTGCCTTCGACTATATCGCGGGCGGGGCCGACGACGAGGTAACGGTGCGAAGCAATCGTGCCGACTTCCAGAAGATCGCCTTGCGCCCGCGTTACATGATCGATGTGAGCAAAATAGACACTGCGACGAGCGTGCTGGGCGACCCGATAAGCCTGCCCGTGCTGCTAGCCCCGGCGGCAGGGCACAAGCTCTGCTGCCCGGATGGCGAACTTGCCACCGTACGGGCAGCCATGCAGGCGGGCACGGCTATGGTCCTCTCTACCCTCTCCACAGTCAGTATGGAAGAGGTCGCCCAGGCGGGAAACGCACCCCTATGGTTCCAGCTCTACGTCTACCGCGACCGCGAGATAACCCGCCAGCTTGTGCAGCGCGCCGAGGCCGCCGGCTACAAAGCGCTTTGCCTGACGGTTGACGTGCCTGTGATCGGCAATCGCGAGCGCGATCTGCGCAACACCTTCAGCTTCCCCAGGGAATACCCGTTCGCCAATTTTCTCGATCTGGACCTCGAAACGATGCCCACTGTGGGCGTGGTAGGCTCGACCCTGAGTGCATATGTAGCGTCCAAGTGGGACCCATCGATCAACTGGCACGATTTCGAGTGGTTCCGTTCCATCACGAAGCTGCCTATTGTGCTCAAAGGCATATTGACGGCAGAAGATGCCCGCCTGGCGGTGGAGCATGGCGCTTCCGCGATTATCGTCAGCAACCATGGCGGGCGGCAGCTCGATGGCGTGCTATCGGGTATCGCGGCGCTGCCGGAGGTAGTGCACGCCATCGATGGGCGCATCGAGGTGCTGGTCGACGGCGGGATAAGGCGCGGCACCGATGTGCTGAAGGCGCTCGCCCTGGGTGCGAGGGCTGTGCTGGTTGGCCGCCCTTATATGTTCGCCCTCGCCGTTGCCGGTGAAGCCGGCGTGCAAAGAGGTGCTGGAGATACTTCGGCAAGAACTGGTCACTGCTATGGCGCTCACTGGACGCCCCACTATCGCCGACATAGACCCGTCGGTCGTTAGGATAGGGAGTGAAGGGTAGAGACGCATATACAGAATTTAATGAAGAATATACGCTATAAGCAGTAAGCAATAAGAAATACTGTGGTATACTTTCACCTAACCCAAAGGGAGGAAAGCGCCCATGGCAACCGATCCTACCAACGTTGGCGAAAACGATGAACAACCTGTAGAGCCTCGGCCTGAGAGGTCGACAGGCAACGCAATCGATAAGGTAGCCCCGACCTGCATGATATGGGCAATGGCGATAGGGCTTTCTATCCTGATAGGTATGATCCTAATCTGGGAAATATCCCATATCGGCGTAGCAAACGGCTGACGACCGGTGGGCAGTAGAGCGTAAAACGTAAAACGTACCCTTTTAAGTAAGCGTTCAGAATTGGGGTGTAGGGGCATGGCGCTGACATGCCCTGGTTGCCAAGAGAAGATGCAATCCCACGAGGGCACGTCAGCGCCCAGCTTTTCCAACTAATTTTGTCCACGGGCAGCGCACAGCGGTTGAAACCGCGTGCTAGGCTTACGAAGTCCGCATGGCGGACTGATAGAGGCGTAGAGAGGCATTGCGCCCGTAGAGGACCCCGTATGCGTCTCTACATCATTAGGCACAAACTTGGGGATAGTAGCCTGCGAAGGCAGGCTTTGTAGATATAGCACGCGGTATTAACCGCTGTGCGCTGCTCGTGTCGCGTACCATGCCCGAATTAGTTGGTACAAATGGGCAGCGCTGTGCCCCTACATGATTTTCTCCACCCTTATTCTGAACGCTTACCCTTTAATAACCTCTGTGATCCCTGCGCACTCCGTGGCCATGAGCGAAGTAGTTCGCTTCGCTCATCTCTGAATTCAAACCCATAACGACCTTCGTGATCTTAGTGTCTTTATGGTTCAAACCGTGAAAATCTTGGCGTCTTGGCGTTGAAGAAATGGGTCGTCCTTGCCGTGTGGTAGTACCAACGGAGTAGGTGGCGAGGGCGTAATTAGCCAAACACTCCTATAGACCGTGCAGGGTTGTGCCTGTACACTTGTGATAGCTAGGGCGGCCCGCCGGTCGTTCTCAGGGTTCTGAATCAACAGTTGGCGTGTGGCACTTCGCTAGCTTTGTATGGCAGCGGGCCGCCTGTTCTAGCTTTTGTGACATAGTGCCTATTGAGCCATCGCGGAAGTTAGCTGCAATCCGCAATCCGCATTCGGGCTAGAGGTTTTCCTTGCTTAAATACAGCACATATAGCGATGGGTGGCAGACCAAACTCTACACCGCCCGCCGTTTGCTTATGCTCGTGCCGATCCTCGTTTTCCTTGTCACCTTAATTGCTTTCGCAGGCACAGCCGGGGCCTCGCCCAACGGCTTCACCCAGCTTCTCATGCGCGTGACAGCCGTGGCGATGGCTACTTCGATTGTTTGCATGGGGGTCTACGGGTTCTACCGCTACCATCTCGACCATTCGTATGGCCTGTAATATCCGGTGATGTAAGAACGAGCAAAGAGGTCGCCGCGGCGACCTCTTTGCTCGTTCTTAGCGTGAGATAAGCGCTAATCGGCCCGGCGCAATCTTCCTACGAGGGTCGAGCAAAAATAAGCCCGGTCCTGTACACGGGCAAAGAGGCAGGCGAAGGGCGCGGTGGTGATCCTGATGGTATCGCCATCCACCAGCAAAGCCGAAGATTGCCCGTCCGAGGTCACATATGCCTCGTCGTCTGTGTCAATATGCAGGTCAATGTTGCTGTCATCCGGCAGCACCAGGCTCTTGATGACCGTGAGATAAGGGGCGATAGGCGTCACGACGATGCTACGCAATTCAGGGTGCATGATCGGACCGCCCGCGGCCATCGAATAGGCTGTCGAGCCTGTGGGCGTGGCCACGATGACGCCATCCGCCACCAACTTCGTCACCATTCCGCCGTTCACCGTCAGTGTGCAATTCACCACGCGGGAAAGGGCCGCCCGGCTCGCCACGATATCGTTGAGAGCAACGAAGGTGGTCACAACCGTATCGCCACGCAATAGCTCGGCCTGCAACATGGCGCGTCGCTCTATCCAGTATTGCCCTTCCAGGATCAGGTGGAGCTTCTCTTGCATCTGCCAGGGGTTCATCTCGGTAAGGAAGCCCACCCGGCCCAGGTTCACGCCAAGCAACGGCACTCCCAGCGGAGCCGCAGCCCTCGCGGCCCTGAGGATCGTGCCGTCCCCGCCGAAGGTAAAAATGAGGTCAAGGTTGTCGGCGGCACGTCCAGTTGACGCTCGTCTCAGGCGATGCCGAATGCGTCTCGAACACTACCACCCCACGGCTGTGCAGAAGATGCGCCAGCTTTTCCGCCTGCTCGGTGGCGCTCGCTATCGTGTCATTGACGATAAAGCCCACCTTCTTGACGGCTCGCCCTTTGTTAGGTTGCATCTCCTCGACCCCCGTAGTAGGCACCCCACCCGCACTGCCTGCCTCGACACTAACGTTATCCGCCATGCATAAATACCTCTCTGTCTATTGCTTCCTCCAGCCCAGGAGCCGGTGCGCCGGCGTGCTTCTCAAGATATGCCAGGTACTCCACGTTTCCCGCCGGGCCTGTGATAGGTGAGCGCGCAAGGCCAGATAAAGAAAGGCCCATATCGCCCCAAAACCCTGCCAGCCGTATTATAACATCCCTGTGAACACGCGGGTCGCGCACAACGCCCCCCTTCCCCACCTGCTCGCGTCCAGCCTCAAACTGCGGCTTGATCAGGAACACCATGAAGGCATCGGCTGTAGTTAGTCTCACGGCAGCAGGTGTCACCAGCTCAAGGCCGATATATGATACATCAGCGGTGGCAATATCGGATTGCGGACCGACCAATTGCGGATTGCGGATTGCGGATTGCGGATTTATCGGGACTGAGCTACCTTCGTCCTCGTCTTCGTGACCTTTGTGTTTAAAAACAATAGAATCTTGGCGAGCCTTGGCGGAGCTTGGCGTCTTGGCGGTGAAAAAGTCGTCCGTCTTTCGCCCGTCGTCCCACGGCAGCACCTCCAGATAGCGTATGTTGGTCTGCTCCATCGAGGTCACCCGGGGGTCGTTACGCAGTTTCCAGGCAAGCTGGTTGGTGCCGACGTCAACCGCGTAAACGTGAGCGGCTCCGGCCTGCAACAGAACGTCGGTGAATCCGCCCGTCGAAGCTCCGATGTCAAGTGCCACCTTGCCCGCCACCCGCTCGCGCAGACCGAATACATCCAGCGCGTGGGCCAGCTTCAGGCCGCCGCGGCTCACATAGGGCAGCCCCGACTTTATTTCGAGTTCAGCGGCGGCGTCTACCAGGGTGCCCGCTTTGTCCACCCGCTTCCCGCCCACCATGACCTCGCCCGCCATGATAAGGGCCTGTGCCCTGGCGCGCGTATCGGCAAGCCCACGTTCCAGCAGGAGGAGATCAAGACGTTGCTTCATGGGGAGGGGAATTGCGGATTGCGGATTGCGGATCACGAGTGAGGATTACTGCTTACGTTTTACGTTTTACGTTTCAGCGGTCGTCGGTCGTCGGTCGTCTCCTGACCCCTGACCCCTACTTACCACTTGCTACTCGTTCCCGGTATGCACTCGAATGGATATGGCAGATCGCCACGGCCAGGGCGTCTGCGGCGTCGTCGGGGCGGGGGATGTGGTCCATATTGAGGAGCAGCTTGACCATCGCCTGCACCTGCTCTTTGGTGGCCCGTCCGTAGCCCACCACCGCCTGCTTCACCTGCAAAGGCGTATATTCGCCCAACTCGATGCTCGAATGCGCGGCTGCCAGGATCACGATGCCCCTCGCATGACCCACCGAGAGCGCGGTTCTGACGTTCTTGTTGAAGAAAAGCTCCTCGAGCCCGACCGCGTCTGGCTTATACTCGGCTATCAGCTCAATGAGACCTTTATAGAGCATAGGCAGCCGCTCGTACAGCGGAGCATTGGCGGGGGTATATAGCGCTCCGTACTCCACCATGCGCAATTGCTCCACGCTCCCGGCCCCTGAAACAACAGCACCGCTTTCCACAAGCCCATAGCCCATGATTGCGGTGCCTGGATCGATACCCAAGGTTATCATTTCAATTACGAATTACGAATTACGAATTACGAATTATCTAAACGTAATTCGTAATTCGTAATTGCGTTAGCTGAGACTGGCCATTAGCTCTTCTGCGCCGGTCAGATCGAGGTTGGTGTAGACTGTTTGAACGTCGTCCAGCTCTTCCAGCCGCTCGATGAGGCGGAGAATCTGCTCCATACCTTTTTCATCGAGGCTGGTGGTGGTCTTGGGGATCATCGTGCGCTCGGCGTTCACTACCTGCATGCCCCCTGCGGCAAGCGCGTCCTGCACATGCTTGAAGTCCTGGAACTGGGTGACGATCTCAAGCTGCCCATCCTCGTCGGCGGTGACATCCTCGGCGCCCGCGTCGATAGCGGCCAGCGACAATTCGTCCGGGTCTTCACCTTTCTTGGGTTCGATGTAGATCAGCCCTCGGGGCTCGAACATCCAGCCCACCGAGTTGGTCTCACCCAGCGAGCCTCCCGCCTTCGTAAATATGGAGCGCACCTCAGCCACCGTGCGATTGCGGTTATCGGTGAGCGCCTGCACGAGAAAGGCCACGCCGTGGGGCCCGTATCCCTCGTACATAATTTCTTCGTAATTGGCCCCGCCTTCGCCTCCTCCCGCGCCTCTCTGAATGCCGCGCTGGATGTTGTCGAGAGGCATATTCTCGGCGCGTGCCCTCTGCACCGCCAGCCTCAGCCGGAAGTTTGTTTCAGGATCTCCCCCGCCCTCCTTGGCCGCTACCGTTATTTCGCGGGTGAGCTTGGTAAAAAGCTGCCCGCGCCTCGCGTCGGTCGCTCCCTTTTTGCGCTTAATAGTGGCCCATTTGCTATGTCCGGACATGGTGACACCTCATCTTTGTCTTAGGCTGAGGAATATGAGGGATATTAGGTATTTACGATTATACCAGATCGGTTGTCAGTTGTCAGTTGTCAGGTAAACGTTCAGAGTTGGGGTGGAGGAACGGATGTAGGGGCAGACCCACGTGGCATTTGTTCCAACTAATTCGGCCGGCGGGCAACGCACGGCGGTTGAAACCGCGTGCTAGGATTACGAAGTCCGCCTTCGCGGACTACTCGGGCCAACATGGTGCTCGCTATCAGGCACAATCGTGGGCATGCTAGCCTGCGAAGGCAGGCTTTGTAGAGATAGCACGCGGTTTTAACCGCGGTGCGTTGCTCCGTGTCGCCTCTCTAAATCCGCGTTAGTTGTAGGGGCAGACCCACGTGTCTGCCCTGGTCGGATAGAGAATTGGCACCCCACCAGGGCAGACACGTGGGTCTGCCCCTACAACCTTAATCTGAATGCTTACGTTGTCAGTAGACCAACGACCGTTTCTGCAACGCCAAGACGCCAAGATTTCTACGGTTTAAACCACAAAGACACAAAGAGCACAAAGGTTTTATGGGTTTGAATCACAGAGTTCATAGGGTTCATAGGGTTTATTACGGTTTATACCTTTAGGAACGTTGGCGAACCTTGGCGACCTGGCGGTTAAGTTTTACGTTTTACGTTTTACGTTTCACGCCTTCGTCTTTTGTCCGTCAACTGACAACTGACAACTCGTCATGCTATAATACCCACCAGCACGACCTAGAGCACAGAGCATGGAGAAGCACCTTGCGTGACAGCGCCGCTGCCGACGACAAATCCTATCGCCTCCGGGATATATCCGCTACCACTTTCCGCTTCCGGGTCAAGCCGGACGCACAGATTCCTCATCTCGAAGGCCGGGAAGCCGACATCCTGGCATACCTCCAGGCGCACCCTAATTCGGAATTAAACGATCTGCGGACCCACGTGCCCTCTCTTGGCGAGGTTGGCTACGAGCCTTATAACAAGGCTCGCAACACCGTTGCAGGTATGGTCGACCGAGGGCTACTTGAGATCTCAGGCGAAGTTCCCCTGGAATGGGTCGACCCTCGCTACGAGCGCGTTGATAGGTGCGACCTTTGCGGCGCGCCCTCCGCCGGCCACCCTACCCTTTTCTGGAAGCACAATACACCTGTCGTGCGCTGCACAACCTGCGGCCTTATCTACGCCAACCCGCGCTGGAAAGCCGAATATCTCTTCGGCAGGTACACGCCTGAATACTGGCAGCGCTATGCAGATGAGATCAAGAGCGGCAGCATAGACCCTATCTTCGACCAGGCCTTTTATGACCGCCCTCTGAACTATCTGGAGCATGTCCGGAAAAACAGGCGCGTCCTCGACGTGGGCTGCGCCACGGGCGAGTTCCTCGTTGCCGCAAAGGCTCGCGGCTGGCAGGTCTACGGCGTGGAGCCCTCGCCCATCGGCGCGGCCGTTGCCGAGCGCATCCCCGGCTCGACCATCCACGTCGGCACCCTCGACACCGCTCCATGGCCTGACGCTTTTTTCGATGCGGTGGCCCTCTTCGAGGTAATCGAGCACCTGCAAAGCCCTCGCGCCTACATCGAGAAGATAGCCCGCCTGGTCCGCCCCGGCGGGATGCTGGCACTCAGCACTCCCAACATCCACAGCCTTGCCTACCGGCTGCTTGGCCGCGAATGGGACGCTGTCGGCCCCAACGACCACCTCTATTACTTCTCGCCCAGAACTCTGGAACGCCTCCTCAATAGCTGCGGCTTTACGATACACCATATCCATACTGTGGCTACCAACGAGCAGACATGGAAACGCTGGCTCCGCCGGAACCCTTTACAAAAATTGGCGCCCGTCCTCCCCTCCGCGACTGCCCGCATTACCAACCGCTTCCTCGCCGGTGAGGATATTTCCCTGATAGCGCGCCGGACCGACAACTGGCGAATGACGAATGACGACGAGACGCGAAACGTGAAACGTGAAACGTAATGACGACCAATTGTTACTGCCCAGTGGCCACCGGTCTACTGACAACTGACAACTGACAACTGACAACTTGGTCAGCCAACTGAGAAGATATGAAACCTGCTTTTACTTCATTCCTACAATGCCCTGCGCGCGATTGCCAGGGTGCGGACTTGAAGTTGCACGCCGAAGAGAGCGTTACCATTCAATACAAGGACGGTCCGGCTGAAGAAGTGCGCGAAGGCAGGCTTGAATGCCCATCCTGCGGGAGGCACTATCCAATCAGCGAGTATGTGCCGTCGTTCGAGCAGCTTTACCCGGAAGAGTTGCAGCGCGAGGCCGAATACTGGGGCAAGTGGTACGGCTTCATGTGGAAGCGCGGCTACCTGGGTTACTTCGATCTGCGAGCGCCGATGGCCCCACTCATCACCGAGGGTATAGAGGTGCTCGACCCCGCTACTCTCGACCACAAGGACCTCGGCGGCACCCATTCGATAATTGCCGCCCACCCCGCGCTCAAAGACGCTCAGTGGCTGCTCGATATAGGCTGCGGCACCGGTTGGAGCAGCCTATATTTCGCCCGTCAGGGCCATAAAGTGGTGGGCTTCGACCCCGCCGTGGCCAATATGCGCCTCGCCAAGCGATACGCAATCGCTCAGCATGAGTACGTTGAGTATATGGGCGCGGCTATGGGCTTTCTCCAGTTCAAGCCCGCTGTCTTCGACGGCGCGGTGGCCCTCCACTCCATCCACCATGTGCCAAACCTGCGCGAGGAAATGGCTATCCTGCGAGACTGGCTCAAAGACGGCGCGGGCATGGGCATCGACGAGCATGTGCGAAACGACGAGGTGTTGTCCGCCCTCATAGCGGCCACACGCAGGTGGGCTGAGGAGGAAGTCTACCCTAACGTGCGCACCCTCCCTCCCGGCGTGCTTGAGGGTCTGCCCAGGTCAGAGCCATCTGCCATGGAAGGGGCGGGCAGCGAAGACGTGATAGGTGCCTTCCTCGACAATTTCGAAGTAGAGAGCTTCCAGAGCCGCTATATCAATCTTGATTCTCTCAGCTTCATATTCTACCTGTCGCAACTGGCCGCCAGGTCTGCATACTACCATGCGAGCGATCTTATTGACCGTATCTACCGCTCCCTTGTTGAGGCCTATCCCGACGGCGCGGAATATGTGATCCTGATAGGCCACAAAACCAGGGATGGCGAGAAACCCGCAAGCAATGAGATGTCCGAGCGCGCTCGCACTCTTGCGCGCGGAGACGCAAATCTCATCAAACACCAGTTGCATATCGCCCAGGAAGACCTAATAGCAACCCACGGAATGTTAGCTGAGGCCCATAATGTGATAAAAGAGCGCGACCAGCTTATTCTTGCCAAAAATCACCACATAGAGCAGTTGGAGCGCTGGGCACACAGCCTCGAGCGCGACTTGCGATCCACCGCAAAGACGCCTCTCGCCCGCGCCCGCAAGGGAGTTCTCACGCCTCATGAGGCGAAAGTGAGCTATCGGTTGTCCGGTGCCAGTTGCAAGCCTGAAGTGCATAGGTCGGATGAAATGCCAGCCGAGTATGGTGAAAGAGTGCCAACTACGCTGTGTCATTCCGAAGAGTATGCCAAATAAATTGTTGTGTCTAAGAGTGCCACCGTGCCCTTGCCATTCTGAGCGACGCGAAGAATCTCGCCCCTCGCATATATGCTTTGCGTTCGTACATTGTCAAGAGAACCTGTAATGACGAGATTCTTCGCGTCGCTCAGAATGACAAAGGGTGGTTGGTTCGCTAACTACGGAGCAATGGATATTTCCTACCATCCTGCGAATGGTGTGTTATCTGCTGCCAACGGTTATTCGTAACCCCACGCCGTGATCACCGAACCAACCCCAACCGAGAAGATCGATCAAAGCGAAGCCGAGCCCAGCCAGGTCGCCATTCCTCCCGCGTCTGAAGCACTCACGCAACCCAATCCGCAATCCGCAATCCGCAATCCGCAATTCAGCGTATGGGCCTGGCTCTTGGTGCCGCTGCTGGCTATTGCAGCTTTCGCCCCTACCCTGGGCACATGGTTCGTCAGCGACGATTTCGGTCACCTCCTTTACCACCAATCGCTCGCCTTTCCTAAAGCGCTGTTCGCCTTCGATACCATCAATATGTTCTACCGTCCGCTCAGCACTGTGCTTACCTGGAACCTGGGCTATGCGCTTTTCGGCACCAACGCCCTCCCTTACCATATCTTCTCCGTCCTCTTCCACGCTCTTGCCGCCTATTTCCTGGCTCGCGCCGTGGCCGTCATCAGCAATAACCCCGGCATTGGCTGGCTCACAGGCGCGATCTTCGCCGTCTACCCTCTCTGCATCGAGCCTGTAGCCTGGCTCGCCTCCCAATGGGATGTAATGGGCGCAGCCTGCCTCACAGGCGCGGTCTGGGGCTTCGCAGTCGCCTGGCGCAGCCATAACAAGCTCGCCTATGCGCTCGGCCTGGTCGCGGCCTTCCTCGCCGTCATGATGAAAGAGAGTACCCTTCCTCTCCCCTTGATAATCCCGTTCGTAGCGCTCGCCACCGAGATATGCAATCAGCCACCGGCGGACAGTAGTCAGCCGTCGTCAACCATTAATTCAAAATTCAGACTACAAAATTCAAGATTCGCGAGAATCGCGCTCTGGTCTGCACCTTACGCTTTGCCTACCATCCTCTTCGCTGCCTTGCGCTATATCGCAGCAGGCCAGATAGGCGGCTATCCGACCGCCCAGACTGACATCCAGCACTTCTTCTGGGATTCGATGGTGGCTGCCGCCGTCGAAACTGTCACGCCATTGAACCGGCTCGTCTTCCCACGCACTTTCGTCCAGGCAACAGGCTTGCTCATAAGCGGCGTGCTCCTGCTGGGGTTGGCCGCCTGGGGGCGCAGATGGTGGTCCTTGTACTTGCTGGCCATGGTCTGGTGGCTGGGGTTCATCTTGCCGGTGCTTAACCTTATTTCACCTTCAGGCAATCCCGCGAATGAAAACAACCGCATCTTCTATCTAAGCATGATGGGATTCGCAATAGCTCTCGCGATCCCCATCGCAGCCTTCCTGCAAGATCTGGGGAAACGCCCACAACACAATCCGCAATCCGCAATCCGCAATCCGCAATCGCTTGGTTGGGCCGTTGTGGGGTTGGCCCTGCTCGCTGCGGTCCCTGTCACCTGGATTCAGTTACAGCCCTGGGTAGCAGCCTCCAACCAGACTCATCGCCTGGTGGACGAAATGTCCGGCTTGATAGCACCACAGTCAAGGGCCTGGATAGACATCAATGCGCTGAGCCTGCCCGATACTTATGAGGGAGCATACGTCTTCCGCAACGACCTGGATGCCGCCATGATCGGCTTTGACAACCAGCTAACCAGAGTAAACAGGGTGAGCAAGCTCGACCCCGAGGGCCTTGCAAGTCCACTCGTCGCGACGAGCGGCAGGTACAACCTCGGGCTGACATTCAACACGAACACCAGGCTCTACTATGTGGGCAGTCTCTCAGGAATCACAGAGGCTGCCGACCCGCCTCAGAACAGCGCCCGCCTCTGGGACTTCCGGCAATGCAACAGTGCTATGCCAGACGGCTGGCAGGCGGTGCACGCTACCACCCAATGCTCGGGCACTTATCTCGCCTTCAGGGCAAGCACGATCGACCCCAGCCTGGTCTTACCCAAGCTGGATATTGACCTCACAGGTAAGAGCTGGCTGCGCCTCGGTGTTTCCGCACGCTATCCGACCGTGAGCGACTCCAGGCTGGGTGAATGGTTCTGGCAAGCCGATAGTGGCAACTCGTGGACCCAGGATAAGAGCCGCCTCTACTACCTGGACACGACTAAATCGTGGCGCGTCTACTGGACCTACATCCGCGTCCAGGACCTGGGCACCAATCTCGCCGCCCTCCGTTTCGACCCCGTAAACGACCAGCTAAACACCCAGCTTGGGTGGATAACGATCGACGTGAAATGACACGGCAGTGGGCAAGTGGGCAGACGGACGAAACGTAAAACGTAAGACGTAACCGCCAAGACGCCAAGAACGCTAAGGGTTCGCCAATGTGTTTAGAACTAATGAGTGCCTTTTGACCTATGAGCACCGCTCATGGTGCCTCTCAGTGGGTCTCTGCGTTACTAGCATTCTATTGGTTTAAATCCATAACAACCTTCGTGATCTTCGTGATTCTCGAAACCTTCGTGATCTTCGTGACCTTCGTGGGTCAAAACCATAAGACCTTAGTGATCTTTGTGTCTTTGTGGTTCAAACCGTAGAATCCTTGGGCGTCTTGGCGTCTTGGCGTTGAAAAGAAACGTCGGTCGTCTACTGACAACTGACAACTGACAACTGCGACTAATGCCTCTCTCCGTCGTAAAGCACTGTGGGGTTGCTCGTAGCGAGATCGAGTTTCACCATCCGGAAGTCGGCGCCACCGTCATATTCTGAGCTAACGATATTAGCTGACGCCGGTACGGTCTCACGGTAAAGCAGGTTCGCGCCATCGGGCGACCATTCCAGATCGGTCACTCCGTCGGGAGCCTGCGGGAGGGGTTGTGCCTGCACATTCAGCAGATTGCCGTCAGACAGATTTGCTGTCCAGAGGCCGACCAACTGGTCCGCTCTGGCGGTCTCATCGGTTAAATATCCGGTAAAGGCCACCTTACCCTGCGACGAATAGGCGATATGGATTATCTGCATATTGTTAGCCTTACCGCTGTCGCTGAGAAGGCTCATGGGATCCATCATGGGATTGTGCGACGCGCCGGCAGTGGAAAAGAGCAAACCGCCCGGGTAAGAATAGGGCCCGTACCAGTTTCCGCAGGTGAAAAGGAGATTAGCCTGATATCCGCCCTGCTCAAGATGCCCATCCGCCCATGCATAGCTCTTGATCGCCTGATTATCGGCAGATCTCACAACGTTGCCCCCCACCAGCGATACGGGGTCGCTATGCGAAACCAGCTTCATCAGGTTGCTGCCGTCGGGGCGCACAACGTAAATATCGGTGCCCTCCTGCAAGCCCACCGGGGCCAGGAAGCTTATCAACTGCCGGTCGGGCGACACCGCCAACGACCCTGCACCCGACAAATCGGACGTCAAAGCCACCAGAGGCACCGCTTGCACTGCGGTATCAGCGCCCGTTGCGCCGCTTCCGGACTTTGGAAGCACCAGCTTGTAGAGGGTGAGCGCTCCACCCATACCCTGCGCCAGCGCCAGAAGCTCGTGATCGCTATACCAGGCAATGTCATGCACGTCAACGTTCGCGAGGAGCAGGACAGGCGTGGCAGGCCCGTTCGAGGAGATATGAGTTAGATATATCCCCCTGGCCCAGGGGCCGCTCTCGGTCGCAGAGTTGGCGCCGTTGCTTTCGGTCTTGGGGTTGGCTGTGAAAGCTATCGTGTTGAGATCGGGCGATTGCGCAAACTGCCTTACTTTATATCCGGTAGTCACCCTGAAAGCGTCTCCACCCGCCTCGCTGGCCAGCCAGAGGTCAGCACCGTTCAGGAAGAGCATGCCCCCAAAGCTCGAGCTGCCACTGCTCTGATCGCCGGCGAGCACCAGCTTGCCGCTCATGCCTGCAAAAATGTTGTCAGCCTCTTTCATGCGGCTCTGAAAATCAGGCGCGCCCATCGGCACCAGCACACGGAACCGGTATATGTAAGATGCATCGAACATGTAGGCTTCATCGTAAGAATTCCCGCTCTCAACACCCAGGGTCTTTCGACTCAGCCAGACTGCCTGTCCACCTGCGGACCTTACGATCCCGCATTTATCACTGCACAATTGCTGGTTACTGTTTTCGGCGGTGTAATGGTCTGCGTTTGGGGAAACGACCATCTCCACCCAGTAAGGCGCGTTGGCCGTGCCTCCAGCGGTCCACGGGTAAAAGTAGCGGACACCGTCCACTACCTCTGTCCACCAGTTGGGCGGATAGGAAATCCTGTAGCCGTACAGGGGGTCTTGCAAGGTATGCCAGATTGCCGTGCCGGCGGCATCTACATCCTCTAACACCGGTGTGGGCTGTGCCAGTTGGACCATTGCATCGTGCCCCAACGTGACAGTGGCCTGCATATATGTGTTCGTGGCGGCTGTAGGAGCCGCAGGCGACGCGCTCGCCAGCTCAACTTTGGTTTCAATAGGCCCTGGAGGCCCTGGTACACCGTCTGCATTTCTGGAAGCAACGATAGGGGCATCACGCGTGGGAAGGGGAACGCGAGGGGCAGTAATCTCCTGGTGAACCTGCGTGGTGGCATCCGGGAACAACTTGTTACCCACAAGCAGTGCTCCCAGGAAGACGAAGAGAGCGGTAGCCGCCATAGCCAATGGGCTTGCAGCCTGAAAGAGTCTGCCGAGGAAAGTGGATGGAGCGCTGCGCTTGCCGGTGCTTGCGGCAGGCGCGGGGAAGAACCAGGGTCTCTCCTTCGACTCTCGACGCGGCATCTTCCTTGAGCTTCGCCTCGTCCTTCAGATTGCCTATCTCGTGGAACAGGGAAGAGCGAAGATCGGGGTCAGGTTGGCGAAGCGGCGTCTCGGAGAAGAGCACCGCCATCTCCATATATTCGAGCATTTTGCACGCGCAAGCATCGCAAATAGCAACATGCTGCTCGACCCGCGCACGCTCGCCCGGTGAGACCTCATCGTCTATCAGCCGAGATATAAGGAGTTGTATCTCTTCGCAGCCGTCATGCTGCATATACTGAATTACCTCAGGGTGTACTGCTTACTGCTTATTCTTCAGCCGGGTTCGCCTTCTTATATAGGCCTTCGACAAACTTCTCTCGCCCACGGAAGATGCGTACTGCCACCAGGTTTACCGTTATGCCCAGGGTCTCGGCTATTTCCTTGTAAGAGAGGCCCTGGTACATATTTAATACCAGGCATGTGCGCTGGTCGGCGGGCACCACTTCCAGAGCGCGCTGGATGGCGTCCTGATCGGCGTGGCGTGGGGCGTAGTCGGATTGGGGGGCTACGGGCTCCATCTCGATCTTGAATGGCACCCAGGTGATGCGCTTTCGCCTCCTGAGCGCGTCGAGCGCGGTATTTGTGGCGATGCGATAAAGCCAGGGCGAAATCTGTAAGCTCTCGTCGGTGCGGGGCAGTGCGTTATATGCCTTCAGAAAGGTATCTTGCGCAAGGTCGTTAGCGTTATCCCAGTCGCCCACCAGCCTGTAAAGATAATTGACGAGAGGACCCTGAAACCGTTCAAAGATCGCGCTGAAGGCCGCCTGCGAACCTAGCCGCGCCTCGCGCGTCCAGACGCGAAGCTCGTCCTCTGAGCCTGCTGCCTGCGCCCCGGCCGCCAGGGGCTTACCCGCCCACGTAGCCGCCGCAGCCTGTATGCTCATGCGCCTGACCTTCCTCTCGTCGCCCAACGCTTCTCCCTATTGGGAGGCCCTTGTGCCATCGCCTATTATGACGCCCAACAAGAGCCAAATATTACATAATGCCGACCACTGCTGCCTACTTACATCCCATTATAGTACAAAATACCACGAACTTCGCCTTGCCACGATTAATATTCGATTAGAGATACAGCCGCCGAAAGGGGTGTAGCGTGGATAATTGCTCCAAGAGCAAGGTCACGGCCATACCCGATCGCGCGTCTCGGCCCGGTGCACGCTACCAGTCCTGCTTCGTAGCCTGCGAGCTCCTTACCACTTGCCTGCCGTTATCGGCTATGTGGTCGAACACTGATTGTATTGCTATCAGCGCTGCGCCGTGTAATGCTTCCCTGCCGCAACACTTCACAGCCTTAGTCCCGCTTTGTCCGAAAAACTGTCTGACTTATAATGGGCGGCATGGGTGCATAATATAATTGGAGATTGCTCTACTCTGGCCCGCGAAAGGGAGATATATGCGCCATCACACGCAAGCTGCACCTACAGTTGCGCTCCGGATCATCCCGGCGGCTCTGTTTGCAATTATCGTTACGCTGAGCGTGGCGTTGGGCAATGCCACGCATGCACAGGCTCCAATCGTCCAACCCCCCGAGGCGACCGGCACGCCGAGTGCTACCCTGACTCCGCAGGAGTGCAACTCTCTCTGGAACGTGGTGCCAAGTCCGAACGCCGGTGTAAGCGATAACTTTCTCAACGCGATAGCTGTGGTCTCGTCAAACGACGCCTGGGCCGTGGGCTACTACACGGGTACGGGCCGGTATTTGACGCTCACCGAGCACTGGGACGGGACGGAGTGGAGCGTTATGTCAAGCCCCAACCCTGGCGTGTACAATAACGTCCTTCGCGGCGTGACGGCTATCGCGCCGGACGACGTGTGGGCAGTGGGTGACTACAACAACGACCCTGCGCACCCCACGCGCCATCTGCTGACGATGCACTGGGACGGCACTCAATGGAACGTCGTGCCGAATCCCGACCCGGGTGGGAATTATGACAACTCCCTCAATGCTGCCAGGGCGTTCTCATCTTCCTATGTATGGGCGGTTGGATTTTACAGATACAATGAATTCGCGGACTTGCGTATGCTGTGGTCCGGCGGGTGGTCCGTAGATTATACGCCGACAGTTCCCTATGGTGATTTATATAGCATAGATGGGCAGACAGCCGGCGATGCGTGGGCAGTTGGTGGCAGCTCCTATTCGTCCGGTTATGACCAACCGCTGACCGAACATCTGGTCCGGGGGCAACTGGAGCGTGGTGCCCAGCCCAACCCTGCCGAACCACGACACTTCTTTATTCGGGGTCGGGATGGTCTCAACCAACGACGTATGGGCGGTGGGAGCGAGCGACATCTATGCCGGCCCGCATTCTTTCATCCAGCACTGGGACGGCACAGCCTGGAGTATTGTGACGGGGCCGGACGTAGGGAAGCTGTCGGGTGTGAAAGCCCTGGCAGCAAACGACGTGTGGGCAGTGGGCAGGGGGGTATTTCTGCATTGGGACGGCACATCATGGTCGGTCATAACCGATCCGGTAGGAGGTCAACTGGCCGGAATAGGTGGGCCATCGGCCAACGATTTATGGGCTGTGGGAACGCAGCGTGTGGGCGGGGTGAACAGAACGCTGGTGGAGCATCTTAGCCCTACCTGCGCGACGACAACCCCAACCCTTTCGCCAACACCGACCCTGAGCCCCACCCCAACCCCATGCCTCCATACCTGGACTGTCGTGCCGAGCCAAAACGTCGGGACGGGCGATAATACTCTCAATGCCGTGTCCGTGCTGTCGTCCGGCGATATCTGGGCGGTAGGATATTACACAGGCACAGGGCGGTATTTGACCCTCACAGAGCATTGGGACGGGGCACAATGGAGCGTAATTCCAAGTCCCAACCCCGGCACCTACAATAACTTATTGCGCAGCGTAACAGCCATTGCCTCGAACGATGTGTGGGCAGTGGGTGACTATAACAACGACCCCTATTATAGTGCGCGCCACCTGCTGACCCTGCACTGGGACGGGACACAATGGAACGTAGTGCCTAACCCGGATCCAGGAGGAAACTACACCAATTACCTGAACGGCGTAAAGGGATTCGCCTCGAACGACGTCTGGACGGTAGGATTTTACAGGGAATATTCGCCGGAAGAGCTGATCATGCACTGGGACGGCCTACAATGGACGCAGGAATACACGCCTACGACCAATCTGGGGCAGTTGGCAGCCGTGAACGGAACGGCAGCCAACGACGTCTGGGCGGTAGGCTGGACAGGCTCGCCCGCACCCGATCATGGCCTGATCGAGCACTGGGATGGCAGCAACTGGAGCGTGGCACCCGACTCATTGTCCGGCATCAGCAATTATCTCGAGGCGGTTACTGCGAGCTCCAGCAACGACGTGTGGGCGGTGGGCTATTACATTTCCGACAATACCCCACATTCGCTCACCGAGCGCTGGAACGGGAGTTATTGGGCCATATACTCGGAGTCGGACGTAGGCGCATTATGGGGCGTGAAAGCGCTTTCGGCAAACGACGTGTGGGCGGTGGGGGGTAGCTACTTCCTGCACTGGGATGGCTCGAACTGGACCACTCCTGGGCCCTCACCCGGCGCGCTCACCGGCGTTGATGCATCGTCGCCGGACGACATGTGGGCTGTTGGTACGCAGATTGTGGGCGGCGTTTCCCGGACGCTGATAGAGCACTATTTAGCCGATTGCTCGACAACAACGCCCACGGCAACGGCGACAGTCACCGGCACTCCGACAGTCACCGGCACTCCGACAGTCACCGTCCCGAGGCCATCCAGCACGAACGCGCCCCCGCCACCAAACACCGGCACGGCGACCTCGCCACCCGGTACGGCCACTGCCACGGGCACCCAGCTCTCCAGCACCAACACAGCGACCCCGCCGCCCGGTACAAACACGGCCACTACGCCTACGCCTCAGGCTACATCTACCTCGTGTACAATCTCCTTTTCGGACGTTCGCCAGGGAAGCACATTCTATCCTTACGTGCGCTGTCTTGCCTGCCTCGGCATCGTGCAGGGCTACGGCGACGGGACATATAAGCCCAACAATCCTGTGACGCGCGGCCAGGCATCCAAAATAATCTCCAACTCCGCGGGTTGGTCCGACGCCATCCCACCCGGGCAACAGACCTTCAACGATGTCCCGCCTGCTAGCACCTTCCGGCTGTACATCAGCGAGCGCACCTGCATGGCGCGATCGCAGGCTACCCATGCGGCGGCATCGGCGAGCCGTGCCCAGGCCTCTACTTCCGCCCGGCTAATACCCTCACTCGTGGGCAAATAGCAAGATAGCCTCTTTAGCCGCAGGGTGGTCGACGCCATACCACCCGGGCAACAGACCTTCAGCGACGTCCCGCCCGGCAGCACCTTCTGGCTATATATCGAGCGCGCAGTTTTACATGGTGTCGTCAACGGTTATCCCGATGGCACATACCGCCCTCAGAATCAGGTAACGCGAGGGCAATCGCCAAGATCGCCGCCAGCCCATTGCTTCCCGAGTGCGATACACCGCGGAGATAGTGTTACACATGGATCGGAGCTTTGGGTAATGTGGGCTCTTGGACAACGGATCAAGGAAGATCGTAGGGAAAGTGTGAAGGGGCACGGCGCTGCCCAGGAACAGAATTAGGTGGAACAAATGGGCAGTACCGTGCCCCTACGACCTCTTTATTCCCGAACAGGTCCCTTTGCCTTGTATCAGGCACCTGCCCAGGTAAGAATGAGGTCGGTGCCGTAGCCTGCCAGGAAGCCGAGAAAGACGCCCATCATGACCAGCTCGCGCACCTGGAAGCGGCGTCCCACGTTCAGAAGCTCGCTCACCACGTAGAGGATTGAGCCGGCCGCCAGGGCCAGGCAGAGCACGAACACTGCCTCGGATTGCACGCTATATCCCAGCACCGACCCCCAGGAAACTCACGCCACCAATCAACCCGACCAGGCCCAGAAAGCGCCAGCTCGGGCGGTTGCCTGCTGCTAGAGGGGCGGCGATACCAAACCCTTCGGTGGTGTTATGCAGGCCGAAGCCCACGATCAGAATAGTTGCCAGGCTGATAGCGCC
>CAWINE010000026.1:0-28812 GCA_963837315.1 uncultured Chloroflexia bacterium
CGTGCAGGATAGCCAGTTAGAAATACTGGCCGCCAGCATACGCGCTCCCGAAGAGATCAAGGTGTCGGCGATGCTGGCTGTGGCGACCGTCACTCTGCCCATGAAAGTGCTGAAGCAATTGCCCGACTCGCCCGCCACCGATGCCGCGGCGGACACCTTTCTGGAAGACGCGAAAGCGATCCAATGAGACGCCTCATAACTTGCCTGGGCGAAATCCTGATTGACTTCCTTCCCATCGAGAAGGATTTACGCACCGTGGGCTTCGAGATGCACCCTGGCGGGTCACCCTTCAACGTGGCAGTAGGGCTGGCGCGCCTGGAGCAGCATGTGGCCTTTGCCTGCAAGATATCGTCCGATCTGTTCGGGCGCTACCTGCGCGATTACGCACAATCCGAAGAATCGATGCGCGCTTCCTCCTGCCAAGCGAGGCGCAAAGCACCCTTGCATTCGTGGCGATGGAAGGGGGCGAGCCTGCCTATGCGTTCTACGGTGAGGGCACAGCCGACGCCCTCCTCACAGTCGAAGAGCTGCCCGTCTCCCTCTTCGAGGAGACAGCCATCCTCGCCTTCGGCTCGATCAGCCTTTTACGCGGCACAACTCCTGCTGCTGTGGTTACCACCGCCGAGCGGCTGAAGAGCAAGGCATTGCTGGCTTTCGACCCCAACATAAGACCCGGGCTTGTGCATGACGAGGCTGCTTACCGCGATTTACTGAACAGGCTCTTCGCCCTGGCCGACGTAGTCAAGATCAGCTCAGCGGATCTGTCATGGCTCGCGCCGCATCAGCCTCCGGAGAAAGCAGCTGCGGACCTCCTGGCCTGCGGCCCTGCTCTGGTGGTAGTGACGCAGGGCGGGAGCGGGGTACTGGCGTTGCGGGGCCGCGACAGGCTGGAAATCCCTGCCTTCAGGCTGAAGGTTGTCGATACCGTAGGTGCGGGCGATGCTTCAGCGCAGGTATGCTCGCCGCCTTGATGGAGCGTGAAGTCGTATCGCGCACCGCTCTTGAGATCATGGAAGTAGAGGAGCTTGCGGCATCCTTGCGCTTCGCGGCTGCCACATCGGGCCTTACCTGCACGCGTCCCGGCGCGGACCCGCCCACACATGCAGAGGTTACCGCGTTCCTGGACAACCACGCGATCGAGGGGTGCAAGGAGTAGAGACGCATTGCAATGCGTCTCTACTGGTAAGCACGGGGTCCCAACATCCACTTTACAGTCGTTTGCAAAGAATGAATAAAGGAGAACAAGATGGCAGTAAAATTCGGCGTATTGGTCCCGCAAGGCTGGCATATTGACCTGGAAAGCTTACCGGACCCCGAGGAGAAGGCCGAGGCAATGATCCGGGTAGGCACGGAAGCGGAGAAGCTTGGCTACGACTTGATCTGGCTGTACGACCATTTCCACACGGTCCCATACGCGACGCTGGAAACCAACTTCGAGTGCTGGATTTCCACGGCTGCCCTGGCCCGCGAGACCTCTCGCGTCCGGATAGGGCAAATGGTGACATGCAATAGCTATCGCAACCCTGCCCTCCTTGCCAAGATGGCGTCCACCGTGGACGTGTTCAGCCACGGCAGGCTCGATTTCGGTATCGGCGCAGGCTGGTACGAGGAAGAGTACCTGGCCTACGGCTACCCCTATCCCGATGGGCCCGAAAGGCTGCGCATGCTGGGCGAAGCTCTACAAATCTTCCACGCTATGTGGACCGAGCCATACGCCAACTTCGAGGGAAAACACTACCAGGTGCGCGGGGCGATCAACGAACCGAAGGGCGTGCAGAAGCCACACATCCCCATCTGGGTGGGCGGAGGCGGGGAGAAAGTAACCCTCAAGCTTGTTGCCAAATATGCCGATGCCTGCAACATAGGTGGCATCAACCCGGACGTCTATCGCCACAAATTCGACGTAGTGAGGCAGCACTGCGAGGACGTTGGCCGCGACTACACCAGCATCATTAAGTCGGCAGAGGTCTTCACCCACCTCGTGCTGCCAGGCCAGACAGCCGAGCAGGCCACAGCCAAGCAGCGCCGCGAACTCGGGCAAACTTCTGGGGCACGAAGTCAGCCTTGAGGAGTTCCGGGCAGGCAACATCCGGGGCTACCCACAAGGCTTCATCGGCAGCACCCAGGAAGCCATAGAGACCTTCAGCACCCTGATAGAGGCGGGCGTGGACTACTTTATCGTCTATCTAAACGACGTGGCCCACCTCGACACGCTGCAAGCCTTCGCGGAGGAAGTTATTCCGGCCTTCCGAAAATGATCCCGCCGAAGCACGACAAGGTACAACTGCGAATAATGCTCGGATGTAAATGAGATCACGAAACAAAGCACCAATGGTTTGAACGTCAGTAAGAAAGGGAAACAGTGTGATGCTTGACAGCGTGATGAGAACTGTCACCACAAGAGATCTGGAGGAGAGAGCACCGACTATCACCTTGTCATTCCGACGGACCATGTAGCTGAGTTGCATCACCATGGACGAATATGATCGTGTATATGCCACGTCGGTGTAAGTCGCAAACCCTCCGCCGGTAATCTAGTTAGGGGCTTCGGGCAGTGTACAAACTCATAATGTACTCCAATAAGCCTGATGATGAAATAATACAACGTATGTTCAGGTTGGGGCTCATCCCATTCATAACTAACACATCTCTCGATCGTGGAGATACGGTAGTTGGGAATGCTGACGAGGGAATAGTCAAGGGATCAGCCCTAACCGAGATGCTTGTTACCCACCCATTTTTCGAGACGAGGCTTTTACGACAATTACCACTCTGATGGGAATGACACGTAGATACAGAGGGTAATACTAATCTACGTCTCTGAGCGACTATACGCTAGGAACACGGATCATGAGCTTATTGAAACTGTTCAATGCTAACGGGACAGACACCAGATTTCTGGCGGTCCCCAGTAGCGTGATAACAGTCCAGTATGAAGTATGATGGCTTCATCACGCTTTGCCCACAGGAACTCGTACTCGTCCAGCGACTCAGGCGCGTTGGACTCAGTAGCCTGGGAACATACTAACTCCGATTTCCACCTCAAGGTGGCTCGAGTCCACAGCCCTAGTGATCAGGTCGAGGAAGTAGTCGGATGGAGTGCGTACATGGGTAGTCCACGAGTAGTTGAGGTCTTTTGCTCCAGGGAAGCGTCGACCCCAATCCGAAGGTGCCATACTTCCCGCTGAGAAAGCACTACGATAGAACGAGATGACGTCTGCCTGTGGTGCCGTGACAGTATAAGTGATGATTTTCATGATAAAAACCGCCTCACCATATCCGCCATCTGATTCCCTAACGCCTTGCTCACCGAAGTTGGTTACACGTACGTCTTGCGCACCAGGATACAGAGGCGGGTTCCGCCAGACGGTGGGTGCTGCATTGTTCTGGAAGAGAACTAAGATGGCGAGGCCCACGCAGACAACGAGGGTAAGCGTGATTGCGCCTGCTGCCGCCAGTATGCGAAGCAGGCGTGGTGTCCGAAAAGCGCGATGTTGCGCCGGCTCTGACATGTTGAAGCCTCTATATAGCTAAACGCGCTTTGCCTCAAGCGCCCAAGCTTTGCCCACCGGAAACTCGTATTCATCCAGCGACTCGGGCCTCATGGTGATGCTGTAGCCGGGGGCTATGGGCGGCATGTAATGGCCGTTGCGAATGACCACCGGATCGAGGAAGTGCTCGTGAAGGTGGTCAACGTATTCCAGGATGCGGTTCTCCAGGCTCGCGCTCACGTAGATGTAATCGAAGAGCGCCAGGTGCTGGACGTATTCGCACAACCCTACGCCGCCCGCATGCGGGCAAACGGGCACACCAAACTTGGCTGCCATCAATAGCACCGCCAGTATCTCGTTGACCCCACCCAGCCTGCAGCTATCTATCTGGCAGAAGCTGATGGCGTTGGCCTGGAAAAGCTGCTTGAAGATGATCCTGTTCTGTACGTGCTCTCCGGTGGCTACGCCGATGGGCGCTACCGCCCTGGCGACCGCCGCATGACCCAGGATGTCGTCGGGGCTGGTCGGCTCCTCGATCCACCAGGGGTTGAAGACGGCCAGGTGCTTCATATTCTCGATGGCCTCGCCCACGTCCCACACCTGGTTGGCGTCCATCATCAGCTTGCGATCTGGTCCGATCTCCTGGCGGATAATTTCCGAGCGGCGCATATCATCCTTGAGGCTGCCTCCAACTTTGATCTTGAAGTGGGTCCAGCCTTCCGCAAGCGCTTCGCGACAGAGCCGGCGCACCTTCTCGTCCGAATATCCGAGCCAGCCGGTTGAAGTCGTGTAAGCAGGGTAGCCGTCCCGCTCCATCTCGGCTATTCGGGCGGCCCGGGTGCCCTCGTTGCGGTGCAATATCGCCAGCGCCTCGCCCGGAGTGAGGGCATCGGTTATATATCTGAAATCGATGCACGCCACCAACTGTTCGGGGGTCATGTCGACCAGCAGCTTCCATACCGGCTTGCCCTCGGTCTTGGCCCAGAGATCCCATACTGCATTGACGATGGCAGCCGTCGCGAGGTGCATCACGCCCTTCTCCGGGCCGAGCCATCTCAAGTGGCTATCGCCCGTGATCATATGCCAGAACGCGCCCATGTTCTCGGTGAACGATTCGAGGCTCTTGCCTTTGACAAGATATTTGAGAGCATTGACGGCGGCCACGCACACTTCGGTGCCCCTGCCCGTGGTGAAGGTCAGGCCGTGCCCTTCCAGCCCCCGCGGGTCATTGGTCTTCAGTACAACATACGCCGCCGAATAATCAGGCGCGGTGTTCATGGCGTCCGAGCCGTCGAGGGACCTCGATGTGGGGAAGCGGATATCTCTGGCTATAACATCCGTGATTAATATGGACATAGTGGCCTCCCTAAGCCCTCCGCAGGCGAAACGAACCCTCGAGCCGCGAATCACCACCGACATGGTAACGGTAACATACCGGCATCGGACATTATACCACGAAGCAATCCTATTTTCTCAATAAAGAGCGGCAAAGTGCCCCGGGGCACTTTGCCGCTCTTTATTGAGAAAATGTGAGCCCCTTTCAGGTCACGTCACGCTTGAGAACCAGTGTAATTCCAAGCAGAACAAAGTCCGCTATGTACGCGACCATAACGAGAAAGGCCTGGGTCGTTCCCACAGCCGCCGCCACGCCCGGCGCGGTGGAAGACGGGGCCAGGGCGGCTCCCAGCCGCAGGGCCACGAGCATCGCACGGCCGAAAATCCGCGTGCTACGTCTACAAAGCCTGCCTTCGCAGGCTACATGCCCACGATCGTGCCGGGGGACGAGCAGTATGGTAGCCTGAACAGTCCGTATGCGGACGTCGTAAGCCCAGCACGCGGTTTCAACCGCAGTGCGTTGGTGCGTTGCTCCCCAACCGAATTAGTTGGATGCATTGTTCAGCGGCGTGCCCTGCAATCTGTCTATTCCCAAGAAATTCCTGGACCGTGCATCAAACCGTCGCGTTGCCCACCGACTTATCCGCCGGCTTGTCAGCGGTCGCGGGCGGGGTGAAGTTGCCGGGCGGCTCAGGGTAGCGAGGTAGACCCGCGGCAGGCCCTAGATCTTCGGCGGGCGCGATCAGTCTGGTGGCCTTGCGCTCAAAGGCTAGGGCCAGCAAATCAACGACGCTGTCAAGGTCCAATACGCCTGTGTTCACCACCAGGTCATACAGATGCGCGTCCTGCGCGTTCTGGTGATGCTCGCTTGCGAGAAAGTGGGTGCGATCGCGGTCCTTGAGCTGGATGCGCGCCTGGGCCGCTCCCCGGTCCAACCCTTCGCGCTGCATAACATAGGCGATGCGCTCTTCGAGCGGGGCAATTACTCGCACGTGGAGTACGTCGCGCCGGTCTGCTAGCAGCACCTGCCCACCCCTGCCCACGATCACCACCTGCCCGGCCTCGTAGGCATCCTGCACGACACGCCTCCGGGCCAGGTCGTAAGAGCGAGAGTCGGTTGTAATGCTGACGGGCATGGTCGCAGACATCGGAGGCTGGATAACGGTGAGGCTGTACAACACGCGAGCCACCAGGTTGTCGGCGTGCTCGTCGTACAGCTCCGCCTCTTCCTCGGTGACCCCCAGGGCTTTCGCAACCTGCACGACTACCTCGTGATTTACCAGCTTCCACCCCAGCCGCTTCGCCAGGCGCGTGGCCACCTCGCCCCCACCGCTCCCGTATTCACGCGACACGGTAATTGCACGCATTCCAGAGATCGCTTTAGGTTCTGGGTCCGCCATATAAGCCTCCTGAAGTGCATGAAGGATCACTGCACCGCAAGAATCGCCCACTGCATAAGTCATGCCGCTGGTGGGAAGTGGCGGAAGGGAATGAGCCTGACTTCATCTCCAGGCGAATCCCAATTACGAATTCCTCCCGCGCAGTCGCGACGGCTGCCGCACCGGTCACTTTGATCAAATCTGCCGGGTCGAGGGAGAGATTGACGCCGCGCTGCCCGCCGCTCACATAGATCTTGTCCAGATCGAGCGCGCTGCTGTCGATGAAGATACGGAATCCTTTTTGCAATAGCGCCAGGGGCGAGATCCCGCCCACCTGCAGGCCGGTCAGGGTCTCCGCCTCGCGCTGAGTGGCCATGCGCAGCTTCTTTTCGCCGACTCCCGGCTGCGTGCCCAGACGTTTCAGGTCCAGCTCACTATTCGCAGGCACCATTACGAGCAAAGGGCGTCCCTTGCCGGTCTCTGTCCTTGGTCCTTCGGGCACTACTACGAGGGTCTTGAATACATGCGTGGGATCGACGTCTATCAAAGCGGCCACTTCGTCCGCTGAATGTCTCTCGGCAGAATAATAATGCGCCTCATACGCCACCTGATGGGCGTCCAATACGCGCATCGCGTTCGTCTTGGGGCCTTTTGCGCTCTGCTTCGCCATCGGAATGATAATTACGAATTACGAATTTAGGTAATCTAATTCGTAATTCGTAATTCGTAATTACTCCAGTACTTCTATATCCACCAGGGGCACGCGCAGTCTGCGGCCACCTGACAGCAGCACATCGGCTACGGGCGCGACGACGCCTGACTGCGCGGCGCGCGGGCCGACCGGCAGGCCGGTCACCTGCGCTACCTGGCCCAAGTAGGCGGGCGAGAGCAAGCGCACGTTGGTGCCTACGGCCAGCGTTGGCCCTTTCTCTTCCAGCCAGCGCACCGAGGTTGTGCGAGCCAGGGGGATGATTATCTCGGGCCGCGCCAGGCCGCCGCGCAGCCGCGTGGTGCCGTCTATGGCGATCTCCTGACCGTCGTAGCCCGCGATAGTCTCGAACGTGCGGGGTGACATCGGCGCGGAGCCGAAGCCTTCAGTGATAATCAGCACGAAATCGGGCGGTACAGGCGATACGACGCCGGGCTTCGACGGCGGAAAATCCCATCCACTGCTCCCCTCGGTGGTCGCGCCCAGCCGCCACTCACCAGGCCCAGCGAAACCGAGGAAATTCGCCAGCTCCGACGCACGTATGCTGCCCGTGATCACTCCACGGGCTCCCAACTCTATCATCCGGCGTAGCGCATCGGCACTAACTTCGCTGCCGCCCAGCACTATAGCGTATGTCACTCGGGCGTCTATAATATCCCTCGTAAGCGGCTCGTCACCTGCCGTCACGGCCACCTTGAGCACGCCGTGTTGCTCGCCCCCCACCCCGAATATGCCTCTTACCAGGGTGGCGGGTGTCTCGACGATAGCTCCATAATAAGGTATCACGTCGGTAACGATTCCCTTGAAGTGCGCCCGCACGCTCACCGGCTCGGGAGCCATGGTGATAAGGCCCGTTCCGGTAGCAGGATCGTAGCCTGTAAAGGTGCCGGTCACGGGCGACCGTGAAGCCCGCGACCCTGCACTCGCTCTCTGCGCCAGTATGCCTCCCTGCTCCACATGGCTGCCGGGGCTGACCAGTAGCCTCTTGGCAGTGGCGGAAGGCGACATATCGAGGTCCGCCGAGATTTCGACCCGTTGTGGGTCCGAGGTAAGGGTGCTCTGCGCGATAATATCGGTCGGCTCTACCCGCTGCCCTGCACGCACCAGCACTTCGCCCGGTACAGGCAGCCGCCTCTCTCGCCTCACGAGAATATTGGTGGCAATGGTCGGTTGTGGTATGGGGTAATAAAAACTCATGTCGCTTCCTTAGACTACCAGTGCTCTGTATCCAGATTGTCAATCACTGCGAAGTGGGCGTCTCTCGTCACAAGTGTGAGGTTATGCTGGCGAGCCGCAGCAGCGATCCAGATATCGGCCTCCGGTATTGGCGTACCCTTGTCCTTTAGTAGCTTGCGCACCAGACCATATTCTCTCGCTGTGCCTATATCGCAGGGTAGCGTTATTTTGTCTGCCGCAAAAGCTTCCAATCGAGTGATATTGGCCGCAGACCTGGCAGAATTTCTTGCACCAAAATAAAGCTCACCCAAAACTATGCTGGAAAGAAAAGCCTCCCCAGCATTCGCTAATTTAACTTCAGCAGCTACCTCCCTCTTTAGAAGAGCTATGACAATATTGGTATCCAGCAAGAATTTACCACTCACTGAGATCTATCTGCTCGCAGTCCTCAATAGCATCGGCCATAGCTTTCAAGTCTTCAGGCGAAATAGTTATGTTTTCCATGATTTGAAGCAGCTCTTTGCCGGATAATCCCTGTGGCGTTGTTGGTTCTAGCCCACGCGCATACTCAAGCACCATCTTCTGTAGCTCCGGGGGCAGATTGTTCACTGCCTCCGTTATTTCTTCTGCCATCGAATGAGCCATCTCACACCTCCTTGCTCGCAAACCAGCTTACCCATCATTATAAACCGTTTGGGGATGCGATTCAGCTACGAAGGATTTCCTGGAGGCGTGGGCGTGGGCGTAACCGGGGGTAAGGCCTGCTCGCCGGTAATCTGCTGGGGCGCTTCGGGGGGCGCGAAGGGGCCGCTCTGGAAGCTCTCGCCGGTCGGTATGGCATCGAAAGCCGACCACCAGCGGCGCGCAGAGAGATAGCGGGCATCACGCTCGGCCGGGAACGCGAGCGGCCTGCCGCGCGCGTCCACGATTAAGCCTACCAGACCGCCTTTCACTTCCTGCCCCGGCTGCGTCTTGAGCGCTTTGCCTGGCTCGCCGCTGCCCACTCTAAAACCCGCACCCGGCTTGACGGTCAGCGAGGCGTGCTGGTCGGGCCTCAAAGGTATTATCTGTATCGAGCCGTACGGTACCTCCACGGTGTCGGTGCCGCCGGGCTGCCTCTCGATGGTGACGCTTACAGCCGTGCGCCCATCCGGTGCGCCGGCCCCGTCCCCTTGCACGATGATAGCCGTACCGAGCCATACCAGGCAATCTCTGTCGAATATGTAGGCCGCTGCTGCCAGGTGATGGCGCGCCAGGTTGCCTAAAGCCGGTATCAACAGGGTCGTATCGACCGCCAGTTCGACAGAGCCTAGCCCCTCGGCAGTGGGCTGCAACGCGTCCAGCATCAGCAAAGCCGCCTGCCCCGGCCTTGGCGTGTGTGCGAGCAGGCCGCCCGTGCCGATCAACAGGTCGTAACGCGGAGATTGCCCGTTGTTGTAGCCTCTGAGTGCATCACCTGCTGCCGCCAGTGCCTCGCGTGCCAGTGCGTGCTCGATGGCCAGGTCGCGGGCGGTCTGAGGCAGCGAGAGTGGGCGTACCACCTTATTGTAGACCCAGTCCATCAGCTCTTCCGCCGATACCTCGAAGGGTAGCCACCTCAAAACATTCTCTACACCACGCTCGGCTAATAGGTTTCCCAACCCATAAGCCACCCCGATGTCGCCGCGCACAAGCGCTTGCTCTCGCACCGAGTTCGCCAGGAAAAGCGCAGTGGAAGCCGCGCCCACATCAGCTATCAAAGTCTCACGGCCGTAATGCGCGTACAGGAAGCGCGAGATCAGCCGCTCGCTCTCGGCGGTGGGTATGATCGCCCCCTCGACCCAGCGCGAGAGGACCCCATAGCCGGGTATCAGCGGTATTCGCCTGTCGCGGTATAGCTCGGCCAGAGCCTCTTCGGTGGAGCTTGTCTGCTCGATATTCAATCCGGGACGAAGGTTTGCCGCCTGCCTTACTTCGGTGACCGGCTGTAGTGCCTGAGCGACGCTCTGCACCACGCTCGAATTACCCGCGTAAACGACAACCGGCATCCCGGCGGCAGTCTTATTCACCCTGGCGGCGCGCTCTGCTCGTGCGCTCTGCTCGCGGGCCGCGCCCGCCACAACCTTGGCCAGCCTCACCAGCGGCACAGCCGGCCCTTGCTCTATCCCGCCCGCCATCAACACCACATCGGGTGGCAGGGCAAGCAGCTTGTCGGTCTGTTCCTGCAGCCAGGCCGTGGCCGCCTGGCTGAGGAGCGCATCGTCCTCGTTCGGTATTGCCTTCACACCCTCGTCCAGGGTAATGTGCGACACCACCTGCGTATAGGTGCTCTGCGCGGCCTGCATTGCGCTCACTTCCGATATGTCGCTGCTCACAGCAGTCACGACCAGCAAAATGACAGGGGCGGCGCTCGTAGTGGCGATGAAAAGATCGAGCCCGCTCCCATCGCGTCTCTGAGGCACGAGCAGACGGTTCTCATCGGTCAGCTTGCGCCCGGTGATTTGCTCGAGGTCGCGCAGGGCGTTGTAGACCCCGGCAGTCACATCGTTGTGGGGCGCTTCGGCCGTGGTCGGGCTGGAAGCACGAGCCACAAAGCGATATTCGTCCCCCACGACGTCAAACAGCGCCGCTCTAGTATAAAGCGACCCGATATCCACCGCCAGCACCGCCCCTACGGTTGCGATCGTAGGCGCGCTCTCGGCGGCCTGTGTGCTATTCTGCTGGTCAGGTTGTTCGTTCATCTTAGTGAAACGTAAAACGTAGAGACGTAACCGCCAAGACGCCAAGTTCCGCCAAGGCTCGCCAAGGTTTCTATTGTTATAAACCATAAAATCCTCTGTGCACTCTGTGCTCTTCATAAACAATAAAACCCTGGTGACCTTCGTGATCTTTGTGCCTTTGTGGTTCAAACCGTAGAATCCTTGGCGACCTTGGCGTTCTTGGCGTCTTGGCGGTTACGTAAATCCGCAATCCGCAATTGGCTAGGTTCCTATCAATTTCTCAACTACCTTCACAATAAAGCCCAGCCTGTCTATCAGGGCGGCGTAAAAGGCTGTCGCCAGCGAGCCGAGTATGGCCCCGAACGCAAGCACCAGCACCCACCGTCCGACCACAGACATTTCACGCACGGGGGACAGCCTGGTGCCGTTGGCTCTTGCGCCGAAGGCGAAGTAGGCCAGCGCGCACACTACTCCTATCACCAGCACAATATTACCCACAAGAGCCGCAATCCCCGCCGCATCCAGCTTTGTGAAATCGAGCAGGCGCATGGTGTCGAGGGCCTGCGGCACGATCGCGCCCGCAAGTGCACCACCCAGTGCCAGTGAAGCCCCCACCACGACCACCAGGTTAAGCCCGAACGATGCGGGCCACGCGCCGGGATAAGCTATTCTGAGAAGGAACAGCAGCCCGAACGCCACGGGCACGGCCGCAAGCAGCCTGTCCGAGGACGCGGCCCCTTCGGGAGGCTGTATCACGCGCCCCACCTGCGGCGCGACCACCTGCGTCAGCACCACCAGCGACACATAGCCCACCGAAACGCCCACCAGCAAGCTCTGAGCTATCCGCCAGAGCGGATTAGCCCCCAGCAAATAGCTGAAGACCATCAAAGTAAGCAGCGAAGCCACGATTCCGCCGACCAGAGTTGCATCCATCGCTGTCGCGAATTACGAATTACGAATTACGAATTACGAATTGAGATTACCTAATTCGAAATTCGAAATTCGTAATTCGTAATTACACTCATTGCCTCCTCATTATCCGTCTCGTTCCGAATGTTACGAAGGCGGCCACTATTACAAGCCCGACCAGCAGTGAGGCCACCGATTGGGCGTTCAGGCGCGTGTTCAGGTCAACCGTGCTGTTGAGCGCCCCGCCGCCTTTGCCTGCAAGCTCTAATTGCCTGATATACTGGTTCGCGCCGGCAACGCCGCTCACTACGGCGCTCAGCTTGGCACCCGGCACGCCCAGGTAGGGCCGGGCGAACGGCTCCAAACCCTGCGATACCGCCGCCACGATGGGCACGTCGGTGCGTGCGGCCACCTGCTCTATCCAGTTCCTCAGCTCGGCCTCCGACGATGCCAGGTCCACGATCAGGCCGAAATCCTCTATCTTGCTGACCGAGCCGCCCTGCACCAGCTTATAGCTGTCAAGCCGCTTGCTGTTCACATAATCGAGAGGCAACGTGGTCTCGAAATCGGTCGCCAGCGAGCGCAGCGCCGCCTCGTTGCCGGGTAAATAGCCGAGTATCAGGTATTGCTGGCCGTAGGTATACCCGTAATTCGCGCCCGTAGCGGTGGTCATCTGGTCGGTTATCTGCTGCGCAAAGCCCGGCCCTTGCGGCACGGTGCTGACCGTCACGAAGGGTAGCTTCCGCTCCATGATATGGTGCATTACTACCTGCGCCAGCACCGACATTTCCCCCGATCTGCTGGCGTCCCAATCGTAGACCACGAGCACAGGCTTACCCGCAGGCACGGCTTCTACGGCATTGTAAAACTCAAGCACGCCGGGAGCGGGCGGTGCGGTCACCTCACCGAATGGCGGCTGCACGATCAAAACGGTAAGGAGCACGGCCAGCACGATCAGATAGATCAACCCATCGGGCAAAAGTCTGCTGCGCCACCCTCGCTGGCCAGGCAAGGCTTCGGCCCTGCCGCTCGGCATGAACACGTCGCCGGCTATCACCCGCCGGGATGCTCAGGAGCAACCGGTTGCATCAGTGCGGCCAGCGTCTCCACCGCCCCGGCCCTTGGTGGGCGCACAGGCACGTTTCGGGTGGGCGGGACGCCAAAATAGTCGGTCGGCTGTTTCGATAGACTGGGCTGGAGTGCAACGAAGGCTGAGTTACATGCGCAGGCTCCGGTTGCGGTGCGCCCCTCACCGAGCGCAGCCAGGTGGGCACTTCGTCCGGCTGCTTTTGCAGTTCCAGCGCCTCGTCAGTGGGCGGCACGAACGGCTCGATACCTTCCAGGTTTATCTCGACCGGTTCGGTGACCTTCTGCTCGGATGGCGGCAGGGCGTTGACGGTCTCCTGCACGGTCACGTCGCCAAGCCAGGGAGGCAAGCCCGGGCTGCTCGACTCAGGCGCAGGGGGTGCGCTCTCGCCTTCGCCCTCTTTACCGTGTGCCCACGGCATAATGTGCGAAAGCTCTTCCGGCTCGTAGCCTTGCTCCGGGCCGGTCGGCGTGGCCTGGGGCTCCAGAATGCCCACCACCCATGGTGGAGGCGGCTCGTTCTTGTTCCCGCCTTCTTCGGGCTGTTGGGCAGGTGTTTGCGCTGGAGGTTGGGTCTCACCGGGAGCCTGCGCAGCAGCCTCAAGAGGCTGCACAGATGGTTGAGATGCTGATGCTCCCTCGGGCTGACCTTCTCGAGCCGTAGATGGTGTCCCTGACACCTGTTCTTTGACCTCTTCAGGCCCCAGGCTACTGGTCCTCTGAACAGCCTTGTCTTGCACAGCCTGGAGCCAGGGCAAATTGAGCGAGCCTTCGCTCACTTCGGTCTCGTCGCCCTCAAGCTGCGGCAGGGTTTGACCGCATCGCGCACAGAACCGGCTGGTTCCGCGATTAGTCGTCCCACAGTTTGGACAAATTTGTTCCATCGCTGCTAATTTTTAATTTTGAATTTTGAATTCTTAATTAATTCAATAAATTGAGAATTCAAAATTCAAAATTAACCCTTCACTCCATATATGGGCGGTCGAAGCCGAGCAAAATGCGGATGCTCAGTCCAATCGCCCCGAAAGAAACGCCCAGGATTATCGCCCTTATGCCAGCCAGGGCCGGGTAGTCGAGAAGCCAGTCCTTGACGCTCGCCACTATATCGAGCGGAGACCCCGCACTGAACGGAGCCTGCCCTATCACGACGATAAGGGCCACTACCAGCATAACCATCGCCTCACGGCTTCGCAGCCGCAGCGATCTGAAGAGCGCGGTGGTCAGGAAGAAGGCCAGCAAGCTGAAAACTGCGGCGCCCAGCGGCTGGTATATCCATTGGAACACCCAGGCCACCGTTTGCGTGCCGGGGCCGCCTCCGACCAATCCAAGGCCAAGCACAGCGAGCGCGCTGCCCACCACGATAAGGCTGTAGTACCAACCCTCTTCGCGCCTGAATACGCGCCCTACATGCACCTTTATCAGGTTGCCCAGACCAACCAGCAGCGCGAAACCCACCAGCACCGCTACCCATTGCGCCAGCGTCCCGCCCCAATCGGCGAAGGTGCCGCGCGTAAAGAACCCGATAATGCTGATCACACCCGCTACGTATGCCAGCACCAGGTTCAGGATAAGTACTATAGTTGTCGCGATGCGGTTTGCCATAGACGCGTGAAGCGTGAAACGTGAAACGTAACCAAAAGTGCTTACGTTATTAGCGTTTTACGGTAACAGAGTGAGCACTCCTGTCCACTCTTTGCCAAAGATGTTCAGCACGATGAACCCGACTAAAATGAGCAAAATAACGACCCAGCGGAGGGCGTCCTGAGCCAGCAGAGAAGCGCTATGGGTGGTGCGCCGCTCAAGGTACGCGCCTGAAGCGAATATCTCTTCTCCGATTAGCGTGTGGTCCGCAGTGAGGGCGATTAGCGCGATGCCCTGGTGGTCGGTTGAGCCGATGATCTGCTGCGCACCGCTCCTGCGTTGCGCTTCGGTCAGCACAAGCACTTCCGGCCCAAACTGGCCCGCCATCACGGCATGAGACACTTTTTGCCATTCGGCTATCTCAGCCGCACCTGCCGCATAAGCCAAAGGGTCGCCATGTGTGAGGAAACGCGCCCCTCCGCTCTCGCTTTCCAGCGACCACCCGGCCCGCTGGTAGCCGCGCCTCAGTGCGTTATCGGTCAGCGCGTAGGCTATAGCGTCGTTGGTGGTCGCCTCGACGGGCGCGCCTGTTATGGCTGCCACCCTGGCCATCGACTCGACGAGCCCCATGCCCGCCAGGGTGCTCGCGCTCTGCATACCTTGTGCACCCACGCCGCCGCTGCCCGGCGAAGTATGTACGGCCCGGCCTGTTTCGGCGGCCCTGGCAAGGCCCTCGTTGGTGGCATCGTATCCAGGTATCGCTCGAAAGTTGAAGCGCATTTTACTCGCATTTGCGCCGCGACCCCAGCCCGCCCTCCAGAGGTAGACAAGGAAGAAAACGAGGAATAGTACGAGACCTCCCAGCATAATGTAGAGGCTGTCCCCATAGGCAGGTTGGACGTTGGTGATGTCCATATACTACTTAACGCCATCCTCACCCTGGCTCTGTAACCGCTCCAGGTGGAGTGCCAGCTCGTCCAGGCCCGCCATCCTGCTCGAGCAAGCGAGCTATACCGCCGGTGGAAAGAGTGCTTTGCGCACTCCGCGCTCCAAAGGTCCCGATGAAAGGTTGGAGGATCCACAGCGCTTGTCCGCCCAACCAGTGGAGTGGCTTCAACATCTGGAGCGCAAACGAGGCCACGCTCGCCATCCCCGCCCCATGTATGGCATGAGCTAGAGCCAGCGCATCGTCAGACTGCCGGCTTAGGCTCCTCTTCTTGTGCGGACTTGCGGGTCTAAGACCCATGGTCCTTTATCCGTGAGAAAATCGGGGAAAACGCACCCTGGTGGCGATCCTCCTGGGCTCTGGGGATTGCTGCCATTATAGTTGCGCCCCCCACCTCAGTCAAGAACGCAGTTGGAGCAGCGGGATGTGAAAACGGGGACGGGTTGTCAGTTGTCAGTTGTCAGTTGTCAGTAGACCGACGATGGTGACTACTTACTAAGCATAGCCACTAGCCACTAGCCACTGGCACTACTGACTAACCACTGACTACTGACAACTACGCCTCTTCCTTCACAGGCCCAAGTAGCCTGCGGGTCAGGTAGGCTGCCAGCCAGGTCGGCCAGCGAGGTCAATATAAGAGTGAGGATGCCCTCAACCAATCTGTGCATAGTCTCGTCGTCCATCTTTTTGGTGCCCCTTTATTTCAAGATTATGTCTTACCGCTGATTGCATTTTCGCTTTACGATTCCACATCCTCCATGACATCGAACTCGCGCAGGTTTCGCTCTATTATTTCGTTCGGGTCGCCTCCGAGCCTGGAAAGCTCATCGGCCATGTCAAGGATAATACGCACTCCCTCCAGGTTCACACGCCCGGCGGTCAGACGTCTAATGAACTGGAAACGCTGAATATCGTTCTGCGAATAGCGCCGCCTGTTTCCGCCCGTGCGGGCAGGCAGCACAAGATGCTTCTCCTCGTAGATGCGGAGCGTGCGTGGGTGCAACCCGAGCAGGTCGGCGGCCACGCTCAGCGTGAAGATTGGCCGGTCTGCAGTGATCTGCGACAGGCGAGTTTCACGCCCTGATCCCCTGCCTTTAGCGGCCCGTCTCTGTATTATTTGATCCAGTTTCGCTGCTCCCGGAACGCTCGATTCCGGCCTCCATAGCCCGTACCTCAATATCGTTATTTTCACCCATAGCAACCCCCCTGACGTCTCCTTCATCCCCAGGTATGCCGTGCCCCTGCAAGATAACAAATGCCAATACCATTGTCAACATTCGAGGCAATCTCGGTGCCACATGAAAGTAGTGTGAGATCCATCCCCGGTCGAAAACTCAGCGCGCTCATTCCAGACGTGCTACACTCGGAGCAACCACGGGATGTCACGTACGTTTTAGAGTTAGACAAGAGCAAATTAGCGCTTTCTCGGAGGAACATCATGCCTACACTATCGCCTGGATTACGACGTTGCATCTTTATTGCACTCCTCCTCCTCTTGTCGCTGGCCCTCTCGGCTTGCGGCACACCTACGCCATCACCCAGACCCGTCGATGTGCCTACTCCTGTGGCACAGGTTCCCCAGGTCACCGACACTCCTATCTCACCACCAACGCCCACCGTGCAATCCTCCGGTGGCGGCACAGGCGGTGAGGCGGTGGATGTCTCTACCTGGCCCCAGGTTAGCCACGCTACCGGAGGCACTTCTTACAGTTACCGTTACCCGCCCGGCTGGACCCCCGACCTTTCATACTGCGTACCGGGGGCAGCTCGCAACGCCTCAGGCACGTTATTGCCCGCCCGTTGCGCCTCCACCGATATTCTGGTGGGCCAGAAGGCTAAAGACCTGGGCACCCTCAAGGGCAACAATATCACCCTCGACGGCAAGCAAGCCATCAAGCAAATAGACCGCGCTCCCCGTAACGGCCAGGCTGAGCTAATCTATACGGTGCTTGTATACGACCCGTCAGGCACACCTCTCGCGGGGTTTTCTACCTCCATCGGCCCTGGCACCGACGCGGCCACCGTCACCAACATCGTCTCCATGCTCGACCAGATTACGAGCACGCTGGTAGTTGACAGGTAGGAGGCAGTTTTGAGAATACCCACCCGGGGCCGGGCAGCCAATCTATCACGTCGAAGCAAGCTGAGAACCGGTCTCCTGATGGCTATAATATCGTTATCTATCCTTGCGGGCGCTGCCCTCACCCAGGCATCCTCTCCCACCGAGGGCGGCATGGGCGTCCCCACCGCAGGCTACCTCACCACCTATTTCCTGGAGCCGATCACCTACGAGAACACCGACTACTACTACGACCTGAACAACCAGCTTCAATATTCCAGCTATATCTTCCACCACGGAGTTGATATCTCGGGCGGCTGCGTGGCCGGGCAGTACCCTGTCTACGCCGCCACAGACGGTGTTGTAGCCCTCGCCCAGTACATCAACGACGGATATGGCACGCAGGTAATCGTAGACAACGGCTTCAATATCGGGGGCAACGGGCGCTATACCTACACCTTCTACAGCCATATGGGCAACCGGGTCACCGGCGACCGCTATATCACCGTGTCGCCGGGCCAGTTCGTACAGGCTGGACAACTGCTCGGCTACCAGGGCGACGACGGCTCGGTGTTCGGCTCCTGCCAACCCGATCCGGGCACCCACCTGGACTGGGAGATCCGCGTCAGCAACGTGCCCGTCTCTTACGGCATCTATATGCGTTATAGCGCTATCGCCGCCTCTCAGAATTATTATGTCAATCAGCAGCTAACCTATGGCCTCCCGAACGCGGTGGCCCACGTGGACGCCGGGCCGTTCCAGCCCTCGGGCAACCCCACCAATACGCCCGCGCCAAGTCCAACCTGGACACCCGGCCCCTGTGGCATGAGCTTCTCCGACCTCCCCGACAGCTACTGGGCCTATTCGTACATCTCGTATCTCTACTGCCGCAACGTGGTTTCAGGCTTCGATGACGGCACTTTCCGTCCTAATGGCTTGCCAACCCGCGCTCTCTTCACTAAATGGATCACCCTGGGCCTCGGCTGGGACCTGTATAACCCCTACTTCCCAGCCTTTACCGACGTGGCACCGGGCAGCGAGTTCTACCAGTACGTCGAGACAGCCCACCTGCGGGAGATCATCAACGGCTACCCCGACGGTACTTTCCGCCCCGATAACCCCGTGACGCGCGCCCAGGCGGCCAAAATGCTCGCGCTTGCAAAAGGCTGGCCGATCGTCAACCCGCCGAACCCCACCTTCCCCGACGTCGCCCCCGACCACTGGGCCTACGGCTACATCGAGACCGCCGTCAGCCACGGCATAGTGGGCGGCTTCGGCGACGGCACCTTCCGCCCCAACGGCCTCGTGACCCGCGCGGCAGCTTTCAAAAATATTGGCTCTCACCATGCAACAAGCAAGGACTGGCCCGTAGTGCGTAATTTATCAACGCCAAGACGCCAAGACGCCAAGGATTTACGGTTTGAACCACAAAGGCACAAAGATCACAAAGGTTTTTATTGGTTTGAAGCACGAAGAGCACGAAGATCACGAAGGTTTCTGTGGGATTGAATTGTGGAGACGGCCGAGTTCTCAGAGGTTGTTATGGTCTTAACCAATAGAAACCTTGGCGACCTTGGCGGACTTGGCGTCTTGGCGGTTACGTTTTACGTTTTACGTTTTACGTTTACGTGCCCACTGCCCACTGCCCACTGACAACTACGGACTATTGACCCTTATGCTATAATTAAGGGAGACCACTTGGATCTCCTTGCGGGACCGAGATGGCGGACAGTCAAAGAGACCAAAGCGCAGCGTAGCTGCCATCCGCCCTTCGTGCTCCCGGAAAGTATGGGGGCAATTTTTATGGCTTTCACACTCCACACGAAGAGCCGCACCCGTTCCCACAGGACTGTCAAAAGGGTATTGCCCGGGCCGATCGGCTTCATCGGAGCTGGAAAAGTGGGCACCGCACTGGCCTCTCTGTGGCACGCACAGGGCGCGGACGTGGCTGCGGTGTCGGGGCGCACCCTCCGAAGCGGGCTCGATATGGCGCGTGCTGCCGGTCTCGATCCCAGCACGGCCCAGGACAGAGTGCGCACACTTCGCTCCGCCGACCTGGTGTTCCTCACCGTCCCGGACGACGCCATCGGCCCTCTCTGCCGGGAAATAGCAGAGCAGGGAGGCTGGCGTGCCGGGCAGGGAGTGGTGCATTGTAGCGGCGCGCTCCCCAGCGATGTGCTCCAACCGGCGCGTGAAGCGGGCGCGCGGGTAGCTTCGTTCCACCCTTTGCAGGCGTTTGCCAATCTCCAGGCCGCCCTTGAGCATTTGCCCGGCTCAACTTTCGCCCTGGAAGGCGACCCGGATCTCGTGGCCCAGCTTGACATGCTGGTCGAGGCATTAGACGGCACAGCCATCCACCTGAAGTCAGAAGAAAAGACCATCTACCACGCGGCAGCTACCATCGCATCCAACTATACGGTCACGCTGGCTGCCCTCGCCTCAGACCTTCTCATGCAAGAGGGGATCGCGCCGGACATAAATACGGCCCTCCGCTACCTCCTGCCGCTACTCAAAGGCACCGTAAACAACCTGGACACCCTGGGCCTACCGGGTGCCCTCACCGGACCGCTGGCGAGAGGCGACGCAGGCACAGTTGCACGCCATATCAAAGCCCTCGAAGAATGTGCGCCCGATCTCGCATCGCTTTACCGCCATCTGGCCCGCCTCACCCTCCCATTGGCGCAAGAAAAAGGCCACCTGGACAAAGCAACGATGAAAAAGCTGAAAGAAGAAGTGGATTGACAGTTGTCAGTTGTCAGTTGTCAGTAGACGGACGGCCGACGACTGCTTACTAGCCACCAACCACCAACCACTAGCCCCTAACGAAAGAGAGACCAATGCAGACCTTCACCCTACCCACCACAACAGACGGCCTTACAGTAGACGACCTTCGTGGATTAACGAATGAGATGATCGATACGATGCTGGAGCTGATCAAGGATTGCAGGGACGCAGACGTAACCTTCGACCCGGTCGACCCCGATGCATACGACTTGGAGGCGGCCAACGATGATGAGCTTCGTATATCCTGGAGCCTGGGCCACGTGATCGTGCACGTCACCGCTTCGTCAGAAGAAGCCGCATCTATAGCCGCCGAGCTGGCGCGAGGCGTGCAATGGCATGGCCGCTCGCGCAGCGAAGTGCCCTGGCGCACGGTTACGACCATCGAGCAGTGCCGCCACCGCCTTGAAGAAAGCCGCCGGATGCGCCTCGCCAGCCTCGATATGTGGCCCGATCAGCCCTATCTCGAAAATACCTACCAGCCGAGGCCCGACATAGACCCTATCAACTGCGTTCGCCGCTTCCTCAACGGCCTCCGCCATGATACCAACCACCTGGCCCAGATAGAGGAAATTGTTAGGCAGGCAACTGCGTGAGTGATTGGTGGTTAGTGGCTAGAAATAAGATCTAGCCACTAACCACTAACCGCTCGACCCGGAGGTTCCCATGTCAGTCGTAGCATTACCCAAGGAAACGCCAGGCACTGCCAGGGCGGGACACATGACGACAACCCGGCTCCGAGCAATGAAGGAGCGGGGAGAGAAGATTGTCATGCTCACGGCGTACGATTATTCGACAGCCAGGCTGGCCGACCAGGCGGGCATACCGCTGCTGCTGGTGGGCGATTCGCTGGGGCGTGTGATGCTCGGCTACGACTTCGAGCTGCGAGTGACCATGGACGATATGCTCCACCACACGAAGGCAGTGAGCCGCGGCGTGCAGAATGCCCTCGTCATAGGCGATATGCCTTTCATGAGCTACACCATCAGTCCCGAAGAAGCCCTGAGGAACGCCGCGCGCCTTATGCAGGAAGGTGGTGCGAAGGCCATCAAGCTGGAAGGCGCGGCGGTCGCGTCGACTATTGAGAGGATGGTCGCATCGGGTATCCCGGTAATGGGCCACCTGGGGCTTACGCCTCAATCCATCAACGTGATCGGCGGCCACAAGATCCAGGGCAAGACCCGCGAAGCCGCCGAGAAAATCCTGCACGACGCCCTCACTCTAGAACGCGCAGGCTGCTTCGCAATCGTCCTGGAAACGGTGCCGACCCCTCTCGCCACCCTGATATCCCGCAAACTGGCCATACCCACCATCGGCATAGGCGCGGGCCCCGGCTGCGATGGCCAGGTGCAAGTAATCCACGACATCCTCGGCTGGTACCCCGACTTTATGCCCAAGCACGCCCGCAAATACACCGACATGTCTGCCGCCCTCACCACCGCCTTCCAGGACTACATGCGCGACGTCCAATCCGGCGTCTTCCCCGCCGAAGAAAACTCCTTCCCCATGGACGAATCCATCCTTGAAGGATTGAGCTAAATCGGCTGTTCCTTTTTAACCGCCAAGACGCCAAGGCCGCCAAGGTTCGCCAAGTTTTTGTTGTTTTGAGGTTTTGGTGCTTATGTGACCAGTCACAATGGTGAGAGTGAAGAAGCCCCGCAAGAATTGGACAGGCTAGCCAATGCTGTCATAGGGGCGGCAATTGAGGTTCACCGCGCGCTTGGGCCTGGACTACTGGAGTCTGTGTACGAAGAGGCTCTTTGCATTGAATTGAAAATGCGCGGCCTTCCTTTCGTCCGAGAGGCTGTTGTTCCGGTGCGATATAAAGGCCAAACTGCAGGTGAACTGCGGCTGGATTTGTTGGTTGGTAATATCCTCATAGTCGAACTGAAAGCTGTAGAAGAACTGGCGCAGATTCACTCCGCCCAACTACTCTCCTATATGCGACTGACAGGCCATAAACTTGGCCTGTTGATCAACTTCAATGTGCCCCTCCTGAAGAATGGTATCAAACGCCTGATTCTTATCCAATCCAACACGCCAATAGCACCATATTAACGGCCCGGAACCAAAACCACGAAACAATAGAAATCTTGGCGAACCTTTGCGCCCTTCGCGTCTTGGCGGTTAAAGAATTGTTCGGTGGCAAAAATCGCCGAGTTTCGTATACTATAGAGTAAACGTCCCGTATTTCTGCTGAGAAACCGAACCAGGTTGCTCGGCCTGCTGATACTTTCAAAGGAGAAAGACAAAGAAATGGCAGATGCACAACGTTCCAAGGGGCTTGAAGGGGTAGTAGCCGGCAGCAGCAGCGTCAGCCTCGTTGAAGGCACCGAAGGCCGCCTCAGCTACCGCGGCTATAAAATCCAGGACCTGGCCGCTAATTCCACCTTCGAGGAAGTCTTCTACCTCCTTATCAACGGCGAATTACCTACCAAAGCGCAGCTCGACGAGTTCTCGGGCACCATGAGCAAGCGGCGCGACCTGCCCGACGCGGCGATGAAGGTGCTGCGCGCTCTGCCCACAACCGGTGAGCCTATCGACGTACTTCGCACCATAACCTCGACCCTGGCTCTCATCGACCCCGATGTCGATAACACAGCACGCGATGCCGTAATCGACAAAGCCGTCACCCTGGCTGCCCGCATGCCCACTGTCCTCGCCGCCTACGACCGCCTCCGCGACGGCAAAGAGCCGATTGCCCCACGCAAAGACCTCGGCCACGCCACCAACCTCCTCTATATGCTACGCGGCACGGAACCTCCGCCCGAGGACGCCGCCGCCCTCAACACCTACTTCGTGCTGGCCGCTGAGCATAGCTTCAACGCATCGACATTCACCGCCAAGGTGGTCATCTCTACCCTCTCCGACTATTTCTCAGCCATCACCGCCGCTCTCTGCTCGCTCAAGGGCGTGGCGCACGGCGGGGCTAACCAGAAGGCAATGGAGATGCTGCTCGAAGTCGGCACGCTCGACAATGTAGAGCCGTTTATCGATCACGCGCTGGCGACCAAGCACCGCTTGATGGGCATGGGCCACCGCATCTACAAGACCTACGATCCACGCGCCGCCCAGCTAAACGAGCACGCCCGCGTGGTGGCCGAGCGGAGCGGCAACACCCGCTGGTACGAGATCGCCAAGAGGATCGACGAAATCTCGCATACCCACCCATATTTCGCCGAGCGCAAAATCTACCCCAACGTGGAGTTCTATTCCGCCCCGCTCCTCTACACCCTGGGCTTTAAGCCCGACATGATGCCCGGCCTCTTCGGCTGTAGCCGTGTGAGCGGCTGGAGCGCCCACTGCCTCGAACAACTCGCAGATAACCGCATAATCCGCCCCAACGCAGAATACGTCGGCTCAGAGATAAGGGACTACAAGAAGATCGAAGACCGCTAGCCTGCAGGCTGATAAAGTTGAAGGGGAGTCGAATGGCTCCCCTTCCGCGCATCAATCACCTGCACGTGACAGGGCCTCTGCCACCTACTCCTCCTCGCCCTCCCAGCCCATGCCCACCCAGGAGCAATCAGGGCGAGCCAACCAGATGGATTTAGGCAAACTAACCCCCGCGAAAAAAGCCCATCTCAAGCTGGTATATTTCCCGGCTGCCCACATCATGATAGACGACACCGAGCTGCGCGTGGGCGACCAAGGGTATTCGCTGGACAGCGTATGGGAGGCGCAGCTATGGAGCGACGGCCAGCCTGCTCACCTCGGCTTCTGGCTCTGGCCTATCCCGGCGGAGATCATCGCTATCGCGCTCGGCATCTTCTTTAAGCTCCTCTTTATCTGGTTCGCCATCTACACTGCCGTCTTCGTGGGTGACGCGGCACGGCGGTTGTGGCGGGAGTTCAAGCGAGCCGAAGATCACGCGCTGATGATCGATACCGGGCAGAAGTGGGTGCAGATATACACATCGCCTAACTATCTTTACCTCAAGATGATAGAGAGGGCTATCAATAAGGCTGTGCGAAATTATATACTAGAGAAGACGCAACGGGAGTCATCCAAATAACTATTTGGCCCCAGGGTGATGGAAGCGTCGTAGGGGTAGACCCACGTGTCTACCCTGCCCGCCCAGAGAATCTGACGCCACCAGGGCAGACACGTGGGTCTGCCCCTACGACTACACGCAACGTCGAAGAGACGAGCAGCCATGAAAGTAATCACTACCATCTCCGAAATGCGCGACCTCCACGCATCGCTGACACCGGATGACACGGTCGGCTTTGTGCCCACCATGGGCTACCTGCACGCGGGCCATATCTCCCTTGTGAGGATGGCCGGCGCGAGAACAGCGTGGTGGCGGTGAGCATCTTCGTCAATCCCACGCAGTTCGGCCCCAACGAGGACTTCGCCCGCTACCCACGCGACCCCGAGCACGACCTCGCCATGCTCAAAGAGGCGGACACAGACTGGGTTTTCGCGCCCGCTGTCGAAGAGATCTACCCGCAGGGTTTCTCCACCTACGTCGACGTGCGCGAAGTGACCACGCGCCTGGAAGGCGAGATGAGGCCGGGGCATTTCCTCGGCGTAGCGACCGTGGTCGCCAAGCTGTTCAATATCGTGCAGCCCACCCGCGCCTATTTCGGCCAGAAAGATGCCCAGCAGGTGGCCGTCATTCGCAAGATGGTAGCCGATCTCGCGTTCCCGCTGCAAATCGTCGTGGGCCAGACCATGCGCGAGCCCGACGGCCTCGCAATGTCCTCGCGCAACGTCTACCTCGACCCCGAAGAGCGCAAAGCCGCCCTCTGCCTTTACAATGCACTGAGCGCCACCAAAGCCCTCTGGAACAGCGGCGAGCACCGTGGCACACCCCTCCGCGAAGCCATGCAAAAGGTATTATCGGCAGAGCCCATGGCCCGCCCCGACTATGTGAGCGTGGCCGATCCATTGACACTACAGGAATTGGACGACAGCGGAGAAGCAAAAGAAGCGCTGGCATCTCTGGCAGTGCGCATCGGCAAAACCCGCTTGATAGATAATTTCATGCTAGACTGATGATGGGAGAAGGTAAAACGTAAAACGTAAAACGTGAACCGCCAAGACGCCAAGATCCGCAAAGGTTCGCCAAGGTTTTTTGGGTTGAACCATTAATAACCTCTGCGATCTCTGAGTGCTCTGTGGTCTCCGTGATTCAAACCCATAAAAACCTTCGTGATCTTCGTGATCTTCGTGTCATTCGAACAACAAGAAACCTTGGTGATCTTGGTGTCTTGGTGGTTCAAACCGTAGAAATCTTGGCGTCTTGGCGTTGAAGAAAAACTCGCCTTTGACAAGAGGAATAGAGTATGCTCCTGGCGATAGATGTGGGCAATACGAACACAGTGTTGGGCCTGTTCAGCGGCGAGACGTTGCTGGCCGACTGGCGAATGACCACCGATAGCAACAAGATGCCTGACGAGTGGGCCGCCACCCTCATTACGCTGCTTGCCCACCGGGGCCACGGTCTGGACGAGATTGACGCCGCCATTTGCTCAAGCGTCGTGCCGCCCGTCACCACAGCTATGCGCGAAATGGCCGAGGATTACCTGCACACGCCCCTTCTCATCGTTGAGCCTGGTATCAAGACCGGCGTCAAGGTGTCCGTGGAGAATCCCCGCGAAGTTGGAGCCGACCGCATCGTGAACACACTAGCTGCGCACATGCGCTACGGCGGCCCAGCTATCGTAATCGACTTCGGCACTGCTACCACGTTCGACGTAATCTCGCCTGAAGGAGACTACCTGGGAGGCGCTATTTCGCCCGGCTTGCGTATCTCTTCCGATGCCCTCTTCCGCCTCACCGCCCAGCTTCGCCGCATAGAGCTGGTCGCCCCCCGTTCCAGCATCGGCAAAAACACCAACAACGCCATGCAGTCGGGTGTAGTCTGGGGCTACGTCGGCCTTGTCGAAGGGCTGGTCAAGCGCATTAAGGCCGACATGGGCGAGATGGGCACCAAAGCCAAAGTAATCGCCACCGGCGGCCTCGCCAAGGTGATAGCCGACCACACCGACTGCATGGACATAGTAGACCCCACGCTCACTCTCGATGGGCTCAGGATGATCTATGATCTGAACAAACAGTGACCGGTGGGCAGTGGCTAGTGGCTAGTGGCTAGTGGCTAGTGGCTAGTGGCTAGTGGGCAGTGGCTAGTGGCCAGTAAAACATAAGCCATGAATAACCTCTATGCCCTCTGGGTCCTTTGTGCTCTCGTGATTCGAAACAATAAGAATTGTGATCTTCGTGACCTTTGTGATCTTCGTGATAAAAACAATAGAATCCTTGGCGACCTTGGCGGAACTGCGTCTTGGCGGTGAAGGTAAATGCCAGCCGAAGAATATGCTACAAGGAGGACGGGATGTCAGACAGCGATATTTACAAAAACAACAACCGCCCCGCAGCGCGATGAGGGCGCAGGCGATAGGGGCTAGCGCGACGGGAGCTCAGGCTACGGGCGCGAGGTCGATCGGGTGGATGGTGGTGGGCGCGGCGGCCTGGGGCGCGCTTGCTATTGGCGTAGTTGCAATAGGCCGGGTGGCTATCGGCAAGATGACTATCCGCAGGTTGCAAATCAAAGAGCTTGAAGTGGGCACACTGCGCGTGCGCAAGCTGGAAGTGGTGGAGGACTAGATGCTGCAAGGCAAGAGGGTCGTGCTGGGCGTGTGCGGGGGCATCGCCGCCTACAAGGTGGTCGATTTGGCCTCCAAACTGGCGCAGGCGGGCGCGACGGTGGACGTGATCATGACCGAGGGAGCGCAACGCTTCGTCACACCTCTCACCTTCCAGGCGCTCACCAAACGGCCTGTGCGCACCGATATCTACGCCGACTGGCTGGGAGACGACACGGGCCATGTTGGCCTGGCCCATAACGCCGACATCCTGGTGGTCGCCCCCGCTACCGCCCATACGATCGCACGCCTTGCTCTCGGCCTCTCTGACGACCTCCTGAGCGCGGTCTATCTCTCCACGCGAGCGCCCGTGCTGATCGTGCCCGCAATGGAAAGCGGAATGTACCTGCACCCCGCAACCCAGGAGCACTTGCAAACCCTCAAGAAGCGTGGGGCAACCGTGCTCGCTCCGGGCGAAGGGCACCTGGCTTCGGGCGCGACAGGCATCGGACGGCTTCCGGAGACGCCCGAAATCATGGCCGCGATAGAGCGCACGCTGGGCAAGAGCGGCCTGCTGGCAGGAAAGAAGGTCGTGGTTACTGCGGGCGGCACCCAGGAACCTCTCGACCCGGTGCGCTTCATCGGCAACCGCTCGTCGGGCAAGATGGGCTATGCAATCGCCGAAGAAGCCGCTAACGCCGGGGCCGAGGTCACGCTGATCAGCGGGCCTGTTGCGATCGCACCGCCCTATGGCGTCAGTACGATCAACGTCATCACCGCCGGCAGCATGGAAGCTGCCGTGCGCGAGGCCGTGCAAAATGCCGATGCGCTGGTGATGGCCGCCGCTGTGGCCGATTACGCCCCGGCCGAGGTCTCCGAGCAGAAGATCAAAAAGGCGGGCGAGACCATGAACATCGCCCTCAAGAGAAACCCCGACATCCTGGGCAATCTCGCCGGGGATAGAATTGCCGGGTCTGGTGCGTATAGGCTTCGCAGCCGAAACCCAGGACCTGCTCGAAAACGCCCGCCAGAAGCTCGACAAAAAGCGCCTCGACATGATAATCGCCAACGACGCCGTATCCAGCATCGGCAGCGAAGAGAGCGCCCTTACCCTCATCATGCGCGACGGCAGCATTGAGCAGTTGCCTCCGATGCTAAAGCAACAGAGTGCCCGCGTGATTGTAGAGAGATTGGCCGCGCTTCTGGACGGGCGATAAGAATGTTCTTTGTCGATTACGTAACAAACCCGGCCTTTGCTCGTTCTAGAGAGTAGGCAAAACCAACGTGTTTGCTCTATAATCTATAGTCACCCGCACAGCCGCCGTCATGCTGTATATACATTAATTACGCAGTAAGCAGTACGTTATGCATACAGATCAATTGCTTGACTCCTGCCTGCAAGCCATATCAAGCGGCCAGGAGATTCCGCCCGATATAGCTCGCTACCTGGCACGCCATCCTGAGCAGCGCGCTGAGGTAGAAGAGCTTATACTGATTGCCCAGCGAGCCAGCCGGCTTCCACCCGCTGCGCTTTCACCCGCCAGGCGTGGAAAGATGCAGAAACGCCTGGCGGCCTATATGGGTGTGAACCAGGCACTGCTCGCCGCCCAACCGGGGGCATCGGAACTGTCGGGCGGCCAGGATGGATCTGCTTGCCGCACTTCAGCGAGCACGCAAACCAAAAGATGGCGACTGCTAGCCACAGCCCATTTACACTTGCCCGCTTGCGCGACGCTCAGCCCACGCTTATTGACGCCGATGAGGAAGCACCGCACGCATCCGCAAAGCCTTCCGCGACCTCACACCCGACGACATCCGCCGCTATATCGGGGACCGTGGCGAAGATTATCTCTATTATCGCCAGCGCTTCCCCCGCTGGGAGCCGGTATTCGCCGTGCTGGCCGTTATCCTGCGCGGCTTCAAGCGACTGGAAAAGCTGACGAATATGTATTGACGAAGTTGTCAGTTGTCGGTTGTCAGTTGTCAGTAGACGGACGAACGACGACTGCTTCCCGCCCGCCGTCTAACTGACAACTGACAACTGACAACTGACAACCTGGTATAACAATGA
>CAWINE010000027.1:0-146303 GCA_963837315.1 uncultured Chloroflexia bacterium
GCTGTACCGCCGGACCGGCAGCGGACCTACCTCGTCCGGCGCACCGGCACCGTCGTCGCGAGCATCTCCGACGTCCGCGGCCACCAGGGCCTCGCCCGCATCCCCGGCCTCGACACCCACATCCGCCCGGAGCGCGCCCACGCCCTGGCCTGACGAAGGTGCTGCTGGCTGCGTCGCCGGTCTACCGCGAGGCGGTGTGCGGCGAGACGCTGGCCGCGTTCACCCCCACCACCATCACGTGCCCGATCCGCTTCTCCCGTGAGCTCGACGCCGTGGTCGACCAGGGCTGGGCCCTCGACGACGGCGAGTTCGCCCCCGGCTTCGCGACGATCGCCGCCCCGGTGACCGCCCCGTCGGGCACCTCGACCGTCGCGATCGGGCTCTCCTGCTCGGTGCGCCGCCTCGCCACGCACCGCGACGACCTGGTGGCGGCGGTCGTCGCCGTCGCCGAGCAGGCGCGCCGGCAGTGGGACTCGGGCCGGTCGGTGGACGGCTGCGACGACGGGTGCGGGCTCGGCGAGGAGGCGGGGCACGCCGACCACACCGATCACCGCCCGGCCGACACCCGGCCCCTGCTCCGCGGGGGTGGGCACCGGCGCCGCCCGGGCCGGGCGGTCAGCGGCCCACGTCGGTGAGCCCGAAGGCCCGCAACCGCCGGTAGAGGGTCGCCCGGCCCATCCCGAGCGCCTCGGCCGCCTTCACGCGGTTGCCGCGGGCCTCGATCAGGGCCCCGACGATGAGGTCGCGCTCGGCGGTCTCCAGGGGCGTCAACCGCCGCCGGGTGCCGTGCACCGCGACCTCGGCGGGCAGGTCGCCTGCTTCGATGTCGCCCGCCGGGCGCGCCACGAGGGCGCGCCGCAGCACGTCCTCGACCTGGGCCGCGTTCCCCGGCCAGCGCGCGCCGCCGAGCAGCGCCATCGCCTCGGGGGTGCAGCGGACGCGGCGACCGGGGGCGAGCCGCGCGAGGAGCGCCTCGACGAGGAGCCCGACGTCCTCGGGCCGGCGGCGCAGCGGCTCGATGGTGAGCTGACCGGTAAACCGTCCCAGGACGTCGTGGACGGCCTTGCCCTCGCCGGCCTCCTCGCCCGTCACCAGGGCGGTCACCCAGAGGTTCGGCGGCGCGGCGTCGAGCAGCGCGGCGAGGGCCGACGCCCCCGCGGCGTCCAGCGCCTCGACCCGCCGCACCACGACCGTCGCGGCGTCGGGCCCGATCCGGCCGAGGAGCGCGGCGAGCTCCTCGGTCGCGCCCGTCGACTCGGCATCGACGACGAGGAGGCGCGCGGTGGGGCGCACCTCCCGGTGCGCGGCCCGGACGGCGGCCGCCTTGCCCACCCCGGTCTCCCCGAGGAGCACCGTGCTGCGCACCCCGGCCGCCGCGGAGCGCAGCGCCGCGCTCGTGGTGCGCCACGAGCGGGAGGTGCCGGCGAGCCCGACGAGGGGGCGCGCGGGCGCCGGCGGCGGGCCGGAGTACGCGCGGGGCGAGGACGACCGGTCCCGCCGCCGGCCAGGCGCAGGGTGCTCGTGCTGGGGACCACCTCGACGACGACCCCGGCGGGGCGGTGCGCGGGCGTGGGGGTGAAGAGCAGGCGGACCGGGCCGTCGCTCAGCAGCACCCGCGTCTCGGCCGGGCTGTCGGGACGGTGGTCGGCGGCGTGGCGGGCGACCAGGTCGCGGTCGGGGACGTCCAGGGTCTCGTGGGCCGCGCGGTTGGCGATCACGAAGTCGTCGGCGAGGGCGAGCACGGGCCCGCGGGCCCGGACGGAAGGGTGCGGAACGCCGCCATGACCGCGCGGGCACCGGCGCTGCCGCGCTCGCGCAGCACCTCCTCGATGTCCTTGGCGGTCTGCAGGGCGAGGTAGCGCATGAGGTCGTTCGCCTCGGCGGCCAGGCACGTCACGTCGAGGATGCCGGCCAGCGAGCCGCCGGGCCGGTAGCAGGGGGCCCCGGCGCAGGCGAAGGAGCGCAGCCGGTCGGTGAAGTGCTCCGCGCCGATCACCATGGCGCTGGCGGAGCCCTCGAGCGAGGTGCCGACCCGTTGGTGCCCGCGAACTCCTCGGCGTAGCTGAAGCCCGGGGCGAGCTGGATCGCGTCGAGCCGGCGCCGGAGCTCGCCCTCGCCGACGCGCCGGTCGAGGACGTTGCCGTCGGCGTCGGAGAGCACGACGGCGACCGCCATACCGGAGAGCCGCTGGGTCAGGTCGTCGAGGACGGGGCGGGCGCAGTGCACGAGGCTGCCCTCGAAGTCCAGGTCCGGGTCGTAGGGCAGCGCGAGGTGGTCGGCGTCCACCCCGGCCCGCCGTGACCGCTCCCACGACTGCACGATCTCGGGGCGGACCACTCCCCGCTCGTCGAGCGTGCCGTCACCCAGGAACCGTTCGCGGGCACGATCGAGACCGGGGTCGGTCCGTGCGTCCATGGGCCACCTCGCCTGCTGCGCCCCGCTCGACCTCGAAGGATGCGCAACGGGCGATGGTAGGCGTGATCGGCGCCACGGGTCGAGCCCCGGGCGTCTCGATCCGAGACACCCGGCGTCCACGCCCGACCTCAGCCGGTGATCGTGTCCACCAGGAGCACCACGTTCAGGCAGATACGACGGCGCTGATGCCGGCGAGCACGACCGTCATGCCCCGCCCGATCCGCTCGGAACCCAGGACGCTCTCGTCGCGGGCCACCCGGAGCAGGGCGTAGAGCGCGAAGGGGATGCCGAAGGAGAGCACGACCTGGCTGCCGACAAGCGCCGTCGTCGGGCGGTGCCGATCGCGAGCAGCGCGAGGGCGGGCAGCATCGTCACCGTGCGCCGGATCGTCGGAGAGAGCCGGACGTCGACGAAGCCCTCCATGACGACCTGTCCGGAGTAGGTCCCGACGGCGGCCGAGGAGAGCCCGCTGGCGAGCAGCGTGGCCGCGAAGGCGAGCGCGACCGCTCCCCCGGCCATCTGCCCAAGCCCGGCGTGGGCGGCCTCGAGCCCGTCCACCCCGTCACCGGCCGGCGAGCTGCCGAACGCGCGGGCGGCGACCAGGAGCATCGCGAGGTTGACCAGGCCCGCGATCGTCAGCGCGCCGATCACCTCGGTGCGCTGGAAGTCCAGCAGCCGCCGGCGCCCGGGACGCCGACGCCGCGCGAGCGTGTTGCGGTGAGCGCGGAGTGCGCGTAGATCGCGTGCGGCATGACGGTCGCGCCCACGATGCCGACGGCGAGGACGAGCTGACCGGAGCCGTCGAAGCCCGGGACCAGGCCGTCGGCGAGGCCCCCGGGGTCGATCCCGACCGAGAAGAGCTGGAACCCGACGCCGGCGACCACGAACGCGAGGAAGGCGACGATCCCGACCTCGAACGGCCGGTGCCCGCGGCGCTGCAGCGCGAGGATGCCGAAGGCCACCACCGCGGTGATCAGCCCCGACGGGAGCAGCCCGACGCCGAAGAGCAGGTTCACCCGACCGCGGCGCCCAGGAACTCGGCGACGTCGGTGGCCATCGCGACCACCTCGGCCTGCAGCCACATCAGCACCCGGGCCGGCATGCTCATCACCTGGCGGCACGTCCGCGGGAGGCTGCGGCCGGTGACGATGCCGACCTTGGCCGCCACGTACTGCACCGGCATCGCCATCAGCCCGGCGGCGACCACCACCCAGGCGAGCGCGTAGCCCGACGTCGCCCCGGCGACGCTGTTGGTGGCGACGTTGCCGGGGTCGACGTAGGCGACGGACGCCACGAAGGCCGGGCCGGCGAGGACCACCGGTGGTCGACGGAACACGGGTTCAGCGATCCTCGCCCTCGGGACCGGAGCCGTCGAAGTCGTCGGCGGTGACCTGGTCGAGGAAGTCGCGCATCTCGTCGACCTCCTTGCTCTGCGGGTGCGGGTCGTCGCCCTGCAGTTCCTTCCAGGACTGCCCGGCGCGCTCCATCACCTCCTCGGCCACCCCGATCGGCAGCGCGTCGCGGACCGCGATGGCCAGCGCGTCGCTGGGCCGGGCGACCACCCGCGTGCCGTCGTCGAGCACGAGGACCGCGTGGAAGCGGTCGTCGACGAGGTCGGTGATCTCGGCGCCCGCGAGCCCGCGGCCGAGCGCCGCGGTCACGTCGGCGATGAGATGCTGGGTGAGGCGGGAGTCGTCGTCACGCGCAGGGTGCGGGCCGTGGGCCATGACCTCGGCCTGCGGCGGCCGACGGACACGACGAGGCACTGGTCCTCGTCGTGGTCGCCGAGCACGGCCAGCGGTTCGCGGTCATCGCGTGGACAACAAGCGTCACCAGGTGCAGCTCCTGCACTGTCACACCCCTCCTGGTGAACGCCGTCCGTGGTGATCGTGCTCAGCGTGCCCCGGCGTCTGGCCCCGTCCACCGGAGTGAACAAGGAGCGGATCTCGGCGAGCTGGTCCTGATCTCGGCTCCGTCCTGTTCCTGGGCCCACGACGGGTCGCCCGGGGTGATCCCGAGCGCCTCCAGCAGCACCGCCGCCGGCTCGGAGGGGTCTCCCGAGTCGCCGACACGGGTGCAGGCCCTGCGCGGACAGGTGGTCGAACACGAGGTGGACGACCGACCAGGGGTTGAAGCGCTCGTCGCCGGGAGGCTCGGCTCACGAGGGCGACCCCTTCCCGTCGTCGCCGCCCGGGGCCGTCGTGGGCCCGGCGGTGGAGCGGCCGTCCCCGGTGACCTCGATCTCCTCGAGGGTCTCCAGCTCCTGCGAGAGCGTCGACGCGCCCGCGAGCACCGTCGCCTGGTGCTCGGCGATCCGCGCGTCGACCAGGCCTAGGGTCAGCGCGAAGGCGAGCGCCCCGGTCTGGCGGACCGTCTGCCTGCTCCGTCGACGGGCACCTGGCGCGTCGAGGTGATCGCCACGCCGGCGGGTTTCCCGTCGGCCACCGCCAGCCCGACGGTGAACTCCTCGCGGGGGTTGTACGCCGCCTGCTTGCCGTAGCACGTGCCTACGCCTACTCAAGCGAGGCTGAGAGGATCATGGGCGACGTGTTGCTCGGGGAAGGCCGCTTCCGAGCCGCCCAGGAAAAGTTGGAGCAAGCGCTATCCTTAGGCTGGGCGATGCCCGGCAACATGGAGCTGGTATTCTGGGGAGCTGCCAGCCTGGCGTCGGCGGGCAGACTGGACGACGCGCTCCCACTCTTCCGGCAGGCGTTCGATGCCGACCCAGCCTGGCGCGAATTGGTACCCAGGCTGGTAGTTGCCGGCAGGCTGCCGGACGAACCTGAGATGATAGAGAGGATTCAGTCGGCGTAAGGCGCACCCGTCCCGGGCCGGAATAAGTTATCAGCTTTGCTCACGACAGCGAAATTGATAAGATAGAGATATGGAAGAGCAATTTGTGGTGTTCGGCGGCGGGTGCTTCGGCACTCATCACGTACGAAGCATAGAGAAGGGCCGCACGCGCGGGCGCATCTCCCCGGACGCCCGCATCATCATGCTCGACCGCAACGCCCACCCGCCTGCGCTCGACCTGCCCGAAGTGGGCAGACAATCCCCATCTCACATTCGTGCAGACCGACTGGCTCGCATACATGAAAGCCAACTGGGATACCCTCCCGCCCGATACTGAAGCCGTGCCTGCGCCTATCGCGCCTCATCTCGCCTTCGAATGGCTGGTCTGGAGCCTGCGCGAGCGCCTGGGTGAACGATGCCATATCCGTTGAGCCGATGGCGCACGAGTTCGGAGGGCTTCCATACGAATACCTGGCTCCGAGTGGCGCACGCTTCATCAGCGCTGCCGGCTGGATTTGCCCCACCAACTGCCGCGCCCCCCACATCTGCCCCATGATCCGCGACGTGCGCACGTGGGAGCTATCCGACACTGTAAACGCCTACGCCCAGTCCCATCAGACACAGTAGCCGCGGCGGTAGTCTTCGAGCCGAAGTTCCGGGTGCCCGGCATCGACCGCCTCTATCTTCACGAATATATCGAAGCCCGGGATCGCATCCTTGCCCTCTATACTCGAGTCTGCAAACGCCGGCAAAGAAGTGGTGGTCGCCACAGTGTCGCCCTGCCACGGCGCGGTCAGCTTGATGAGGCTGAACCCCGCCGAAATGTTGGCATCCACAACCTGATCACCAGCCAAACTGTCGATAAGATGCGCGAACATTGAGCCACCGTTCCTGAAGAGGTGCCGGTAATGTTTCAACTTTGCCGGCAAACGGTTCTGGTCTGATGTAGCTTGCCATGCACCCAGGAATGAATTAGACTTACGCACCGCAGAAATGCCTAATCCATCTGAATGAAAGGAGAGTTAGCAATGTCCGTCCAAAGCACGAGGGATGTTCTCATGCGTTATTTTGACGCGGCTAGCGGGGACACCAGCATGTTAGCTGATGACGTGGTCTATAGGGTGATGGGTACCGGACAGGAGGCGCATACCCCACAGGGGGTGGTCGAGTTTCTACACTTCATGTACATGTTGCCTTTGAAGCGACCACCAGCACCAGAAGCCTGGTCATCGATGATGGTAAAGGAGTGCTGGAAGCAGATTTCATTGGAAAGCATATAGGCGAATACACAGGTATCCCGGCAACCGGTAAGAACGTCCGGGTACCTACTCTGCGTCTGTTACGATGTGGATGGCGATATGATAAAGAGCGCACGTATCTATTTCGAGACCGATGCGCTCCGCGCCCAATTGCAGGACTAGCCGCATGACCGTCAAGGTTCGCGATCTATCGAGTCCGGCGTGATTGCAAGCGGACTAGTAGCAACCCAATCTGATAAATCGCCAGCGCCGCGGCGCACGCCACGCCTACCGCGCCCAGCGAGGCTGTCTCTATAACCGGGGTGTCGAACCGCGTGCCATACGGAGCAGGCAAGGGAAAAAGCGATAGAAGGGCTGCACGAGCGGACCCGTGAGCCCATAGACGAAACCGGGAAAAGCAATATCAGGCCGCACGCCCAGCGCCCTCATCCCAAAACGCAACAGGAGCAGCGATACAATCAACGCTGCTCCTGTCCAGAGGACGAAAGACGAAAGACGAAAGACGAAGGACAGACGACCGGCGACAGTGCTCCAACTCATCGACCCACGACCACTCATTTAATAGTGCGTAGTGCGTAAACAATAGAAACCTTGGCGGCCCTTGGCGGATCTTGGCGGACTCCTGGCGGTTAACAGTACCCCAATCCGCAATCCGCAATTGGTAACTACCGTTCTTCCACTTTGACATTCATCTTGTCACCGATGGCTATCTTCTTCACCACGTCCATGCCCTCAATAACCTGGCCGAAATTTGTATAGTCGCCGTCCAGAAAGCCCGAATCGTTCTTCACGATGAAGAACTGGCAATCACTGTTGCGCGACTTATCGGGCCCGCGGGCCACGCCAAGCGCACCCTCGTTGAAGGGCAGCTTGTTGTATTCGGCGGGCATCTTGCCACCGCCGCTACCTGTGCCGCTGGGGTCACCGCCCTGGATTACCCAGTTTTCCACGCGGTGAAACTTCAGCCCGTTGAAGAAGCCCGAATTGGCCTTCTGCTCGAAGTTAGCAATCGTCCCGGCAACACCCGCCGCCGCATCGGTCGCCAGGCTGCACACAATCGTGCCTTTGTCGGTATCTATGACCATTACTTTCATGTGTTCTCCTTTGTGACCAAGTAGTCAGTTGTCAGTTGTCAGTTGTCTGTAGTAGACCGGTGACCAGTCGTCGGTGGTCGGTCGTCCGTCTAATGACAACCGGCAACTGATCAACTGACAACTGGCAACTACGTTACTTCGTCTGGATAGTGATCGAGTTGATCTTGTCACCGATAGCTATTTTGTTCACCACGTCCATGCCCGAAACCACCTGGCCGAAGTTGGTGTATTGGCCAACAAGACCGGCTGCAGCAGAGGCATCTTTGACTATGAAGAACTGGCTGTCGTTATTGAGAGCCGGGTCACCGCCACGAGCCACGCCGAGTGCGCCCACACCGAAGTTGATATTATTGTACTCAGAGGGCATCGTGCCACCGCCTGTGCCTGCCGTGCCATTAGTGATAGAACTTGGGTCTTTAGACAGCGGGTCACCGCCCTGGATTACCCAGCTTTCCACACGATGGAAGAGCAGGCCGTCGAAGTATTTCGCGTTGGCCTTCGTCACGAAGTTGGCAACTGTCTTGGTGACGCCGGCGGATGGGTCGGTGTACAGCTTGCAGGTGATCGTGCCTTTCGCGGTATCAATCACCATGTAGGTGCCCGTGCCGGTGAGGGATTGCGTGGCAGTCACCACCATAACAGGGGGAGCGGCGGGAGCGGAAGTAGTCTGCCCGCTCTGCCCCGGCTGCGGGGCCGCCGTGGCGCCACCCGCCGCGTTGCCCGGTTGCAGGACGGCTGTAGGCTGGGCCGTAGTGGTGGGCGGTGCGGGAGTGCTATTCAAGGTGAAGAGCAATACCACGAATACCAGCAAGACCACTACCATGATCGGTATCCAGATCGCAAGGTACCGCCTGGTGGAATAAGGCGGAAGGGTGCGGTCTATATTTCCGCGCAGGCCGGACTGCTGAGGCACCGGCCGGCCGCTTCTGCCCACAGGCTGGCGCGTGGCGGGGGGCCTTGACCCGCTCGACTGGTACGAAGCAGGGCGGTTGGATTTGCCGCTTCCGCCGGAGCTGCGAGCAGGCGCGCCGCCGGGCTTGTTCTGAGGCCGCCCGCTACCTCCGCCCCCGCCACCACCTCCGCTGCTCTTGCCTCCACTGCCGGGCGGACGATTTCCGCCGCTGCTACTACCGCTGCTACTACTACCGCTACCGCCACTATTCTTTCTTGGAAGTTGTGACATCTTTCCTACCTTGAGATTATTGGACTTTGGAAACTTCCTGCAAAACGATCAGGGCAAGCCCATCTTGCAGACAATGGCAATTTGTAACATATATACGAAGGTGCGTCAACCGACCGGCCAGCCGGTGATTACGTTTAACTCACCGCAGAGTAAGTATGTGCCGGCGCACATGACCCGTGAATGAAAAAGGAGGAGAGTGGGGGACACCCCCATACCCCCGGCAGGGTGGTCCCTGCACCCCTTTTTTGTATCAGTTACTGCGAGTCGTGCGGACCACCTGCCGACGAAAATATGGAGGAGAGTGGGGACACCCCCATACCCCCGGCAGGGTGCTCCCTGCACCCCTTTTTTATATCAGGCGTAGAGATCTCTGCGCCCCTGCGGTGAGTTACGGTCGTGGTAGCCGGCTCGCCGGCAGCAAGTAATAAGTCTGGTAGGAAATGAGTTATAATAGTGGGAACTCGACGCTCGACGCTCGCTACTCGCTACAGGTTTTCGCATGAAAATACCGCTTCGCACAATGTCTTTGATGGTCGCACTGCTGGTGTTATTGCCTGGCCTGGCAGGAACGGGTGCGCAGGCACAGCAGAGCGGCTGCCAGACCTTTTCCGAGACCGGGCAGACCGTGTGTGGCACCTTCCTGCAATACTGGCAGCAGCATGGTGGACTAGCGCAGCAGGGCTACCCGCTCTCCGGCGAGTTCCAGGAGCGGTCCGATGTGGACGGAAAGACCTACACCGTCCAGTATTTCGAGCGCGCGGTTTTTGAGCTGCACCCCGGAGAACCGGCCGCCTTACAATGTGCTGCTATCGCTGCTTGGGGCTAAATATCTCAAACAGAAGTATCCGCAAGGCGCGCCCGACAACGATCCCAGCCTCATGACAGGCAAAACACAGCTATTCCCCGAGACCGGTAAGAGCGTGAGCGGCATTTTCCTCGATTACTGGCTCAATAACGGCGGGCTGGCGCAGCAGGGCTACCCTCTCACCAACCCGCTGCTCGAAAGCGCCACCCGCACCACCCCTGAATTCGTCGTCCAATATTTCGAGCGCGCAGTTTTCGAGCTGCACAGCGATGCCAACGGCAAGCCCATTGTGCTTCTCTCACGGCTGGGAGCGACCGAGTTCGCCAGCAAATATCCCAGCGGCCAACCGTTCCCGGCCCCCACGCCTGGCGGCGATGCGTGGGCAACCTTGCGTGCGCGGCCCCTCGTACTGCCCACCGTGCCGGTCGGGAGCGCCTGCCCTACCACATCAGGTGCGGCTATCAACGCCGAATATGGCCCGGCGCTTGGCTCCGGACCGATTTACCCGGTGGGCTTAGGCACCGATGGCGTGGCCCATGTGACTGGTGCCAACAGTGAGGGTGGTTGGCTCTATATCAAGGTGCTCTGGATCGTTGACCCGTCCTACACGGGGCCAACGCTGGTGCGAGGCCGCCAGATAGATGGCCCCGATGCTCTGGGCTTCGACCGGGGCCCGACCCCGTCACCCGAGCTACAGCTTGACCAGCAAAGCGCCCTTTCCGGGTCCGGCCAGTGGCCCAATTGGCCTACCTACACCCGCATCAAAGGCTCCGGCTGCTACGCCTACCAGGTCGACGGCACCAACTTCAGCAAGGTAATAGTGTTCAGCGCGCAGCCGTAAACGGACAAAAGCAGTCTGCATGGCTCTACTTTCCAGCGCTCCAGGTAGAATTGACAGCGTCCTTCGTCCTCTGCTATCAAACTCTCTTCCTTCTCTAGTAGCTTCGGTTGCACTCAGATTGCATAGAAACTCCTCTGGCGGAGTCCGGTGCAAGCGTGAGAGACTTTGCCCTTATTTTTATCTGCAAAAGTCATCTACGCGGCTAGTGGTAATCAAAGATAAAGGAGGCAAGCAAAGGGCGACATCCTTATCGGGCAGATTGGTAACGGTTGGTCCATTCGCCTGGCAAGATTCTAGCATCAGGGCACAGGGCACATTATTACATGCATATCGTTATGTGCGCATATCTTGCGTAAAGGAAGGAGAAAGAATAGATGGAAACGTACGCTCAAAAATCAAAAATCCGGCGTGTAACACCGTTCCTACTTATTATGTTTGCTATGCTGGTCACGGGTGGTATTTCGCTCGCCGGTATGCCTGCGGCGGTACCCGCCAAAGTGGCTGCTCACCTGGCACCGGCCAAAGGCGACGTGAGGGCGCAAGCAGGAAGGCCCGGTACAACCTCCGGGGCCAATACGAACACCAACAAATTTCTAAGCCAACCGGCCGCGCCTGATATCGTCTTGTACGATCAGTACAACAATGCTTCTGGGGGTGATGTTAGCTCTCAGGATTTCGAGCCGGCATTTGCTACATACTGGGATCAGGCCGCTGACGATTTCACGGTGCCAAGCGGCCAGCCCTGGACCGTAAGTGAAGTTGATGCAGAGGGCGATGTGTCGGGTGTAGCTCCGACGCTCTTTAACATCTACTTCTACACAGCCAGCGGGGCTCTTCCCGCCACGCCTGTTTTCACCGCGACCAGCCTCGCTGCCACTCAACCGACTACGGGCAACTATGTCATTCCCTTGACTGTTCCTGCTGTCTTGCCGGGGAATACCACCTACTGGGTAAGTGTGCAGGCCCGCCTCGATTTTACAGGTGGTGGGCAGTGGTACTGGCAAAATCGCTCTGTCACCGCAGGTAATCCTGCAGCCTGGCGCAATCCCGGTGCCGGTTTCGCAGGCGGTTGTATGGTCTGGGGAGTAAAAACCACCTGTTTGCCAACACAAGTCGGTGCCGACCAAATATTTCGCCTTGTAGGCACCGCTGGATCGCCGGCATCGCCTACACCCGCAAATACACCTACATCTGTGCCTACAAATACACCCACTACGACCAATACTCCCATCGCGACTGATACGCCAACTTCAACACCGTCAGAAACTGGAACTTCAACTCCAATGCCCACTGCTACAGCCTGCACAATCACCTTCTCAGATGTGCCCGTGGGCAATACCTTCTACTTAAACATCCGTTGCCTTGCCTGCCGGGGCATCATCAATGGCTACTCTGACGGCACGTTCCGTCCCAATAACAACGTCACCCGCGGCCAGCTTTCCAAGATCGTCTCTAATGCCGCGGGCTTCTCTGACAACCAGACAAGCCGGATGTTCAGGATGTGCCGGTAGGCTCCACTTTCTTCCAGTTTGTAGGTAGACTTGCTTCGCGAGGCTTCATCGGTGGCTATGCTTGCGGCGGATCCGGCGAGCCATGCCGGCCAGGTAATCTCCCTTACTTCCGCCCCAACGCCAATGCAACACGCGGCCAAATATCCAAGATCGAACTCGAACGCTGCAAGCTTCAGTGATAATCCAAGCGGCCAACAATTCGAGGACGTGGCGATAGGCAGCACATACTACACATATACCTACAGGCTCGTCTCACGCACCATCATGGGTGGCTACCCGTGCGGAGGTACAGGTGAGCCATGCCGGCCAGGTAATCTGCCCTACTTCCGCCCAAACAACAACGCCACTCGCGGCCAGACAGCGAAGATAGTGGGCAACACATTCTTCCCTGATTGCCAGACACCCAGCGACATCAAGCGCTAGCCTGTCCGGCGAGGCCACGAACAAATGGGAGCCATTCGTCAGCGGGTGGCTCCTCTTTGTCCGCCCCGCAAAACGCCCAAATGACACGCACAGAAACAAGTCCAGCCCAAGCGGCACTCTGGTAGACACTGCTGCGATTGAACGGCCCTCTCTGTCATTCGTCATCTTGACGCTCACGACGCTCAAATGTTATACTCTTAAGCACGATGGGCCTGTAGCTCAGTTGGGAGAGCGCTACAATCGCACTGTAGAAGTCAGGAGTTCGAGTCTCCTCAGGTCCACACTGAAATATAGGTACGAAATCGGCTCCATCTGATCTGGATGGAGCCGATTTCGTATCCAAGTGTAGCCAATAGTGTAGCCAAAGCCTGTGCATTAGTACGTCGTCCTTTACGCAACTGACCTTACTAAACAGTCTCTTACTTGATGTTTTTGTTGACCACTATCATTTTAATGCCTGCAAACATTAAGCTGCTTTCCGTTTGTATGCGCGCATCGCAAACAGATATGCGACGATCAGTATCCCTAAGCACCACGCGAGCGCAACCCAAATATCATTGCCGACAGGCTGCCCCGCGAGTAGGGAGCGTATCGCTTCGACGATGGATGTAACCGGCTGATTTTCGGCAAAAGCACGAACGACTGCCGGCATCGATGCGGTGGGCACAAACGCCGAACTGATAAATGGAAGGAAGATAAGCGGGTAGGAAAAGGCGCTTACACCGTCCACCGATTTTGCGGACAGTCCGGCAATCACCGCGATCCATGTCAAGGCCAGCGTAAACAGCGCGAGTATACCGGCCACGGCAAGCCATGACAATATTCCTGCCGACGAGCGGAAGCCCATAATGAGCGCTACGAGAATGATTACGACAACCGAAATCGCATTGGATACCAGTGAGGTCAGCACATGCCCCCACAGCGGGGCCGAACGCGCAATCGGCATGGAGTGGAACCGTTCGAAGATGCCTCTTTGCATATCCATAAACAGACGGTAAGCCGTATAGGAGATGCCGCTTGCAATCGCAATCAGCAGGATGCCAGGCAGCAGGTAATTCACATAGTTGTCCGTGCCGGTGTGAATTGCACCGCCGAACACATAGACGAACAGCAGCATAAACGCAATCGGCATGATGGTGACCGTGATGATGGTGTCCATGCTGCGGGAAATATGGCGCATGGAACGTCCAAGCATAACGCCCATATCGCTGAAAAAGTGTTTATTGATCGTTTCCATTTACTTCTCCTCCTTTTTGCCGATGATTGCGAGGAATATCTCCTCCAATGTCGGCTGTTTTTCCACATACTCCACCTTTGCGGGCGGGAACAGCTTTTTCAGTTCCTCAAGTGTGCCGTTCGCGATAATTTTCCCTTCATGCAGAATGGCAATTCTGTCGGCGAGCTGTTCAGCTTCCTCCAAATACTGTGTAGTCAGAAATACCGTCGTGCCATTATTAGCAAGCTCTTTGACGGTCTTCCAAACCTCGATGCGTGCTTCGGGGTCAAGCCCGGTGGTCGGCTCGTCAAGAAAAATGAGCTGCGGTTTCCCTACCAGGCTCATGGCGATGTCGAGTCTGCGGCACATACCGCCCGAATAGGTGGAAACTCTGCGGTCGGCAGCATCGGTCAGGCCGAAGCGGTTCAGTAAATCATCCGCGACCTGACGCGGATTTTTGAGGTGCCGCAGCCTGGCGATCATGATCAAATTTTCTCGCCCGGTCAAGATCTCGTCTACAGCGGCGAATTGCCCGGTCAGACTGATCGACTGCCGCACATAGTCGGGCTTTGCCGCAACGTCGAAGCCGTTGACGGTGGCGGTTCCGCTATCCTGTTTGAGCAGCGTGGTGAGGATTTTGACAATCGTTGTCTTGCCCGCACCGTTGGAGCCGAGCAGGGCGAAAATATTGCCTTTTTCCACCTCAAAATCTACGCCTTTCAGAACATGAAGCTGTTTGTAGGACTTTTGCAGCCCTTTCACTTGAATCGTGCCCTCAGCCGCCCTCTGGGTCGATCCCGTCGAGCACCACGTGGTTCTCGAATGACTTGCGCAAGCCCTCTGTTTCGATCATCATAGTTGACTCCTGTGTTATAATGTTACCACCAGCGAATAAGCGAAATGTTGCTCGGAATTACCTTAGTTACTAAGCTAATCTGATAATATACGAAGAGGTAAAAGTTGTCAAGAGGTTCCAAAGAAAATCACGTCCAGAGATGTAGAGGAGCTTGCCAGGGAGTTCCGGCAGTTCTACGGGCTTGGCGCATCTTTCTTTCGCGCGGCTGCCGCCCGAACCGGAAAGACGGTCACCGACATGCAGGTGCTCAACATTCTGCACACGACCGGCCCAACGGTCGCAGGCAATTTAGCCGATCTCACGGGGCTGACAACCGGGGCCACCACAGGGCTGCTCAACCGGCTGGAGGAGGCGGGGCTGGTACGCCGGGAGCGCGACCCCGAAGATGGCCGCAGGATCATCGTCCAGCTCGAAAGAGACAAGGGCGACGTCCGTGAGATCAACTCCATCTTCGATCCCCTCTGGAAGTCCTGGGAGGAAATGGCGTCGGGCTATAGCGATGAGCAGATCGCCTTCCTCCTGGAGTTTCTCAAGCGCAGCAATGCAATATCCAGGAGGGAAATTGTCCGGCTGCAAGAAGTGCCGTCGGGCGAGGGGAAGATCTATTCTGCTCCACTTGGAGATCTGAAGCGCGCCCGGCTCGTCGTCTCCTCCGGGATCTCAATGCTGACTTTAAAAGCGGATACCAAAAGTGACGATCTCTACCAGGCCCGCTTCGAGGGGCCGCTGCCGGACGTGAGAGCCAAAGATGGAGTGGTTAGCATACGCTATCCGCGACGTCTATCGGATTGGGTTCCAGGCGGCTCGAAGCGCATAGCGGAGGTCAGGCTCACCACTGCTATCCCATGGTGGATCGCCATCCAGGGCGGGGCATCTGAGGTCACCGCAAAGCTGAGTGGTCTCAACCTCGCCGGGCTCGACGTCAATGGGGGAATGAGTATGATCCACATGACACTGCCCACACCCTCCGCAGCGGTTCCCGTGGTGCCCATAAGGATCAGAGGGGGAGCATCAGAGATCATTGTTCGACGCCCTGCAGGCGTCGCCGCCCGGGTTCACCTCAAGGGCTGGGCCTCCCAGTTCGTTTTCGATGATGAAACCTTCAGTAACATGGGCAACGATGTGCGGATGCAAAGCCCTGGCTTCCAGGCGGCTGCTCCCCACTACGATATCGAGATCCTGAGCAGCGTCAGTGCGGTCACAGTCACCACCTCGGTCAACTCCGGTTGAGAGAACTGCCTATCTCGCCGGTACTGGAGCACTAGAGCACTGGGGCACTGGAGCTTGGCTTGTTATGCACTTTTCGGCGGCAAACAGGCTATTTGGACCTAGTTTGTCTATCGAGCACCAATGCCTGTACGGAAGGACTAACTGACTTATCTGTCCGGTGAATACAGCCATACCAACAGCAAGGCCGGCGTATTCCCTCTTTTAGTTCTGTACGCACCCTTTCAACATGCTCTCTTCTGGTTTCCGGCTTCTTAACGGAGATCGTCCAGCATATCCATTCATTGCGTGCAAGGGGCGTAAGATTCTCCCAGGCTGCGAGCGCTTCCGGGTCAGATGTCAAAGCTTCCCGTAAATCCGCTGGAACTTCGTGCACTACACCGCTGGAAATATCTTTTTCGGTCATGGGGATATTATAACAAAACCTCTATCGATGCATGATGAATATTCCCGTAATTGCCACTGCAATAGCACTGTAGAAGTCAGGGGTTCGAGCCTCCTCAGATCCACACACGAAAAAGCCCCCCAGAACACCATTCTGGGGGGCTTTTTCTATAACTTTGACAGCAATCCTGACGGTTCTTCGAGAGACGGCTTGAGCAAACGCGCAGGGTAGTGTATCCTACACTGCGTGTTTGCTCCACCGCTTGCCGCCTGGTGAGCGAAGCGGGCAACTCTCAGTGGCTACCGGCTAGAACTCTCTAGCCACTAACCACCTAGCCGGAGGTATCTCATGCGTTCAGACATCGTGCCGGGCGCCGTTTTCCCGGATTATGAGCTATCCGATCACACCAAGGTGCGGCGACGGCTCAGCGAGCTGCAGAAGAACGACCCTATGATCCTGGTGCTCTCCCGCGGACACTACTGCCCTAAAGACCACCAGCAGCACCTCGACCTGGCCACCTTCTACTCAAAGATCAACGTGGCCTATACGCGCATAGTGACTGTGTCGACCGACCCTATCCTGGAGTTACGTGAATTTCGCGACGCCGTGGGTGCCCAGTGGCCGTTTCTGTCCGACCCGGAGCGTAAAGTGCAGAAGGATCTGGATATCCAGGAGTATACCGATCCGCACCACAACCCTATGATACCCCACACCTTCGTGCTTGAACCCGGACTGGTCATATACAAGATCTATAACGGCTACTGGTTTTGGGGTAGGCCTTCTACTGCGGAGTTGTGGCAAGACCTGCGGGAGGTCACGCGCAAAATCCGGCCCGATTGGGAGCTTTCCTCGCCGGGCTTACGGGAAAATTGGGGTGGAGACAAGCTCCAGCATTGGCCCTACGGTGGCGAACATTAGGGTAGGAAGGACTCTTGCATCATATGCTCAAGCGCTAACTCATTGTCATATTGTTCGAGAATGTAGCCACGCAGTCGCATCGCATGTGCTGCCTGCTACCGAGTAGTGCGGTAGGTTGCCTGGATGATTCGCGATGATTCGCAGCATGAGTATGAACACATGCTGCGCAGCGCTCCCCTATTCTCCAGCATCGCACTGTAGAAGTCAGGAGGTCGAGTCTCCTCAGGTCCACACACGGGAAAGCCCCTCAGCATGATATTGCAAGGGGCTTTTCCATGATCACGACAGCAATACTTCTCAGATGGCATCAACACTGGGCTCTGGGCAAGCATCTAACGCGTGGTTTCGCATGCCGCGATGGGCATCATATGCGGTTGCTTCCGGCAGTGGGTACATCTTTTGGTAGCGGGGAAGAGGTATTTCCGGCGACCAGGCTGCCGGGCTTCGCGGGTGGGTCACTTGCACGCAGTATGAAGCGATCCAGACCCCACCACCCTGCATTCTTCCATGCAACCACCAGCAGAATTGCCAGCAGCATGTAGACCGGGTTCAACCCAGCCGAGCCTGCAAGCATATAGTTGAAGTTCAGAAAGGCCAGCAGCAGAGCCGTCAGGCCCGTGAGCAGGCCCAGCATCAGCGCAATCCCGCCCAGGAACTCGGCCCATGCTATCAGCGGTGCGAACCATGTTTGGGCGCCGTTATCTTGAAGGCCCTTCAGGAAACCCGCATACCAGTCGAAGGCCACGTTGGAGTTCGGCTTGCCATATTGGGCTAGAGATGTCTTCCAGAAATCGGAGATCTTCGTGCCGTCCATCCATTGCGGATTACTCAGTTTCAGCCACCCGGCTTGCGCCCACTGAAAGCCAAGCCAGAGGCGTATCACAAGCCAGAAGATGGTTATGGGGCCTGTGTTGTTGAACAAAGCCACTTCGAGCGGGTGCCCACGAAACACTTTCACCGGGGCAGCCTCGGCGTTTGCAGTTATAGCGCTTGAACGCATTGTAGTTCCTCCTAAAGACATGTTTGGTCTAAAGACATGTTTGGGAGGACTATTCGCTCAAGAAATATTCCTTACGAGCCGATGTCTTCTTCGATCAGCATAAAGAGTGCCACCCCACTGTGCACGATATATCTCCAGGCGCGAAAAACTGAAAGCCGGTACGTTGCCAATAGTCGGTGGCCCGCCGCTTGCATGAGAATAGGTCAGACCCGGTTGCGTGCGGAGGTAAGCAATGGGGCTGCACGCCGAGTGCACAGTCCGGTCACAACATGGCACCAGGGGATGGTCTCTGGCCGAAAGAGGAATAAATGGAAACATCGGCTATCTGGAGAGCGGCGCGCACTACATTGCCGACACGGTATGGTGCGTTCGCGATGACAGTCTATAACAACAAAGAGGGCAAAGAGCACGTTGCGCTCACAGTGGGCTCACTGTACGGCAAAGAGCCGGTATTGGTTCGCCTGCACTCCGAGTGCTTGACCGGCGATATCTTTGGCTCCTGCCGGTGCGATTGTGGGGAGCAGTTGGACTACAGTATGCACTGCTTGCAGCAGGAAGGCCGCGGTGTCCTACTCTATATGCGCCAGGAAGGGCGAGGGATCGGTCTCACCAACAAAGCTCGCGCTTACGCGCTCCAGGATCGCGGTTATGATACCGTAGAGGCAAACCTGGCTCTTGGCTTCCCCCCCGATATGCGCGATTACTCCGAGGCCGCGTGGATATTGCGTGATCTGGAGGTGACACAGATACAGCTACTGACAAACAACCCGGCCAAAACCGAAGCACTTACCCGTATGGGCATAGATGTTGTGGCACAGGTGCCGCTGCTTGTCCGCCCCAATTCATACAACCTGGCCTACCTGCGCACCAAGTACGACAAGATGGGGCATAGTCTATCATCTCAGATGCTGTTTGGCTCCGATCAGGGCTAGTACACGGTCATGGGAGATATTGGGGAATATAGAGTTTCGGGGGACACCCCCGGCCCCGGCAGGGGAGCGCCCCTGCACCCCCGATCCTGCGCCAGCCCCTGGTGGATGTTCGTGAGAGATATTGGGGAATAGGAAGTTTCGGGGGACACCCCCGGCCCCGGCAGGGGAGCGCCCCTGCACCCCCTCTTTATCGGGAGCAGAGGAGATATTGGGGACACCCCAAACCCCCGGCAGGGGTGCTCCCCTGCACCCCCGATCCTGCGAGCGCCGCTGCACCCCCTGACCTACCAGACCTACGACAGGGGAGGACGAAGGATGGAACTCCACTGCACCCACTTTACCTTAACAATTCTTCGTACGTAGCCAGGCATCTTCGAGCACAATGTTGCCAGGTGAATTTCTCCATTACCAGATCGCGTGCATTACCACCCATCCGACCGGCGAGGTCCGGGTCTTTGAGTAGCTGCGCCAGCCGGTCGCTTAGATCCTTAACATTGCCCGGCTCGACGTGAAAGCCGGACATGCCGTGCTGGACCACTTCGGTTAGTCCGCCGAGGCGGCTGCATATGACAGGTGTGCCACTTGCCATCGCTTCTAAGGCAACCAGGCCCAACAACTCGGATACCTGTATCTCACGTCCGTAACAGGTGCGATTTACCGAGGGGAGGACCAACACCCTGGCTTGCCTGTAAAGGTCAGGGAGCGCATCGTCGGGGACAGCGCCAAGAAAGTCAACGTCGCGACCCTCCGCCAGGCGGCGGAGCAGTAGCGGGTAGTCACGCTCAGGTAGATTTGGGTCATGACCTTCAGAGCCTGCCACGCGCAAGTGAGCGCCTGCGGGCAGGGCAGCGATGAGCCGGTCGATGCCTTTGTGCGGAGTTATCCGGCCTACGAAGAGGACCCCTTCTCGCTGCAGCGAGGGGTCGGGTGAATAGCGAACAGGATCGGCGCCTCCATATATGACCCGCGTCCTGGCGGGCGGGAGGCGAAGTTGGCGGGCGGAGAAGGCAGATACGGCCAGGAAACGGTCGAACAAGCGTGGCAGCAAGCCTGCCCAGTTGTTGCCCACAAGGCCATGATCGGTGACCACAGTGCGCTGGCCCCGCAAGCGCGCAGTCACAGCGGACATGCGGCTGGGGAGGCTGGCCATGTGGTGGGTGTGCACGATGTCAGCGCCGGCAAGCGCTTTGATCAGGCCCGGCGCGAAAGGGTGCGCAGGGTGATTCGATAGATACGTACGAGCGCGCAGCACGCGGATCCGTAGGCCGCCCGGCTCTCGATACCGCAAAGCGCGCCTTCCGAAGCTGATAAGCTCGCAGTCTAACTCGGGCGCGAGAGCGCGGGCCAGTTCGAGTGGGTATCGCTCACCGCCACCGAACAGACCGTTCGTACCGAATTGTGTAGGGGCAACATGAATAACTCTCATAGGCAGTTACTGAAAATAGCTTTAATTACACTGGGCGACCCGAACACTCTCACCGGGGGCTATTTGTACCATCGTAAATTGGCCATGCTCGCCCCTCGGCACAACGCCCGGATTAAGTTCGTCTCTTTTCCGGAGAGACTTTTTCCGCTAGCCCTGGTGGACGCCCCCGCACTGTTTCGACGGGCATACAATATGGGTGCCAACGCGCTCGTGCTCGATAGCATTGCTGCGGCATTCGCGGGGCCCTGGCTTGCGTTGCACAGGCCCGAGCTGCCGCTCGTTGGTATGTTGCACCAGCCGCCCGGTGGCATAGACCATAACTACCTGCGAACGTCGGTGCAAGCAAAGTTGGACCGGCTCGCCTACAGGAGGGCAGGGCTCCTTATGGTGGCAAGCGAATCGCTTCGGGATCAACTTATTGCACAAGGCATGCCCCCGAAACGGCTGCGTGTGGTGCCTCCTGGCCGAAATGCAGATGTACAGACCGGTTCTCCTGCCGGCACTGCTGACGGCCCCGAGCAGCAAGCCTACATGATCACCGCAACCGGCCTGCGCCAGGGCCGGAGCGCCGCGGCCCTCTGCGTGGCCAACTGGGTCGAACGTAAAGGGATCCACAGCCTGCTGGAGGCGTGCTCCAGGCTGCCGGAGCAAGCTGTTACTCTGCACCTGGTGGGTGATAACCGGGTAGACGAACGTTATACCGCCGCTCTGCGCGCGCGGCTCGCCAGGCCCGATTTAGCCGGGCGCGTTGTAGTGCATGGGCCTCTACCTGCCGCCACGGTGAGCGCCATGTACGCAGCAGCGGACCTGTTCGTTCTGCCCAGTACGAAGGAGCCGTACGGCACCGTGTTTGGGGAGGCAATGGCCGAGGGGTTACCGGTGGTGGGTTGGAGAGCAGGCAATTTGCCCTACCTGGCCGGCGACCAACGAGAGGGATTGCTGGTCGACACCGGCGATGTTGCCGAACTGGCCAGGGCGCTCGGCAAGCTTGCCTTCGACCCCGCCCTGCGCCAACGGACTGGGAGAGGCCGCACGGCAACGAGCGATGACATTCCCCACCTGGGATGACACCGCTCACCTCTTCTTCTCGGCTGTTCGGAATGCGGAATGGGGAATGCGGAATGCGGAATGCGAATTACCACGGGGGTAAGAGTAACCAGTAACCAGTAACCAGTAAGCTGTCGTCGGCGGTATTCCGCATTCCGCATTCCGCATTCCCCATTCAACTCAGGCTGGCAGCAGGTCGTCCAGCGCGGCGTAGACCTGAGGCGATTCCCAGACGCGCACCAGCAAGGAAGAGAGGCTGTGCCCTCCCAGATCGGGCGCGAGCCGCTCCCAACAGTAACGGGCGACGACCTCAGCGGTGGTGTTGATATTCGCCAGTTCGGGCAGATCGTTTAGATTTCGGTAGTTCAACGAGCCTGCCAGCTCATCGACCGCAGATCGAAGCTTGCCGATGTCGTACAGGACGCCCTGGCTATCCAGGCGCCGGCCCCGCACGGCTACTTCCAGCCGGTAAGTATGGCCATGCAGGCGAACGGCAGGCCCGAAGTCACCCTTCAGGCTATGAGCCGCTTCGAACTGCGCTACAACTCCGATCTCAAACATTCACATCACCCGTTGTTTTTCGGCTGTTATTCGCTATCATACAGCAGAATGACCTGCATGGCGTCCGCCGGACATTCATCGACGAGCCGGTACGCCGCGGGTGCCTCTCTGAATGGGAACCTGTGCGTTATCAATTCGTCGAGATGCAACTTCGGGAGGAGATCGACAGCAGTGGCGGCGCGGCGCGCTCTGTCCCACCTGGGCGCGAGAGCAGGGTCGAGCCTCCCGACCTGGGAAGATCGCAAGCGTACGCGGCCCCGGTGGAACCGCTCTCCGAGCTGCAGGGTGAGCGGCTTCGTGCCATACCAGGATACAACCATGACGGTGCCTTCATCGGCAACCGAATCGATCGCGCATTGGAGGGCCGCGCCTGCTCCGCTAGCCTCGATAGCCACATCGGCCCCGCGTCCCTCGGTCAGCGCAAGCACCTGGCAAGAGAGATCTTCACATGGCTCAAGCGCATAGTCCGCGCCGAGGCTCAGAGCAATCTCCCTCCTCAGAGGGATCGGGTCGACAACGATAACCTGCTTTGCCCCCGCACACTTCAAGAGCTGGGCGATTAATGCCCCCACGGTACCTTGCCCGAAGACCAGGGCAGTCTCGCCAAAGTGCAACGGAGTGTCGAGCAGCACATTTACCGCGGTCTCCAGGTTGGCAGTAAAGAGCCCCAGCACCGGATCGATACGCTCCGGCAGCCGGAGCGGCATGGCAGCAGGCACGACAAAGGCGCTCTGGTGAGGGTGGTGTACGAACACGATATCGCCGGGTGCGAAACCTTGCACGTCGTCACCGGTGTCGACAATGCGCCCAACTGTCGCATATCCATACTTGACCGGGAAGGCGAAACTCCCGGCAAGAGTAGGCAAGTCGAGGGGCAGATCGGCAGGCACCTGGCCGCGGTAGACCAGGAGCTCCGTGCCCTGGCTGATTGCGGACGCGATCGTGCGCACGCGCACCTCTCCCGCACGCGGCGGCGCTAACGGTTCTATGCGAAACTCAGGCATGCGTGGACCGGCCAGCCAGAGAGCTTCAGCCTGGATGTGGCCCTCCGAACCTGCCGCCGCTTCCCCCGCTCCGCTACTTCGTCCTATTAGACCGGCCCGGTGTCCTATCACTTTTCACCCTCCAGCAGTTGGCGACCCAGAGGGCACACCACCAATCCTTCTCGCCTGGACGCGATACGCCACCCTGGTTGCGCACCTCGATCAAAGGTCCTGGAACCAGGCGAGAGCCGTTGTCTCAGACTCGCCGGGGAAGGAGAGACCGGCGCTCGCATCGTCGGTATCGAGACCGGCAAACGTGCCGGGTACTTCGGCATTTGCCTTCTCGTCTATCATTTGCTGCTCTTCGGGAGTTGCTCGAAACTGCGCGAGGGCGGACCCTGGGATAACATAGTATTCGCCATTATTCGTGGCTACTACCAGCGATTGGCCTGTGTTATTAGACATTGACATAGGTGCTTCCTGGGTTTGTTAGCTTACCGGTTCCTCTGCACCGGCCGCAGAGGTAAATATGCGGCATGACTGAGTCAGGGGTCGAGCGCACTAACGCCGGTCCCATCACGCAGCAGGTTAGCCCTATCTGGGCCTTATTGCAATTTGCATGCCGACATACCGGCATATTACGGGGGCGCTTTGTGGCAGCATACTAGCGCTCAGGCCGGGCTAAATAGACATCGCCAGGCGCGGATACCAACTGCAGGAGGCGTCGATCTGCGCCTTTAGATCGACGCCTCCTGCTCACTATGCCGGCTGTACCAACGTCAACTTCGAGGATGGGAAGCACTAAGTGCCCCTCACGTCCTTCGTCCTCAGGCTCTCGCTAAGGCTGCCTCACACGAGGGATCTGCAAATTGGTGAGCCTGTTCTGGGGCCTGCCAAAGGCACGATCGTCAACGTGTTTCCGGATCTGCTCATGACTTGTGAGAGGCAATTCGGCCCTCCGCCTCCAAGCCGAGCCAGGTGGTCGTGGCCGTGGAGAGCACCACCCGCAATCAGGCCGGTAAGGTAGAGATCTGGCGTTAGCCCCTGAGTTTGGCAATTTCTGCTCTGGCTGCCGCAACAAGCTCCTCATTGGTATGGGCGTGGCCCCACAAGCCCCAACCGCCAGGGACTGCTTCGGTGAGTAAGACCCAGGTGCGTTCCTTGAGCGTCGGATCGCCTGCTGCTGCGGCGACAAGCTCGGTGAGTTTTTCGACGACTGCGAGTTGCTTAGGTCGGTCAAGTGCCCCCTGGTTGGTCAGTACCTGCACACGCACATAGTTGCTGTCCCCATCCACGTTTGAAATTGTGCCCTCCGGTAGATCATGGACAAACGCGGCGGTGTTCTTTCTGAACATTGGAATATCCGGTACGGCTTCGATTGTTTTCACGGTGGCTGCGGCGTCAGCGGCAAGTTTATGTGGGTCGCTAAAGGTCCCGGCAGTAGCGTAGATATCAATCATTGGCATAGGTGTTGTCCTCTCATGTGAATTCTATTGGGTGATTTGTCGGCTCTTGGGCGCAGCTTGGTGGTGATGCTCACCCACTGGCCACTCTAGATTACCTCTTTGATCTGTTCGGGTGTCGTCGCTTGTCATACCTCCTGCGTTTCAATGATTGTAGAGGAAAACCCCTATCCAGGTTGAGTCGCAAAGCTGACACCCAGCCAAGCGGCAACAAGATAATAGCCAACACAACTGCTGTCAAACGGCTGCCAGGCGACGTAGCCATAAGTCGGCGAGCGAGTTGACAAGTGATGGATGGGCTCCTATGGTGATATCTTATACTAGAATATAATTCTCGTCAAGAGGGTGTGCTATAATTTGGGCACATCTTATTTGGCCTATTTATGAGAGGTGAATGGAAGCATGCCACGAGGCAGACTTGTAGAGAGCAGCGAGCGAAGGCGTCAGGAGATCATGACTGCGGCGCTCGATTGTTTTACGACTAAGGGCTTCAGCGAAAGCAGCATGGCCGACATTCAGGAGCGGTCGGGCGCAAGCATGGGCAGCATCTACCATCACTTCGAGAGCAAAGAGCGGCTCGCCGCGGCGCTCTATCTGGAAGGGTTGAAGGGCGTCCATGGGGCGATACGGGGTGTCATTGCGGAAACCGAGCAGGCTGAGGAGGGGATCAAGGGGCTGGTTCAGGCGTACATCGACTGGTTCATGCAGCACCCCGATTTGGGACATTACCTGTTCCAGGGGATGGGAGCGCAGTACCTGGAGGTAGAAGGCGAGAAGATCCGAGAGGAGACCGCCATGTTGCGCCGCGATTTGGGTGGCTGGTTGCGACCACATATCGAATTGGGCAAAATCGCCAGATTGCCTGTTGAGCTTTACAGCCCGCTGATGCTCGGCCCCACACGCGAGTTCTTGCAGCAGTGGCTGGTAAATCGACGGCGTCACAATGCTGACGGCCCCGACAGCCCTGCCAATCTCAGCGAGAGCAGCAAGGCGTTGGCTGAAGCTGCCTGGAAAGCTCTGGCCTCCACGATAAGAGGATAGCTAGAGAGTGGGGTTGCAGGTAGCCAGGACATTTGCCTGGGGAACAGTGGAGCTGGTGGGTAGCAATGGATCAGCCGCCGGGGAACGGTAATTCAACACTCGGGAGCGGAGTGAATGCTTTGCACGAGACTATCCTCAATCGCTCCCAACTGCCGCAATGTCGCCTTCTGCGCCTCGGTTAGTCCTCGGATGCCCGTGATGTTGAGCCGCTCATAGGGTCTGTCGCGCCGCACCGTCTCAAGGTACTCTCCGGTTTGGAGGTCCCAGAGCATGGTTGCTCCGTCTATGCCGCAACTGACAAGTTTGGTTGCATCGCGACTTTTATTGAGGTCTACTGCTTATAACCAACAGATTTCCATTCGGACTGCAACAGAAGTGCGGCTTATTCGGGTGCTCCAATAATTGAAGCTCCTTACCTGTATGTGCATCCCAAAGATGAACGCTTGTGTCATCCTCGCTGGTAACGATAAAGCGACCGTCGTACCATTGGTCCCGACAAAGGATGGCCGAAGGTCACTGCTTCCCTGTCAGCGGCAAGGGTCCGGCGCAGGCAAGACCGGCCAGCTTACAGCTGTCGTGGTGCCTATGCCAGGCCCAATGCGCAGGGCCGAGGGAGGCACAACTTCGCTCACCCCGTCTGGTCTCGTCCAGAACCATTCCATCCCGTCTGTGTAGCCTCCAACCTGATAGTCGATTTGCACCTGGTGCCAGCCCGCCTTGAGATGTACCTGCCCATCACCTATCTGGTTGCCCTGTCGAGCGGCGCACATCTGGATTACTGATGCGCCATCGATGGTAAGATGGAATGCGGCGTCGCTGCGTATCTCCATTTTGTAAAGGCCGTCCGTGGTATTTAGCTCGCCTTCCCAGCGTATCTGTGTGCTGCCAGGTCCCGCGGCGAACAGCGGCTGCGCCTCGGGGTCCGAATCGGGATCGCTCCCGCGGACGGGCAGCGGCAGCCCCGCCCCCAGGAACGGGTCTATCCTGTGGGCAGGGCCCGAGGAAGGCCCATTCGCGGTCACAGCAAGGCCCTGGTCCAGCGGCGTGGGCCATAAATGGGCGCTATCTATCTCGGCGGCAGGCGCATCGCCCTCCTGTAACAGGAGCTTGATCGGGACGTATCTATCCAACCGGGCACTCACGCTGAAATGCACCCAGCCTGGCTGAAGATCCAGCAGAGTATCGGGCAGCACAGGCCCACCTTGCACCCATAAACCAGCATTGTCCGCCCCTTGCACGTGTAGCTTTACGGGCACGGCATCGCTCAGGTAGAACGCCCCGGTCCAGGTCGCCGTCAGAGGGTATGAAAGTGGTACGCCACCCGGCAGCGTACCCACTGCCGGTACCTGGCCGCTCCACTCAGATCCGCTGCCCGCGTTTATAGGAGCAAAAGTAGCCAGCACCCCGTACCGGCTCGCCACCACCGAAGGCGGCACAAAATAGGTGTCGGCAATCAGCTCACCGTCCGGGGCGCGCAGCTCACCCGTCGTGCCTCCCGGATAGTAGCTCTGTACCAGGGGAAGGTAATCGAACATATCGTTGTAAAAAAGGAAGGCCATGTTGTGGTCCGGCTCTTCCACCACGGGCAATTCGCGGCTCGGATTGAAGAACCTGCTCAGGAGGCTGCCCGGCGAAGCCATCATTTCGTCGATGGGGCCGTCAAGGTTGCCCCAGACCCATGTGTAGCCGACAGACCTTACATGCGTGCCGGGCGGGACGCTCTCCACATACCTCCCTTGCGCCCCTTCCAGGGAATGGTCGGCGGGTACCAGCGGCGGGTATTGAACAAGATAGGCATAGGCGTTCGCACCGAGGTCCAGGGCCATGAGCACCACGATCAAGACAGACCCGACCGCCCTGACGCGCCGTCCCGGCAGCCTCACAAGCGCATTCCACCAGAGGGCCAGCGGCAGAGCCAGGGCCAGGTAGAAGGCGGGGAAAGCAGGAGTCCAGTGCGCGAAGTTTGGGATGCTGTCGGCGTCCAGCAGGATACCGCCTGTCAAAATAACGCCCAGGCCCCATAGCAGGACAAGGAAGGAAGCCGGCTGTCGCCATCGCCACACCAAAACGCCCGCACCAATAACCAGCATCGCAGCCTCTATGGGCAACAGGAACGGTGCATAGTAAACTGTGTCTCTGCCCGGTATCACACCCAGGCCGAGAAAGTCCTTCCAGAGGAGCGGTGCGAGAACGTTCCAATCGGCCACGATGCCATCCCACGACGTAGGGATGCCGGGCGGTATATTCAACTGGCTGATACCGCGACCTGCCCACATCTGGGGGTTGAGCATAAAATAGCCTATCAAAGGCCCGAACCCCGCCACAAAACCAACAACCACCAGCGCGAAGTGGCCCAGCCGCTCGCGAGATGCCTTGAAATGGAAAATGAGCAGATAGGCGAGGAACACCAACAGCAAATATGGCAGAAGCCGTGTCCCGTAGTAGGTGTACATGCTGAGGCCTGCGGCGAGGCCCGCCCACACGAAGTCGCCGGGGCGTCGGGAGCGCAAGCCCTTCACAAGGAAGTAGAAGCAGACCGCCCACGCCAGCCCGGTAGTCACGTTGATGATGGACACACGGCTGTAATGCACGTACACCGCCGACACTGCCACGGCGAAAGCTGCCAGCATAGCGCCAATCCTGCCTGCCAGCAATCTACCCAGGCCAAACACAGGCACGACGGTCAACGCTCCCGCCAGGGCCACCCCCAGGCGCACTCCCGCCAGGCTTGGCCCGGTGATATGCATGAGCAAGCCCTCGATGCCGAACCATAGGCTTGGCAAGCCGGTGCCAGCCCAGGTGGTCGTAAAGAGAGAAATGGCGGGCCCGCGATAGTAGCGCATCACTTCAAGATAGGCGAAACCTTCGTCGAAATGGAGCCGCCAGGGTAGCTGGTCCAGAAGAACAAGGTGCGTGACCAGCGAGAGCGCTACAAGCCCTGCAAACACGAATATCTCTGAGCGTGTCCAGGCAAGAGTTGCCGGGATTGCCGGGGCCGCTTCGGTTTCTTCAGTCGTCGCAACTTCTTCAGTCTCAGTAAGGGAATCCCGGCGCGGGTACCAGAAGGCGCACGACATGAGGAGCAAACCGATGCCCACCAGCCACAGCAACCCCTGCAGCCCAAAAATGGCGAACGGGTCGTGCATGTAGGCCACAATGGAGCCAATCGAGAGAGACATTGCCGCCGTGATACCGGCCAGGCGCAAAGCCAACCCGCGCCGCCAGGCGATCCGCCACCAAACAGTGCCTTTACCTGTGCTTACAAAAGGCACCGGCGTGGAGCGAGCGCCGCTCCAGGCAACAACACCCGCCAACACCGCCGCCAAAAGCAAGCCCACGCCCCAGCCACGACTCGATTCAGCGAAGAGGAGATATTCGCCCACGGCGGCCACGAGCAAAGCGGCCAGTCCCAGCCACAGCCCCCGGCGCTCCCAGACAGAAGCCGGTTGCCCCGCCTGCTCCGCAGAATCAGAAGTGGTATCCCATGGCTGGAATCCGAGAGATGGCTGAAGTGCCTCCGGTTCGAGGGCACTCAAGTGTGGTGCGGGTAAAGGAGCCGACGGTTCGCCGCCGGAGTTCTCGGTGTCAGACTCCGGTTGTTGAGTGATGCTCATACCGGATAATTATGCCACGGTCCGAGCCTGGGCGGAAGGGGCGCAGGAGGCCAATAGCGTCGATCACCGTGGAGAGGGAAGTATTGAAGTATCAAAGCCGCCGCACATAGTGACCAGGTCGAAGGCGCCATACTCAAGCTGAAGGTCACGATTCTACCACTATTGGCAAGGCACCGGCGCAGGCAAGACCGGCCAGCTTACCGTCGTCGTATTGTTTATTTGGGATCCTATGCGCAAGGCCGAGGGCGGTACAACCTCGCTCACCCCGTCGGGTCTCGTCCAGAACCATTCCATGCCGTTGTTCTCGCCCCCAACCTGGTAGTCGATTTGCACCTGGTGCCAGCCCGCCTTGAGATCTATCTGCCCGTAACCTACCCGGGTGCTTTGCGAGGTGGCGCACATCTGGATTACTGATGTGCCGTCGATGGTAAGCTGGATTGCTGGCGTCGCTGCGTATCTCCATCGTGTAGAGGCCGTCTGCGGTATTTAGCTCCCCTTCCCAGCGGATCTGTGTGCTGCCAGGTCCCGCCGCGAACAGAGGCTGCGCCTCAGGGTCCAACATGGGATCATTCCGACGCGTGGGCTGAGGCAGCCATGCTCCCAGGAACGGGTCTATCCTGTGGGCAGGACCCGACGAAGGCCCATTCACAGTTACTGCAAGGCCCTGGTCCGGCGGCGTGGGCCATAAATCGGCATTATCTATCTCGGCGGCAGGCGCACTGCCCTCCTGTAACAGGAGCTTGATCGGGCCGGGTTTATCCAACCGCGCGCTTACGCTGAAATGCACCCATCCCGGCTGGAGATCCAGTGGAGTATCGGGCAGCGCAGGCCCACCCTGGACCCATAAGCCGGGGTTGTCTGCGCCTTGCACGTGTAGCTTTACCGGTACGGCATCGCTCAGGTAGAAAGCCCCTGTCCAGGTAGCCATTAGAGGATATGAAAGCTGCACGCCGCCAGGCAGCGCGCCCACTACCGCAACCTGGCCGCTCCACCCGGGTGCGCTGCCCTGGTCGAGAGGAGCAAGATTGGCCAGCACTCCGTACCGGCTCGCCGCGATCGCAGCGGGCACAAAATAGGTGTCGGCTATCAGATCGCCGTTCGGGATGCGTATTTCACCTGTCGTGCCTCCCGGATAGTAGCTTTGCAGCAGAGGTCAGGTAATCGAACGCATCGCTGTAGAAAAGGAAAGCCAGATTATGGCCAGGCTCTTCCACTACAGGCAATTCGCGGCTCGGATTGATAAACCTGCTCAGGACGCTGCCCGGCGAAGCCATCATTGCGTCGATAGGTGCGTAGAGGGGGCTCCAAAGCAACATATTGCCGATCACTCGCACGTGAGTATTCGCCGGGACGTCTCTCCATGTACCTGCCCTGCGAGCCCTCCAGGGAATTAAGATCAGGTACATGCGGCGGGTATTGGACGAGATAGGCGTAGGCATTGGCGCCCAGGTCCAGCACCATGAGCAAGGCCACCAGGGCAGATACTGCCAGCCTTACAGACCGCCTGGGCAGCTTCATGACCGAATCCCACCAGAGAGCCAGAGGCAGGGCAAGAGCCAGGAAGAAGGCAGGAAAGGCCGGCGTCCAGTGAGCGAAGTTGGGAATAGTGGGGGCCTGAATCAGGAGCCCGCCCGTCAAGACGACCCCCAATATCCAGAGCAGCACGAGGAATGAAGCAGGCTGCCGCCACCTCCATAGTAGGATGCCTCCGCCCAGCATAACCAGGGCGGCCTCGAATGGCAGCAGGAAGGGGACGAAATATACTGTATCTCTGCCGGGTATCACCCCCAGGCCGAGAAATTCTCTCCAGAGCAGGGCTGCGATTAACCTCGCGTCCCCTCCAAGAGCACCCCATGTGGTCGGAAATCCCGAAGTTACGATCAGTTGGCTCAGGCCGCGGCTCGCCCACATCTGGGGATTGAGTATGAAATATCCGGCCAGAGGCCCGAATCCCGCGAGGAAGCCTATGGCCACCAGTGCGAAGTGACCCAGCAACTCGCGAGCCGCCTTGAAATGAAACACCAGCAGGTAGGCTATGAATAGAACCAGCAGATAGGGAAGGAGCCGCGTGCCATAGTAGGTATACATGCTCAGGCCTGCGGCCAGGCCCGCCCATACAAAGTCGCCTGGACGGCGCGAGCGCAAGCCTTTAAGGAGGAAATAGAAACAGACCGCCCATGCCAGTGCGGTAGTCACGTTGATGATAGATACACGGCTGTAATGCACGTACGCCGCCGAAACTGCCACCGCGAAAGCCGCGAGCACAGCACCCATGCGGCCGGCCAGCAATCTACCGAGGCCGTAAACAGGGATGACAGTCAATGCCCCGGCGAGGGCCACGCCCAGGCGCACTCCCACCAGGTTCGGCCCGGTGAAATGCATGAGCAAGCTCTCAAAGCCGAACCACATGCTGGGCAAGCCGGTGCCCGCCCAGGTGGTCGTGAACAGCGATATGGCGGGACCGCGATAGAAGCGCATGACTTCGGTATAAGCGTAGCCTTCGTCAAAATGCAGTCTCCAGGGTATCTGGTCCAGAAAGGCCAGGTGAGTGAAGAGCGAGAGGGCGACCAGACCGCCGAACACGAATATCTCTGAGCGCGTCCAGGCGAGGGCTTCGGATTGCGGATTGCGGATTGCGGATTGCGGATTAGTCGTCGGTTGTCGGTCGTCGGTCTCAATGGCGGCTTCCCGGCGCGGGTACCAGAGGGCGCACGACAGGAGGAGCAGAGCCATGCCCGCCAGCCATAGCACGCCTTGAAGCCCAAATATGGCCAGTGGATCGCGCGTATAGGCGATAATCGAGCCGGCAGACAGGCATACCGATGCCAGGATACCGGCAAGACGCACGGCCAGCAGAGGCCGCCAGGCGATTTGCAGCCATGCGCGGCTGCCCTTGCCGGCTCTCGCCACGAAATCTGCAGCAGGGCGAGCGCTCGCAAGGGCAGCTATGCCCAGCAGCGTGCCTGCCACAAGCAAAACCATCCCCGGCACGCGGCCTCCCAGTGTGAAGAGCAGGTATTCGCCCATGATAGCCAGCACGAACGCAATTGGCCCCGCCCACGGGGCCGCCTGTAATGTGCTCAGGCTTGCTCGCCACCCGTGCCATGCCGGGCCGGAGCCGGAATGCCAGTGTGGGAAGGCGGGAGAAGTCTGGAGCCTGGCGCCGTCCGAGATACGCGAATACGAATTTGGTCCGGCGGAGGCCGGATCGCCGCCAGAATATTCGTGGGAAGAGGAAGATCGCTTATCGAAGCCCATATTGATACTTTGGTTTTGGCTTGGGTTTTGGCGCGAGGGCGAGAATAGATACGCCAAAAGGAAGATTCAGTCGTCGCACTTTATGAGCCTCCAGCCCAAACAAACGGCCAAGGAGCTTATTGACCGAAAGGCCGTGAGGCCGGTCAAGCTGAAAAAGGCTATTGTGAAGAACCCTGCTTGCGAATAGAAGCTATCAGGCATCGAGATATCCTGCCAGCCGAAAAACCCCAGAAGCTCTGCCAGGTGGAACCTATAAACTGCGCTCGCTGGTCCGGTACCGCAAGATCGATGCCTGGAAGGTTGGCTTTGCAATATCTGTTTGCCCCGGCAGCGCCTGTGACTTCACCATACGCGATCAAGTTACGCACCGGGCACCGCCCGAATAGAGCGAGTGCTGATACCGCGATACCGCCGCGCCCGCCGCCATTTGCGCTCCACGCATCAGCCTGCTTCGCCGTTGGGTCTCGCCTTTGCCGGCCTGACACGCACGGAACAGCACCACCAGCGCCACGATACCACCGGCACGCAACTTCCAGGGGTCATAAGCAGGCTTGCGCAGGCTGCGAAACCGGGTAGAGAAGGCCGCTGCGCCCAGGCAGCTCACCATACTATCGTTGGCTCACTCCGGCGTTGTTGAAACAAAACTCCGGCAAAAGCGCGATAATGCCTGCCGCCGCGACGGCCCAGATGGGCGAGTGAGGAACAAAATGCCTGGCGCTCTTGCCGTATGCGTCGGGCGGTCAGCTAGATCGCCTAGATCGCCGCGCAAGGGCCGCGTGAACGGCGGCGAATTCGTCCCAGGGTGTCTCCTGGGCACCGTAGCACATTGAGTTTTCGTGCGCCTTGCCGCAGGCGAGCACTATGTCACCCGGTTGCGCCAGCCCAACCGCAAAGTCGATAGCCTCCGCGCGATCGTGCACCTGCCAGAAATCTACGCCTTCCTTGCGGCCTTCTTCCACCAGGGCGCGCGCTATCTCAGCCGAGATGTCCTCGACGCGCTCGGTACGCGGGTCTTCGGCGGTCACCACAGCGAGGTCGGCCAGCTTGCCCGCAACATGGCCCATCATGGCGCGCTTGGCTCTGTCGCGCAGGCCCGCCGACCCGAAGAGGGCTATCACCCGCCCCTTTCTCGGTGCGACCAACTGGCGAGCCAATTCGAGCGTCTTTTCGAGGCCATTGGGAGTGTGCGCGAAGTCCACTACTACGTCGAAACCTAGTGGGCGCGCTTCTTCCACCCACTCCATCCGGCCTTTGATCCGGTCAACTGCTTGCAGGCCCTTACGAATCGCCTCGCCCGATAACGCCAAGAGCCAGAGCCGCGCCCATAGCAGCCATTGCATTGTAGATATTGTGCTTGCCCGGGCAGGTGCAGGCGCATGGGGATGTCGGCAATAGGGGTCTGGGCTGTGAAACGTGTGCCGTCAGCTTTGAATTCGATGTCATCTGCGGTAATGTCGGGCTGCTGACGGCGGTCCAGGCCGTAAACGAACTGTATATCCGCCGGAATCTTTCTGAGCCAGGCGTACGACTTATCGTCGGCGTTGATGACGGCTGCCTTGGGTGTGCCCGGCTTGCGGTAACTCGTGTTGAGCATCTCGAAGAGCCGCGCTTTGGCGGCCATATAGTTCTCCCAACTGCCGTGCCAGTCCATATGTTCGTGCGTAACGTTGGTCACCACCGCCACGTCGTAGTCCACGCAGAGCACGCGCCCCTGGTCGAGCGCATGGGAAGTCGTTTCGAGCACTGCCACATCGGTGCCCGCCTCCACCATATCGTTGAGATAGCGCTGCACGTCGAAGGCCTCAGGCGTGGTCACATGGAAGCCTGTATCGTAGGAGCGCCCGGCGATCTCTGCACGTATAGTCGAGATGAGGCCTGCGCGCCGCCCGGCTGCAAGCAAAATAGAGTGGATCAGGGTGGCGGTGGTGGTCTTGCCGTCGGTGCCGGTGACGCCGATCACCTGTAGCTTGCGCGAAGGATAGCCGAAGAAGGCCGCGGACAGGAGCGCCACCGCTTTGCGGTCGTCCGGCACATGCACGTAAGGCACATTGCCGGGCAGGTCCCCCGGCCTCTCGTCGCGCATACCCGCCACGGCTACCGCACCATGCCCGAGCGCGTCGGCTATGAATTCATGCCCGTCGTGCGCGCTCCCCTTCACGGCCACAAAGAGGGTGCCGGGCTGCGACACGCGCGAGTTCTCGGCGATGTGGGTTATTTCGCTATCCTGATCAGTGTCACCAAGTATGTGAGCGGCAGGGATATTAGCCTCGTTAAGGAGTTGTGATAGGCGCACAAACATTCTTTATCCAATCTCAACTACATGAGTAGCCAGCCATCCTGTGAAAGCTTCTCTACTCAATTCACCTGCGGCCAATCTCAATATTAACTCTTCTTGCTCTTCAACACCGGCACTAATCTCGTAGCCGTTAAGCACGAGAAATGTTTCCATAGCAGCGTGGCCTATGCGCTTATTCCCATCAACAAAGGGATGGTTCATGATGAGTGAAAAGCCGAGTGCGGACGCCTTCTCAACAAGGGTTGGATAGAGATCTGAGCCACCGAAGGTCATGAGGGGCTGCGCTAATGCCGACTCTAGCCCGCCGAGGCTGCGGATGCCTCGCGAACCACCCGACTGGTCCATCAAGCCCTTATATAGGTCCAGCACCTCCTCAAGAGTAAGGTAGTAGATCACGCCAGACGCCGGTAGAGTTCGGCATGCTTCTTAAGCACATATTCAGCCGCCTGCTTAAAGCGATCGTCGGGCCGGTTGAGCAACCCTTCAAAACAGCTGGCGCGAATTAACTCTTCGGGGGCAACCCCGAGTTGTGCCGCCAGTTCGCGCAATTTCTCGTAGTCGCTCCTCTTCGGAAGTTCGATATGCAAACTGACTATCCTAGCTCAAATTGCTTTATGTCCATCCATGGCGAGTAATGGCCTGAAATTTTAAACTCTAGACTCCCGCCTCGATCTTCTTCAGCTCTCCTACCACCCTATCCAGGAAGTCGTCGGCGTTGCGCACGATGCCGAACGCCTGGTGGGTGCCGCGGTCCACGAGCTTCTGGATCACCATCTCGTCCTGGTCTACGGCAATTGTCCAGACAGGCTCGATCTTGCCTGCTCGGTCGATGTAGGTGGGCACCATGTTGCCCGTGGCGATGGAGTGGAGCATGGTCGCCAGCATCACCACCAGGGTCGCGCCCTGCGTGAAGAAGCGCATCTTGTCCTGAGCCTCCAGCACGTCCGGAATCACGCCGGGCAGCGGGCCATCGTCGCGTATGGAGCCTGCCAGTATGAAAGGCACGCCGTAAGTGACAAGGGCGTGCATGATGCCGTCAGGGATAATGCCGCTCTGAACGGCTCCCGCGATACTGCCTGCCCGCCGCACCGTGTTGATGGCATCCATGTGGTGCCTGTGCCCGCCAACCACCGTGTGGCCCTCGATGTCCATGCCAAGAGCGGTGCCGTAGAGAGCGCGCTCAAGGTCGTGCACCGCTACCGCATTGCCGCCGAACACCGCGCCCACGTAGCCGTTGGCGATCAGCCAGGCCATGCTGTCCCGCGCACCGGCGTGCACCACCGCAGGCCCAAGCACCCAGATGCTGCGCCCGTCGCGCGCTTTGTCCCAGGCGATCAGCTCAGCGATGCGGCGGTAATTTATGGGGCGCTCGCGTGATGCGCCGCTCGCCATGAAAGTGAACGCCTCGCTACCCACCTCCTGGCCGGCGGGCAGGAAGCCTGTATGGTGAGCCAGCAGCCCTGTGCTGCCATCCTCGGCTGTGCCCGTCACCACCAGTTGCCCGGCTCGAAATCTTGCGCATTTCCGTGCAGACGAACTCCCCAGCTTTGTCGTCCCACACGATCACTGCGTCCATACGCGGCTTCTTCGCCAGCAGCCATTGCCCATCCCGCTTGATATATGTCGGGAAATTGGTAGACGAATAGAACGCCGTAGGAGCCAGCCCATCGGCGTGAGCAGCCTCCATCGCCTTGTCCGGAGCCTGGGCGAACGCAGGGCGGGTGAAGTCGGGCGGCGTGTATTCGAGATCGAAGCTATACTTGGTCAACTGATGTCACCCTGCCTGATGCAATAGGGGCATGGCCAGCTCTACGGGCACCTCGACGAAATGCGCTTCGTCGGTCGGATCGGCGCTGAGGGGCATTTCATCCCCATCTTCTGCGATGCCTTCCAGGTGCATTTGGAGGGCTTCGCGCATATTTCGTAGTGTCTCTTCACACGTCTTGCCGGTAGCCACACACCCAGGCACTTCGGGGGCGTATGCCGAATAGTTCCTGGTGCCTTTCTCTACTACCACAAGAATCCGATACGTCGCCGGCATTTTATCCATCTTCCTGTCCCTTTCTCTATGTCAGTTTGATGCCTGCTTGCTTTTCAATGCTCCGCTGGTCTCTGACGGTCAGATCGTCGCCGGAGTTGCCGGTGATCGTCACACGACCCTTCTTTGTTGGATGCTTGAATTGACGATGGTTTGTGCCTTTCCGGGGGAGCATCACCCACCCATCGGCCTCTATTTGTTTGATGGCTTCGCGTACTTCGATCGGCATGATGATTATTAATTCTACCGCTGGCTTACGGTCGCTCAGATGGTTCGCGCATGGGTATCCGTATCCCAAACCGCTCCGCCGCCTCGATAGCCTCGTCATAGCCGGCGTCGGCGTGGCGGATGATGCCCATACCGGGGTCGGTGGTGAGCACGCGCTGTAGGCGGGCCGCTGCTTCGCGGCGTGCCGTCGGCCACGATGACCTGCCCGGCGTGGAGGCTGTAGCCGATGCCAACGCCGCCGCCGTGGTGGAACGACACCCATGTCGCGCCACCCACCGCGTTGATAAGGGCGTTCAGGATGGGCCAGTCGGCTATGGCGTCGCTGCCGTCCTTCATCGCTTCGGTCTCGCGGTTGGGCGAGGCCACGCTGCCGGTGTCGAGGTGGTCGCGGCCTATCACGATAGGCGCGCTCAGTTCGCCTGTGCGCACCATCTCGTTCACAACCTGCCCGAAGTGCGCCCGCTCGCCGTAGCCGAGCCAGCAGATACGCGCAGGGAGGCCCTGGAACTTCACCCGCTCCCGCGCCAGCTTAATCCAGCGCACCACCGGGGCATTATCCGCGAACTCGCGCAGCACCATGTCGTCTATCTTGTAGATGTCTGCGGGTCGCCCGATAGCGCGGCCCACCTGAAGGGGCCTTTACCCTCGCAGAAGAGCGGCCGGATATAGGCGGGCACGAACCCTGGGAAATCGAAGGCGTTGGTCACCCCCTGCCCGAAAGCCTGCTGCCTGATGTTGTTGCCGTAATCAAATGCCACAGCGCCCATCTTCTGCAAATCGAGCATAGCGCGAACGTGAATGGCCATCGAATCGAGAGACCGCTTCACGTAGCCGTCGGGGTCGCTCTTGCGCAGCTCCGCCGCCTGCTGCACATTATCAGCCAAGAGGTATGTAGCCGTTGAGAGGGTCATGCGCCGAGGTCTGGTCGGTGACCATGTCGGGCACCCTGCCGCGCTTCACAAGCTCGGGGTAGATTGCGGCGGCGTTGCCGAGCAGGCCAATTGAGAGGGCGCGTCGCTCCAAGATAGCCTTGTCAGCAATGGCGAGGGCGTCGTCCAGGTTGTCGGTGGAAGTGTCGAGGTAGGCGGTCTGCAAGCGGCGCTCTATTCGGGTGGGGTCAACTTCCACGCAGAGGGCCACGCCGCCGTTCATGGTCACCGCGAGAGGCTGCGCGCCGCCCATGCCGCCCAGTCCGGCCGTGAGGACCAGCTTGCCCGCGAGGTCGGCGTCTGGACCGTAATGCTTGCGGGCGGCCTGCCCGAAGGTCTCGAACGTGCCTTGCAGGATGCCCTGCGAGCCGATATAAATCCAGCTTCCGGCGGTCATCTGCCCGTACATGATGAGGCCCTCTGCCTCCAGCTTCGAGAAGACCTCGCGGGTGGCCCAGTGGGGCACGAGGTTGGAGTTAGCAATCAGCACGCGAGGCGCGTCGGGCGTGGTCTTGAATATGCCCACAGGCTTACCGCTCTGCACCAGCAGCGTCTCGTCGTTCTCGAGGCTCTTGAGGCATTCCATAATCTTCATGAGGGCAGGCCAGTTGCGCGCGGCTTTGCCGCTCCCGCCGTACACCACGAGGTCCTGCGGGCGCTCGGCCACATCGGGGTCGAGATTGTTCATCAGCATCCGCAAGGCGGCCTCTTGCAGCCAGCCTTTGCAATTCAGCTCGGTGCCGCGTGGTGCGCGAATAGACTGCATTGTCTCCATTGTAGCCTCCCTTTCCTGAGGCGCACTCCAATAGCAAATAGCGCCCTCTCAATTATATTATAGCGTATTGCGCCTATCGCCCAGGGTGTAACGTCAGACGCCGCCCACGTCAGAGAGTCCTGGAAGGGCGAAAGAATGGGTGCATGATGCATGAAGGCTGATGGTCGAGAAAGACTAGAGAATGACCACATAGACAAGCATGACGAAAAGCGAGCAGGTACAGAAGGCCACGAGAGCGATGAACAACAGAAAGCTAAGCAGCCCGACAATCTGGCGGGCGGTAGCTATCGATTTGCGGTAGAAGTATTGGTTCCACAGTCTGTAGACTGCGTACCATCCAAGTGCAACCCCCAGTAGAAGTCCCACGTAAAGGACCGGGTTGAGGAAAACTGACAGGTCACCTGACGGGTCAACTAACGTGAAAAGAAGGTCGGCGAACCCGAAATATAAACCGACCGCAACACAGAGCCATAACGACGCCAAAGCAACCAGAGCAAAGATGCCCACCAAACGATTTAGGCCTTCATCGCCCACACGCCAGCGCTTCATTGGTTCCTGCCTCGATTCGGTTCCCCTGACCTATTCCTGGTTTAATGCTAACATTGCTGCGGAGAGGGTGCAAGCTGCACAGTTGTGACCGTCAGAGATCGGAGCGTAACGGGTCGAGAAGAAGAAGTCCCCAATAATCAGCTAATCGCCGCTCGGCGGGATTTATAGGACCGAGGTGTCTATCTCATCGAGCGTGCAGCCATACTCCACCCATTCGCCATGGACGCGTAAACCCACAGACTCGTAGAGGCCAATGGCACCGGTTGGATTCTCGGCGTCTACGCCGAGCGCACCGGTATCCAACCCGATGTCCCTCAGCGATTGGAGACCATGCAATAGTAACGAGCGACCCAGACCCTTGCCGCGCCAACCTCGGATCGTGCCCAGGGTTTGAATCCGGCCTTCCTTCCGACCGAGGGCCTCATTCTCCTCTTCGAAAATGCCGCACAGGCAGAAGCCGGCCAGTTTGCCCGGTTCGGCCTCTATCTCGCCCACCCACGACAGGTCCGGGCGAAAGGCCGGGCGGCTGAGCCGGGCGGTCCAGTGCTCCTCGGTCTGGGGGTGAAAATCATAGTGGTCTATGAACGAGCCATTGAGGGCGTCCATAGAAGGCCGGATGTCGTCAGGCAATCGCAACTGGCGGATGCGTATCCCGTCCACCGAGCCTGGCAGAGGTAGATTGTCCAGCGGGCCCTTCATTACCCAGAAAGTGCGAAGCAGCTTCAGGCCAATTGCTTCGTATAGCTGTTTCTGCGACGCTCGCCGCGGAGAGAAGCCGTCGCGTACCCGCACGGTTTGCCTGGGCTCCGTGCCCAGCATCCTTTCGTTAGCTCCAGCCATCTCCACGAGCTGCAGGATAAGCTCGCGCTCCAAGCCAAGGGACCGGGCGGCGGGGTGCACGGAGATTCGGAACTCGTAGGTCCGCTCGTCCGGGTCTTCTCTGATACCAAGCATTGCGAAGCCGGGAAGGATGCCGTCCGGCAAGCCATCTACCTTCGGCCCATCCACAATCAGCACACCGCTCTCAAGGTCCACACCTAGCCGGATGAAGTTTGTCTCTATCTCTACAACGCCTGTGACGATGTCAAGACCATCGGCCCTAAAATTGGCGGTTTCTGTAGCCGCCATAATCTCTGTATCACCTTCTTTGTAGGGACGAATATTCCAGTCTGCCATCTTAGACCTTTGCCTCTTTCAATCTGACGCTGTAAACATACGACCGCTCTCTCACCCGAAACCCGACCTTCTCGTAGAGCAGATTCGCCCCGGTTGGACTTTCCGAAATCGACGCCGAGCAGGGCAGTGTCCATGCCCGCGCCCTTGAGCGAATGAAGCCCGTGCAAAAGCAGGGAGCGGCCCAGCCCTTTGCCGCGCCACTCGCGGGCGGTGCCCAGAAGCTCGATCCAGCCCTCGTTGACGCCGGTTTGTTCGTTCGCGTCATCGTAGATCACGCAGATACAGAAGCCCGCGAAGCTGCCAGGCTTGCCGTTAATCTCGGCCAGCCATGAGAGGTCGGGACGGTGCGAGGGATCAGCGATGCCGTGCTCCCAATCTTCCTGTCTGTCGTCATGGTGGTCCCAATGGTCGCTGAACGAGTTGTTGTACGCCGCGCACGCGCCGGCGTTGTCCTCCGGTCGCCTGTAGGTGCGCATGGTCACGCCGGGCACAGCGGCAGGCTCGGGAATAGGCTCCTGGAGCGAGCGCTCCATCCTGAAGAAAAGCCTGGCGAAGCTCATACCTGCTGAACTCGAACAGCTCTTTCCTGCCAGGGACGTCGCTACGATAAGAGCCGAATACCTGCACATCGTTAGCCCGAAAGACTCCGGGTCTGGCCTCATTGTCGCGTATCAGCCCAAACAGCCTGCCTACGATAGCGTATTCGACTCCATGTGTAACGGCTGCGGGGTGTCCCCAGAAGCGGAGGACGTAGCTATGCTCGCCATCCGCGGCACCCTCCACGCTAAACGAGCCTGCACCCAGCAATCCGCCCGGCTCTACGCCTTCGACAATAGGACCGGTCACAACGATAGCCGGCCGTGGCTCCGAGCCCGGTGGACCTTGCATATCCCAGAGCACCGCGTCAGTGCCAGGCACGGCCTCAGATTTGTACGCAGCCGCCCGAGCTCGTACGATGTCCATAATGTCCGGGAGATCGCCCTCGCGGTAAGGGCGTATAGTCCAGGCGATGCTGTTGATTGCAGGGTTGGTTGACATCGGGGGCCAGAGGCCTAGTGCATATTCATGAAAGATATTGGGGAATAAAGAGTTTTGGGGACACCCCCAAACCACCAGCAGGGGAGCGCCCCTGCACTCCCTTGCACAAGATCTTTCGTGAACCTGCACTAGGGGTAGTAATAATCTCTGGGCACTGTATGAACTCCGTGATCCAAACAATAAAAAGCTTGGCGTCTTGGCGTCTTGGCGTTGAAGAATACGGTCGCCGGTCGTCTACTGACCACTCGCTATATCCTCACTTCCTCAAGATCGCACGCATAGCTGAATTCGCGGCTGCGAATGCGAAAGCCTGCAGACTCATAGAGCTTGTTTGCGCCTGTGGGGCTTTCCGAATCTACGCCCAGGAGAGCTGTATCCAGGCCAGCGGACCTGAGCGAATGGAGACCGTGTAGCAGGATGGCGCGCCCCAGGCCCATGCGCCGCCAGCCGCGAATTGTGCCCAGCAGCTCTATCCAACCCTCGGAGACGCCACGCAGCCTGTTGTCTTCCTCTGAAATCTCGATTATACAGAAGCCTGCGAAAGTGCCCGGCTTGTCGTCGATCTCGGCAAGCAGCGACAGGTCGGGGCGAACCTGAGGCTGCTTGAACCAGTGCTCCCAATCCTCGGGGGCTGTGGGGTGGTGGTCCCAATGGTCGGCGAACGAGGCATCGGTCGCCTGGCGCGCTCCTTCGTTATCTTGAGGGTATTTGTAAGGGCGAATGGTGACCCCTTCTATCACGCCAGGCTCATCGATAGGCTCGTTGAGGTGGCGAGCCATCGTCCAGAACTGCCGGACTTCCCGTAGCCCTATCTCGGACCAAAGTTCGCGTATGTGATGTAGGTGCTCGAAGCTCCAGGCTTTGACAGTGGCCCTGGGCAAAGGTTTCATGTCAGGTTCAGCTTGCTGTTGGCGGATGATATCCAGCAACCTCGCCGCAATCAGATGCTCAAGGCCCAGCCCTTCGACTGCCATGTGCACAGAGACGCGAATGTAATACATCCGCTCACCTGCTGCCTCGTCGTCCTGGTAGTGCATACCACCGTAGCCAACAGGCATATTGTGAGGCACCCCCGGAAGGCGAGGGCCTTCCGCCACAACGTAATGCCGCTGAGGATTCGCGCGCGGGCTATTCAAACGTGCTCGTAGCTCGGCTTCGGTGATACGCATAGGGAACTTGCAATGTTCGTAGACGGCGTTGCTGAGAGCGGTTATCCCCGCAACATCCTCGTCTCTAAAAGGTCGAATAATCCAATCTATTTTATCGTCAGACCTGTCTATGATAGCGCTATCGCCGGGGTGGGTTTGTGACAAAAGGTCCCTCTCTATTCAAAGGAGATTTTATAGCCAGGAAATAACTGCATCGTCGCCTTTCGAGCAGCGCAGACATTTTATCATTAAAACGTAAATCGTACGTGTAAGCTTTCAAGCGCATAATTGACAAAGTACCGGTAGAACGATATAACACGGTAAAAGCTCCGCTCAAGTTGAAGATCTTATGGCTAGATGGTGCTTTTCAGCGTCCAGGTAATGTCCTGTGCGAGGTCAGAATGCAAAACAATGTCACATCACAGCCGGTCGAGAAATACGCGGTACCGCGAAACAACGGGATAGAGGAAACGAGTCTGGCCGAAGTGCTGGCCTCCGACCCACTGGCAAAAGATAAAGACGGGACAATAGAGGGCAGCCGCATGCCGTTGTTCGATGGAGGCGGCGCGCCAAATCCTAAGTCGGCGCTACTCCGGCCGGGCCTGATGTTCTCGTTCAAGTTAGGCTGGCTCTACGTATTTGACGAGCGACAAACCGAGGCGCAGTGGCTTTTTCAGGCGGCAAAGATGGCTGCCCTCTTTGTGCTTCCAACGGTGGCTGAATCTACCGGAGAGATGTCCCACCTTGTGGAGGAGATAGGGAACAAACTGCTGCTCGGCGAAACCGGCGAGAGTGGCAGCGGGCAGAAGTCAGAGGGAGCCGGCGTCTCGTGGAATGCTTACCTCAAGATGCTGAACGAAAGAGGTGTTGTGTTCCTGCCGGGCGTTAATCTCGTGGGCGCTGAGCACCAGGTCGATCCCCCGAAGTTGTTTTCCAGGGAACGCCACCGGCTTATAATGACTTACGAGCGGCCGGACGGTGAGCAGAAAATATACTCAATGAGCTTCGACAGTCCCCATGCCCGGCAAATTGTGACCGGGATGATAGCGATGCTGTTCGAGGCGCGGTGGTGGGGTGAGTTTTCATACCTCACAGACAAGGTCAAGTTGGAGCAGATAGATGATATCGAGGCTATAGGCGACGCGGTCGCCAAGGAATATCGTGCTCGATATGGTGACAAGGTTGCAGACCACATTTCCGATATATACGCCGATTATCAGAAAGCCTGTGACGCCGAGCTGGAACGAAAAGGCTTCACATCGAGTAAAGCCGGCCAAGTTATGCTCGAGAGACTCGCTCCCATGGTCCCATACTACGAGCAGGTACCTGCCCTTAAACAGGGGCTAAGCGCGCTCAGAGGTATGGCGGGACTCTGATTCCTGAGATGGCTCCCTACTGCCGGCAAAAGGCGAGTGCTGCTTTCATGCCCAACCTTCGATACAGCCTTTTGCCTTCAATCCAATCTAGCTATTTCCGGGAGATTGCTCCTTGGGCTCTCTAAAAACAGGTCCGGCACTTACAGGCCGACGCGGGCGCAAATATGCGGCCAACCTCTGTGCCTGCCTGCTGGCCTTCCTGACAATTCTTACCCTCCTCTCGACATCAGGCGACAAGGCGGCAGCGCAATCCTCTTATTCCACGGCACCGTCCTTCGCTCTTCGCAGTCTGCAATCTGCACTCGCACAGCTTTACGCCGGCGATCCGATGGCGGAGCGCCCCAGGCCAGGCACGCCTGCACCATACACGCTCTACTTCACCGAAACAGGCCACTACCTGGGCGGCGAATTCCTCGATTTCTATAACTCGATCCCCAACAGTGCCTATATCTTCGGCCTGCCCATCAGCGAACAGTTCCCGCAAGAGTTCGCTGATGGGACTGTCCTCAGGGTGCAATATTTCGAGCGCGCCCGCTTCGAATGGCACCCTGAGCTGCCGGAAGGGCAGCGCGTTCAGCTAGGCAGCCTCTCCTCTACTATCCTTAAGGGGCGCACCTTCGACCGCGTGCCTGAAGGTGCATCGAGCGACAGCCTGGTCTACTTCCCGGAAACGGGGCATACCCTGGCCAACGGCTTCCTCGGCTACTGGCAGAGTAACGGCGGCCTGGCGATATTCGGCTTCCCGATCAGCGAAGAAACGGTCGAGGATGGGATCACTGTCCAGTATTTCGAGCGCGCTCGCTTTGAGTATTACAGCGGCCTCGAAGGCACGCCCTACGCCGTGCAACTCTCACCCCTGGGATATATGGCCCTGCGCGCCTTCGGCTTCAACCTGCCGATGGGTGTAATGGCCGATTTCAACCCGCCCATCGTCGCGGAGGGGCATACAGACATGCTAACGGTAGGTGCCCCGGCAGGCGTGACGGTAACGGGGGAATACGAAGGCAGGCCGTTGTTTTTCACCCAGGTACCGGACCAGGCGATTGCATGGACTCTTATCGGAGCTGTGCCGTTTGCTGACCTCGGCCCACACCAGGTGACCGTCAGCCTGCAAAATGGCGATGGCGGCAAAAACACTATAACCCGCACTCTGCAGGTGGTATCCTACCCGTTCCCGTCGGAGTCGCTGCAATTCGATCCTCAGACAGCCCAATTGCTCGACCCGACCCACGAAACGCCGGAGACGGACTTCCTGAATAAGATATTCTCCGGGCGCACGCCGGTGCAATACTGGAGCGGCCAGTTCAGGATGCCGCTGGATGGCCAGGTGAGAATAACGTCGGACTTTGCCACGCGCCGCTGCTATAACTGCCCGGACGGCTCGGCACCCACCACCTATCATGGTGGCATGGATATGGCAGCCGACGAAGGCACACCCGTACACGCCCCGGCCGACGGCGTGGTGGTGTTTGCCGGCAAGCTGGAGGTGCGGGGCAACGCTGTTATCATCGACCATGGCCTGGGAGTCTATTCGCTGCTGGCGCACAACTCCAAGCTGCTGGTCACCGTGGGCCAGAAAGTCAAGAAAGGTGATGTGATATCCCTTTCGGGCAGTACGGGCCTGGTCACAGGGCCGCACGTACACTGGGAGGTGCACGTGAGCGGCCCGGCGGTCGAGCCACTTGAGTGGGTCAACCGCGCGCTACCCTAACCGTTCCGTCAATTCTTGTCATGCACTGAAACCACGTAGTTGCTCATAGAGTACCAGGCGTCACCGTCCCAGGTAGAATAGCGGCGCACCAGGCCAAGACCGGCCTGCGCTGCCAGCCGGTCGTAGTCGTCCAGCTCCAGGTATCCCATGCTTAGCTGAAAGCCCGTTACGAGCCGGCCACCGGGCGCTAGATGGCGGGCCATATTCTCCAGCACAGCTCCCTCGGTGCCGGGCGCGAGGAAGATCATCACGTTACCCGCCATTACGATAACGTCGAACTGCCTGCCCAGATCCACAGTCGCAACATCGTCAAGATGCCATTCCAGGTCGGGAGCTTTGGCTTGCGCCGCTGCAAGCAATCTCTGGTCGAGGTCCACGCCCACCACGTCGATGCCGCGCCTCGCAAGCTCGATTGCCACGCGCCCGGTGCCGCACCCCGCGTCCAGCACAGATTTTGGGTGAAGCGCCTCCACGAAGTCGGCCTCACCGTGCACATTTTCACCTGCTTTCGCCCGCGCTGCATATGGAGCGTCGTACTCTTCGCCGGTGATATTGCGGCTGTTCAACCAGCGATTCTGGGGATCGTTGGATGTCATAATTGTTCTCCCTCTAAGGCAGATGAAATGCTGAGGGGCGAGCCACCTAAGCTGTGTTACCCGCTTCGATGGCCCGCCCCTCGGAGCCGCCTGTTACCTCTATTTTACCACATGGGATGTCATTCGGATTATAATATCATGTATGCCGACAACCGCCATCGAGCCGCGAGTGGTCTTCATGGGCACGCCCGATTTCGCGGTGCCTTCTTTGCGAGCGCTCGCCGCAGGGCCCTACATGATTACAGTGGTCACGCCGCCCGACCGCCCAGCCGGACGTGGGGGCAGACTGACCCCGCCGCCCGTGAAGGTGGCCGCCCAGGAGATGGGCCTTGAGGTCGTCCAGCCTGAAACGCTGCGCGATCCCGCCTTCCGCGAACGGTTCGCGGCCCTCCATCCGGAAGTTACCGTGCTGGTTGCCTACGGCGAATACGTCGCTCCATCGCTGCTCGACCTGCCCAGGCGCGCCAGCATCAATCTTCACCCATCGCTTCTCCCCAGGTGGCGCGGCAGCACGCCCATCCAATCGGCAATCCTGGCAGGCGACGAGATGACAGGTGTGAGCATTATCAAGATGGATCGCGGCCTGGATACAGGGCCGATCATCGCCCAGCGCTCCACTCCCATCGGTCCCGAGGAGACCCACCCGGAGCTGAGCGCTCGCCTGGCCCGCCTGGGCGCTGATTTGCTTGCCGAAACGCTACCTCTATGGCTCAGAGGTGAGATGGAGGCGAAGCCTCAGGGCGACGAAGGGGTGACCCTTACGCGGACCCTCTCCAAAGAGGATGGCGAGATAGATTGGACGCAGCCTGCCGAACAAATCGCCCGCCGGGTGCGCGCATTCCAACCCTGGCCCGGCACCTTCAGCTACTGGCAAGGGCACATGCTGAAAATCGTGCGCGCTCGCTCCCTGCCAATAGACACAAGCGGGTCGCCCGGCATGGTCTCTGTGGAATCCAGTGGAGAGAAAAAGCTGCTGGTGCAGACGGGCGAAGGAAGCCTGGAGCTACTGGAAGTGCAGCCCGAAGGCAAAGCGCCCATGCCGGCCCAGGCATTTCTCGCGGGATACCGGCAGATAGTTGGCAGCGCACTCGGCCCACATGAGGGGTCGGATCGGTAGAGGCACTTCACGCGTCTGCACGGCGGATGAAACCGCAATGCGCTGTCCTGGCGGCGCGGGAACTTGACTTACCTGCCGTCTCAGTGTAGAAAGTAGAGGACGGTTGCTTACTGCTTAGGGCTTACTGCTTATTACTGCGCCAATCGATGGCCCTTTATATGCTATATTCACGAAGCAGTAAGCCCTAAGCGGTAAGCCCTAAGCAGTAAAGAGAGTGTATGCGAATTAATTCTCCCGACCCACGGCTCCCATTGGAGCCGGAAGAATATCCCTTGTACAGGCCACCGAGCCGCATTGGGTGCTCGGCCCTGACGATATTGCCTCTTATCTTGATAGGCGTGTTCGCACTCCTTTTCTGGCGTGTTACGCCCCAGATAGCCAATGCCATAGTTTCTGTTCCCAGACAGATATTGAACATCCCGACGTCTACGCCCGGTATCGAAAATACGCCCAGCGCGGGCGGACTCGCCACGCAAACCGTCCCTGTGCCGGTAACGCCCACCATAGCCATTAAACCCACGGTTGCACCCACAGGCACGCCCACACCGGTTGTCGATTACTTCAAGGTGGGGAACACGGGTGGTCTGGGTGTCAAATTGAGGGCCCAGCCACAACAAAGCGCCGACAGAGTAACCGGCCTTAATGATGGCATAGTGGTCAAGACAGTGGGCCCCGACCAAAAGAACGCCGATGGCACCTGGAAGCATGTCTCCACCGCGGACGACCAGTATAGCGGCTGGATCAATGGCAACTTCTTGATCCCAACCACGAAACCGTAGCAATTGCAGATTGCGGATTGCGGATTGACCGGGCTGCTATATGCGGATTGCGGCTTACTCGCTTTTCCCATAATAAAACTTGGCGGATCTTTGCGGTTCTTGGCGTCTTGGCGGTTGAAGGTTATCCGCATTCCGCAGATTCCGCAATTCCGTTGACTCTCCGGGGGTTGCGATGTAAAATCAGGATAGAGAGCCAGGCTTTTTATTCTTGCGATGCCGCAAAGAAAGCACGGGTAGTGGTATGAGCAAACAGCGCTACGAACAAGAGATCGAGGAGATCCTCAAGAAATACGACGAGCAGACAGGGCGCAAAGATAGACCCACAGGTAAGCCGCCCGTGGAAACTACACCAGCGCCACCGCCCGAGTACCGTTACGCCGCTCCAAAACGCACTCCACAAAAGAGCGGCTTTACTATGCCCAACTTGAAGCGCGTCAGCTCCGGGCAGTATATTATGCTGGCCTTCGCTGTCGCCCTCCTGGCTGTATTATTGCGGAATATATCCGACATCCTCACTTTCGCGCTCATTATAGCCTCGGCTGTGCTCTTCTTGATTCCTATCGTACTCTACAGAAGCACGGGCACCACAGGCGGCGGCTATTCGCCTACCGAAGAAAAGCGCTGGCGCGGCCAGGTGATAGATTTCAACAGCCGACGTAACCTCACCAACGACCCGCTTGAGGGCATCAAGCGCTGGTTCAGGCGTAGGTAGACTTTCTTCAGAATAGAGAAAGGCAACAGGGCGTCCCGCGGGACGCCCTGTTGCCTTTCTCTATTCTGACTGCTTCGTCAATCATCCGGCACGTCATCGATCTTAAGCTTTTCGGTGTTCGGGCCGGTGAGCGTCAGCCACTCCAACATGCGCTCTATGGTCTCAGGGTCGTGCTGGGCGAAATGGTGGTTGCCACCGGGGAGAAGCCAGAGCGCCTTCGGCTCCTCCACGCTGTCGTAGAGACGCTGGCTAAGGTGCACAGGCACTACTTCGTCTGCTTCACAATGCACGATCAGCACTGGGCGCGGAGCAATACGCCTCGCAGTCTTCAGCAGGTCAAGCTTGTAAAGAAGCTGCGTCAATGAGTTGACATTGACCCGGGGCGGATTTGCAGGCACCATAGCCGAGGCATGGCCTCGCTGCACGAGCGCCAACTCTTCCATCAATATCATCAGCCAGGATTTGTTGGCCGGGCAGAAGGCCGTCACAGGCGAAATATCCATCAGATGCGCCGCCGTATGGAGAGCGAGCCACCCACCAAGCGAAGCGCCGCAAACGGACAACCTCATTGGGTTGATATCATGTCGTGTTTGCAGGTATTGCAGAGCGGCGGCTACATCATTGAAGATATTGCCGTCCATCTCGCCGCCGCTCTCACCATGCCCTCGAAGGTCCAATATTAGCGAGGCATAGCCGGCGTGAGCCGCGATCTCTCCGAAGCCGGCATAGTTCTCCTTACACGACCCGAAGCCGTGACAGACAATTATCCCCGACGCCCACTCTCCATTCGTCCCTTCCGGCAAATAAAGGTTTGCTGCCAGCTCGACGCCATCGTAAGTTGTTAGCTTCACACCCTCCATCAAAACCCCCAGTTGGAATGCGGAATGTGGAATTCGGAATGCGGAATGTAGAGTACTACTTACTGCGGTCGTCGGCGGTACCCGTTATTCCGCATTCCGAATTCCACATTCCGCAATCGGTTGACGTTGCAACTACCCTCTGCTATAGTCCTAATAGCCAGTATAGACTAGGAGCGTTTCAAAATGCCCGACAGAACTGATTACGGCCGGTTATTGGCCGAGAAAATTGCCAATCGAACGGCCCGCGTCGGCATTATCGGCCTGGGCTACGTGGGCCTGCCGCTCGCTGTCGAGTTCGCCAGGGCCGGATTTGACGTGACCGGCGTTGACCTGGACGAGCGCAAAATCGAAGCTATCAACTCGGGACATTCTTATATAAAGGACGTGGATACCGCCGATATCAAAAGCGCCATCGAGGAGGGTAAGCTACACGCCACCAGCGACTATAGGGCTCTCCGCGAGGTGGACACTATCTCTATTTGCGTGCCGACCCCGCTCCGCAAAACCAAGGACCCCGATATATCATACATCGTGTCAGCCACGGAGTTGATTGCAGATAACTTCAAGCCGGGGCAACTGGTTGTCCTCGAAAGCACCAGCTATCCCGGCACTACCGACGAGATTATTTTACCACGCCTATCGGCCGGGGGCTATACTGTGGGCCGAGATTTTTTCCTCGCCTTTTCCCCTGAGCGTGTGGACCCCGGCAACCCACAATACCAGACACAAAACATCCCCAAGGTTATCGGCGGCGTCACCCCAACTTGCGTACAGCTTGCCACCGCCCTCTATTCTACGGCAATAAAGACAGTCATTCCCGTTTCCTCCACCGCTACCGCCGAGATGGTGAAGCTGCTCGAAAATACCTTCCGAGCGGTCAATATCGGCCTGGCGAACGAGCTTGCCATCATGTGCAACAAGCTTGGCGTTGACGTATGGGAGGTAATACAGGCCGCCGCCACCAAGCCCTTCGGCTTCATGCCTTTCTATCCAGGCCCCGGCCTCGGTGGGCATTGCATACCGATAGACCCGCATTATCTTTCGTGGAAGCTCAAGACCCTCAACTATAACGCTCGCTTCATCGAGCTTGCCTCAGAGATCAACACCAATATGCCCAACTACGTGCTCGACATCGTGGTCGATGCTCTCAACGACGGGAGCAAGGCCCTCAGAGGGAGCCGCGTGCTGGTGCTCGGTGTGACCTACAAGCGCGATATCGAAGACGTGCGCGAGTCACCCGCCATAGACATCATCAGCCTTCTTCTGAGCAAGGGTGCGCAGACCGACTACCACGACCCTTACGTGCCCACCCTCGAAATCGCCGACCATGACGAGCCCATCCGCTCCATCGAGCTCACAGAAGAGGCCCTCCGTTCTTATGATGCGGTGGTAATCGTCACAGACCACAGCAAGTACGACTATAATTGGATCGTAGACAACGCCAGGTTGGTAGTGGACACCCGCAACGCCACCCGGCACATTCAGGTCAGAGACAACATCCGACGCATATGAGGTAATTCCTAATTCTTAATTTTGAATCTTGAATTAATTTAGAACTCAAAATTAAGAATTCAAAATTAACCATGATAAGAAGCCTCCTTCGGGATGAAAGCAACCAGTTCCGCGTGGTGGATGACCCCTCGGCCATCAGCGACATCGTGGAGAATCCAAAGAGGCTGCTCTGGATAGATATGGAGCAGCCCGGCCCAGCTGAGTTCGCCACAATCCAGGAAGAGTTCGATCTCCACCCACTCGCCGTTGAGGACGCGATGGCGCGCCACCAGCGGCCCAAAGTGGACCAATACCGTAACTTCTACCTGGTCATTTTCTATTCAGTTGCTATCGAGGTGCCGAGCGAAGAGAGTCAACAGCCGCAACTGAGAGGCCTTCGAGGCACCGATTTCTATCATCGAGGCGGCGACCCTCACCCCCCTGAACCTAACGGCACCGGCGTTGCCGGCGGTATCAGGGGTATCAAAACCTCGCCATGGGGCGCAGGCAAAGTTTCACCCGACGGAAAAGTGGACCCTGACGGTGCAGTGCCGGAGGTCTCGATGCCGGAGGTGGCGAATCCCAACGCTGCCGGCCTGGGTAACGAGCGAATTGTGCTGCGCGAAATCTCCATGTTCATGGGCGAAAACTACCTGATTACCGTACATAACTCCCCTATACCTGAGCTGGACGAAGCCGCCCGACGCTGGCGGCGCAACGCTGAGATGATCGTGGCTGAACACGAGGACGTAAAGGATCTGCCCGGTACCAGCGCGCTGGCGCGACAGGAACCTGAACAAGTGAAGCCCCCTTCGCACAACGGCAGCACCAGCCCAGTGGATAGCCCCGAATTGCGAGCCGGAGCCACCCAGCAAGCTGACGGCATTGGTATCCTCCTTTATTCGCTGCTGGATACTGTGGTCGACAACTATTTCCCTGTAATAGACAATATCGTAGAGCGAGTGGAGGACCTTGAAGAGCAGATATTCGAGAAGTACAACCAGCAGGCCGTCGAATTCGATATTCAGCCTCAAGAAAGACTTGCTGGCCCTGCGCAAGGTGCTGGCCCCTGAGCGCGACGTTCTCAATGTGCTTATCAGACGCGACCTGCCCATCTTCGAGGAGCACACCCTGGTCTATTTCCAGGACGTGTACGACCATGTGGTGCGCATCACCGACAGTATCGACACCTACCGCGACCTCCTCTCAAGCGCCCTCGACAGCTTCCTCTCCATGCAGAGCAACCGCCTCAATATCACCGTGCAGACCCTGACCTCGGTCTCCATTATGCTTATGAGCATATCCACAGTCACCGGCTGGTACGGCATGAACTTTGAAAACATGCCGGAGTTGCACACCCAGTACGGTTACTTCGTAGCGGTTGCCTTCATGGTCGTGGTCATTTTCATTGAATGGATTTTCTTCAAGCGCCGTGGGTGGCTGTGAGGAATGCGGAATGTGGAATGCGGAATGCGGATTGGACGAAGGACGAAGGACGAAGGCTACTTGTCCTTCGTCCTTCGTCCTTCGTCGCGTGTATGCTATCATGGTGCTAAGGTCTCTTTCGATGTAACTTGAGATAGTTCGGCAACGTACTTATCAGTGTATCGAAGAGAGCTTCGCTTACTCTTTGCGAGGCAAAGTGGTGTGAGAGGAGAATAGTAAGAATGACCAGTAACGGCAACCCGGGAGCCACAGTGGTGCCCGGCGTCACAGTCCCCGCCCCGCCCGGTGCTATCAGCATCGAAGCGCGAAACGTTCACAAGACTTACGACACAGGCAGCGTTAAAAGTGCACGCGCTGCGCGGCGTCAATCTCCAGATTGTGCGAGGCGAAATGGCCGCCGTGATGGGGCCGTCGGGCTGCGGCAAAACCACCCTGCTCAACTGCCTGGCGGGCCTCGACGGCATCGATTTGGGCGAAATCATCATCGACGGCGTACCTCTGCACACGATGAACGACCGCCAGAAGACCGATCTTCGCGCCCGCAAGATGGGCTTCGTGTTCCAGTTCTACAACCTGCTACCTGTGCTCTCGGCTATCGAGAACGTCGAGCTACCTATGCTGGTGTCCGGTTCGTCGGCTGCCGAGGCGCGCAAGCGCGCTGAGGATGCGCTGGCGCTGGTCGGCCTCTCGGACCGCACCACTCACCGCCCGGCGGAGCTATCCGGAGGCCAGCAGCAGCGCGTCACTATAGCGCGCGCCCTGGCGAGCCGCCCCGCCATAATCTGGGCCGACGAGCCCACAGGCGACCTCGACAGCGAGACCTCCAACGAGATCATGGACCTCCTGCGCCGCCTCAACCGCGAAAACGGCCAGACCTTCGTGATAGTCAGCCACTCCCCCGAAGTAGGCGCTCGCGCCGACCGCATCATCCGCATGCGCGACGGCCAGATCGTGGATTACGGACTGGGCGGCAAGCCCACCGAAGCATCAGCAATGGCGGCAACTGTCTAGCGACGATTGACCACCAGGCACGACGACGGGTTGAACCACAAAGGCACAAAGAGCACAAAGAATGGCACGAAGAAATTAATAGTTGCTCTTTCGTATTAGACGCGGGATTGCTCAGACACCCGAAATCTCAAATATCTCAGTGAGTCCTTCGTGCTCTTTGTGCCTTTGTGGTTCAACCCGTCGCTGGTCGTTGGCGTTAGGAGATAATTAACCAATGGAAACAGTATTCGGCGTCTCAATGAACACCATAATGGCTGTGGTGCTGACCCTCGCCATTATAGTGCTGGCGGGTGTGGCGCTTTTTGCATGGCGCAACCCTATTATTTTGCGGCTGGCGCTGCGCAATATCCCGCGGCGGCGTGCTCAGACTGTGCTGATCGTGCTGGGGCTGATGCTTGCCACCCTGCTTATCACGGCTGCCTTCGGCACAGGCGACACGATGACATATTCGATGCGCCAGGCGTTCACAGCGGGCCTGGGCGGCACCGATATATCCATCACGAAGGCCAGTCCGGGCAGCGATTTCGGGGGGTCTTTCGGCAGTAGCCAACCTGTACCTACCTTCGACCAGTCGTTTCTGGGCCAGGTGCAGGCCAAAATGGGCAACGACGACCGTATTGACGGCTGGTCGGCACAGCTGCAACAATCAAGTCCCTTGATTGACACCGACTCGCAGCAAGGCTCCGGACAGACCTCTATCACAGGCATCGGCCCCGACCTGCGCCAGACCGTGGGCGACCTCAAGCTGGTAGGCGGCGGCACCTTTGACGTCTCCCAGATGAAAGAGGGCGACATCGTCATAGACCAGTCCGCCGCCGATAAGCTGAACGCAAAGGTGGGCGATAACGTCAACATCGTGGTGAACGGTAAGACCACCTCTTTCAAGGTGCGCGAGATCATAGAAATCAGCTCGCCAAGCAGCCAGATACCGGTCGCCTATATCCCGCTCGCACAGATGCAGCAGATATTCAATGCGCCCAATCAGATCAGCGAGATAGATATCTCGCTCAAAGGCGGCGATCTGGATGCCTTGCAGTACAGCAAGGATGTCGCCACCAAGCTGAAGAGCGTGATCGATACCAGGCAATACAGCGTCAGCGAGGTCAAACAAAGCGGAATCAACACAGCCAACCTGATCGGCAATCTATTTACTTCGATCTTCCTGGGCACGGCTCTCTTCTCCATTGCGGCGGGCATCCTGCTTATCTTCCTCATCTTCACCATGCTGGCGGCGGAGCGCAAGAGCGAGATGGGTATGGCGCGGGCTGTCGGCACGCAACGCGGCCATCTGACCCAGATGTTCGTCTTCGAGGGACTCGCCTACGATCTGGCTGCCGCTGCGGTGGGCGCTGCTCTTGGCATAGGTGTGGGTATTGCGATGGTGGGTGTCATTTCAGGCATCTTCAACAGCTACGGCTTCCAGCTTGTGCCCCATATCGAAGTCCGCTCTGTAGTGGTGGCCTACTGCATTGGTATGCTCGTCACCTTCCTGACGGTGTTGGTCTCTGCTGTGCGTGTATCGCGACTAAATATCGTGGCGGCGATCCGCGACATTGCCGACATGCCGAAGCCCGAACAGCGCCTGCTCGACCGCTTCACCGGCGCGTTCGATATGCTGGCTGCAGGTCAGATTGGCGGCTGCCTGGGCGCTATGATTTCGTTGGCGATGGCGATATTCTTCAGTGGGCCGGTGGCCTGCACGCTCGGCATTGTATGCATGGCGCTCGGCTGGGCATTTACTCTGGGGTTCATATTCCACTTCGGCGCGACGATCTTCATCATCGGCCTCGGCTTCACGATAAGATGGATATTGACCCGCAGGGGCGTGCGCCTCGCGAGGCGCAACCGCATCGCTTTCACCATTACAGGTGCGCTTCTGGTAATTTACTGGGCGCTGCCCATTGATGCGCTCCACGACTGGCTCGGATTGCCGAAGTTCGGCCTGGGCATCGAATACTTCTTCATCGCGGGCCTGGCGATGGTGGCGGGCGCTGTATGGGTGGTCATCTACAACTCCGACCTCCTGCTGGGCGCGATGACCTTCCTGCTGGGGCGCGTGGGCCACATGAGGCCGGTGCTCAAGACGGCAGTGGCCTATCCTATGTCAGCCATATTCCGTACAGGCATGGCCATCGCTATGTTCGCGCTGATTATGTTCGTGCTCATACTGATGTCGGTGCTCACGGGCACGAACCAGCAGATTGACCCCAACAAGCCCGCCGTGTCAGGAGGCTACCAGATAGAGGCTCCTGCCTCCTACTCCAACCCTATCAAAGATATAAACGCGCAGATAGCCGCTAACCCCAATCTCAACGGCAAATTCGACTCGGTCACAGGGGAGACTATCCTGCCCCTCCAGATGCGCCAGGTAGACCCGCCGAGCAAAGTGCTCACAACCACTGCCAACCCACAAGGCGTGGGCTACTATACGGCGCGCCTGGTTGACACGGAGTTCATGAAGAGCAACCAGCTTGAGCTATCCACCCGCGCCGAGGGCTACAACACCGACCGCGACGTTTGGAACGCCGTAGCCAAAGACCCCACGCTGGTGGTAGTGGACTATCTTCCTGTCTACATCGGCCAGTTCGCGGCCTCGGGTGCGGGTAGCGGACGGGGCGGGGGTGGCGAAAGCATCTTTGTCATCACCGGCGTTGATAGAAGCAAGCCCACCATGAAGCCTGTCACGGTAGAATTGGGCCTGCCCGGCCAGGGAGCTATACCAGGCGCGCCTCAGCAAACCATGAAAGTGAAGATAATCGGCGTGCTGACCCAGGAATTGAGCAATTACATGGGTATGTACATCAACCACGACCTGGCCAGTCAGATCGTGCCGCCCCAAATAGCCGCCCGGTTGCCCGTCAGCACCTACTTCTTCCGCATCAAGCCAGGAGAGGACCCCCAGGCCCTGCGCCGTGCTCTCGGCACCGCCTTCATCAACAATGGATTGCAGCCCGCGGTGATTTCAGACGAGATACACCAGCAGCAAGCGGTGTCGGGCGGGCTCATCGGCCTCTTGCAGGGCTTCATGGCGCTCGGCCTGCTGGTGGGGGTGGCCGCGCTCGGCGTGATCAGCACCCGCGCCGTGGTGGAGCGGCGGCAGCAGATAGGCGTGCTGCGGGCGATCGGCTACCAACGAGGCATGGTGGGCATGTCGTTCCTCCTGGAGTCGTCTTTCATAGCGCTGCTCGGCATCGTGATAGGGGTGGGGTTGGGGCTTGTGCTGTCGTATAACTTCGTGCAATACTTCGCCAAAGACACGCCCGGCGTGCAGTGGAACGTGCCCTGGCTCACGATAGGCGGCATAGTGCTGCTCGCCTACGTGGTGTCGCTGCTCACCACTATCGCCCCCGCCCGCAGCGCCGCCAGCATCTACCCGGCGGAAGCGCTGCGGTATGAATAATACCTGTCCTATATGAGAAATGAGAAATGAGAAATGAGATATGAGATATGAGACACTGGTCGCATGGCGCTCACTTCTCACTTCTCACTTCTCACTTCTCCTTCTCTCTTCTCCTACTTCTCACTTCTCACTTCTCATTTCTCGCGTACGCAATAGCCTCTTCAAGGTGCATCGCACGTCCAACCGTCCAGGCGGCATTGAACTGGTGCTCGCTCAGCGCCTGCCGAAGTGACGCGATTGTTGCGTCACGCTCGACGCGGTCGGGTGGGTCAACCTCTGCGCCAATAAACTCGCGGAGGGCTTCCGCCACTCCGAAGAGGCGCGCTGCTTTCGCGGGCTGCCCCTGGACGTATGTCTACCCTGGCGATCTCTTCAAAGACGAAGGCTACCATCCTTATCGCGCCTAGCTCCACAAAAACTGAGAGGCATCTGCCGAAGTTGGTTGCCGCCCGTTCGTAGTCACCCAATCCCAGGGCTGCTTTCCCGGCCATGCCTAGCGAAAAAGTCAGATTCTCTTTGTTACCTACCTGGCTGTCGATTGCCACGCTCTCTTCGGCATAAGCTATAGCGCGCCTGTAATCGCCTTGTTTGAGGGCCAGGGTGCCCAGGTTCTGCAAGTTCTGCGCGATCTCGATTGGCACTCCCAGTTGGCGTCTGATAGCAAGTGCCTTCTCCTGCCAGGCTATCGCCTGGGCGAAATCGTTCTGCCTGGAAAGTACCCTTCCCAACGCGCCGAGAGCCCTTGCGACGTTAACCATGTCACCCAGATCCTCAGAGATGGATATGCATTCATTTAAAACTTGAGTTGCTTGCTCGTACTCGCCCAGGTCTGTGAAAGCTTGTCCCAAGCCCAGGAGCGAGTTGGAAACGAGCTGTGTTTTGCCCGCTTCTTTGCCCAACGTTACAGCGCCGGAAAAATAGCCGGCCGCCGCCCTATACTCACCATGTCTGTACGATAGATGGGCCAGGCCAAGGAGTCCTAAGGCCCGCGCGTCGGCAGGTGCACCATCACCCTGAGCCAACGCCCGTTCCAGCCAGGAGAGACCTTCCTGGCGATGGCCTCGGTTGAGCCAAAAATGCCGCATGATCCCGCTCAGACGCAGCGTCATTTCGACCTGCTCGTTCTTGAGGGTCCAATCCAGGGCGACTCTTATATCGTTATACGCCCTCTCGATCTGGTCCAGCCACAACTTCTGGTTTGGGCCCCTGAATTCCGGCTCTGTGGTAAGCACCATGTCGAGGAAGTAGCGGGCATGCCTAAGCGCTATATCGTGGCGCTCTCCGGCGGCGTCCAGTTGTTCGAGCGCGAACTCGCGTACCGGCATCAGCATGGTGTACCAGTTGTCAGTTGTCCGTTGTCCGTTGTCGGTAATGGACCGCCCTGCTATGGACAGCTGGGTTCGCAGGAACTCTGGTCAAGGATTGCTTCAAGCTGATCAAGAGTTGCACCGGCCACTTCCTCTGCGGCCTCAAGCGTGAAAGGGCCTGGGAATATGCCCAACCGCCTGAACAAACGCTGTTCGCCGGTTCCCAAAAGCCTGTAGCTAAACTCCAGCGCGCCTCGCAACGTCTGGTGGTGAAGCGGGGCATCACGAGGGCCACCTGCCAGCACAGTCAATTGCCGTTCCAGCCGTGAGAGTAGTGCGGACAGAGATAGAAGACGGGTTCTTGCTGCCGCAAGCTCTATTGCCAACGGCAGGCCATCCAGGCGAGAGCATATGGCGGCCACCACCGGTGCATTTTCGGGAGTGAGGGCAAAATCGCTGTTGACATCTCGCACCCGCTCAACGAAGAGGGCGACCGAGCTTATCTGCTCCAACTCTTCAACGGGCGGAATGTGCTTCGGATCAGGTATGTCGAGCGGGCGAACTTCCACAAGCTTCTCGCCACGTAAATGCAATGGCGAACGGCTGGTTATGATCACTTTCAGCTGGGGAGCCGCCGCCAGGAGATCGGTAAGCAAAGGAGCCGCTGATACTACCTGCTCAAAGTTGTCGAGTATGAGGAGCATTTGCTTGTCGCGCAGCACGTCTTGCAGGCTATCCAGGAGTGTACGCGTGGGCGCTTCGCGCACTCCCAGCGCCTCCGCAAGGGTTGCTGCCACAAGCGAAGGGTCGCTGAGGGGGCCGAGGGACACATATAGCAGACCGTCTTTGAAGTCGGCTTGCAGGGCCGAGGCTAAGGCAATACCCAGGCTGGTCTTGCCTATGCCCGGCGACCCCAGCAAGGTGAGCAAGCGCGTGGTGGAGCGCCATACAAGCTCCTTTATGGAGGCCAATTCGCGCTCGCGACCTACCAGCGGCGTAGGCAAAAGAGGTAGAGATGTGGAGGATATTCCCCGGCCGCCGGGCGTGCGCGTGGGCTGCGAGCTCGCGGTGTTTGCCGGAGCTGCGGAAGGACCCTGCGTAGCGAGCATGGAGGCATGACCCGGATGCGCCACGCCGCGTGCCCATAGAACGAAAGCCGGAACGTCTAGAGGCTCGACGTCCAGAAAGTTTGCAAGGAGTTCCGCTATCTGCCGAGAAGGCCGTCTAAGCCCCGCTTCGATCTTGCGGATCGTGTCCGGAGAACACTTTGTAGCTTCTGCGACGGCTTCCTGGGTGAGGTCAAGCTGCTGGCGGCGCTGTTTGAGCCACTGCCCAAATGGTAAAGTTGTCTCCATAGAGATACTCTGGGCCGACGAGAGGATGGGTTGCGACGCATTTGTCCGATAGTCACCGAATTATAGCACAGCCTTTTCGGTAAAGTCTCGAATTGGTGGCGTTTGGTATACTTAGGGAAACAGAATGAAAGCTCCTTGCCATAAAAGTGAAGGAATACCAATAAGATGGCATCAACGGCTCGCATAACCTATACACCCGAAGAATATCTCGCCCTCGAGCGTCAAGCCGAGTACAAGAGCGAGTACATCAACGGCGAAATCTATGCAATGGCAGGGGCCAGCAAGGAGCACAATTGGATCACCCTCAACCTCGCAAGTGAGGTCAGACAACAGTTCAAGGGTAAGCCATGTGACGTATTTAGCGCCGACATGCGTGTGAAGGTGAGCGCCACGGGAATGTACACCTACCCGGATGTGGTGGCGGTTTGCGGCGGTTCAACCTTCGACGATAATGAAATTGATACGCTCACCAACCCCAGCGTCATTGTCGAAGTGCTGTCGCCTTCGACCGAAGCACACGACCGGGGCGACAAGTTCGCGCACTACCGCAGGTTGCCTTCACTTCAAGAGTACGTGCTGATCTCACAGGACAAGGTTCGCGTCGAGCATTATCTGAGGCGCGGGCAAGAATGGATATTCACCGAATTGAGCGAGATGGAGGACACTCTGCACCTGGCCTCGGTCGATTGCTCGGTGGGCCTCCGGGAGATATACGATAAGGTCGAATTCACGACAGGCATGCAAGTCGAACAAATATATTAAGACAAGATGGATAACACAATCAACAACCGAGTGGTGGTCGCTATGAGCGGCGGCGTGGATAGCTCGCTGACCGCGGCCCTGCTGATGGAACAGGGCTATGATGTGATAGGCGTGCACATGCGCCTGCACCACCTGCACGCCCAGAGCCGCACCGCCACGGCATCGGGCAGGCTCAATAAGGGTTGCTGCTCGGCTGACGACGTGGACGATGCCCGTATGGTCTGCTACGAGCTTGGCATACCTTTCTACGTGCTCGACTTCGAGGGCGACTTCCAAAAGAGCGTCATCCAGAACTTCGTCAACGAGTATAGCGCGGGCCGCACACCGTATCCTTGCCTGATGTGCAATCGTTATGTCAAGTTCGATTCGCTGCTCAAGCGAGCAGCCCAGTTGGAAGCAGGGCACCTCGCCACCGGACATTATGCGCTGGTTACTTTCAACGAGGAGACCGGCAGGTATTCGCTCCGCAAGGCGCTCGACCCATCGAAGGACCAGTCGTATGTACTTTATCACCTGGGCCAGAGCGAGCTGAGCCGCCTCCTCTTCCCGATGGGCGACTACGCGAAGACGTATGTGCGCGAGATGTCCGCCGAGCGCAACCTTGTAACGGCGGACAAGCCCGACAGCATGGAAATCTGCTTTATCCCGAACAACAATTACCGCACTTTCCTTGAGAAGGTGTCGCCCGGCATGGCCCGTCCCGGCGCGATGGTCGATACCGCCGGAAACGTGGTCGGCGCGCATACAGGCGTGCCCAACTATACTATCGGCCAGCGCAAGGGGTTAGGCGCCCTTGGTGCGGAGCCCCACTTTGTGCTTGAGTTGCGCCCCGAGGCGAACCAGGTAGTGGTCGGCACGAACGAGGAATTGCTGCGCGATAAACTCACAGCCGACGATGTTCACTGGACATCCGGCGAAGCGCCCACCGAGCCGTTCCGCGCCGACGTGAAGATACGCTACCGCGCTCCCGGAAGTGCCTGCCACCGTCACGCCCCTACCCGGCAGGCGCATCCATGTGGAGTTCGATACTCCCCAGCGGGCCGTCACCCCTGGCCAGGCAGCGGTTGTCTATATCGGAGATGAAGTGTTGGGCGGCGGTACGATCGAGCGTCCGGCCTAGATCTATGAGTCCTCGCGAAAAGACGACTGGACTAAGACACAAGGCACTAAGATCGAATACATCGCTTCGACGCCTGTATACTTTGCTCAGGATATTTCTCTTGAAGGGCGCTATCCGTGGCAGTACCAGGTCTTTACCAAGCTGGTCGCAAGAGACATCCACTCGAACTCTGGACAAAGCTATATACATGTCGCTACGAGACGTCCTTGCTGCGATTGAATATGACAGATCAAGGTTATGAGGTAATAATTTATTGGAGCCAGGAAGATCAAGCATTCATTGCTGAGGTACCCGAACTGCCAGGTTGCGCGGCTGATGGTGCAACTTACCAGGAAGCGATAAGTAACGTTGAGATAATCATTCAGGAATGGATCGAGACAGCGAAAGAGATGGGTCGCCCTATCCCGGAGCCTAAAGGGCGTTTGACATTTGCCTGAGATATAAACTATGCCCTGGGACCCCAATACATACAATAAGTTCCAGCGCGAGCGTTCCGCGCCTTTCGATGACCTGCTTTCGCTTGTGAAGGTGCGCCCCGGTCTGCGGGTCACGGACCTGGGGTGCGGCACGGGCGAATTGACGCGCCGGCTGGCCGACCACCTGCCGGGCAGCGACGTTACCGGCGTAGACAATTCGCCGCAGATGCTATCCCGAGCCGCCGAATATGCCCGGTCCGGGCTACGCTTCGAGCTTGCTTCCATCGAGGATATGGGGGGCGAGTGGGACCTCATCTTTTCGCACGCCGCTCTCCAGTGGGTGGATGACCACGCGACCCTCCTGCCGCGTCTCCTCTCGATGCTACGTCCCGGCGGGCAATTGGCCGTGCAGGTACCCTCCAATAACGGCCACCTGACTCACCGCCTGATCGAGGAGATGGCGGACAGAGAGCCTTATCGCTCGGCGCTGGGAGGCTGGCAGCGCGTCCGGCCCGTGCTCAAGATAGACCGGTACGCTGACCTTCTTTTCCAGCATGGCGCAACCGAGATCACCGTCTTCGAGAAGGTCTACCCGCACATCCTCGAAAACGCAGATGCATTAGCCGACTGGACATCAGGCACCGCTCTTGTGCCCTATTTCGAGCGCCTGACAGACGATATGCGAGCGAGCTTTATGGGCGAGTACCGGAAGAGACTAAGGGAAGCCTATCCCGGTAGCCCTGTGTTCTACGGTTTCCGCCGCACCCTCTTCGTAGCGGCCCACCCGGAAAGCTAGATCACAGGCCCTAAAGTCATGCAAGGCGGGCACGGCCTCTATGTGACTCAGAGTTACAGGCGTCTGTCTTCGCAAGGTATTCTGTATCTCGGCAACCTGGTCGGTGTAGGCCATTAGCTCCCGAATTTGCTCTTCAGTCGCATCGGCTACCACTCTCGCACTGTAGGTGACGTTCGTGGCCGCTTCTCCGTCCGCGCCGAAGTCGCCGGTTACTTCGACTTCGACACGCTCCACATTTATCCCTTTTCTGGCGGCTTCGCGATAAATATCGTTGCAATAACAGGTCGCGAGCGCCAGGAATAGTAGCTCTCCGCCGTTGGCCGTCGAGCCGAAACCTGAAGCCCTGGGCGGAATCGCAATTGAGTGGACCGAGTCGTCAGTCGTCAACATGACTTGATGATTTCCCTGGCTATTCTGTACCTGGGCGCTGACCTTCATCGCACACCTCCGACCATGATTTTGAAACTGTTACCCAATACGCAAACCGGAAGGATTGCATGGGGCGATTATAGCAAATGGAATCCACAACTCTTTGCTGGTGTATAATGCCAGACGGTGGTTGGCTGCTTACTACTTACTGCTTACTACTTACTGCTTTTCAAACGCCAAGATGCCAAGACGCCAAGATTACAGGGAAATAAGCAGTAAGCAGTAAGTAACATAAATCGCTCCGCGGACAGGGAGACAGATGCCTGCACTTTCACCGACAGTAGTAATATTTCTAGGGCTGGGCACGGCTTATGCTCTAGCTTTCCACTTGTGGAAGGGGCGCAATCTGGCGCATCTGTTGCTCTTCTGGCTGGTGAGCATACTGGGGTTCGGTCTCGGCTTTCTGATCTCCACCCTCTGGAGCGTTCATCCGCTTGTGCTGGGGGATATACCGGTCGTGGAGGCCAGTGCAGGCTCGCTGGTGCTACTCCTGGTTGCCAGCCGCTTTACCGTGTGATAGAATGCGACGATGCTCTGTGTAGTACGTAACCTGTATATGGTGTGCTACAATAAGGGTACAAGGAGGAGAACACTGTTATGAAGTGGGTGTTCATCATTCTGGCAGTAGTGCTGGTACTGGGTGTGGTGGTGCTGCCGATCGTTCTGGTCTTTACCTCTCCCGACAGCGGCTCGTGGCTGGTCAATGTGCGCGACATGTCCATCATCTACGCCAGCCTCTTCATGTGTGTAGGCGCCATATTATTTATCGTGATGACAGGACTCCTGGCCCTTATAGCATTCATGATACGCGACCATATCGTGCCCGCCCTCGAAAAGGCTGACGATGCGCTTCAGACGGTCAAAGGCACGACCACATTCGTCAGCGAAAGCGTGGTAGCGCCTATCATAAAGGTAGCAGGTGCGGCGGCAGGCGCTCGTGCAATGGTGCAAACCCTCATGCGGCGCAATCCTCCCAAGGCAGGAAAGTAGATTACCGGACGAAGGACGAAGGACGAAAGAAATCAGGGGCACATGTCCTGCGTCCTTCGTCTTTCGTCCAATCAAGTAAGGGATAGAGATTATGAAGAGACGACAGGGCGGTGACGCCAGCTTCTTGATCGGGATCATACTTGGGATAGTGGTGGGAGCGGCGATTGCCGTGATCCTTGCCGAGGCCACCCAGGGCGACAGCCCGAGCCTGCACAATGAGGTCGAACGAGCCAAAGAATCTCTTGACAGCACGGCGAACAATGCTAAAGCCAGGATCGCAGGGGCATCTGAAGGACTGGCACCCCAGTAAGTGAATAAGGAAAAAGCCCGGCGCTGCCGGGCTTTTCCTTATACGTCAGGCAGCATCGCGCTCGTGCTTGCCTCCGTCGTAGCTGAACACCGTGGCTTCGCCTTCCAGGAGCGTTTCGAGATTGACCGGGCGACCCCAGAGCACATAGATGTACTCAAGGGTTTTCTCGGCGTAGAGAGCGTCAAGCTCGTTGCCGTCGGAGACATGGCGAAGATATAGCTCGCCGTTGTGGTGGTAGTCGCTGTCCTCCACCAGGATGGTGGGGTTGCCGAAATTAGCCATGCGGGCCACGATGTTATCACGCACATTCTCCCAATTCTTGTCCACGATCACCCACTGGTCGCCCTGCTTTTCGTAGAGATAGAGGTCGAGGTCTTCCACTAGCTGCTCGGTCATGTAATTGCGGATAAGCGACACGTCGTTCTCCTCGGCGCGCACCTCGAAGAGCTTCTTACGACCTTCCCCGCCCTGCCGGCCCCACTTGAGTCTCTCCTCTTCGGTGGGGTTGTCCCAGCGCCGCTCTATATCCTCCAGCATCTTCACGCCCAGGTAATAGGGGTTGATAGAATGGCGCGACGGAGCGATCACCCCTGCATTCATGGTAGCGAAATCGGTATATTCTTCGTCCGTCAGATCCATCTCGCGCATGATCCGCGAATGGAAAAGACTCGCCCAACCTTCGTTGCAGATCTTCGTCTGCATCTGAGGCACAAAGTAGAGCATCTCCTGCCGCACGATGCCTATCACATCGCGCTGCCAGGGCTCAAGGTGGCGCGAATGCTCCATGATAAAACCGACCAGGTCTTTTTCGGGCTGGGCCGGTACGCGCTCTTCAGACTTGCGCTCAGGCTCCCGAGGCTTCTCGCCGGGGGTGAGGGCGAAAAGGTCATCGAATGGCGAGCCTACAGGCTGTGAGGGTTTCTCCTCTGCACCGGGACGTTTTCTGCCTTGCGGGCGGCGCGCTTCCTGAGGGTCGATATGTTCCTGGATCGAAAGGACCGCATCCAGGAAGCGCTCGACAGTTTGCAGGCCATGCTCGAACTCGTACTGCCTGATACGGTTGGCGTTGAGCGAGGCGGTCTCCACCATATGGCGGTTGGTGGCCTGGAAATAGGCGTTATGCTTGAAGAAGTCGCAATGGCCCAACACATGAGCGATCACCAGCTTGTTCTGGAGAAGCGAATTGGCGTCCATCAGGAATGCGTAGCTCGGGTTGGTGTTAATGACCAGCTCGTAAATCTTGCTCAGGCCGTAGTCGTAGCTGGTCTTCATCCGGTGGTAGACCTTGCCATGCGACCAGTGCGAGAACCGCCCCGGCAGCCCATACGAGCCGAACTCGTACATAATCGAAGCCGGCACCATCTCGAAATGCACAGGATATGGGTCCAGCCCGAACCCACGAGCGATCTCCCAGATCGGCTCAAGCGAGTCTTCAAGTGCTTTTACATCAGAATCATTCATAAAAACCCCCGTGGCCATTGCGGATTGCGGATTAATTTTAACCACCAAGACGCCAAGAACACCAAGGTTCGCCAAGATTATGTGGGTAATCCGCAATCCGCAATCCGCAATCCGCAATGGCTAGTACGGCTCATCCTCACCGGGATACCATGCAGTGAAGCGGTTATAGTTGGAATGCCAGACGCCTTTCTTGAGCATTTTGGCAAGGACGGGCGCGTAGCGAAGCTTGGAGCCATACATGCGCTCCATTAACGTGCCCGCACCTCGTTGTGTGTTCACATATTGCTCGTAAACGAATAGCTCGCACCGCTCATTAATGGAATAGCTGTTCGTGGGGTAAACCTTGTCGAGGCCGTTGAACATATCGTGCACGCGGGTGCCCATACTCGAGACTTTCAGTGTGGTAAGCTTTTCGGCGATACCCGGATAAAGGTCGCGGAAATCGGCTGAACGCAGCTTATCGAGCACAGCGATGGCGGTGTTCTCATTCGCCATGGAGCGCGACATCTTGAGGGCGCGAATCAGCCAGGCACGGACCTGGTCGGCTGCCAGGAGGCCGGTGCCGTAGTTGTGCGTTGATAGCTGGGATGGGTCAAGGGTGGGCCAGGTAACGGTAGAATTGGCTAGTACCAACGCTGCTCTGTGCCGCACGGGGCCGTCACCGCTCTTGACCATCCGCATCATCGCGCCCAGCACGCGCTCAACGCCCGCTACCGGCAGAGGTCGCGCACCCGCCAGACCCGGCGGTATTACAATATAGGGGTCGTTCGAGGCCGCTACCAGGCTGAAAACCAGCAGATCGCTTAGAGGCTCAGGCTCGTCGGCCTGCTCGAACAGGTCCATCCCGAGCGCGCAGACAAGGCAGTGCCCTTCAAACTCGTGCCTCCCACAGTGCGCCCGCCCGCACTGGCATGCAGCGTAAGCCTCGCCTTCGCAAAACCAGCATGTAGGCAGAGCAACCGATGTAGCGGGCGTGGATGGAGCTTGTAGTGGTGTTGTGTCCATAGTTGAAATTACGAATTACGAATTACGAATTACGAATTACGATCACGTCGGTCAATTCGTAATTCGTAATTCGTAATTTCGTTCAGGCTACCGGAGATTTCGCGAAAAACCTCTGTAGGGCCGGATAAACTGCTTTCTTGTCGCTGACTGTGACCATAACGAACTTCGGGTCTTCAACCTTGTTGAAAGCCGACATCAGGGTGCTGGACGATCCGCGATAGCCTTCCCGGATTTCCCCGTAGCCGAAGAGATTGCATTCCGCCAGCATTTCCTTGACCAGCCGCACGCACACTTCGTTATCCCAGGGCAGGTTATCGCCGTCCGAAAAGTGGAATGGGTAGATATTCCAGTCCTGGGCCGGGAAGCGCGTCTTGATTATGTCGAGAGCCAGAGCGTAGGCCGATGATACCTGCGTGCCTCCCGACTCGCCTTTGTGGAAGAACTCTTCCTCGGTGACCTCCTTCGCCTCGGTGTGATGCGAGACAAAGACGATCTCTACGTTGGTGTACTTGGTGCGCAGGAAGCGTACCATCCAGAAATAGAATGAGCGGGCGATATACTTCTCGAATTCTCCCATGGAGCCGCTAACGTCCATCATAGCGATGACCACGGCATTCGACTGGTACTCTATGTTGGTTTCCCAGGTCTTGAAGCGCATATCCTCGCTGCGAAAATCGCCCACCCGCGCCTCGCCATGTGAGGCATTGCGCCTGACGTTCTCAAGGAGGGTACGGCGCTTGTCCAGGTTGGACATCGCCCCTTTCTTCCGAATATCGGTGAACTTTATCGTCTCGGACTCGATTTCCTTGAGCCGCTTCTCATGGAGATTGGGCAGTCCCAGGTCCTCAAAGATGAGAGCAGCTATTTCGTCCACCGATACCTCGGCCTCATAGTAGTCGACGCCCGGCTCTTCGCCTGCGGGGCCTGGACCCTTGCCTGGACCCTTCTTCTGGCCGCCGGTGCGCCCTATCACGTCGCCCACCTGCGAGTCGCCATCCCCCGAGCCTGCATTCTTGCCGCTCTCGTCATCGTAGCGGAAGCGGTATTCTTCAAGAGACCGGATTGGAACCTTGATGAGACGCTTGCCGTCCGACAGGATGATATTCTCTTCCGAGACGATGCCCGGCAGGTTCTGCTTGATGGCGTCCTTTATCCGCTCCTTGTGGCGCTGCTGGTCCTGGGGCCCCTTGCGGTGCAACGACCAGTCTTGCTGCGAGATCGACATCATCAGAGGCCGGTTGTTTGACTTTGCCATAGCTTTGCTTTCTATTACGTACTCCCTTCGACTTTATTGTGTCAATAGGCAATACGTACTACGGTAGTGGCTAGGGGCTAGTGGTTAGTGGTTAGAACGGGTACTAGCCCCCAGCCCCTAGCCCCTAGTCCCTAACGGTTCAACAGCGAGCCGACGTACATGAGTAGCTGGTTCGCGCAGACGGTGCAATAGCCGTGCTCTTCTACGAGCCTGTTGATCACGTCGTTGATGCGGCGTAGCTGTTCCTTGTCCGGGGTCTTGACGGACGTAGTTATCTTCACCACATCCCTCAGGTCAGCGAAGAGCTTCTTTTCGATGGCCTCACGCAGGCGCTCGTGCGACATGTAGTCGAATTGCTGGCCTCTGCGGGCGAGGCTCGATATGCGGATGAGGATCTCTTCGCGGAATGCCTTGCGCGAGGTGTCGCCGATGCCTATCTGCTCTTCGATAGAGCGCATGAGGGTCTCATCGGGCTCGACCTCTTCGTCGGTCATCTGGTCGCGCAGCTTGTTGTGGTTGCAGTACGCCTCCACGTTATCCAGGTAGTTGTTCAGCAGGGTGCGAGCCGACTCCTCGAATGAATAGACGAACGCCTTTTGCACTTCGCGCTTGGCTATATCGTCGTACTCTTTGCGGGCCTCGCCTATCAGATTGAGATAGTGCTCGCGCTGGTCCTTCGAGATCGAGGTGTGCTGCTCCAGGCCGTCGCGGAGGGCGCGCAGGGCATCTATAGGGTTGATGCAGGTCACGCCTTCGCGCACCAGCGCGCTCGAAAGGCGGTTGATGACGTAGCGAGGTGAGATACCGTCCATACCCTCGCGATCCGACTCGTCCTGAAGCTCCTTGGTGTCTTTCTGCTTGAAGCCGTCCACGTCCTCGCCATCGTATAGCTTGAGCTTCTTCATTACGGTCATGCCCGCCTTCTTGCTCACCTCCAACCTCGTGAGCACCGCGAAGATCGAGGAGATATCGAGGGTATGCGGGGCGATATGCACGTTCTGCAGCGCGCTCTGCTTGAGCAGCTTTTCGTAGATGCGCACCTCATCGCTCACTCGCAGGTTATAGGGCACTTTCACCAGGATGATGCGATCTTGCAACGCCTCGCTCTTCTTGTTGCCCACGAACCCCTTGTACTCGGTCTCGTTGGTGTGCGACACCACCACCTCGTCGGCGTAGATCATCGAGAAGCGGCCGGTCTTGATATTCTGCTCCTGCGACAGGGTAAGGAGGACGTACAGGAAGCGCTCGTCGGCTTTGAGCATTTCTACGAATTCCATCACGCCACGGTTTGCGATATTCAGCTCGCCGTCGAAGCGGTAGGCACGTGGATCGCTCTCCGAGCCGTATTCGCCTATGGTGGAAAGGTCGATGGAGCCGGTCAACTCGGAGACGTCCTGCGACTTTGGATCGGAGGGCATGAACGTGCCGATGGCGACGCGCCTCTTCTCAGAGACAGGCACCCGCTTCACGGGCACCCGCTCGATATGGCCCTCATATGTATGCTCAAGCTCGAAGCGGCAGTGGGGGCAAAGGTCACCTTCGATATAGATGCTATACTCGCGCATGAAATCCTCGCGCAGCTCCACGGGGATAAGGTGTAGAGGCTCTTCGTGCATGGGGCAGCCTGCGATGGCGTACATTGCCCCTCTCTCGCTGCGAGAGTAAATCTCCAGGCCGCGCTTGAGCAGCGATACAATCGTGCTCTTGCCTCCGCCTACCGGACCCATCAAAAGGAGGATACGCTTACGCACTTCAAGCCGCTGCGCACCCGAGCTAAAATATTCGACCACCTGCTGCAACGGCTTGTCGAGGCCGAATATTTCCCCGTCGAAAAAGCTGTAGTGGGAAAGGCCGCCCTTACCTTCGTCCACTCCGGCTGAGGTAATCATATCGAAGATGCGAGCATGAGAGAGCTGTGCCACCTGCGGGTTGGCCTTCACGACCTCGAAATAATCGGCGAAGGTGCCCTGCCATGACAGCGCCTGCTCCTGTGCTCTCAGTTCTTCCAGCTTCTTGATAAGGTCCATGTTACTTTCCTTTCCTACCTTTGAGAACAAACGACAAATGACCAATTAGGAATTGCGAATGATGGGTGATGATCCGACGCCGGGCATCCTTCGTTAGCCTCCGGTAGCGAACGAAGAGTGCGTTCGACCATTGGAGCAGGCCCATCGTTGGTGCTACTGTTCCATTCAGGATATGAGATATTCAGTTGCTTATTTTGAGGATGTACCGTCAAACAGCGACGGTGGCGAGGCTTGTACGCTCGACGTATGAGTGGAACGTGAACTACTAGCTGCCAATTGCTTCCGGACTTCTTCGGTGTCGGAAGAGAGGAACACGGGTGCCCCTCAAAGAACAAAATCCCCCCAGGGCCGTTGCCAGCACACTCTGGGGGTAGAGATAAAGCGCCGATTTCGTCGTCCCACGAGGATGGGACCGGCCCTGAGTTTTATTTGATTGGTCCTATGCTAACACATGCCCCCACGTTGAGGCAAGTTTTCCACAGGGTATTTGCTGGCTAGAGTAAGGTAACCGAAAGGGCTACTTGCTGCGTTACCTTCATACTCTATTAACGCCTGACACGCAAAAGTGGTTCTGTTTTGTTTCTTCTCTTTTCCGTCGCGCAATTGCAACGTCTTACCTTAAGCTACGATATTCCGGTACAAATGTTTCACTCAACCTGGTGCGCGGACGTCTACCAGGCTAAATGCAAAGAGCGTGCCACGACGTGACGGTGGGCGGTGGGCGACAGACGACGGAATGAGACGTAAAACGTAAAACGTAAAACCCTAATAACTTCTGTGCACTCTGTGTTCTCTGTGATTCAGAACCTGATAGCTGATAGCTTCGCTTGCACAACAATAGGTGCTAGTAGTAAAATCGCAACACGCGCCCTTTCCCCTTTCAGACGATTTATCCGGTTTTAGATTCAGGCCGCCCTATTGAACAAAATCCAATAGCCTGGGCTTGGGCGCATCATAAGGAACTAGGAGGAGATTCCACAATGCAAGGACGTACTCACCTACGCGCTCTAACATTATTAATTGCCTGTGCAACGGTGCTCACAGCTTGCGGCGAAGCCGCCACGCCCACTACCGCACCGGCCGCCACAAGCCCAACACAAACGCCCACTCCCTGCCCATGCAGCGCGCCTCCGCCCAGCGGCGGGACCACGCCAACAGCAGCGCCAACGACAGGCTCAGGGGGGAGCGGGACCAACGAGATGAAAGTTGGGTTCGCGTTCGTGACCAGCGGCACCAATGCTGCGTACGGCACATCGCAGAAAGCAGCAGCGCAGATGGCTATCAATGAGATCAACGCCGCCGGCAAAGGCCCCAAGCTGGTGCCTGTGTTCGAGGATACAGCGGGCAAGCCCGATAGCGCCTTCACTATCTACCAGAAGTTCATCAACAGCGACAAGGTGTACGCTATCGTCGGCCCCACCCTCAGCAACGAGGCGCTCACAGCCGATCCGGAAGCGCAGAAGGACAAGGTACCTGTGCTGGCAGTATCCAACACCGCCAGCGGTATCACCGACATGGGCGACTATATCTTCCGCGACTTGCTGGCCGAGTTCCAGGTGATACCTGAGACGGTCAAGGAGGCCAAAGCCAAGCTCAACCTCACGAAAGTGTCGCTGATGTTCGCCAACGACGATGCCTTCAGCAAATCGGGAGCGGACGTGTTTCGCACCGAATTGCAGAAGAATAACATCAAGATATTGAGCGAGCAGACCTTCTCGACTAACGACACCGACTTCAAGACGCAGCTCCAGGCGGTAAAAGGCGACAACCCCGACGCTATAGTGGTATCGGCGCTGGCAGGTCCCGCTCAGATCATTCTGCAGCAAGCCCGCAACGACGTAGGCATTGACCCCAAGATACCGATTATCGGCGGCAACGGCTTCAACTCACCTGCGGTCGTGACTGCGGCAGGACCCGCAGCCGAGGGCTTGATCGTGGGTGCGGCCTGGAACCTCAACGCTACAGACGATCTGAGCAAGCAATTTATCACCAACTTCAACAAAGCCAACGGCAAAAACCCCGACCAGTTCGCGGCCCAGGCATACGCGGGCGTATACATTCTCGATGACGCCATTATCCGTGCCGATGTAGCCAACAAATCACTGGAAGATGCCCGCACCGCCATCCGGGACGCCCTCAAAAACACCAAGAACGTGCCAACCGTCCTCGGCTCCTTTTCGTTCACCGACAAGCGCGACGCCAACCACCAACCCGTTGTGCAGGTCGTGAAGAATGGCAAGTTCGATATCCTCAAGTAAGAAATGAGAAATGAGAAATGAGAAATGAGAATTTAGAACCTCGTTTCTACATTTCTCATTTCTCATTTCTCGTCCCTATGAACTTCTCTCAGTTTCCCGCCCAGATACTGGATGGCATATTTTCCGGCAGCATCTACGCGCTTTTCGCGCTGGGGTATACGCTGGTGTTCGGGGTGCTGGACATCCTGAACCTGGCGCACGCTGCTATCTTCATGCTGGGGGCGATGGTTAGCTGGTGGCTGGTGAGCGCACAGGGCTGGCCTTTGTGGGTGGCCTTCCCTGTGGCCGTCGTGGTGGCCGGGTTGCTGGGTATTCTGCTCGATAGAGTGGCCTTCCTGCGCCTGAGAAAGCGCGGGGCAGGCCACCTCTCCCCGCTCATCAGCTCGATCGCTATGGCGCTCATCTTCGTCGGGCTGGCGCAGCTCCTGTTCAACCCCGACCGCAAGCAGTTCCCAGCTCAGGCATTCCCGCAGGTCTACTTCGACATCGGCAGCACCAGGATACGCCTGCTCGACATTATCGTCCTGGTAATAAGTCTGCTCATGATGGCAGGCCTCACATGGCTTGTGCAGCGTACGTCGCTGGGCCGGGCAATGCGCGCGGTGGCCGAGAACCCCAGGGCAGCGGCTCTGCTCGGCGTTCATATCGACAGGGTAATCGTGCAGACTTTCTTTATAGCTTCGGCTCTGGGAGGCGCGGCAGGAGTCCTCTACGGCATGAGCCTCAACAGCATAGAGCCGACGATGGGCGACCAGGTGGAGTTGAAAGGGCTGGCGATTATCATTCTGGGCGGCATGGGCAGCCTCCCTGGCGCTGTGCTGGCGGGCTTTATGATCGGCCTCGTAGAGGCGTTGAGCGTGGTGTTTCGCCTCTCGCAGTGGAAAGATGCGCTTGTGTTCGCGGCGCTCTTCCTGGTGCTCCTGATGAGACCGCAAGGGCTATTCGGGCGAGGCGCAGCCAGAGCAGGCTGATGACAATTGCGGACCTTTCAATTGCGGATTGCGGATTGCGGAAAGAATTGCAAATTGGGACGAACGGGAGTTCAATAGAGAAGTGACAGAACAAGGCGAGTCGATCCTCGTTGATCCGCAATCCGCAATCCGCAATCCGCAATCCGCAATTGGACGGTCCGCAATCCGCAATCCGCAATTAATACGTCTGGTGGCTCTGGTGCTCCTTTCTATGGCTGCGGTATGGGCCGTCTGGCAGATAGCGAGCGGTATAGAGTTCCGCTCTTTCCAGCAGCAGCTACATAGCGGCGATACGAGCGCGCTGAACACGCCCGTGCTGGCGCAAAGCTTCAAGAGCACGGACGCGAACCTCCATCGCATCGAAATAGAGCTTGCCGGCGCGATACCGAAGAGCCTGCCCCAGGATGTGCGAGTCAGGCTGCTGGCGGGCGACGGCTTGCAGGGCCGGGCGATATATGATGCACCACTGAGTGCGGCAGGGGTCATCAGCAGCGCGGGGGACAGTTATCTCTCCGTTTCTTTCCCGAGCCTGGGGGACTCGGCAGGACAGACTTACACATTGGAGCTGATGACGCCCGGCTATCCCATCAATTCGTTTATGCAGCCCGGCTACTCGCCCGTAGACGCTCTTTCGTCAGGCCGGCTATACACGGCCGGCGGGCCACAGGAAGGCGACCTGGCTATCTCCGCGTACTATAGCTATTCGCTGCCCACTCTTCTGTCCGACATTGGCGATGCCATTGCCGGACACCTCCTTCTCATCATTGAATGGTTGCTATTGATGATATTGCCCGGCCTGGCGCTGCTGGTATGGCTGCCCAACGACCTCAGCACCGGCCAGAAAGTGCTCGCCGCCCCGGCCGTGATGGCCCTGGCATGGCCTTTACTCTTGCTCTTCTCGTCGCTGGTCGGGTTTACCTTCAGCACCGGCAGAATGTGGGTGCTCCTGACGCTCTCCGCGCTCGCCATCACTCTCCGCGCAGCGCTCACCTGGCGCGCTCAGCGTGGTCAATCCGCAATCCGCAATCCGCAATCCGCAATCGAGAGGTCCGCAATTAGCCCTGAGGGTCTGCTGTTTTGGGGGTCGCTTGCCCTGATATTATTGCTTACGACGGTTACGAGGCTATTGTCCTTGCGCGGTTTGCAGGCCGGGGTTGGGATGGACGCTTACCACCACACAATTATCAGCGAGCTTTTCGTTCGCGACGGCGGGATCCCACACAGTTACGAGCCATACGCTCCGCTCCAATCGTTCACCTACCATTTCGGCTTTCACGGGCTGGTAGCCGCCCTATCATGGCTTAGCGGACAGAAGTCGCCTACCGACATCATGGTACTGATGCCTCAAGTGGGCCAGTTCGCGGGAAGCGTGCTGCCCATACTCTCGTTGACACTCTTCGGGTGGAAAGTACTGGGCAACCGCTGGATAGGGCTGGTGGCGGGAGCATTGGTGGGGTTGGTGAGCGTGCTGCCCGCCTACTATGTAGAATGGAGCCGGTTCACTGAGGGCCAGGCACTGGCGCTCCTTCCGGTATCGTGGATACTGCTTCTTGACAATGCGGAATGTGGAATGCGGGATGCGGAATCCTCCGAGGCAGCTCACAGGTCATCATTCCGCATTCCGAATTCCACATTCCGCATTCCATTGGCCGTTATCGGGGCAGCGGGGCTATTCCTCACACACTACAGGATCGCCATTCTATATGCGGGATTCGTGGCGCTTTACCTGGCCTGGCACTTCGTGCAGGCGATACGGCATGGTGAGGGCACAGCACGTTTCAAGGCACCTTTGACGCCGGCCTTGCGTGTAGCAATAGTGGGGCTATGCTCGCTGGCCGTGCTATTGCCATGGCTGCTCAATCTGGCGCATAACTTCGTCAAGAATTTCATTGACACCGATGTGACCGGCATAGACGTCTACTTCGCCACCGCCGAGCGGCTCGGCGTGAACATACTGAACCACCCGTCTCTGCCTATCCTTGCGATATTAGGCGCGATTGCCCTGGCCATGATCGGTTGGAAGGAGACCGACAACCCGCGTGTGGGCCTGGCGGTCGGCAGCGGTGCCGGGTTGGTGGGCGCGGCTGTGACCCTCTACTTCTACTTCAACTCAACACCCGTGCAAATGGAGAAGGACCTGCAGTTCCTGATACTTGGGCTTTCGCCTGTGACATGGCTTCTGCTGATGGAGATAGTGGCCGTTGGGGCGCTCTTATGGCTGGCGAAGCGGCAAGGGGCTATGTTGCTGCTGCCCGCACTTGGCTGGTTGGTGCTCGGCTTGTGGTCAAGCCCCCAGCTACTCCCATTCAGGCTGCCGTTCGTCGGCTACGTGGACTCCGTGACCCTGGCATCGAGCGCATGGCTGCCCGTGGTGCTCCTGAGCGGCTACGCAGTCGTGAATATCGCGCTGTGGGTGGGGGCGCGAATTACGAATTACGAATTACGAATTACGAATTACCAGGTACGCCCTAACCCACTTCGTACCTGGTACCTGGTACTTGGTACTGCGTGCTTGGTAGTCGTTGGATTGGCGTCGGGTTTGTCTCTCGCGCCTGTGCACGACCGCGAGCTGTATATTACCCCATCGGACACCGAAGCCCTGCTCTGGATGCACGATAACTTGCCCGGTAATAGCTACGTGCTTGCCAACTCGTTCAGCTTCCCCTGGTCGCCAAACCAGGTGCTGGCGGTTGATTTCGGGGCTGTGGATACCGTACCTGGCCGGAGCCCGGTCGTCGGTACAGACCATTGCCGCGTATAACGAGCAGCCGGAAGACCCACGCTATTTCGGTAAGGTGCTTGCGCTTGTGCCGGTCGCCCCTCTCGCTGACGACCCTGCCCCCTGGAAGGCGTTAAAGGCCGCCGGGATCACTCATGTCTACATCGGCTCGAGGGCGGGGGACACGGGGTTTTCGGCGCAACAACTGCTCCTGAACAAGAACGTTAAGCTGGTTTATCATAAGGACGCGGTCTGGCTGTTCAAGATCATCTGAGATATGTTTCTATCTGAGGCTTTCCTATCCGCGCTCGTGGCCGAAATCGACAGCGACGACTACGTGGGCATCTTGCTGGGCGGTAGCTATGCGAGGGGAGATGCAACCGAGTGGAGCGATCTTGACATCGCCTGCATTGTACCCAACGACACGAAACCGGTGCGCAAGCATTTCTTCTTCCGTGAAAATACGCTGGTGAGCACCGGCACGAAGAGCATCGAGGGCATCCGGGCGCAACTGGCAATGCCGGAGACCGCCATCTGGGTAGCTCATGGTATAGCCGGCTGCCGGGTCTTGCTCGATAAAGACGGCTCGGTTACGGCCCTATTGGAAGAGGCAAAGGCCTTCACCTGGGCGCCCCTGCGCGAAGCGGCTGACCGCAATGCAAGCTTCCGGCTGATGATGGCCTCAGAGATGGCGCAGAAGGTCGCCAACGAGCTGACCAAAGGCGATGATCCGGCCATTTCATACGCGATCGCAAAGTTGCTCGCCGAGCTGACGCTGATTATGGCAATAGCACGCGGCGTCTTGATCAAAAGCGACAACACCTATTATCGCCAGGTTGAGGAAGCCGCAGGGCCAAAATGGGCGCAGCACCACCGCGCTATAGCGGGTGCGGACGGCCCGAGTCCCGGTTCACGAGCAGGCCCAGGAAGCCCTGCGTCTCTACTGCGAAACGGCTCGACTTCTGCGCTCGATTTTGTTGCCCGAGCATCGTGAGGTCGTTGAGGAAACTGTAAAGAGGATAGAAAGGAGCGGATTGCTTCAGAAATGAGTTAGCCCTATGGCCGACCTCTACGCCACCTACAGCCACCTGATAAACCTCATCGGCGTCAATATGATGCTGGCGCTGAGTATATATATCACCCTGTCGTGCGCAATGCTCTCGCTCAGTAATGCGGCCTCGATGGGGATTGGAGGGTACACAGCTGCCCTGCTCACCACCAACCTGGGGTGGCCTTTGTGGCCCGCCGTATTGGCCGGAGCGGCGGTGGCGGGGCTGGTAGCGTTGCTCCTGGGCCTGCCTATCCTCAGGCTGCGTGGCGTGTTCCTTGCCATTGCTACCCTCGGTTTCGGCGAGGTGGTGCGGGTGATTATCGACAACAGCCCTGCGCTGGGCGGCCCGGAGGGCTTCCGGCTCAACGCCAACGGCAACACCACGACGGCAGGCTTCTGGGAGATCTTTGCGGCGCTGGCGGTAGTCTGCTTTTTCTTCAGCAGGCTCAAAGGCTCTCGTATGGGCTACGCGCTGGAAGCTATCCGGGAGGACGAGAGCGCCGCCGGCACGATGGGCATCAACGTCACCTTCTATAAGGTGGCTGCTTACGTCACAGGTGCGATCATAGCAGGTGTCGCAGGCGCACTGTACGCCCACGAGCTGCCCATCTTGCTGCCGTCCAGCTTCGGCTTTACCGAGGCAGTGGACATCCTGGTGTTCGCCGTGATCGGGGGCACATTCGCCTGGCAGGGCGCGCTGGCCGGCGCCTTCCTGATGACTATCCTGAGCGAGGTGCTGCGCGCAATACCGCCCATCGGTGGCATCTCCATCAAAGACTACCCGGAGATCTTCAGCGGCCTCATCCTGCTGGCTGTGATATTATTCCTACCGAATGGGCTGCTGAGCGCGGCGTTGGGCAGGCGACCGGCGGCTCAATTGAACCACAAAGGCACAAAGGTCACAGAGAACCACGAAGAATCAGGAAAGTGATCCACTTCATTGCAGACTCCAACTGTCAAGCTAAATCCATATAATAAACTTCTCTGTGCCCTCCTTTGTGGCCTTTGTGCCTTTGTGGTTCAATCCGCCGGTCGCCGGTTGCCGGCCGCCGGTCGTCCGTCGTCTCTCCTCCGAGTAACCAATCTCACTCGCGCTTTCGGCGGCTTGCTGGCCGTGAACGATGTGTCGTTCGAGATTGGGCCGGGTGAAATCTATGGCTTGATTGGGCCGAACGGGGCGGGCAAGACCACGGTCATCAATATGCTGAGCGGCCTGCTGGCACCCAGCTCGGGCGCGATTGAGCTCGATGGCCGGCGCATAGAAAAGCTGCCTGCACACCGGATAACTGCCCTGGGCCTGGCGCGCACCTACCAGAACATCCGGCTGTTCGGTGCAATGAGCGTGCTGGAGAACGTGGTGGTGGGGCAGCACTGCCGCCTCCATTCGAGCCTGGCAGGGCGGCTGGTCTTTTCGCCCGGTGTGCGGCGCGAAGAAATCGGGGCGCGAGAGAAAGCGATGTCGCTGCTCAAAAGCGTAGGGCTGGAGAGTGTGGCACGGCAACCCGCCTCGTCGCTGGCCTATGGCAACCGCCGCCGTCTGGAAATTGTGCGTGCCCTCGCCTCCGACCCAAAACTACTTTTGCTGGACGAGCCTGCTGCCGGTATGAACGCCGCCGAGAGCCTGGCGCTGCAAGACCAGTTGCGCACCCTGCGCGCAGGCGGCCTCACGATCCTGATAATTGAGCACGACGTAAACCTCGTCATGAGCCTGTGCGACCGCATCGGCGTGCTGAACTTCGGCAATCTCATTGCTGAAGGCACGCCAACCGAAGTAGCCGCCAACCAGGCAGTGATCGAGGCATATCTGGGCAGCGAAGAATGTTAGAAATATCCGATCTCTCAGTCAAATACGGGCAGATCGAAGCTGTCAAGGGCGTCTCCTTTCGGGTGGAGGACGGGCAGATCGTGGCGCTCGTAGGGGCGAATGGGGCGGGCAAGACCACCATCATCAGCACGATTTCGGGGCTGCTTCGGGCTAATCGAGGCAACATCCGCTATCGTGGAGAAGAGATCAGCCGCTGGCCATCGCACAGGATTGTGCAGGCGGGCGTTGCTCAGGTGCCCGAGGGGCGGCAAATCCTGGCGAGCATGACCGTGCACGAGAACCTTGAGCTTGGGGCCGCTGCCGGCGGCTCACGACGGATAGAGCCTGGAGAGATCGAGCGGATGTACGAGCGCTTCCCGGCGCTGGCGCAGAGGCGCAACGGCATGGCGGGCAACCTGTCGGGCGGCGAGCAGCAGATGCTGGCAATCGCCCGCGCTCTACTGCTCAAACCCCAGCTTCTCCTCCTCGATGAACCCTCGATGGGTCTCGCTCCGCTGCTGGTACGCGAGATATTCGACATCATCCGTGAGCTAAATGCCGAGGGGCGCACCATCCTGCTGGTCGAGCAAAACTCCCACAAAGCCTTGCAAATCGCCCACTACGCCTACGTACTCGACCGTGGCAAAGTGGCCCTTGAAGGCACAGGCGCGGATCTGCTGCATAACGAGCAAGTCGCCCGGACATATCTCGGCGGTCGGGCAGGCTGAAGCACACCCGGCAATGCTTGTGAACGCCAAGGATTTACGGGTTGAACCACAAAGACACAAAGAGCACAAAGGTTTTTATGGGTTTGAATCACGAAGATCACGAAGATCACGAAGATCACGAAGATTATTATGGGTTTGGATCACAGAGAGCACAGAGACCACAGAGGATGTTAATGGCTTAAACAATAGAAACCTTGGCGACCTTGGCGGAACTACGGGGTCCCCTCTTGGGCGGCGTCTTGGCGGTTACGTCTTACGTTTTACGCTTTACGCTGACGCCGGTCGCCAGAAGGGAGAGCTATGCCTGAAGAAGAGAAATGGGACGTTCTGAGTTGCGAGATTGTCCTGCAACACCCGTTTCTGAAAGTGACCATGGAGACTGTGCGCCTGCCATCTGGCCGGGTAATCGAAGGCTGGCCTATCGTCGATGCGCGCAGCTACGCGATAGTGATAGCTGAGAATGACGCGGGCGAGATACTCATACTCGAAGGCTACAAGCATGGCCTGGGGCAAAGTAGCTGGCACATGGTGGGTGGCTATCTGGACCCTGGCGAAGAGCCATTGGAAACCGCCAGGCGGGAGCTTCTTGAAGAGGCCGCTTACGCAAGCGATGATTGGCAGGCGCTCGGCAGTTTCGTGGTAGATGCCAACCGCCGTTCAAGTACGGCACATCTGTTCCTGGCTCGCCACGCCTATTCTGTCGACAAACATGAGAGCGACGATATAGAGCAGGCAACACTCCAGTGGGTCTCTGCCGAAGAAGTCCGAAAGGCGCTCTACGACGGGCGGATTGGCGTCATCAGTTCCGCTATGGCGGTCGCGCTGGCTCTACCCTTATTATTGCTGCCATAAGAGCAAAGTGATTACCAGTACTTATTGCGCGGGATCAATGGGCTTTGTAGGGCATCGTAGTAGGAGCTGGGCGCTGACGTGCCCCGGAGGGCAAGAGAAGATGCAACCCATGAGGGACGCGTCAGCGCCCAGCCCCTACTACGACTTTATTCATGAACAGGACGGATGCAAAGCCAGTGCCCGGCGTACCCCCTTGGCCCTGTCATTCTTCGCTCAGTGAGGTATCCTGCAAGTTCGTGTACGTTTTGAATATGAGCATAGGGGCAGACTTGAGTGTCTGCCCTGGTTGGAAAACCATAATAACCAATGGTGCTAGTTTAAAATGGAGGGAAATCCCCACTCGAGAGGCAAAAACAACGAGAAAATGAGCGGTGCTCCCCACTTTGGCGCCAAATGGACAGATCATTTGTTCTCCTATAAAGGCCAAGTCGGGCTCATACTCTATTTACGGCTCTTTTTGCCATTGCGCCCGATCCCAACGTGCCTGTAAACTAGCACCAGGTAAGATCGAGTCAAGAGGGCAGACCCGTGTCTGCCCCTACGAGCTTACACGAACATGCAGGATGCTCCACTCACGTGTACCAACTAAATTGTGTGAGAAAAGAGTGCCAACCAAGCCTTGTCATTCCGAGTGTAGCGAGGAATTACAAGGGGCAGCTATAAGACTGGATCCGAGCGCCCTCTCCCTCGCAGTGATTCCTCGCTATGCTCGGAATGACAAGAGAGAGGGACCTCTTATCTCCAATATTTTAGTTGGCGAAGCACTCAGAATGACAGGGTGTAATTGGGTGCCATTCCCGGGCGGATTTTCCACTTTTCATAGGCCCTGTATTCCTGAATAGATCTCTTGACTTGCACTAGGGATTAGTCCCATACCTGGCCTGGTAGGTCTGCACGCCCAGCAGGCCGAGCAGAACCTCGAAAGGCGTGCCCTGGTTCTCGGGGTGGTATTCGAGGCGATTGCGCTCGAAGTATTGCACAAGGTAGGTCTTGCCGTCGGTGGGGCTTTTCTCGTCGAAGGCCTCCGAAAGGGGGTAGCCGAACACGGGGATGCCACCGTGGGTTTGCCAGTAGGCTTGTAGCTGCCGGCCGATGGCGTGACCTGTTTGCGGGAAGTAGAGGAGGTTGCAACTGCCGCAGGGCGGCACAGGCTGGAACGGCTGCTCGCTGGCCCTCGGCGCGGCGAGATCGGCCCCCAGCCTGCCGAGCAGCACGTATGACTCCTTGCCCTGGTTCTCGGGGTGAAGCTCAAAGCGCGCCCGCTCGGTATATTGCACCGTATAGGTCTTACCGTCGGACAACTGCTCGGTCAATTCGTTGGTCACCGGGTAACCGAATTGGCTGACGCCGCCGTGCATGGTCCAGTAAGTGAGGAACGCTCCGCTCATACATTTCGCTGTGGGGAAGTCGCATTTCATGACACCAGGGAGTTGCGCGGCAAGCTGTGGCGCGGGCTTACCCGGCACGGCTGTGGGTGCAGGTCCCGCTGGCGGCACAGGGGTCGGCGCCGGCCCGGTATAGGTAATCTTGTAAATCATGCCGTTCGCATCTTGCGTGGCGAAGAGCGAGCCGTCATAGGGGTCCACCGTCACATCCACCCACGTATCGCCTGTCGAGTAAAAGGGCTGCGGGTTACCCGACGGCTTGCCATCCTTGAACGGCACAAAAACGATGCCGCGGTTCGCGGCGTACTGGATGCTATGCTGCGCGACGAATATGCCACCCCAGTAAGACGAAGGGAACGAGGAGCCTGTATAGAAGGCCATCCCCAACGGCGCGGAATGGGAAGGGAAAGTTGTCAGGGGAGGCACCGTGCTGCCGCAATTGTGCCCGCCAAGCTGGGGGTTATCCTGCCGGTCACCGATGCAGAAGGGCCAACCGTAGTCCTGGCCGTCGCTCAGCAGGTTCAGCTCGTCGGGCGGCAGACTAATACCAAGGTCATCCGAGCCGTTGTCGGTGCCCCACATCTGGCCGGTGGTGGGATCCCAGTCGAAGCCGACCGTGTTACGCAGGCCGCTCGCGAAGACGCGCCCTCCTGTACCGTCGGCGCTATACTGCCAGATAGTAGCACGGCCAGGAACGTCGGCGGCATCGTCGTTGAATGAGCCGATATTCAAATAGAGCTTGCCGTCCGGCCCGAACCCTATCGTCTTGGTCCTATGGCGGCCATCCGCCGGGAGATTGCCTATCAACACGGAGCGCTGGTCGGCCACCAGGTCGCCATTAGTATCGACCAGCCTGTCGATCTGCTCCTCCTCGCCCACGTAGACAGCGCCCTGATAGAAGGCCACATTGTTGGGCGAAAGGAAGCCTGTGGCGAAGGTTACAACTCTGTCGGGCTTGCCATCGTGGTTGCGATCGGGCAGCACCTTCACCGCATTGTTGGTCAGACCGAACTCGGCGACGTAGAGGTCGCCGTCGGGAGAAAACGACACAAAGCGTGGCGTATGGAGCCCGCTCGCGTAAACCTCGGCCGTGAATCCAGGCGGCAACCCAGTGGGCGCCGCCTGAGTAGGATGCTGGCTACCTCCTATAACCAGGCCAAAAGCTATCACAGAGAGCGAACAGATCAGCAATAACCTCGGTGCCACTTTCGAGCGATTTGCCGGAGTTTTTCCATGATGCATTTTAGGGCTCCTTATTGAAAAGGCCTTAGCCAGCAGATGTTCTCAGAATACAAGCGATAATTCGAAGTAAGAAAGGAAAATACCCCGAACGCACTACCCCACCACGCCCTGTCATTCTGAACGACGCGAAGAATCTCGCAGATACAGAGTTCTTTTGCCTTTGCACAATTCCAATAGTGCACTCCAGGGACGATATTCTTCACTGCGCTCAGTGCAATGCCAACAAAATTGTTGGAGGAAAGCGGGCGCCGCTTTCCTTTGTCATTCCGAGTGCAGCGAGGAATCACTAAGGGGCAGATGGCGCTTGAATTCGGGTACAATACTCCCCTTAGTGATTCCTCGCTACGCTCGGAATGACAAGGCATCGTTAGCGATTTTTACCGCAATAGTTCAGTTGGTAATGCACTCAGAATGACAGGGCATGGTCGGGTGGCCCTCCCAGGCAGATTTGCGACTTTGCATCAGGCGTGATTTCACGGATAGGGGCCCAAAACAATATCTCCACCCGGCATGCTATAATTCATAACCCACCTCAAAGTGTATCATACGCTATCGATGATCGACCCACGCAAAAAGGCTCAAAGAAAACCCGAAAACTCTTCGCTCACCAGAGAGGCATCAGGGACCAGAGGCCCACTAAGAAACCTAACTTTCTGACTCAACCGAACCATAAAAATCTCTGTTTAACTCTGCGCTCATGAGCGGGGTACGGGGCCCCTTTGGGGAGGGTCCCATGAGCGGGTATCCTTTGGGTGCGAACTGACCGCGAACTCCCTCTGCGGTGAGTTAAAACATTGTCCGTCGCCCATGAGCCTGGATCCGGATCGTTCCCGCAATGCTTGATCGTCTGAGAAAGCGCACCCGTCGGCCTGAAGGCCGAAGTATACGCTCTCTACCTGGCCTACCGCGACCCGCGGGTGCCGCTCTATGCCCGCATATTCGCGGCAGGCGTGGTTGCATACGCCTTCAGCCCCATAGACCTGATACCCGACTTCATCCCCGTGCTCGGCTACCTGGACGACCTGATCCTGGTTCCTCTGGGCATCGCGCTGGCCCTGAGGATGATACCCTCACCCATTATGGAGGAATGTCGCGCTCGAGCGAAGGAGGTTATGGCGCAGGGCAAGCCGGTAAATCGTGCGGCAGCGCCGTCATAATCGCTGTCTGGCTGCTGTTGGCGACAGTGGGAATCTTCCTGCTGGCGCGGCTATTCGCGCCTTGACACCTCCGTCTGCTAAGGTCCTTTCGTGTCGTTTCGCCTCAGCCACTTCACCGGCGTGCCCGTGGGGGCGTCCACTGTCTCAAAGCCGTATTCGGCGGTCACCTGCCCGGCGATGGGGCTGAAATAATCCTGCCAGGTGGCGAGGATATAGTCAGGTCTTCGGGCAAGCACGTATGCAGGATCTTGCTTTTCGTGCCCAGCCACCTCTGAGCCCATGTTAGGCACCTGCACATGAGCTATATGCACGTCGTTCAGGCCGAGCATGTCGATAGTGTACCTGTCGCTGAAGTCGGCCATGGCCCCGGCAGCAAAGGCCGCAAGCACCGTATTGGGCGGGGTATCGTCGCGCAGCCAGAGGGCCGCCGAGCCCCATCTCTCCCAGGCGGTAGTCTCGCGGTTCGCTCTCTGCCCCAGCGGACCCGCGTCCGTCTGCATCCATAGCGAAATACCCGCGTAAACCAGCACCGCCAGCCCAAGCGCACCGGCAGCCACGTAGTGAAGGCTTGTGTTATTCCGAAGCAGGCGCAAGCCGCCACGAAACGCTTCCTGGGCAAGTAACACCATCGGAGCAAGCAGCGGCACGAAGAAGCGCATGGCAGGAAAATGGTCGCCGCCCACCCAGATGATATAGAGCGTGTAAATGGCCGTGAGCAGGAACATTGCAAGCAGCATGCCGTTCAAATCTAAACGCTGCCCGCCATCCGCCTGCCGCTTACGCCTCGTCCGCAACCAGGCGATTGCCCAGCCCACAACCCCCAGGAAAGCCGGCACAGCGATAAGCCAGTGAGGTGCAGCGAACTCGGCCACGTAGACCAGCCCGCGCTCGAGCAGGGCGAGCGTCAGACCCGTTTTAGCGTAGAAAGTGTTAGGGAAGGGGTAGCCGTAAAAGCCGATGCGCCAGACCTCGTATGGCACCATCACCACGACGAAGGGCAGAGCCGTCCACCCCAGCAATCGCAACCAGTGACCGGTGACCGGTGACCGGTGACCGGTGGTTAGGATCGCTGCTGGCTCCCGACCCCTGACCCCCGACCCCTGCGACTGCCCACTGACCCACTGACCCCTGCCCAGTGGATACTCCTCTATCCTGCCAGGCCCGCACAAGTAATAGCACCGGGGCAACTACAAAGAGTCCCTCCGGCCTCAGAAGCGCCCCCAGCGCGAGGGCCACGCCTGCGCCAATACGCAGCCAAACCTGAGTGCGCCTCCGCTCATCCGGCCAGCCCCACAGGAAGACGATAGCCAGCAGCACCGTCAATGCGAACGACGCCGACTCCATCCCGCTTCCTTTAGCCCCATAAAAGAGCAGGCTAACATCCACCGCCAACAAAGCCGCCACGAGCAAAGGCCAGAGAATGCGGAATGCGGAATGCGGATTGCGGAATGGCCGTTGCGGTGAACCGCAGAAGTGGGTGAAGGTATAGGAGCATCGTCCGTCGTCCGTAACCATCCGAATCCGCAATCCAAATCCGCAATTATTAGCCGCGCGCTGGCCAGATAGGCGAGGGCAATCAGGCATTGGTTGACCAGGATGTCGGCCGCCTGGGCGACCGATTGTGGGTTCCAGCCAACCCGGATCGCTGCCGCTGACATAAGGGTCCAGAGGAAGTTGGTGTAGCCTTCCACAGGCTCGCCGGGATTGTAGACCAGGCCGTAACCGTGCACCAGGTTCGACGCGTACCTGTAGGAGATGAACGCATCGTCCATCTGCCATTCGCCCAGCACCCGGCCTGCCACCACTATCCATAACAGGAAGGCAGCTATGACGAGGCCAATCGCCGGCATCCTGCGGGGAGCAAGCAGCGCCGCCAATAGCCAGGCAACGCCCGACAGGCCGATCTCCACCTCCACTCCTATAATCCTCGGCATGTAGGTGAGATGCAGCAGCACGAAAGAAAGCAGCGCTATGCCCGCGAAGACAGAGCCCCAACGCAACCCCAGCCGCGTTATGGCCACAACCATCACAAGTAACAGGAAGAACGCCCACACGGCGGCCTCGACAACGATCTCGCCGAAGCCCTTCACCGGCTGCACCGTAATCCAATCCACAGCTACCCCAAGCTGGCGTGGGTCCTGCGCCGTAGAGCGTGTTGCGGCCAGAAGATCGATCTGCACGTGCGCCGGATCGAGATATGGGTTCGGCACCTGCTTCGTGTCGAGCCTCATCGTGTAGACCTGGAACCCTCCGGCCACCATGAGGTGCGAATAAGATTGGCCGTTGAGCCGCACTTCGACGCTAATAGGGTCTTGAGCGCTCGCCTGAAAGGCGGCAATGCGTATGCTTACGTCAACGTAGCGTCCCGAGTTGGCCGCGTACGGGAAGGTTGTATAGGCGTGGGCGGTGGTCCACTTGTAGCTTTCGCCGGTGGGCGCTTTCTCCTTGTCGAAATAGCCATAGGAGTTGCCCGGCGGATCGAACATCCCTCATAACGGTATGGCCCGCCCGGCATATCGTCCTTGAACAAGGGTTGCGGCAGAACAAATTGAGCAGCACCGAGATGGCCGCGCCAGTAGCAGGCACGCGGCGGAAAGTGCCATATACCGAGCGCCAGGTGACATACCTGACTGTGTGCTTGATACGCGCTGCTCGGTGCTCGTTGCGCTCATTTACTCAGCACCGCCACTTGCTCGAAGCTGATCGTCCTGGGGTGGGGATCGTATGGTAAGAAATAGGGAGCCTCGGGGGAATTGAATTGCAGCCAGTGCTCGCCGGGAGAAAGATCAAGCGGGAGCGAAAAAGACTGCGCGGGCGCTCCGCCGACCGTCTCTTTCCCCACCTGGCTGCCATCAAGCAAAACGAAAAGGCTCCGGTTCGTCCCCTCTGTAAAGGCGCTCAAGGTCAGGGTTATGGGCATGGTCCGGGTAAGAGGGTTGGTGACAAGCAGTTGCGCCTGCCCGTTGGTTGCCCGCCACTGGCGGGTGCCGCTCTGCTCAGGGAGATACCAGCCGTCTCCCAGGCCCGCTATCGGTCCGGTCTGCGGTTGGGGCGGCACTTTATATGCGGTCAGGTTATCATCTTTATAAATGGGGGCGATATTGTGCGCCTCGAATAGGGTCTCCAGGGTCAACCCGATCTTGCGGTCCATGCCCTCGGTCCCGAGTGGGTGGACCACCACGTAGCGCACGCCGTAGTAGTCGAGCGCGGGCAGGGCGGTGTCGCGCACCTGGGGCGTAAGGATATCGGTGGCGCGCAGCGTAATAGTGTTGAACTGGGTCAGGGGGCTACTCCGGGCACGGCCCGTACCCATGGATAGGGATAGTGCCGCGACGTATATGCTCCCAGGATAGGGTGCTGGTGGGTGGTCTCGTCGTACATGGCGGGTGGCACGTTGGGATCGTAGGGCAGCTCTAATACCGCGTCGCTCGCGCCCTCTGCACCGTTAGCTTTTATCGTCGAGAAGAAAGGATCTATGGTGGGGGTGATCATCGTGCGAGGAATGCCGAAAAGCTCAGCAATATCAGCACCGAAAGCGCGGCGAATAGGCCGACCCTGTAGCGCCGCTGCCCCCACCAGGTCCCACAGCGCCACCAGACCAAACCCCGCCAGCACCGCCAGCGATAGTGATGCAAGCAGCGTAAACCGCAGCGGTACGCGCCCCGCACCAAGAAACGGCAGCCTATTCAGGAGGTCGTACGGCAGGGGAATATGCGTGTCGTTGCCTGCGACAAGCAGATGCGGCCCCAGCGCAAAGAGGGCAAACACGATAGCCGAGGCAAGCCAGAAGAGGAGAACGGCTTTTGAATTACTGCGCCGCAATCTGAAGCTCGCGAAGAGTCCAGCGCGGCCAGCAGCATGGGCAGCCAGCCGAGCGCAGGGTTCGCGCCGTTCGGGTTGATCACGTCGCTGTTGATATGTGACGGAAGAGGCATAAAGAAAGAGAGGAGGTCAGCGGAGTTCTTCACGATAGTCGCGAACGGGGTGATCGTGTAATCCGCCCCGGTAGCGTTCTCGCGCAGCACAGCCACCAGCAGCGGCGACTAAGACCAGGCAGGCTATCACCCCCACAAGGGCCGCGCGACCGACCAATTGCAGAATCTGGACTGCGTAGTCCAATTCAGTCAGTTGCGGATTGCGGACCTTCCAATTGCGGATTGCGTGCGGATTGCGGATTGTCCTTCTCCGACCCCTCACTCTTGATCCCTGACCCCTCTCTGCCGGACCACCACAGGGACGCACTTCCCATACCACGTAGAGCGCAGTGAAGAGCACCAGAGTGGTAAAGAAATACCACGTGGAGAGGGCGGAAGCCGCGAGCGAAAGCCCGGCGCCCACCAGCCAGCCCCACGAACCCGGCTTGATCCCAAGGGCGCGGTTTCCGAGGGCTTTTATCAGGCAGAATACGAACAAAGGGAGCCAGCCCACGCTTATCTCCACGAGCTGCCCGAAATCGAACGATGAGCCGACGAGCGGGCAGAATGCGAAGAGAGCTCCGCCCGCCCAGGCGGCAGGCCTGGGCAGCCCGATCAGCCTGCACAGCGCGTAGGCGGCCAGCGCCGCGAACAATAGCTGGCCTAACCGAAGCAGATTGAAAGCGGGCACGAGGCCCAGCATTGCCTGGAGGGGCAGGGAGAGGAGGCCATCCAGCGGGTCGAGCACGTGATAGGTGAGGGGCTGGCCGGTCGGAAAATCGAGGTAAGAGGTATGGTAAGGGTTCTGGTGGAGGGTGAAGAGAGAGAAGCGCATCCACCAGAGATTCCAGATATGCTGGTAGAAATCGGTGCCCCGCGCCAGTACGACCTGCCCGGCGAGATTAGCCGGCAGAGGCCATGCGAACAACACCACCAGCACACAATACCCCAGAGCCGCTAGAAAGGACGCCACCCGCTCGGAGATAGGCGTCCCGCTTAATAGTAACTGGAACCTGTTCATTACTGGGTCATAGGAAACTTTCTCTAGCCGGGGTGGGATCGGCATGATTATAACATAGTTGCCGGTTGTCAGTAGACGACCATATTATTCAACACCAAGACGCCAAGACGCCAAGATTTTTACGGTTTGAACCACAAAGGCACAAAGATCACGAAGGGTTTTATGGGTTTAAATCACGAAGAGCACGAAGGACACGAAGAGCACGAAGGATTTTATGGGTGTGAATCATGGTTCGCGGCCCAAAGGGCACCCCGCTCATGACCATGGAGTACTCAGAGATCGCAGAGGTTATTATACGCGTAAACTATAAAAACCTTGGCGACCTTGGCGGATCTTGGCGTCTTGGCGGTTCCGTCTTACGTTTTACGTTTTACGTCACACTGCCTACTGATGAAGAAAACGCTCGACGCTGTCTTTCCACAACTGAGGGGACGAAGCAAGCAGCGAGACGTGGCCGGCACCTTGAAACTCTACCTGCTGTTTGGAGCCACCCAGAGCATTGTAGATGGATTGGTTCTGTTGGACAGTGACGCGAGGGTCTTCGTCGCCGTGCAGGAGAAGGGTGGGGCATTGCACAGAGTGGGCAAAGTCGACTGGGTTGTTGGCGAAGCCGTTTGAGCCTTGCTGCACGCTGCCCCAGAAGACGAGTAGCTCTGAAGCGGGAAATGCAGGTATGCCCATTGCGTTGAAACGATTGCCTACAGTTGAAAGAAGGCTATCGAAAGGACTTTCAAGTATGGCGGCGTCGGGCTTTACACCTTCGACAGCCACTGCCCGCAGTATAGCAGCCGCGCCCATCGACACGCCATAGAGGACAATCCGCTGATCTGGCCATTGAGCTTTGGCATATTGCGTGGCCTCGGCGACGTCTTCGCTTTCGTGCACGCCAAGGGTGGTATCGCTGCCGCTTGAGCCTCCTGCTCCACGAAAGTCCACCAGCAGTGCGGCATAACCCATATCGTGAAGCGCGGAAGCCTCGGAAAGCAGGCTGTCTTTGCTCTCGGCATAACCGGGGAACATCAACACTATTGCTCGCGAAGCATCCGCAGGCACGTACCAGGCCTCAAGGGTGCCGCCGTTGTTTGCAGAAAATGTCCTTGTCGTATAGCTCAGGCCCACATCGGCTGGTGTAGAACCGTTACTGGGCCTGGTTACGGTCACGCCTGTGAAGATCGTTTCGACTTTACCGAGTAGCGAGAGATCCTCGGGCTTAGGCGTGCGCTCACCGGCGGAAGCGTAGTGCGTCATAGCCCATGCCTGCATCCAGGCAACGCCGTTCAAGGCCACGATCCCTACCAAAAGGGCCAATAAAAGCCACCTGCGCCAGTTGAATATTCGCTTACTGGGCTTCCTGAGCAATCTTTGCCTCTAAGAGACTGACTGAAAACCGCCGCCCGGCGACTAAAGTCGCGGGCTACAGGTACAAAGTCGCCCTTCGGCGACTGCCGGTCAGTCCGCGTAGGCGGACTTTGTTATCCCTCGCCCGCGACTTTAGTCGCCGGGCGGGGTCGAATCCGAGTTTTCTGACAGTCTCTAATAAAAAGTATTCTGGGATATTATACAATCATGCCCCGGCATGCCGCGCCGCTGCTATGCTAGGCTCAAATAGCTAAGGGCCAATCCGCCGGCCCCGAAAGGGAAAGAAGGATTGAAGCACGCAGAGATAGGCTACATCGTTTAGCCTCACTACGCGAGCCTGTACATTGCCTGTACAGTGAAGGTAAACGCTTCATGTGACAGTTGAATATCGAACGCAGGCATGATAGAGTTCAGCGATACAATCGGCAACATAAATTAGGTGGATCATGGAAACTCAGACGACCACACTATCCTCTGACCCAGGCGTAGCGCGTCCCCGAGCGACCTGGGCCACGCGAGGAATTCTTGCGCTCTCGCTGGCGTTGGCGATACCGGGCCTGGGGCTTGGCCTCACTATTCCCCTGACAATGCCTGTCACGCCCTTGATGCTATTACGCATCGGCGCTGCGGAGCTTTGCCTCTGGCTGCTGGGGCTAAATCTGCTTGCGTTGCTCCTGTCGTGGGTTGCGTTGCGCCGTGTGAAGTCACGGGCCAGGTGGTGGGCCTGGGCAGCCGTGGCCTGCTCGATAGTTGGTGGTGTGCTTGCGGCTGTGCCTGCCGTGCAGATACCTGGCGCTGCTGCCTCGGCGGAAGCCGCGATGCAGTTGGGACTGGGCAAAGACTACGCTTCGCGCATACCCGCCGGTGTGGCCGCGCAGATGCGCTCGACCACTTTCTCCATAGGCGATTATATCAAGGGGATTGACGTTGGCTCTGCTCGGCTCACCAAAGATATACCGTATCGCACAATCGACGGGCAGTCGTTGTTGCTCGACAGATACGACCCTCCAGGAGCAGGGCCGCACCCCGGCCTGTTGGTCATACATGGCGGAAGCTGGCACAACGGCGACAAAGGGGAATATCCCGAGGCGAGCTACTACTTCGCGGCACGTGGCTATGTGGTGTACGACGTCCAGTACCGGCTTTCGGCACAGGGTTACCGGTTCCCCGCCCAGTTAGAGGATATAGAGTGCGCGCTTGGCTATATGCGCTCCCATGCTAGGCAGGACAACCTCGACCCGGAGCGAGTAGTGACATTTGGGCGCTCGGCGGGCGCTCACCTGGCGCTGCTGACGGCTTACCGCGCCCAGCGCGACCCGGCTCCTGCGGGCTGCGAAAAGCCGGCGACTGTCAAAGCCACTGTGGCCTACTATGCGCCTACCGATCTGCGCGACGATTACATGCACCCCGCGGAACCCGACCTCATAGACGCTCATACGGTGCTCGGCGACTTCCTGGGAGGCGCGCCCGATGAGGCCCCAGGCAGCTATGAGAGCGCCAGCCCACAACACTGGTTGGATTGCCCCGTACCACCGACTATGCTAATACAAGGCGAATCGGATCAAATCGTCCTCTCTCGCAACGCGGAGGAATTGGCGGCCCCATTACGCGCAGCCCACAACACTGTTGTTTCCATCAAGATCCCCTGGGCGGGTCACGGCTTCGATGCCATTTTCCAGGGGCCAGGCAGCCAGTTGGCTTTATATTACTGGGAGCGATTCATGGCCTATGCTCTTGCCAACCCGTAAAGGCTGAAGCAAACAAATGCCTTTGAACGCAAAAGGTGGTATAAGCAATTATTGCGAGCCATGGGAGGCCACGATCCTCCCATGCATGCGATGCGCTTCTCCTGGCTGACGGGTAATGGACGGCCCCCGTTAAACGCATGTTTAACAGCCCTTTAACAGATCGATAATGAGCGAGGGCTAAAATGGGCAGGTCAATCCCGCCCGACGATTCCTGCTGCACGAAAAGTGGCGGCCGATGGCACTGTTCGTGCTTGACAAAAGTGGCGAAATACGACTACTATACGTTTGCGATCAAAAAGTCCGGCGGTGCAGCTTGAGACTTCGGAGCCTATCCATTCAAGAGCGAGTAAACCGCTTGCCGGCAGGCCGCGGGCCAATAGACAGATCGTCGCCTGGGTGCCTTGCAGAACGCTCGATAAGTCTGACGTCCTATCAGAAAACTGACCCCGTATGACAGAGCCTGACATGGGTAGCTCATTGGTTGCGCCTTCCACAACGCAAGAAGCTTCTTCTTCCATGGTGGTCGCCAGGTCACAAGCCAGGGCGCGCAATGACCTCGGCTGGGCCCTGGTATACATGGCTCCTGCTATCATCCTGTTCCTCGTCTTCACCTTCGTGCCCTTCTTCCGCTCAATCCAGATGAGCTTCTACGTAACAGACCAGACGGGCAATCTTGCGCGCTTCAACGGCGTCAGCTACTACACTCGCATCCTCAATCTTGACGGCAGCGGGCGCACCGAATACCTGGCAAGTGTTGCCACCACCTTCAAGTTCGCCCTGATGGTGGTGCCTCCAGGCATAATTATAGCTGTGGCCCTGGCGGCGCTCGCCTCCGCGAAGCTGCGGGGCATCCAGGTCTTCAGGACCATTTTCACGGGCACTGTGGCTATCTCGGTTGCAAGCGCCAGCGTAATCTGGGCGCTCATCTACAACCCCAGCATCAATATGGCTACATGGCTGGTCAACCTGCTCGGCCTCAAGACCGACGGCCTTCTGCTGGACCCCGCTACCGCCCTCCCCGCCGTGGCCTTCATGACTATCTGGACCAGCCTCGGCTTCAACTTCATCATCGTGCTTGCCGGACTGCAAGCCATACCGCAAGAGCTGTACGACAGCAGCACGATAGACGGCGCGGGACCGTGGAGCACTTTCCGCTCCATCACCTTGCCGTTGCTCACACCAACGCTTCTCTTCTTGCTGATTATCTCCACCATCGCCGCGTTCCAATCTTTCACCCAGTTCAACGTGTTGATCGCCAACGAAGGACCGGACGGGTCGACCAACGTGCTGGTGTTCGCTCTCTTTAGCTCCTTCTTCAAAGACAATCGCTACGGCTTTGCATCGGCGATTGCGGTGGTCTTATTCGTAGTCCTGTTAGTGCTCAGCATCGTGCAGTTTCGCTTACTCGATAGAAGGGTGCATTATCAGTGACCTAGTTGTCAGTTGTCAGTTGTCAGTTGTCAGTAGACCAGGGTAAGGGAAAGGGGGTGCAGGGGAGCACCCCTGCAAGGGGGTTTGGGGTGTCTCCAATATCTCTCAATTCCAGGTAAGGTTGGTTGAAGGGGAAAAGGGAGTGCAGGGGAGCGCCCCTGCCGGGGGTTTGGGGTGTCCCCACTACCTCTTTTCTCTTATAAGTTGGGGAAGATGGGGTGCAGGGAGATCCCTGCCGGGGGTTTGGGGGTGTCCCCCAAATTCTCTCATATCTATAATTGGTTGAAGTTCCACCAGGGGCCAGGGGTGAGTAGTAGGGGGCAATGTCAGTGAGCAGCATAGCAGCGGAAAGATCGCAGCCTGGACCAGGTGCGTTTCACTCCAGGCGCACCACGGGCGCGGAGATAGTGAAGAAGGCGGGGCTCTACGTCTTGCTGGTTGCCGCGGCGGGGGTTCTGGCTTTCCCGCTCTTCTTCGCGCTGTCGCTCGCGCTACAAGGGCCGACCCTGGCCCCGAATATCTTGCCCGACTTCGGCAATATGGATTGGAGCGTTTTCGGGCAAACGTTCGCGCAGGAGAGCAACCTTGGACGGTGGGTGCTCAACTCTTTCGTGGTTTCGCTGGCCGTCATGCTCGGCCAGGTTATCACCTCGGCACTGGCCGCATACGCGCTCGCTTTCTTCAAGTTCCCTGGGAAGACTTTCTTCTTCTTCATTTTCCTGGCGACCCTGCTCATACCCTGGGAAGCAGTCATCGTGCCCAACTATCTGCTCGTGGTGCAGCTCCACTGGAACGATAGCTACCTGGGACTGGTGGCCCCCTTCCTGGCTAGCGGCTTCGGTATCTTCTTGCTGCGCCAGTATTTCCTCACCATACCGGGCGAGCTATACGAGGCTGCGGTGATAGATGGCTGTGGGAGGCTGCGCTTCCTCTGGTCTATATTGCTGCCTCTATCAAGGCCTGCCCTGGGCACGCTGGCGGTGTACGCCTTCTTGAACACGTACAACCAATATTATTGGCCATTACTCGTGACTGACAATCCTGAATGGCGCACCACTCAGGTTGGCATCACGGCGTTCAAATCTTCGGAGGTAACGCTCTACAATTTACAAATGGCCGCCACGCTTATCGTGATGCTCCCCACAATCATCTTGCTGATAATCGGGCAAAAGCAGTTGATAAAAGGGCTCACCAGCGGCGCGCTCAAAGGCTGATGTCCCAGACTGAGGCCACAGAGATTAGCGTCTTATCCCGCCCGAAGTAGTGGCAGCATAATGGCGACGTAATGGCATTGTAGAGAAGTCACTTCGTGTTAGCGGAACGGTCAAGAGTTTAGATAACCAGAGAGGAGAGTTCAATGATGAATGGCTTAGTGAAATGGAAGCGCGGAGCGGCCCTGACTATGGTTACGGTCGTGCTTATGGGGCTGTTAGCGGCCTGCGGGGGCGAGTCAACGGCTACGCCCGTGCCTGTGGCTACCGCAACAACAGCAGCGGCAAGCGCAGCCTCGCCCACCGCCATGGCAGTGGAAACATCCACAGTCATGATGGCCGTGTCACCTACCGCTATGACGGCGGAAACACCCACAGCGGGCGCGATGATCACCGGAACGACCACCGCTTCAAGCACGGCTGTCATGACTGCCACCGCGCAGCCCGTAGCCGCAGCGCCCACGCCCACGGCGTTCCCAACAGTCCCTCAGCCTTCCGGCTCGACCAAGATCACATTCTGGTACGGCCTTACGGGCTTCAACGGCGGGATTGTTCAGCAGGTGATAAATAAGTTCAACCAGAGCCAGCAGAAATACTACGTGGAAGGCATCCAGCAGCCTAACTATGATGACACGATCAACAAGCTCAACACCAGCCTGGCCGGTGGCGACCTGCCCAACGTGGTGCAAATCTACGACATCGGCACGCAACGGATGATAGACACCAAGCGCATCATCCCAGTGCAAGATTTCGTTGACAAAGACAACCAGCAAGCGCTGTTGGACGACCTTGAGCCGGCGGTGCGCAGCTACTACACGGTGAACGGCAAGCTCTACTCGATGCCCTTCAATAGCTCCGCGCCCGTCATGTACTACGACAAGAACGCCTTCAAGGACGCGGGCCTCGACCCCAACAACCCGCCCCAGACTTATGACGAGGTCATAGCCGACGCCCAGAAGCTGACCAAGAAAGACGCCAGCGGCAAAGTTACCAGGGTCGGTGCGGAGTTCACCCTCTATAGCTGGATCCTTGAGCAGGAAGTCGCCACCCAGGGCCAGCTTTTCATCGACCCGGACAACGGGCGGGGAGCCACACGTGGCACCAAGCTCGAGTTCAACAACCAGGCGGCCCAGAACTGGCTCACCTTCCTCAAGACGATGCAGGACCAGGGAACGGGGCGTAGCGTTGGCCGCGCTAGCGGCACCACTAACGGCACCACGCTTGCCGCCGACTTCACCAAAGGCAAAGCGGCAATCACCTTCGAGAGCATCGCTAACCTGCGAAGCTGGAGCGCGCAGGCTGCAACGGGGGGCGGCAATGTTGACGTGGGCGTGGCTTTCCTGCCTAAGCCCGCAGGTGCACCGGGCGGCGTTATCATCGGCGGAGCTTCGCTCTGGATCACCGACCAGGGCAACACCGACCAGCAGCAGGGCGGATGGGAGTTCGTCAAGTTCGTGGCAAGCCCCGAAATCCAGGCCTTCTTCGCCTCCAGCACCGGCTATTACCCGACGCGCAAGGCCGCTTATGACCAGCAGGTGATGAAAGACGCCCTCGCCAAGTACCCGCAATTCCAGAAGGCAGTGGACGAGCTGCACGCCACTAAAGCCAGCTTCCCTACCCAGGGCGCGGTGTTCGGCACCTTCGCCGGCGCACGACCCCTCGTTGAAGGCGCGATGGAACAGTTCCTCCTGGGCAACTTCCCTACCGCCAAAGCGGCCCTCGATGACGCAGCCAATAAGGCCAACGACAACCTGGATGAGTATAATTCCACCGTGAAACCGTAGGCGGACAGCCTTTCCCATAAGCCAAAGGGCGACCCGGTCGGGTCGCCCTTTGGCTTTCCCATCCTGATCCCGTCTATTTGATCGGAACCTTATCCTATCAGAAATCGTTACTCATTCATATCAACCTTGCACTTCCAAGCAACGGGACGAGCTTACGTGTCGCCGCGGAAAGATCAGGCACAAAAAATGCTTTATAGGCAGACAATGACTACTAAGAAAGGTAATAGGCCATGACCAGGCGCAGCTCAATTATCACTGCAGCCATTTGCACTATCGCTCTGGTAACGGTTGCTCTGCTCCTGGTGGGATCGTTTGCGGGCAATACACTCGCTAGGGTGGGAAGCCCGGCTCGCGTCGTGCAGACCAATATTTCTTTGGACCCATCTGTCTCAGCCAACGCTAACGCTCAGGACATTTCAAGCAGCAGCGCACAAGATGGCCTGCAGGCGAACGAACAGCCTGAACAGGCCGGTTTCGCGTCCGATCGAACCGGCGCAGATGTAAGCATCGACAAAAGCGTGATTTTCCTCTTCGTCTCTTTCGCGGCTATATTGGCCACAGCCTGGATTTCGATATTCACCTGGGGCAGAGCGCGAAGTTAGCCTGGACGGCTAGTAGCAACAAGAAGGCCGTTCCCTTATAGGAACGGCCTTCTCGTTGCGCTAAATTATCTTGGCTTTTGTCCGATACTGCCTTCCATCTGCAACTCGATGAGCCTGTTCAGTTCGATCGCGTATTCGAGGGGGATTTCCTTGGTGATCGGCGTCACCTGTACAGGACGCGACAAATCTACCAGATAGTGGTTACGCTTGATGCCTGTATCTTATGGTCCCTGCTAATCAATGCAAGACCCAGAGCGACGGCAGTAGCCGCGATTATGCGATCGGGCATATCAGGTACAGCGACCCGAGGGATGTGCTGCATGGCAATTACCACATCCTGAGTCAAATCAGCTATCACAAGGCCGCTAGCACCTGATGCCAGCACCGAATCTAAGTGAGCCTTAAGGCCTACCGGAATCCGCCCTTTTTCTTCAAGATAGACGATCTCTACGAGGCAAATAACCGGCACGAAAATCGTTATCTCGCCACGGTCACAGTCATCAAAAGCCTGGTTGGCCGCTGGACTTAGGCGGGAGTCGTTTTGCAGGTACCATATCAGTCCATGCGTGTCGGTGACTAGATTGGCCACTAAATATCATCGCGAGGAAAGTCGGCCCACATTTCGCGGCGCGCCTCGGCTATATCCTCTTCTGTAACCTCGGTCCCCGACCAGAGCCCCCGTAACGATACCCGGGGTTTTGATGTGGCACCGGACAGCTCGCGTTCGATTTGAGGAGCTATGCGCTCTATCAGACGCACTTTGTCCCTTAATGAGAGTTGCCTGGTAAGATCAACTATTTCTTCGAGTGTTATTGCTTTTACCATCTCTGTGTCTCCGGTGAATACCGCTTTCTGTGAACATTATATACCAAACAAAACAGCGCTCCCAAGATTTGGTGGGAGCGCTGTTCTTTTGTCCGTAGTGAATGTTACCCGATACTGCCTTCCATCTGCAACTCGATGAGCCTGTTCAGCTCGATCGCGTATTCGAGGGGGATTTCCTTGGTGATCGGCTCTACGAAGCCGTTGACTACCATGGCCGTGGCCTCGTTCTCGGAGATGCCTCGGCTCATCAGGTAGAATAGCTGGTCTTCGCCAACCTTCGACACGGTGGCTTCGTGCTGGACGGTGGTGGAGTTGTTGGCTACGTTGATCGTCGGGTAGGTGTCGGAGCGGGCGTCCTCGCCGATAAGGAGGGCGTCGCACTTGACGTTGGCCTTGCAGTGATGCGCGTCCTCGGCCACTTCGAGCAGGCCGCGATAGGTGGCTCGCCCGGTGCCCTTCGAGATCGACTTCGACACCACGTTCGAGGTGGTGTATGGGGCCTTGTGCACCATCTTCGCGCCGGCGTCCTGGTGCTGGCCGTTGCCCGCGAAGGCTACCGACAGCACGTCGCCACGCGCCCCCGGCTCCATCAGCCAGACGGCGGGGTATTTCATGGTCAACTGGCTGCCCAGGTTACCGTCTACCCATTCCATTGTGGCGTCTTTGTAGGCCGCTGCGCGCTTGGTCACCAGGTTGTAAACGTTGTGCGACCAGTTCTGTATGGTCGTGTAGCGCACCCTGGCTCCCTCGAGCACCACGATCTCCACCACAGCCGAGTGTAGAGAGTTGGTCGTGTAGGTCGGGGCTGTGCAGCCTTCCACATAGTGGACGTACGAGCCGGGCTCGGCGATGATGAGCGTTCGCTCGAACTGGCCCATATTCTGAGCATTGATGCGGAAGTAGGCCTGCAACGGCACATCCACGCTCACGCCCTCAGGCACGTAGACGAACGAACCGCCCGACCAGACGGCCGAGTTGAGCGAAGCGAACTTGTTGTCGCCAGCCGGGATGATCGTGCTGAAATACTTCTTCACGAGGTCCGGGTAGTCGCGCACTGCCGTGTCCATGTCCACGAAGATCACACCCAGCTTGGTGAGGTCTTCCCGGAGCGAGTGGTAGACGACTTCCGATTCGTACTGCGCGCCCACGCCTGCCAGGTACTTCTTCTCGGCCTCCGGGATGCCCAGCCTGTCGAAGGTGCTCTTCACCTCGGCGGGCACATCGTCCCACGAGTTCGAGTTGCGGTCCGAAGCCTTCACATAGTAAAAGATGTCGCTGAAATCTATGTTGTTCAGGTTGCCGCCCCACTGGGGCATTGGCTTCTCCTGGAAGAGCTTGAGAGCAGCGCATGCGGAAGCGGGTCATCCAGTCCGGCTCGCCTTTCATCGCCGAGATTTCGCGCACTACGCTCTCGTCAAGCCCCTTGCGCGATTTGAAGAAGTAGTTCTCCGGCATGGAAAACCCATACTTGTAGTCCTCGGTAGCAAGCCCCGTCTGAACATTCTCAACTTCTGATACCATCACGTTCCTCCAAACTCTCTACTGTGTACGGCCCCTGCCGCCTTGCGCTGTTTATTGTACAATACATTTTATGAAAGCAGACTCTAATTTGCTGAAGGCGGTATCTCCGCTATTGCCTCCATGGTAATTATACTCCACCACACGTCTCTTTTCAATACTTTCTACAGCTTTAACTGTTTTTTCTCCTTTTGTGAGAGGTTAAATCACGTAAGAACACGAAGAACACGAAGAACACGAAGGCATTATGATGGTTGTCGTCTGGAAACAGCTTCGCTTTCTACGGATACACAACAGAAGTCTTCGTATTCTTCGTGTTCTTCGTGCTTCGAAATACAACTGATGAAAGTAGCTATAGTCCACGATTACCTGAACCAATACGGCGGCGCGGAGCGCGTGCTGGAGGCTCTGCATGATCTCTATCCGAGCGCGCCGGTCTACACATCGATGTACGCGGCAAAAACGATGCCGGCCATATATAAGAATTGGGACATTCGCACCTCTTTCATGCAGCGTCTGCCCAGGATCGCAAAGCTGCACCAGCTTTATCTACCTCTCTACCCTACCGCATTCGAGACATTCGACCTATCGGGGTACGATGTTGTAGTGAGCAGCAGCAGCGCTTTCGCAAAGGGCGTTATCACCGAGGCCACCGCGCTACATGTCTGCTATTGCCATTCGCCGATGCGCTTCGCCTGGAACTACAGCGACTATATGGAAGGCGAGAGGATGGCAGGCAAGGCGCGCTCCATCTTGCCGCTAGTGCTAAACTATGTTAAACTCTGGGACGAAGTTTCGTCCCGGCGAGTGGATGCTTATATAGCCAACTCGCGGGTGGTTGCGCGCCGCATCAAGAAGCGATATGGACGCCAGGCCACTATTATCAACCCTCCGGTTGACACCAGGCTATACAACCCACAGCCGGATGGCAAGCATAGCGATTACTATCTGATCGTATCGCGTATGATCCCATACAAGCGGCTCGACATCGCCATAGACGCCTTCACGAGGCTGGACCTTCCTCTCAAAGTGGTTGGCCAGGGCCGCCAGGAAGCCGAATTGCGATCTCGGGCGGGGCCAAATGTGGAGTTTCTGGGCGCACTGCCGGATGCCCAGGTGAAGAAGCTCTACGCGAACTGCCTGGCCTTGATTTTCCCCGGCCAGGAGGATTTCGGTATCACGCCCCTCGAGGCGCAGGCTTCAGGCCGCCCGGTGATCGCATATGGCGCGGGAGGTGCGCTCGAAACAGTTGTGCCGCACCAGACCGGCGAATTCTTTTCGCCACACACATGGGAAGCGCTGGCCGACGTAGTATGTCACTTCAAAGCAGACGATTATGATCCCGCCGCCATCCGCAGCCACGCAGAGAGCTTCGACCGCGAGGTATTCAAGAGACGTATGCGCTCTTCGTGGAGCAGAAGCTTGACGAGATGAAGCAAGACGGGTCGAGCGCGTTGGACAAGGACGAAGCATGGCTGCCCAGAAAAAGCCGGTAGACCCAACCCTGATACCGCTCTTCGATGAGCTACGAGTGAGAGGGTAGTCGTTCGGCCATACTGCGAAGAAGACGCGGCGGCTCTTGCACGAAGCCGTCGATGAATCGCGGGAGCATATCAGGCCCTGGCTACCTTTTGCTGATGAGCACCAGACACGTCGATGAGAGCCGCGCCTGGATCAACGGCCAGCGAGCACAATGGATACTGCGCAAGAGTATGAATTGTGGCATATTTGAGATCGCCACAAAGCGCTTCCTGGGAGGCATCGGTCTGCACGTGCATAGCTGGTCAATACCCTCTTTCGAGATAGGCTACTGGCTCCGCAAGTCAGCCGAGGGCCACGGCTACATGACCGAGGCTGTCCGCCTGCTGACCGATTTCGCGCTCAACGAGCTTGGAGCCAAACGAGTAGAGATACAGTGCGACGAGCGCAACACGCACAGCGCCAACGTAGCCAGGCGGCTGGGCTACGTCCAGGAGGGACGCCTACGCAACGATTTTCAGTCGCCCGACGGGGCGGTGCGCAACACCCTTGTTTTTTCGCGGATACCAGGGGATAGCGGATAGATGTCAGATGTCAGATAGACCGACTACTGCTTACGGCTTACTGCAAACTCTAGGACTTACTATCTCACTAACTCATTTAACTGACAACTGACAACGGCCAAGGAGAACAATGGAACTCAAACAGTACTGGAGCGTTATATGGAGGAGAAAATGGCTGGTGCTCGCCATCATAGTCGTGGCTACGGCGCTCAGCGGGTGGCTGTTCGCCACGGGAGGCCGGACCTATCAGGAGCAGATCAGGCTGGCCACCCGCCAGGAGCAGACGCCCAACGACACCAGCCCGGGCATTTTCACCTATGACCGCTATTACAACTGGATCTCGTCGGAATATCTGGTGGACGATTTTACCGAGATCGTTAAGAGCGATTCGTTCAACCAGAGCGTGCTGACTATGCTCAAGGCCGAAATAGGCTCAGGCCAGCTCACAGAGGTCCAAACCAGCACATTACAGTTGGATTGGGCCGGGCTGCGAACTGCTGTCGCAGAAGCTGAAACCCAGCTGACATTGATGGTTACATAACCACCGACCGCAAGCAGCGTGAGCTGAGGATAATAGTGAACGCCCCCACGCGTGACCTGACTGTGCAGCATTCCTGGATGCGGCGGGCCTGGTGCTCACCACCGACGCGATAACACCTGTCAGGGGTCAACTTGCAGACCAGCCGGTCTTGGCCAGATAGATAACGCCTTGCTCGATAAGATAGACATCGAGCCTGTCAAAAGATGTAACAAACGCCGCAATACGCGTCATGCTGGGCGTGGTCGCCGCTATAGTGCTGGCCTTTCTGCTCGAATACCTGGACAACAGCGTCCGCGACGAGCGCGACGCCAAACGCATTCTCGAATTACCCGTGCTGGGGGCGATACCGAAATTATAGTTGTCAGTTGTTAGTTGATCAGTAGTCGATAGACGATGGACGACCGACTAAGCAGTAAGCTGATAGCTCCGGTCTACTGACAACTGACAACTGACACTGTACCATGCAATTAGACCTCAAACAAATCCTGGATGGACTGCGAAAGCGGTGGTGGCTGGCGCTTATTGTGGCGCTCGACCGCCGCGGCTGCGGCGTACCTGTACAGCAACGCCCAGCCAGCGGTTTATGAGGCGCAGGTGACGATAGCCGCCAAGCCTGTGCCGCCGGACAGCGGTTTGATAGATGCTATCCAGAAAACGCTGCCCACCTACTCCGCCGAGATGGAAAGCAAAGATCTCATCCGCCGAGTAGTGGACGACAACCAGATCCCCGACGTAGACCCCGATACCGTGGTTGTCAAGACCCAGGCTCGGCCCACGGATAACTCGATCGTAATGACGGTTGATCACGCGAACGCCTGATAGCGGCCGAGCTAGCCGAGGATATCTCCAACGCCTTTATAGAGGAGCAGGCCGCCGAGAACCAGCAAGCCAGCGCCAGCGGGCAAAGCGTGATCTGGGTGACAACTCAGGCCGCGTCCGTGCCCGACCAGCCTTACCAGCCACGCCCCAAGCTGTATGCCGCAGCGGCGGGCATCTTCGGTCTCCTGCTGGGCCTCCTGCTCGCCGTGGGCCTCGAGCTGCTCGATACCTCGCTCAAGACCGCCGGAGATATTCAACGCTACGTGGGCATCACCACTGTTGGTATTATCCGACGAGGTAGAGATTAAGAAAAGGGTGCAGGGACACTCCCTGCCGGGGTGTGGGGTGTCCCCACATTTCCGTCTTGGGTTACGTTAGCGAAGGAGAGACAGTTGGCAAAAGTAAAAACAACCAAAGATAGCGCGGCGGGCCTGGTGGCCTATTCCGAGCCCAAATCGGCGGCGGCGGAAGCTTATCGCACTTTGCGCACAAATATCCAGTTCGCCAGCCCTGACAAGCCTGTGCATACCCTCCTGGCGACCTCAACCAGCCCCGACGACGGCAAATCGACCACTATAGCCAACCTTGCCATCACCTTCGCCGAAGCAGGCTCGCCCACGATACTCATGGACGCTGACCTGCGTCGCCCGCATATCCATACGATCTTCGGCCTTCCAAACGATCGGGCCTCACCACTCTCGTGGCCGAAATGGCGCGGAGCAAAGGCGATACAACTCCTAGCCCGCCGCTACAGAGCACACCTATAGAAACCTCCTGGTACTGACGAGCGGCCCTATCCCACCCAACCCCGCCGAAATCCTGGGCTCCAAGCGGCTTGCCGACATTCTGGAGATGCTAAAGGCGCAGGCCGACTATATTCTCATAGACACTCCACCTATCATAGCTGTGACCGACGCGGCCATCCTCTCCGCACGCGTCGACGGCGTGCTGCTGGTAGTGAACGCCGGCAAAACCCGCCGCGACCTGGCCGTCAAAGCCCGCGATATGCTGCAGCAGATCAACGCGAATATTCTCGGCGTCGTGCTGAACAACGCCAAGGTCGATAAGAGCGCTTATAGCTACTACGGATGAGGCGTGAAACCAGGTTGTCAGTGGTCTGACCAAGTTGTCAGTTGTCAGTTGATCAGTTGTCAGTACACTTGACGCAAGACGAAAGACGAAAGACGACTGCCCACTGCCCACTGCCCTACTCGGCTAACTGACAACTGACAACTGACAACTTGGCTCCGATGATAGACATCCACATCCATATCCTCCCTAACTTTGACGACGGCCCGGCCGACATGGAGGCCTCGGTAGGGATGGGCCTTATTGCCGCCGCCGAGGGATTTACGGGGATAATCTCCACTTCGCATGGCGATGAGGCGGCGTTGGAAGGCCGTGAGATGATGGAGTCCAGGCTGGATGAGGTCAAGCGTGCGTGGTCCAATGCGGGGCTCAGCATCCGGTTGGAGCTTGGGGTGGAGATCTACCTGCGTCCCGGCACGCTTGACCAGCTAAAGTTCGGGCATCTCTGGCCCCTGGCGGGGAGCAGGTATGTGCTGGTGGAGTTGCCCTACCAGCCCTGGCCCGTCTACGCGGACGACACGCTCTTCGCTCTACAGGTTGCGGGGTATAGCCCCATTCTGGCACACCCGGAAAGGTATTCGGCGATCCAATCCGATCCCAATAAAATGTTCGCCCTGGCCGAGCGTGGCATACTCGCGCAGGTTACGGCGGGCGCGCTGGTAGGTGACCAGGGCTCGGCCTTGAAGAAGTGCGCAGACACTCTGTTGCGCCATAACCTGGTGCAGTTTATCGCAACCGATGCCCACAGCACAAGTCGCCGCAGCCCACGCATCATCGAAGCACTCAAGTATGCAGAAAGCGTGCTCGGCCTGGACCTTGCCCGCCGCCTGGTCGAAGATAATCCCGCCCGCATACTTTCCCACGAAGAGATATCCCTGGATCCACAGCCCGTCGCCCAACGAAAAAGCTTTTTTGACAACCTGTTCGGGCACGGAAGATAGGAGAAAGGTGTGCATGGTAGAGACGCATTGCAATGCGTCTCTACGGCTGTATCTTCAGGCTATAGCTCGCCGGCTGGATATTGTGAGGAGTTGTGCCGGACACCACGAGCACAGCCTTGTCCCAATCTGTGCCGAGGCCATCTATGGTTATGTCGGCCTTGCCATCGGGTGACACCGTGACGGGCTGTACCTGGAAGCTGCCACCTTTGATCTTCACCACTGCCATGTAGTAAGTCTGCGGCAGCTTGTCGGCAAGGCGCACGAAGCCGGCGGTCTGCCAGCCATCGGGCCTGTCGGTCTCGGCATCGTCGCTGTAGCCTATCTGCGGGATTCCGATGTCGTCCACTGCCACGCCCGCCGGCATTATAGCCGTCGTCGGTGATATACTCGAAGCGGACCATCGCCTGCTTACCGGCGTACTTGCTGATATCGATCTGCTCGTGCAGCCAGCCGTTCTGGTCTGCGCCCGACCTGCCTGCGCTCTTACCGGTGTAGCCATTGCCGAAGTTAGTGCCGTTTGGATTGGTGGCGGTCGTGTATGCCCCCTGGAGGGTATCCCAGGTTGTGCCTCCATCGGTGGAAGCCTCCACGTAGCCGTAGTCGAGGTCGCTCTCCGTGTCCAGCCAGATATAGAAATCGAGCGTCGCTATTGCTTACGCCTGTCAGGTCGAAGGCGCGGGTCATCGAGCTATCAGCGAGGTCGCCACGATTGCTCCACCAGATGCCCTCGCCGCTATGGGCGGGCGCGGCGATAACGGGCACCTCGGATTGCCCCGAAAAGCTTACGTGCAGGGTATTGCCGCTAGCGGGAGGGGCCAATTGTATGTAGTCTGTGCCGAACTGCGAAACGGTCGCCGTGTGCGTCCGTAGGGTAATCGCTCAGGCTATCGGTAGGAGAGACGCTCACCTGCCAATCGGGATAGCTCAGGCCCGCGGCGTCCGCGCCCTGCTTGCCGTCCAACAGGTTGGCAAGCACCCATTTCTGGAATACGCCGGCAAAAGTGTCCGCACTGCCCAGGCTCTTCAGGGCGTTATCTATCACTTCGGTGCCCTGGCCCGGCGCTGCGACCACCGCGCGGGTCACTTTGTCGCCACCGTAGTGGGTCCTCAGGTAGTCGAGGAAGAGGAAGGCCGCGCCATAATTGGCCCTGGAGGCGTTGGCATTGGGCTGCCAGGCGTTGAGCTGGGTGTCTGGCGTGCGCATGAAATCTTGGTCCACGCCGGCGATGTCATAACCGTTGACGTCCGAAGCCAGCACGGACGACCCCTCGTTGATCCAGACATCATGATTTGGGGCGGTATACCAGTGGATCATATGTTGGAATTCGTGGGCAAGGGTGCTCTCAACGCCCGTCCAGCCGCCATCAATATTTATGTAGATGATCTCACGCTGGTTGCTGTATGGGTTGATGGCCCGGGTGTATTCGTCGGCAGACGAGAAATAACCGCCGGCGCCCGGTATACTGGCGAAGAGCACGGTAATGCGGGGGTCGTTGTCCACGCCGGGCGACCACTCGGAGCCAAAGAGGCGATGGTCGGTCGGATATATTTGCGATTCGAAGGTGCTTGCTGCACGCTGAAGAGCCGCCTGATCGAACTGCCGGCCGTCCTGCGTGTACCAGTAAGCATGGGCAGTCACATCGCGTATCGTGGCAGTCACCGTGTAATATCGCTTGTTGGGCAGGTCGCTCATGAAGAAGGTATCAGTGTGCCCCACCGGCGTAGTTGCCCGCCGGGAGGCCGGTGGTATGCGAAATGGGGGCGCTCGTCTTGAATTTGAGCCTTGCCGCGATGGAATAAAGGTCGCGAGCAGGCACGTTATCGGCGTTGAGAGCCTGCAATGCGCTCTCCGCGGGTGATAAGGCGGGTGTAGGCTGGGCGTAGGAGGTGGCCTGGGCCAGGGTGGTGGGCGCAGGCTGCGGAGTGGGCGTATCCGTTCCCTGGTCAGGCCCGTTGAGGCCACCCGGGCGTCCCGCCGTCGGAACGATAACAGCCACTGCGCCGGTGGGACTCGGCAGAGCCACCACGGGCAGCGGGTTGGCTCTATTCGTGTTAGCCGTATTGAGATAGTTGAGGCCGAGCAGAGCCAGGCCGGCGATTGCTACGAGCAGGATTGCAAGAGCAATGAACGGTCGCTTGCGGTCGGGAGCGTGTGGTGGAGGCGTTGAGGGCTGCCAGGGGGTATATGACATTGCTATGGCTATTATCCCCCAAAAGGCACAGGTTCTGCAAAACCTCTCAGAATTGTAGATGTTCAGAGTAAAGGTGGAGAAAATGGTGTAGGGGCACGGCGCTGACGTGCCCTCGTGCGACTGGCACTGTCTCTTGCCATGAGGGCACGTCAGCGCCGTGCCCCTACAACCCAATTCCGAGAAAGTTAAGCTATTCGCCTCGGTATGCCAGCAGAGTCATACCGTTGAGGGTGACGAGCAAGGAGACTCCTGTATCGGCCAGGATCGCGCCCCAGAGAGGCAGCGTGCCAACGGTCGCGAGGATCAGGGCCAGCACTTTCACCACAAGAGATATGGTGATATTCTGCTTGATGGTCCGCACGGTCCGTCGCGACAGCAATATAGCGAAATGGAGGCGTGATAGGTCGTCGCTCATCAGGGCGACATCGGCTACTTCGAGGGCTGCATCGGTGCCGGCAATCCCCATGGCGATACCCACATCGGCTGTGGCAAGCGCCGGAGCGTCGTTTATCCCGTCACCCACCATTGCCACGGATCCCTGCTCGTCGTGCAGGCGACGCACTGCCTCTACTTTGTCGGCAGGCAACAGGCCGGCCTTGCAGGTGTCGATGCCCAGACTCGATGCGATGGAGGCGGCTGTTCGCGGGTTATCGCCCGTGAGCATCGCCACTTCCTTTACGCCTGCCCTGTGCAGCTTCTCGATGGAAACGCGGGCTTCCGGGCGTGGGCTGTCGGCCAGCGCTATCACACCCAGGGCCTTTGTGGGCGTGCCCACCAGCACAGCCGTCTTACCTTCAGCGTTGAGCTCTTCCAACCTGGACGTCACACCATCCAGTGGAATGCCCTTTTCGCCGAAGAAGCGCGCGCTGCCGACGTAAATCTCTTGCCCATCAATCATGGCGCGAGCGCCGAGGCCGGGGAAGGCTGTGAAATCGCTCCCATCGGGCAATGGGGTGCCATGCCGCGATTCGCGCGAAGCATGGACCATGGCGCGTGCCAGGGGGTGCTCGGAGCGAGATTCGGCTGCGGCGGCAAGCTGCAGTAGGTGCGTCGAATCGCCGTCAAGAGCGTCTACCGAGACCACGTGAGGCAGACCCATCGTGAGAGTGCCGGTCTTGTCGAAAGCCACCACGCGCACACGGGCCAACTCTTCGAGGGTCGAGCCGCCTTTGATCAGCACTCCGCGCCGGGTGGCAGCGCCTATGGCCGCCACGATACTGACGGGAGTTGATATGACCAGCGCGCAAGGGCAGGCCACAACCAGCAACACCAACGCTCTGTAGAACCATGCGGAGAAAAGCTGCCCGAAAAGTAGTGGCGGCACGATTGCGACGAGGAGAGCACCCACGATCACCACCGGCGTGTAGATGGCCGAAAAGCGATCCACAAGCTGCTGAGAAGGGGCACGCCGCCCTTGAGCCTCCTCTACCATGGATATGATGCGGGACAAAGTGCTATCGCCTGCTGCTTTCGTCACTTTCAGGGTCAGCAAGCCCTGCCCGTTTATCGTGCCCGCGAAGACCTGCGAGCCGCTTTCAACGTCCACCGGCACGCTCTCGCCGGTGATGGGCGATTGGTCCACGGAAGATACTCCGCTCACTACCAGACCGTCGAGAGGCAATCGCTCGCCCGGCCCAACGATCACGGCCTCGCCCACAGCCACGTCTTCTACAGGTACGCGTATCTCGCGAGCCATAGGCAGGCCGCTGCTCCTGTCTATGCGGCGCACGAGGGCGGTGGCGGGCGCGATCTTCATAAGCGAGCGAATAGCACCACGCGTCCTGTCGAGCGTGTAGGATTGCAGGATGCCTCCGAATGCGAACAGGAGGACCACCGTTGCGGCCTCGCCCCAATCGCCGATTGCGGCGGCCCCGATTACCGCCAGGGTCATGAGCAAGTTCATATCGGCCCGCAAGGAGCGTAGCGCAAGCAGTCCGGCACGAGCAAAACCGAAGCCGCCAATGACAATGCTCACCGCAAAAAGCGTATTGACGAGCCATGCGGGCGCGGCGGTAAACGATAGAATAAACGCAACCAGCGCGACCACCGCAGCCGCGGCCCCGGTCAGAACTCGACGCTCGCGACGCCAGTAAGGCACCTGCGCAAGCGCCGCCGCTGCCCTCATCGGGGTGGCCCTGTAGCCGGCTTCGCTCACTTTGCGCTCGACCACGCCCGCCAGCGAGTCTGAGTTACCGCCCGCGGGCAGGATAGAAAGACGCGCTGCTCCGAAATTGACCGTCGCCGATCCCACGCCAGGCAGCGCCCCTACCGCCTTCTCGATGGTCCGGGCACAATCGGCGCAATCCATCCCTTCGATTGCAAATTCGAGGGTGTTGCGTGTTGCGTGTTGTGTATCTGATTGAGGCATAGGTGCTCCAGAAACTAGTGCAGCTTCGACCAACATATAAAAAGAGAGATTTTGGGGACACCCCAAGCCCCGGCAGGGGAGCGCCCCTGCACCCCCTCTAGCCCCTTGCTAGTGCCTCTTCCCCAACTTATGAGAATAGGGAGATTTTGGGGACACCCCAAGCCCCGGCAGGGTTAGCCGCCCCTGCACCCCCTTCCCTATGAGGTACCCTGGTCCCTATTTGCGTCCCCCAGATGCTCGAGACAGACTTCCAGGAGGGTTCTTATGTGCACGTCGTCCAGAGAGTGGTAGACCACTTTGCCCGCACGACGGCTCTTTATGAGACGTATACGACGTAAGACCTTGAGGTGCTGGGAGACCGCAGATTCGCTTATATCGGCAATTGCGGCCAGGTCGCATGTGCAAAGCTCCTGGTTGAGAAGGCTGTAAACGATCTTTGCCCGGCTCGGGTCGGCCAGGGATGCGAAGATACCGGCCAGCGAGCGATATTCGTCCGAAGGCAGGAGGGCCGCCCGGCCGGCGAGCACCTTCTCCGGGTGAACGCATCGTACTTCGCAACTGTCGCCACCAGGCTCCGGCTGCAATGTCAGCAGAGTTGTGCTCGGGTTAGTGTGGATAGATTGCATATTCCCTCGATCAATGTCGATCAATTAAGCGTTTGCTAAATCGTTCTTATTATACCAAATTCTACCGGCTAATGTCTCACGTCTCACTTCTCATTTCTCATTTCTCATTTCTCATTTCCCGCAAACGATGTGCAAAACTGTTTGACACCCTACATTGTCAGGTGTAACATCCTCGCACCCCTGGCAGTATAAATGTCCGGGTATTATTTATAGTCGCCCGGGGTCTGAGGCTCATGGTCCGGAGAGCGGGAGGTTGGGATTATGCGAATAGATTGGACACTTGTCACGCTGCTTGGCTTCTTATGGTTGGCTAGCGGAGGTATCTCATTGAGGATCCGGGGCGGGCGCAAATGACGAACGATCCACAAAGGTCAGTCAGCCTGCTCGACGCCGAGGCCATGCGCCGAGCCCTTACTCGTATCGCGCATGAGATACTCGAGCACAACGACGGCACCGAGGGCCTGGTGCTTGTGGGCGTGCGCACCCGTGGCCGCCCACTGGCCCAGCGCATCGCGAATCTTATCAAGCAAGTCGAAGGAGCTGACGTACCTGTCACCGAGCTTGACGCCACCCGCTACAGGGACGATAGGCGAGGGCAGGAGCCCGGCGCTAAGCAGGCAGGCAAGCCAAAGCTCGAAGTAGAGGGGCGCAAGATCATACTGGTGGATGACGTCTTCTTCACCGGGCGCACCGTACGCGCAGCGATCGATGCCATTATCGACCTGGGCCGCCCGGCCAACATCCAGCTTGCCGTCCTGGTTGACCGAGGCCACCGCGAGCTGCCTATCCGGGCCGACTATGTGGGCAAGAACGTGCCCACCTCCCTGAGCGAGCGCATTTATGTACGCCTCGCTGAGACCGATGGGGTGGACGAAGTGGTGCTGGTGAGGATACCGTAAAACGTAAGACGTAAGACGTAAGACGGAACCGCCAAGACGCCAAGAGCGCAAAGGCTCGCCAAGGTTCCTTCGGTTTGAATGGAAGAGAACGCAGAAGTTGTTATGGGTTACGTTTTACGTCTTACGTTTTACGCTTAATCCACGACTCGCCGGATCTTCGCTCCCAGCCTCTCCAGCCTGCGCTCGATCGCTTCGTAGCCGCGATCTATCTGGCGGACGTTGAAGATGGTGCTTTCGCCGCTGGCACAGAGGGCTGCTTGCAGAAGGGCCATGCCCGCCCTGATGTCGGGGCTGGAAATCTCGTCACCTCTCAAGGGAGATTTGCCCACGACCACTGCCCTATGTGGGTCGCACAGCACGATCCTTGCGCCCATGCTGATCAGGCGGTCCACGAAGAAGAGGCGGCTCTCGAACATTTTCTCGAAAATCAGCACGGTGCCCTCGGACTGCGTGGCAATTACCAGGGCGATGCTAATCAGGTCGCTTGGGAAGGCGGGCCAGATGCCATCATCTATCTTGGGTACAGCCCCGTGCAGGTCATAGTCCACGCGCAGCTCCTGCCCACCCGGCACGACTATATCGTTACCATCGACGCGCACCTGTACGCCCAGTTTCTTGTATACCAGGCAGGTCATTCGCATATGTTCGGGCACAGCGTTCTTGATGCGCAATTCGCCGCCCGTGACCGCTGCCATACCGATGAAGCTGCCTACCTCCATGTGGTCGGAAAGGATGGTGTGCTCACCGCCATGCAGGCCGGTCACGCCCTTTATGCAGAGGCAGTTGGAGCCGATACCGTCAATTTGCGCACCAAGTGTATTGAGCATCCGGCAGAGGTCCTGCACATGAGGCTCAGATGCGGCGTTGAAGATGGTGGTCTGCCCGTCCGCGAGCACTGAGGCCAGAATAGCCTGTTCGGTGCCGGTGACACTCGCTTCGTCCAGGAAGATGTCGGCTCCAACCAGGCGACCGGCATGCATCTCGTATTGTTCGTGATGCACCATCACGCTCGCCCCCAGGGCTTGCAGGGCCAGCAGATGAGTGTCTATCCGGCGGCGCCCGATGGCATCTCCGCCCGGCTGGCCCAGGACGGCGTGCCCGATACGAGCCAGCAGCGGTCCGGCGAACAATAGCGACCCGCGCACGCGAGCGCCCAGATTTTGGTCGGGCTGTTCGTGCACCTCTCTTGCCTGGAGAGTGACCGTATGGCTCGATGCCAGGCCGGCGCTATCAACCTCCACGCCCATTCCTTTGAGCATAGTAAGGAGGGTGCGCACGTCGGCTATATCAGGCACGTTATGCAGGGTCACAGGCTCCGAGGTGAGCAAGCAAGCCGCGAGCATAGGCTGTGCCGAGTTCTTATTCCCGGCAGGCGTAATCTCCCCGTGCAACGGGTATCCGCCTTCCACAATCAAGCGTTCCATGGGGCTCCTGGGACGTAGTTGTCTGACGTAGTTGTCAGTTATCAGTTGTCAGTTGTCAGTTGTCAGTAGACGGACGAAGGACGAACGACGGCTGGGTACTGCTTACTGCTTACTGCTTACCAGTCACTGGCTCACTGGTCACCGCTACTGCAACTGGTACTGACACTGACAACTGACAACTGACAACTGACAACTACGTCCACTCATTTCTTGGCAATCAATGACAAACTATAATAGAGCGGCTGGCCGGTGGTTGAAGGTTTGAGGGTGAGCCAGTTCGTGCCGGGGCGTAGCTCTGACCCGGATAATACTACCGATATTGTGCCCGAATTACCTGGCATTGTGTCGGCTTGCACAGGGCGGTCACCGAGGACCAGGTTGGGGGCACTATCTCCCGATTGGGGGCTTTCGCCCACCGCCACTGCGAAATGGGAGAGGGCTGCCAGTGCGTCAGCGGTTATGGCTGGGGTCTGCCAGCCCGCACCCTGGCGTGCCTCCATTACGGCACGCATATAGAGGCGAGCCTGCCCGGCATAATCGGGTAGGTCATTGGAGCGATAACTATTCGCGGGCAGCGATTGGAGCGCAACTACGAGCGCTTCAAGCATCGGGGCCGACGGGGGCGCAGAGAACGAGGTCTGGGATGTGCTTTGCTCGGTCGCAAGTAAATGATCGAGCAGAGCGGTCGCGTCGGCGCTGTTGCCCGCTTGCCAGAGCCCCAGAGCAAGCCATGACTGACCGTCTACTGAGAGAGCGGGTGCGCCGGAGCCGAGAACGACGGAGGAAGATCCAGCATAAGCCAGCATTGGCCTTACCAGCTCCATGGGCACGGCTCGATAAAGCGATAGCACATACAGCCCATAAGCCCGCTCGTCAAGCGCATCGCCGGACTGGCTTGCGCGGACCGGGCGTGCAAGCTCGCTCGACAGGTAATCAAGGGCACGATTGACCGCCGCCACGTCGGGGACGGGGAGCGCTCCACCAACCGCGTTGTAGGCTTGTGCGCGGTGCATAGCCAGGAGCACTTCAGCAGTCTCACGAATACTATCCGCGCCCGCGCCATCGAGAGTGGAACCCCAGGAGCCGTCCGCATGCTGGGCCGAATATATTTGCTGCAAAAGGAGCGAATAATCAACGCCCGAAAGCGCCAGCCCATCGGGCGGCTTGGAGCCAAGCCGGGTGTAAGCTGAGACCACCGAGAAAGGCGCGCTGAGGCGTGCCGCCACCGTCGAAACGCCTTCAGCCGCTTCTGCGTTACTGCTCTGCAAATCTGTCGCGATAGCGGAGAGTGCAGGCAAGAGCGAGGTGGAGGCGCGTATCTCCAACCGGATGCTGTCACCCGAGAGTCCCCAGGGCACGGCCACGCCCACGTTCCGCTCGCTCGTAAGCACACCCGCCGTATATGTGGTATCCAGGTTGGGGTTTGCTTCGGCCGGCAGATCGAGCGACCAGCTACCGTTCACGCCCGAATTCGGGGGTAAATGAGAAATCAACTCCTCCGCTGCCGGCCTTGTTCGATGACACACTCCAGGCGAGCCTCTCCCATTCGCCGGCGTCCACATTCACCGCCTGAGTTGACGCTCCCGGCAACCTGCGCTCCGCCCCGCACGGTCGCGCTGAGAGCGGTGGAGAGAGGGTCGGCTGTAGGGTTATATACAGAGACAGAGAACGCTTGCTGATCGCCTGCCTTACCTTCGACGGCAGGTGGTAATTGAACCCACAGGCCTGGCAACACGCGCACAACACCCCACGACACGGCCTGGTCACCGGCAGGGTCGGCGGCACTCGCCATCACATACCAGAGACCGGGCGAATTGGGTGCCTGTACCGTGGTCGTTAGCGTGCCGCTCACATCGAGCGAGAGGGCAGGCTGCCACACGAGGGCGCGCTCGGACGACTCACCCGACACAGGACGCATCCAGATCGAGGCTGTACCCCCAGGGCCCACACCACTGGTCGTGGTCAGCACCAATCCCACCGGCACGCTCGCGCCTGCAGTGACTGTGAAAGGTACCGTTACCTGAAGATGGGTATCGGGTGTCTGTATGGGCATAAGACGCAGCACGCGCCCCCCGCCCTTACCGGCAGCCCTGATCGTGAGGCTACCACCGCCGTAATTCCAGGGAACATCCACCGTGACGTCCAGGTGGCGAGCCATATCGAGGGAGTAGTTGTGCGTTTCACCATCGGGCGCCGCGGCCTGCAGCAATATATCGCCGGCATGGGCCTGCTGGTCCACCAGTACGACACGCACACTGTAATTGCCATCCGGCGATGGCCTTGCAACCACAGCGACGTTGCGGTCCGGGGATATGAGCTGCGTCATACCGGAAAGAGCGGCCTGCTGGGAGGTAAAGTCCAGGTATGATCTATCATCGCCGTGCAAAGTGTCGGCCTGGGCGTCTACCTTCAAGTAAATGCCGGGATCGTTATACATAGCGAACCAGCCGGGCAGAGGAACGACAAACGTCGCGAAGCCGTCGGCGTCGGTAACAGCCGTCACCGGATTTGATAGCCAGCTATCCCCGCGGATTCCCAGCGTAGCGGTAATGAGCGCACCCGCTTCGGGCTGGCCCGATGGGCCAAGCACGCTTACCGTACGGGTTATCGCAGCGCCCTCAGATTCCAGATCGGCGCTGGGCACTATATAAACGCTCAGAGCGCTCACATGCGCCGGCGTTACATCGACTGAGAAGTCGCGTACCGTGTTACCGGAGCGTACTCTTATCGTGTATGAGCCGGCCTGCGTATTGGGCGATAACGGGAAGACGCCACTTACGCTGCCTGTATCGTCAGGCTTCAGGGAAAGAGCCTCTACCGTCGCGCCGCCTGGGGTCAGCAGCAGCACCGACACGTCCTGGTCCGCGTTACTCTGCTGCCCGGCAAGCTGCAAATGGAAGTTGATCGTGTCGCCGGGGCGGTAGTCGGGCAGATCTGTAACTAGGCTCGCGGCTAAGCTGTTTTGAACCGGTTGGCCCCAAACGGTCCGAGGGTCCACAATTGATGCGGCCAGGTTGCCGCTGAGATCGCGGGCGATTGCCAGGGTGGCACCGTTGGACGCAGCAGTAGGGGTCCACAGGCCCGCGTCGTCGACCAATTTCTTGTCGAGCAGAGCGCCCGTTGCCGAATAGAGAGATATTTCAGCGCCTACCCACGGCCGTCCTACCTGGTTGGTGGCCCAGATAGGCGAATTGCTGCCGGTGAGGGCAAGCCCGTAGTTGCTGACAATCAGCAGCTTCCAGTCGCCGGTGGCCGACGCCGGGGCGCTCGCGCCTGCGACCAGAAGATATATGCCCGCGGAAAGGTCGTTCAAGGCCAGCGACCCGCCGCTCTGGGAGGACAGAGGCTGGATTTGGCGCACCAACTGTGATGCCTCAATCGCACCGGCAGGCAAAGTGCCGGCCTGGTTAGCCTGAGCACCAAGAGCAGACAACCACTCGGCGGGCAATTCGTAGACATCAACTGCAACGCCGTCGAATATAGCATTGCCCGAATCCTCGAGCGCAAACCCGACCGAAGCGCTTTTCCCCTGGGTGGCAAGCAATATACGGTTGCCTAGCAGGCGTAGATGCGGTCCAGGGCGACTGAACATGGTAATCGAACTCGAAAGGCTGACCCAGCGGATCTCCGGCTGCTGTAGAGGCACCGGCTTGCACAAGCAGATAATAGTTGCCGCCGGCCAGCGCGCTCTTCGGCGTGACTATGAGCGATTGGCCTCCGCTACTCCAGGTATATGCGAATGGCAGGGTGGTAACTGTGCCGGCCTGGTGAAGGGACACAATTTGGGTCGCATCAACCTGACGCATCGGCACGTCGAATTGCAGCGAGAATATGCTCGTGGGCGTTATCGTTGCCCCATCCGGCAGGCTGGAGGCCACCGTATGTGCGGGCGGCGTATGGAAAGCCCAGGTCACGGGATCCTTGAGAGGCGTGCCGGCCAGCGAAGCGGCGGTCATAGAGAGGCTGGCGGTGTAAGTGATACCGCGCAGCAATCCGGGGGCGTCGGGTGTGAAGCGTACCTCGTTATCGGCGTCCCAGGCAAATGTGCCGGCCACCGGAGGGTCTATGCTGAAAGCACCTTCCACCGACCCGCGATCCATTGGCTGGTCGAAGCGTATGCGCACCGGGCTGTCGAGCGCCACAGCCTGGGCGTTTTCGACAGGCACTTTGCTCACCAGGTTAGGCACCGCCACCGGGCCGCCCACTCCACCCCGGCCGGACGACACGGCGCTGACCGAAATGGGCGTCGTGCCAACTACGGCCAGCCCGCCATCCTGCTGGTATTCGAAACCGAGCTTGTCGTAGCCCCAGATCGGCGGCAGCAGGTTGAGATAATAGGCCAGACCCACAAGAGCTATGACCGAGGCTACAAAGCCCAACCCTATGCGCCACGGCGATGGGTCGAAGCGCAGAAGAAGGCCGGACCATGTGCGAATGCGGAATGCGGAATGCGGAATGCGGAGCGGCCTCCCTGAAGGTTCCGGCTGCTCCTTATTCCGCATTCCGAACTCCGCATTCCGCATTCCCCGTACTTCATTCAGGATGGCGCTTCGCACGCGATCGGATGGGCGGGTGTCATTGACGCCTTTCAGGAGGACATCGGTCTGGCGGGCACGGGCAAGCCAGGCCGCACACTCGTGGCAAGTCTGGACATGGGCCAGTAAATCTGCGCGCTGGCGGGGCGTGACCTCGTCGTCAACGTACCGTGATATGAGTTGCCTGTACCGGCTACAACTCAATTACGTCCGTCCTTCGTAGGCTCAGGACCTTTTGTCCCCTTCCCTCCAAGCCTATCGTCAAGCTCGTGAGGTTTTATGCTTACATCGTGCGTGCGAGCCACGCGGTTATATACCTCTATAAAGGCTTCGCGGGCACGCGCCAGGCGGCTGAACACCGTCCCCTTCGGAATCTTCAAGATCTCGGCTATCTCCTCGCACGAAAATCCCTCGACAGAACGCAAAACGAGGCACACAGAGAGAGCTGGAGGCATCTCGACCAGGGCCCGACGCACCAACTGCGACTCGATCACCTGGGGCGTGAAATCTTCGGATGTGAATTCGCCGCTCTTGTCAGTCTCCTCCAGGATCGGCATCCAGGTGATGAGCTTGCGGCGGCGCAGCACGTCAAAGCAGGCGTTGGATGCGATGCGGTAGAGCCACGCGCCGAGGTTGGAATCGCGAGCGATGCCGTGGATGCTCTGGAACGCCTTCAGGAAGGTCTCCTGCGTGATATCGTCGGCCAACTCCTGATTGCCCACGAGCCGGTAGACATAGCGGTGAATTTGAGGGCTAAAGTGCTCGTAAATAACGACGAAAGCCTCATCATCGCCATTACGTGCGCGTTCAATAACAGCTACATCCATAGGGTTGCTCCAGCGGGGCGGGTAGGAAAGGAATAGAGTATTATCGTAGCAAGGTGCGGTTGCTGATGGAGTGAAGAATAGAGGTAAATGCCCTACGATTATAGGTGGATGTGCAGGTTGCGTCAACCCTCAACTTACCTCGCCGGCATGCCCATCATATTGTTCAACTGACCGGAGGCCCGCAAGCGATCGATGGTTGAGTTCACCTGACCGGCAAGCCCACTCGCCTGCACCGGCATGGCTACGACGTAGGGTTCGTCGGTGAGCGGTGGTGATAGCACGGTTATCCCGCCGGCGTGAGCTGCCAGGTATTCCTGAGCAGAGAGGTTGTCAACAATGGCAGCATCAACGCGCGCTATTAGAGAGAGCATCCAGTGCTTCGTCTGCTGAGTGGTAGTTGGATATGACCTGCATGGACGGCAGAGTAGTGCGCGCCAACTGCCTGGCGTCTGTGTCACCATTCGAGCCCAGCTCCACACCCACGCGCTTGCCCTGGAGGTCCGCCTCTGTCTTGATTGCCGTATTGCCTGGCCTCACCGCGATAACTTGCCCCGACTGGTAGTATGGCTGGGAATACCTTACCTCTTTTTGCCGCTCATAGATGAAAGGCAAGGCCGATATGAGCATATCAACCTTGTTGGCGGCCAATGCATCGTATTGGGTGTCGAGCGCCAGGGGCACGAAGTCAACTTTCACGCCTAAATCGTTGCCGATTGCCTTCGCCAGATCGACGTCGTACCCGGCGTATTGCCCCCCGCTCAGGCTCTCGAACGGTGGGTACGTGGGGTCGAGGCCGACGCGAAGGGTACCGCTTCTCTGGATAGCTTGCAGATAGGTATCAGGAGGGTGCTGCTGCCCTATCCAGGCCAGCACCGCGAGCAGCGCAAGCGCAATGAAAATCGCGATATTGAGAAGGAGGCGCATTTACCGCTCACCCAGCGCATACTTCTGTACCTCAAGGTAGACAGGCTTGGGTATGAAGTCGCTCGTAAGGAAGGTAAAGTTGTCGAAGTAAGTGTACGCTGGCGAGGGAAGCCGCGATGCCCAGAGTGTGACCGCCGCGCACCAGGGCCAATCGGTCAGCGCCTTGTCGTAGGCCCGAACCGTATATTCCACGCGCTGGTAAGGCTTGACCGCGTACGACCAGCGAGGGCTGTCGTTCCAGCCACCTTCCGTGACGTAAATCTGCTTGCCGCCGTCACCGTTCTTCTGCATCAGCGCATGCACCTGTTCGACGCGCGGCGAAGTTAAGTTTGTCCGGGGCCGGCTGGGTCGTCGGGCGACGCTGTAAGGCCATACGCATGAACTGCGACGGCGTCAAAATATGCCCCCGCCCCATCGTCGTAAAGCATCTCGTATGTAAGTCAGGTCGTTGAGTGCGAGCGTGCTTCCAGCGTGCTCAAGGTTTGGAGACATCCCGGCCAAAAGCACCACTGCGCCAGGGTCGGCCTGCTTCGCTCGCGTGTAGGCGATTTTGAGCAGGTCGGCGTACGCTTGCGGGTCCGGCACACGCTGGCCCCACTCAGCGGCGGTGTTCGGCTCGTTCCAGATAATGAAGTGCGAGACTCTGTCTTTGTATCGCGACACGAATGCGTAGACAAAGTTGGCATAGTCGGCGTAGTGGTCCGGGTCCAGGTACTTCCAGGTAGTATTGGCAGGGTGCGCCCAGGCGGGCACGCCGTCAAGTCGCGCAATAAGGTTGATCCCCTGCGCCTGTGCTGCGCTCACTACAAGGTCGGAATGCGTCCAATCGAAGCGGTTGGGATCGGAAGGCTGGATATACGCCCAGGGGAAGAACTCGGTCGCCCACGACCCACCCATCTCACGAAGCATCGTGAACTCTTCGCTAATATTCGCGGGGTTCGGCTCGTCGGTGAGGCGTGTGTGAAGGCCGATCTTGGGATTGCGGATTGCGGATTGCGGATTGCGGATTGTTGGGGTTGGCGTCGGGAGTGGGGCGACTTGTGCGGTCGGAAGCGAAGGGAGGAAGCCTGCTGCCACGATAACCAGGAGGACAATCGATAGCAAAATGATGAGGGGACGAGCCTGAAACCCACCCTTTCCGGAAGAACCCTTCATGGCCGATAACTTTTCACTGCTGCCGACTTCTCTATATCGAATCCGTAGTCGCTAACATCTTGCGAACATTATTGTGTCCATGATGCTCGCGCAGGCTCAGTGCTGTCATGCTGAACGGAGTGGAGAACCTAAAGATAGAGACATTGCACTCGAGCCGGCATTTTAGATTCTTCACTGTATTCAGCATGACAAGGGCACATGGGCACTCTCACATGCGACAATATTGTTGGCGCAAGACTAATATGCTCTCGCAAAGACAGCACGCTCGCTGCATATCTTCCCTGTTACGACGCAAGGCCCACTATCGCCTTTCTGCTCAAGAGGTACGCAGCGGTGGGTGGCCCTGGTGTCGTTCTTGATCTTCTCTTCGACCTCCGGATCAGTAGAAACGAAAGCGTGCACGAACTTGCGGTCTTCGACGCCTTGCACCAGCTCTTCGTATGTAGATGCATAGACTGTATTGGCTTCGCGGAACGCTACTGCTCGATTGAAGAGAGATTTCTGGATGTCGTCCAGCAGTGCGGGCACGCGGTTGGCGAGCGCGTCTACGCCCACGAACTCTTTGGCGTCTTTCGATCGAATGTCGCGGCGAGCCAGCACAACGCTGTTGTTCTGCACGTCGCGGGGACCTATTTCGATACGAAGAGGTACGCCCTTAAGCTCCCACTCGTTGAACTTCCAGCCCACCGACTTGGTCTCGGCGGCGTCCACCTTTACCCGAACGCCGGCTTTCTTCAAGAGGGCCGCCACCTGGTCCACCAGGGCAAGCACATCGGCTTTTTCCTCGTCTTTGCGCCAGATGGGCACGATAACAACCTGGTGAGGGGCCACACGCGGGGGCAGTATCAGCCCGGCCTGGTCGCCGTGCACCATAATGGTCGCGCCGATAATGCGAGTGGACATGCCCCACGAGGTGGTCCAGGCGTACCGGCGCTGGTTGTTCTCGTCGAGGAACATGATGTCGTAGGCGCGAGCGAAGTGGTCGCCCAGGTTGTGCGAGGTACCCGCCTGAAGAGCCTTCCCATCGCCCATCATAGCCTCTACCGTGTAGGTGCGAAGCGCGCCGGGGAACTTCTGGCCCTCGCTCTTGCGGCCCGGAATCACCGGGATCCCCATGTCTTCTTCGAGGAAGGCGCGATAGACTTCCAGCATCATGCGGGTGCGCTCTTCGGCTTCCGCCTCCGTAGCGTGTGCTGTGTGGCCTTCCTGCCACCAGAACTCGGACGTCCTGAGGAAGAGGCGAGGGCGCTTTTCCCAGCGCATGACGCTGCCCCACTGGTTGATAAGGATGGGCAAGTCGCGGTAAGACTGTATCCATTTCGCGTAGATCGGCCCGATGATGGCCTCCGACGTAGGGCGCACCGCGAGCGGCTCGGCAAGCTCATCGCCACCACCGATAGTCACCCAGGCGACTTCGGGGGCGAAACCTTCAACGTGCTCTGCCTCCTTCAACAGAAAGCTTTGCGGGATCAAGAGCGGGAAGGCTGCGTTCACAACGTCGGTTTCCTTGAATCTGCGGTCCAGGATATCTACGGCGTTCTCCCAGAGAGTCCAGCCGTAAGGCCGCACCACCATGCAGCCGCGAACCGGCGCATCCTCTGCAAGCTCGGCTCGCATCACCACATCGTTATACCAGCCTGGAAAGTCGGTCTCTTTATTCGCTAGGGCCTGCCCGGAACCCTTCTGGTCGGCTATCTCCGGCTTACGTGTTTCACCTTGTGCCATCTATGGGTTGTCCTCCGATAAAGCTATCAGCTAATAGCAGTCAGCTATCAGCTTTTGCTTTGTGGCTGAAAGCTGATAGCTGACTGCTATTAGCTGACTTCATATCAATATAGCAAAAACGGATGTGGAGCGTCAATCGGCCAGCGCTGCAATCGCACCCGGCACCTGCGCCAAACTGGTGACTACAGCGTCTGCCTGCAGGCCGGCCTTCTCCAACTCGGCCCAATCTGCGTTGTGTAACCGAGCTGTGCGCTCGGCCTGCGCCGCGAACCAGATAGTCGACAGACCCGCACGGCGCGCGGCGGCGACATCGTAGAGCGCATGGTCGCCGATGTGCACGGCCTCCGACGGTTGGGCATCCAGCCGCGAGACCGCTCGCCTGAATATCTCCGGGTCACTCTTGTAGATACCTTCCTCGGCGCTTGTCAGCACTTCGCTGAAATATGTGCGCAGGCCAAGGGTTTCCAGCGCACGCTCCACAAAGGGCGGAAACCCTGCGCTCGAAACTATTCCTAACCGGTAGCCGCGCTCGCTGAGCACACGCAGGCAATCGTGGGCTCCCGGGATCACCTCAAGGTCCTGCAAGCAGTCGTACTCAAGTGCTTCTACGACAGCGGCAAGAGTCTCGTCCGGCAGACTGTAGCCGAGCCGGGCCAGCACCTGCTTTGTACCGGCGAGAGCGCTCAACTCCATCCCGCTATCGCGAACCTGAGCTGCGCAGCTCGCGAAAAAGTCGTTCCGCCTCCTCTGACGTGTGCGACGGCTGGCCTTCAAGGTCCCCGTCGCGACGCAATCTCGCCAACGCCAGAGCGGGCAGCGTTCTAATCTCCAGCTCCAGCCACGAGTCGCAGGTAACCAGCGTGTTGTGAAAGTCAAACAGGACCACGCGCTTCATACAGCAAACCCTTTTACCCATTCAAATTGCGCTAGGTTGTTAAAAGTGTCTGAACACCCAACCATAAAAATCTCTGCGTAACTCTGCGCACTTTGCGCCTCTGCGGTGAGTTACGTCCAATTACGGGTGCGTACGCCCCGCAACTCCCCGGATATTGCTCTCAAGATTGTGGAAAACCCCATTGACACGAACTAATGTTCTAATCTATGATCAATTCAGAAGTTAGAACGCTTGTTCGTAATTTACGGAGGCCAAGATGAAACCATACAACGAGAAGCAGCCTGGGACAGCTCCAGCACCATTGTGGGCAGAAAAATCTGCGCCGCGCAATTTGCTGAAACGTTCTATTCCGTCGCTGCTTCTGATCCACCTGCCGGAAGAAGATGCCTGGCAAATCGCCAGCCTCGCTGAGACCGATGCGATTGCAGACCCCAACTCATTCCTGGGGCGGCTCCTTCGCTCGCACTGCGCACTCATGTCCCTACCCTACGCGTCCGACAATTAGCTTTCAAACTAGATTTACCGAGACCAACAGAGTTTTCAAGAGAAGGAGAGGCTTAATATGGCTAGTAATGCAAGAACTCAAGGGGCCAACGCCCGCCAGATCGAATGGGACGAGAGTGACCGCAGGCCGCCGCAGCGCACAGGTAGCTGGCTGCCACTGGATGCCCTCACAGACGATGATCCCATATATGCAGGAACTGCGCAACTTCAGTCGGTGGCGTCGCCTGGCCGGCAGATTGCAGTACCGCAGCCCAACCGCCGGCAGGACGTCGCACCAACCAGGCCGCAACCCACTAGAGCAGGCCAGGCGGCCCAGACGGGTGCCAGGCCCAACCCACTCGACCGAGTCGTGTCTACAAGAGCGGTGGCCATGGCAGTGGGCATCGCGATTGCATCGCTGGCGACGTATGTGCTGTTGAGCACAGCTGTTCAGTGGGCGCAGGTAAAAATGGACGACCTGCAATATGGGCGCCCTCGTACCGTACAGATGGATGCCTACGTGGGCCAGAACGAGACTGAGGGTGTGCCGTCACATTTTATCGCGATGAACCTCGATCGACGGGTCACGATCATCGAGATGCAAGGCGGCGACCCTTCGAAAGTAAACACCATCATCGGTCCCGTATCTGTTCGGCCAGGGTGAAGACCTGACCCCTGTGCAAATATCGGCGCAGGATTTGAATGGCGATAACAAAGCTGATCTTATCGTGTCGGTGAAGAATGAACAATTGCTTTATCTGAACGACGGCACAACTTTCAAGCTGGCTACTCCGGACGAAAGAGCAGCCATCGAAAAGAACCTCGCCAAGGGCAGTCCCAACAACGGCGCGGCCAATTCGCAAGGGGTGAATAAGTGAGCCGCGCTACTGCGGTCGCCTATGAGCTGCCGGTCACGCTTGACCCATTTGATCAGCCCCTCGATCAGTGGCCGGGGCGCGGCGAACTCGAGCGCATACCGGCTGCTGGGCGATCTGGGCCAATCCTTCAGTGGGCCGGTCCCGCTCGTACTGGACGACGAGCCGGTTGTGCCGCTCGCCTTCCAAGCCGGCTACATCGACCGCCAGGTAGAGTTGCCGGACGCCTACTTCTCCACGCAGGAGGAGCGCGCCGGGAGAGGGCCCGGTCGGCTGCCGTCACCACGTCTGGTTATCGCTGGCCTGTTGGTACTCTTACTTGTAATAGGGCTGATGCTCGTTACGCCTGTGCTCGCACGAGTTGCTGTCAGCAGTGGGGGGCCGGGCTACTCAATCAGCAAGTACGCAGACATTGGGACCGGTGGGCAAGCTCCGGCCGCCCTGGCCCCCACAATTGATGCAAGCGCAGGAAGCTCCGTCGCACCACAGGCGATCGCGCCGGCATCGGCGCAGACCGGCAGGTTACGCGCTGGTGTCGCCACCAAGCATCAGTGTCGGTCAGATCGAGTCTCGTGCTGGCTAAGTACGGCTCACCCGCTGAGGGCCAGGGCCAGGTGCTTTATGACCTTGGAGTAAAGTACGGCATCGATCCCGCTTACGGGCTGGCGTTCTTTGTCCACGAAAGTGCTTGCGGCACTCGCGGCGTCGCCCGCTTCACACACTCTCTCGGCAACATCCGCTGGACAGACGGCTACGACAATTACCAGGGCTATCGGAGCTACCCAACATGGCAGCAGGGCATGGAGGACTGGTACAAGCTGATCACCGACCTCTATATCAACGGCTGGGGCCTGCAAACCGTGGACCAGATCATCCCTGTATATGCGCCCACCGGAGACGGCAATAGCCCCCCGGACTACATCGCGTCCATCAAATTCCTTGTTGATAGCTGGCGCGGAAAATAGGAGGAGTTCTGAGGGCCGAGTTGACGCTTCAACTCGGCCCTCAGAACTCCTCAGAAAATAGGGGTGCAGGGGCGGCTAACCCTGCCGGGGCTTGGGGTGTCCCCAAATTCTCTCTATTCACGTAAGTTGGGGATAAAGGGGTGCAGGGATCTCACTGCCGGGGCTTGGGGTGTCCCCAATACTCTATCCTCTAATTTCCTTCGGTGATAGCGACTCGCAGGGTCATGACCACTCAGAACTGGTCCGGTGTGGGTTGAGGGCGCTTTTTGCGAGATATCCGATGCATCAGAGGGACGGGCGGACGGGCGCCGGGCGGTGTCGGGTTCGTCTGGGTGAGATCGACTTTCTCAAGGCGGTACGCTGCTATCACGGCGAATATCAGGACGAAGAAGCCTACGGCGTAGCCCTCTATAATGTCGGCTTGCATGACCACTAGAGCAGCCACTCCTAGCGCACCTTGCACCAGGTAGAGTATCAACACGGCCTCGCGCCGGGTATAGCCCAGCGCAACAAGCCGGTGTGAGAAATGGTCCTTGCCGCCCCTGCTGATCGGTATACCACGGCGTACCCTCGACATTGTTACCAGAGTTGTATCGAACAAGGGCACGCCGAGCAGTAGCAGTGGCACCATCCAGGTGACGATGTCGGAATTTGCGGGAAAACGTAGCTTTATGCCAAGCGCGGCCAGCAAAAAGCCAAGGAAGAGGGAACCTGTGTCACCCATGAAGATGGAGGCCGGGTTGAAGTTGTAGTATAAAAAGCCGATGCAAGCCCCCACGAGTACTGCGGAGAGTGGAGCAATAAGGTTCTGGTGGGTGAGGGTGGCGATGAGAAAAAAGAAGACCGAGGCTACCGCCGCGGTACCGCCTGCTAACCCATCCATGTTGTCCATAAGGTTGAGCGCGTTGGTGATTGTCACGACCCAGAGAATAGTTGCGGCGTAATTCAGCCAATCGTTGTGTAGAAACGCTACGCTCACGCCTGTGAAGTAGAGGAGAGAGGCCGCGCCGATCTGGCCTAGCAGCTTTGCAAGCGGTCGCAGGCCCCATTTGTCATCCCAGACACCCAGCATTGACATGAGAGTCGCGCCGATAAGGATGGAAGCCATTTGTTGCACGTATTCGAGGTTGCCCAGCAGAATAAGGCTCATGATCACGGCAAGGTAAATGGCGGCTCCGCCCAGCAACGGCACCGGACTTGCATGTATTTTGCGTGCTGATGGAGCGTCCAGCACATTGTACCGCCGGGCCAACCTTTGAGCCATCGGCACAGCCAGCACCGAAAATACAAGTGCAGCCAGAAAGATCAACAGTAGCGAGCCGTTGATCGTTTGCAGTGGCGTGACTGGTAGGGTTTGGAGAGGCATTGTTTGACCGAGTTGTCAGTTGTCAGTTGTCAGTTGTCAGTAGACGGGTGATTGTTGCTGCTTATTGCATACTGCTTACTCACGTTTCACACGGTCGTCGGTCGTCGGTCGTCGGTCGTCGGTCGTCCGTCTACTGACAACTGACAACTGACAACTGACAACTACGTCACTATTTCACTGTTTGCAGCGCCGTGTTCGGGTCGGCATATGTAGGCTTGAGAAGCAGGGCGCGGTTGTATTCGGCTGTTGCTTTCGTTTTGTCGCCTTCCGCCTGGTAGATGAGACCCAGACCGTAGTGCGCCTGGGCGGCATCGCTGGTCAGGGTTTGCATTGAGGCATCGAGCCATGTCTGGCCGGCGGGGTCAGCCCAGGCAGGATTGGCTATAAGCGTTTGCATGGTGGTATCCGGCACCTGGGTGCCTGTTTGCACAGCTATTCCATGGTCATTTACGAAGGTAGACAGTTGGCCTTCCCACTTGGTAACCTCGTTCTGGAGCGATAAGCCTACAGTATCGGTAAGGATGTTATGGAGCACGTCTGGAGCCAGTGTTGTATTTGTTTTGGTGAATGGCTGGGACGCCGCGAGCAAGAAAGTTATCCGGTCCTTCGCCTGGGTATCGAGGAACTGGCTCGAGTTGAGGGCAATTGTGTCCGAATATGCCTGGCCTGCTTCGAGCAGCAGCTTACCCCAGTCGGTCTCACCGTCGCTGGGCAGAGGTGTGCCTGCGTTGAGATCGTTCTGGATGTTGGTGGCACGCTCACGAAGCAGCTCGCCTTTGATATATGGTGTGTTGGCGTAAGTTGAATCTATATCATGTTGCGAATGAGTGATCGCGTCCATGCCGGCCTGGAATTGGTTGTCCCGGCTGTAGGCTACGGCAAGCTCGTCCCATAACTGGGCGTTGCCGGGAGTGTGCTGGGTGGCCTGTAGCATCCATTGCACAGCAAGAGGTGCTTTGCTTGGGTCGTTGCCCCCTGTAGGGTCGGCCCAGTAGAGGTAGAGCCTGCCCAGGTTGGCATAATGGTCCGTGTTCAGAGGACTAAGCTGGTGGGCTTCGGTCAGTATCGTCTCAGCCTGTTGCAGGCGATAGAGCTTTTCTGCCTGTTTCTGCTGGGCCGCCTGGGTTGGGGTAGTGCTCCATTGTGATTGCAGTCGCTGGTTGCAAGGTACTGTCTGGCCGTTTCCTGAAGGACAGGTCTCGCTATCAACCTGCTTTGCGGCTTCGAGCCAGGAGCGTCCCTCGAAGAGATAATAGTAATCTTCGTTTGGTTGGAGGCCGATCGCATCCTGGTAGAACTGCAGGCTGCCGGGATAGGTCGGGCTGAGCGAGAAGTAACGAGGTGGGTTGGCACCATCGTACGCCTGCGCCTGCTTGAAGAGAGTGTCGGCCTCCACGCTGGCGGAGTTGATCGTCAAGACGACGAATAGGGCAACAGCCAGCGCTGCCACGTATACCACGAGCAGGATAGGGTTGCGAAACCATGCGAGAGAAACGGGTCCGCGCGCCGGGGCGTATTGCTGGGCGCTCTGGCGTCGCCGCACGTCGGTTTGAGAGCTGCCACCCGTGTCCGTCCTTCTTCCTTCGCCGCGCCCGCCGCCGTTGGCTGAGCCGCGCCCTTGGGACTGCTGCACGGGCTGGGAGGCCTTCGACTTGGTCCTGGGCACCGGCGCAGATGACACCGTTTTTCCATTCGAGATCATCGTAGTCGAAGCGCCGGCGGCTGCCCGGCCCGCCGCACCAACGGCAGCCGCCACCGGCCTGGTCTGCGAAAGCGCCAGCGAAGGCTCGGCGGCATCCTCAGCGGCCAAATGCGTGGCACCGTTCCCATCCTGGCCGGCATGGCCGGTCTGAGCTTCTGCAGCCACTGCCTCCGGGGATCGCAGATAACCTGTAATGTAGTAGCCGAACGCCACCATCATGCCCAGGATCAGGTAAAAATACGTCCAGGTGGAGGCGATCTGGATACCTGTCTGGATTTCGATGAAGTGTGAGGCCAGCGCCGCAACTATGGCCAGGGCAAAGAGTCTATCGGCCGTGTTCCTGGCGCGCTTGAGGAGCCTCAGCCCGAAGAAGAAGAAGGTGCCCATAAGGAAGTAGTAAGCCAGCAGTCCAAGCACACCCATCGTCACCATCTGGTCAAACTCGACGTTATGCGACCGGTCGGGCGTAGCGTTGCGTAACTCTACCTGCCCGAGCTGAGGCGGGTAGAAGCGGTTATATGCCACGTACATCGACTCGGGTCCCCAGCCGATAAGGGCGCGCACCGGGTCAGAAAGAATAAGCTGGGTTGCGCCTCCCCATATCAGCTCACGTACTTTACCTGTGCCGTCCTCGGTACGGGTGAGGGTGCTCAGACGGTCGATCCCTCTACCGAGGATAGGTAGATTGCCAAGCGCCTGAAGCGGTGAGTTTGGCAGGTTGAGCGCTCCCACAAAGATGGCCGCCACCAGTACCAGCGCCGTCGCAATCCCGCCCAGGCGCGACATCCAGCGCACGCCACGACTCCGGCCCAGCAGCCACATCCCTACCATGAATACGACCAGTCCAGCCCCCAGCCCAAGCCAGGGGCCGCGGCTCTGGGTCAGGTATATGCATTCTACGTCGACCAGAATGAGTAGCACATAGCCCACATTGAGCGAAGCTCGCAGGATGCCGCGATTCTCGTTGGCGTACCCTCCCTCGCGCTCGCGGCCCGCCAGTGCATAGACTGAAGCGGAAGCAGAGCACCAGAGCAGGAAAAAGAAAAGAGCCCAGAGCAGGCCGGCGCCGTCGAACCCGATCTTCATCACAATGTCGCCTGTGTTCGGGTCGTTGGAGAGCGACCAGGTAACGGTGAGAGCTACGAATGTGACGAAAAAGAGAAGAGTGCCGATGATCGGTAGAAACACTCCCGTCTGGCGGGGATCGTTACGGTGCTGGCCGAGCCACTCGATGGCCCCGACGCTGAAGCAGAAGTAAACGAGAGCCACAGGCAGCACCCACCAGGTACGAGCGTCAGGGTAAGGCAGCCCGGCCATCATCCTGAGGGCCAGGAAGAATACCATCAGGCTCGACATGATGACGCCGAGGGAATTTGCCACTACAGCCCAGCTAAAATTGGGCACCGCTACCGGGCGACCGCGTCTGGGTGGGGGTGGCGGTGGGATCGCGGATTGCGGATTGCGGATTGCGGATTGCGAGGGTCCTGAGCCTGAGAAGGAGGGACGAGGGCGGGCGGCGGAATCCGTGGAGTCTTCGGGATCTGTGCTTCCCGCGCCATTCTCACCGTTCAAGGCGGCGTTGCGGGCGGCCAGCGCGCCCGATAGGCCGATTGCCAGCCGGTAGATGGCGAACGGCACTACCATGATAAGCCAGGCCGCCACGAAGATAGCGTTGCCCATCGATGATGCCACGCGGGAGGCAGTATCCCCGGCCCACGGCAGAGGGTCGAGCTTGACAGCCTGGAGCAGGCCGTACAGGGCCACCGGCAGCGATGCCATCAGCATGAAGTTGATGAGCCGGTTCATCTGGGCTCGGCTGCGCAGATTCGTGATAAGCAAGATGCCGAGCATCATGTAGCTCAGTTGCGAGTAAAAGCCCTGCTCGCGCTGGTATGACCCGAAGATGGATGCCTGGGGTGTGACGGTAAAGACTGTGCTCAGGAGGTAGACGAGTGCGTACACCACAATGGCTATCACCACCGGCACGCGCAGAAAACCGAGCCACGAAGGGCCCGCCGTCTCGACCACGCTATCGGCAGCGGCTGCTACCTTGCCCGAGCGCGTGGTGGCTTGCGACCGGCTGGCCCCGCGCCAACCGCTTTCGCTCAGCTTGACCAACCATGCCACCACCATAATCAGCACGAAGGAGCGAATGGTCGTGATCTTGTCCGGCTCGAACACACGGCTGCTGTAAACGTTGAAAAAGAGAGGAGCGAAAACGGCGCAAGCCAGCCAGCCCCACTCTATCACCTTATCCGCGTAATAACCTAACCTGGTTTGCAATAGTATCTCCTTTGGGACCAAGTTGTCAGTTGTCAGTTGTCAGTTGACGGACGACCGGGTACTGCTTACTGCTTCCCACTTACTAGCCCCTAGCCCCAGCCCCTGGTCTACTGACAACTGACAACTGACAACCGACAACTACGTCACGCAATCTTCGCTTTCGCCTCGTCCTTCACCCTCGCGGTATCTCTCAACATTTCCCTGGCGTTTTCCAGGGTAATAGGGGTGGGAGGCGCGCCGCCGATCATGGCAGCTATCTCTTCTTCCTGTTCTTCGGGGTCGAGACGGTCCACCCGCGTGCGGGTACGGTCGTCCACGACCTGTTTAGTAATTTTGAAATGGTCATCGGCAAAGGCCGCAATTTGCGGCAGGTGGGTGATGCAAAGCACCTGGTGGCTCGACGTGAGCGCCCACAGTTTCTCGCCGACCACCGCGCCACTTCTGCCCCCCACGCCTACGTCGACCTCATCGAATACAAGCGTCGGCGTCAGGTCGGCCTCGCTCAAAATTGATTTGAGCGCGAGCATGATACGCGAAGTCTCGCCTCCTGAAGCGATTTTGGCAAGTGGTTTGAGAGGCTCGCCGGGGTTTGGCGACAGCAAGAACTCCACGCGGTCCACGCCTTTTTCCGAATAGACGTAGCGTCCATCGCGCCCAGGTAGTGGGACGCCAACGCCGTCGCCGGCCCGGTTCTGGACGATATCAACCTTGAAGTGCGCCGAGCCCATCAGCAAATCCTGCATCGACGCTTCAACAGCACGGGCCAGTCGCTCACCGGCCTCTTCGCGCGCCCTCGTCATACGCGAGGCCAGCTTGCCGATCTCGATAGCCAGACGTCTCGCTCTCTTCTTGCAGCTCGGCTACGCGCTCCTCGCTGTGCGTGATGGTATCGAGCTCCGCCGCCGCCCGCTCTCCGAAGGCGATTACTTCGTCGATAGTGGGGCCATATTTGCGCTTCAATTCGTGCAGGAGCGATATACGCTCCTCGATCTCCTCAAGGCGCGAGGGGTCATGCTCCACGGTTTCGCGGTAGGCGCGCATTGTGCGCCCCACCTCTTCCACGCTGTCGTATATCGCGTTGAGCGCCACCTGCTGCTCTTCCATCGAGCTATCCATGCGGGCCAATTCGGCCAGCATGCCCGACGCGTTAGCTACTGCATCGCGCACCGATTGCCCGGTCGCCGCCCCACGGCCGCCACGCGAGGAATAGCCGTCGTCCTCGCCCAACTCTATCAGCAGAGCATAGATGGAATCGCACAACGACGACAGGCGCTCGGCGTTCGACAGCCGCGACCGCTCGTTGGCAAGCTCTTCGTCCTCACCCGGCTGCAAGGCGACCTTCTCGATTTCCTCCACCTGGAATGTGAGGAGATCAGCGCGGCGTGCCAATTCACGTTCGTCGCGCTGCAATTCGCGAAGCTCTTTCTGCACCGAGCGGAGTTGGCCTACCAGCTCTGCAATCTCTCGCCGCTCAGCCGACAGGCCGGCGTACTGGTCGAGCAAATCGACATGAGTGGCAGGGCGATGCAGGGAAACATGCTCGCTCTGCCCATGAACATCCACCAGCAACTCGCCTATCTGCTGCAAAATGGGCAGGTTCACCAGCCTGCCGTTGACGCGGGCCACGGTGCGACCGCTGGCATTGATCTCACGCGAGATAATCACCGATTCGTCAAGGCCGTCATCGGTATCCGACAGCCCGCCCTCCGCAAGAATTGCCTGGAGCCTGTTACGCGGAGCGGCCTGCATGGATGCCAGATCGAACTGCCCTTCCACACGCGCCGATTGTGAGCCATGCCGAACGAACTCAGGCCCTATCTTAGAGCCGAGCAGCGCACCGACTGCGTCTATGACGATAGATTTACCCGCGCCGGTCTCGCCCGTCAAGGCATTGAAGCCCCCACCCATACGCAGGTAGAGCTTATCTATAATGGCGAAGTTGGATATATTGAGCTCGGCAAGCATCTTCCAGACCGAAATCTGAGTTCTGAGTACTGAGTTCTGATATTCACAGAAACTCAACACCTAAATGGGAATAGGTACTCTAATCTTACCATATTTTGAGTTCTGAGTTCTCACATTTACAGAAACTCAGAACTCAGAACTCACTTCGTCCAGGTTTGCCCGCCGTCAGTTGTTTTGAGGAGTATGTTTGGCCGTGCCGCTGGGTTCGTGATGGAAGGATTCGCGAGGGCTTCTAGGAGTGCCCAGCCTACATTTGTAGAGGCAAAGTGCAGTTGAGTTATGTCAAAGTCACTATTCAAGGCAATTGCCAGAGCATCGCCAGAGCCGGGCGAGAGTTGGGTCCAGGGTACGTTTGACGATAGTTGGCCCCAGGTTACGTTTGAAAATTGGCCGGAGCCCGCAGGAACATTCCAGACCTGGTTGCCATTAGCAGTACGGTAGAGAATACCTTGCACGGGAGCCATTAAATCTGTCCAGTGCGGTCCTGAGGTCCATATCCACCAGTGCTGGTTGTCAAAGAACGCGAATGGAGCGGAATAGGAGGCAGGGACAGAAGTCGCACCTGTCCAACTCTTTCCAGCATCACTCGTTGCAAAGACGACCGCCGAAGTCGGGAGTTGCTGATTGTCATGTATCAACACTGCGATAATCACGCCTTGAGTATCCGAGAAGAAGACCGGAACCGATGGGATGTGTATCCGGCTAGGGGATTGAACCGCATCGGCAACTGCCAGTACTTGCTCTTGCCAATCGAGCCCACCGTCGTGGGTAATGTAAAGGTGTTGTGCACTGTTGTCTGCCATGCTGCCCACCAGCCAGCCTGTGGAGGCATCATGGAAATATATAGAGCCGCCGAAAGGTATCTGTCCAGCTCCTAGTCCACCGCCTGCAGTGGTTGCTGTCTGGGTCCAGGTTGCGCCGCCGTCGGTGGTGGAGAAAAGCTGGCCGGGAGTTGTGCTCATGCGTGCGGGGCCGTAGATGGTCATCCAGCCACGATTAGCGTCGAGGAAGTCGAGCGATACAAGGGGGTAAGGCGTCACAAAGCTATAGCTAAAAGGCACGGTTGTGCTGCTCCATGTTTGGCCGCCATCTCTCGTGCGATACAGAGCCACCGCCATGGGCATTCCCTGAGGCTGCTGTTGGTCGGTGGTCGCCACCCATCCTGTGTTCGTATCAAGAAAATGCACAGCAAGCATCACGGTATTGCTCGTAGCGCCGGTAGGCGTAGCTTTCGTCCAGGTGCTGCCACCGTCGGTGGTGCGCACGATATTGTGCGGGAGATATGTGTCACTCTGGTCACCGTCCTGGCTCAGACCCGACCCGGTATTAGCATCCAGCATATCGATATGCGTGAGATTGGGAGGATTCGCACTTTGCTCGCCCATAGAGTAGACAGGAGGGAGTGACGTGTCGGTTGGCGCAGGCTGGGTCCGTAGCACCCAGGCTAATTCGAGGGCTATGGTGAGCAGAACCAACAGGATTACAGCTAGCTGCCGCCAGTTTCGAGATATTGATTGCTCGATACTCATGAGTTGTTCTCCTGCTCTTGACTTTGGTCTTATGCGGATGTGCTCATGATATCTGGCAACCTAAATATCGGTCGCGTATGAGAGTATCTGCTCTGTTTGGGGTCTGCATTCATCACTCCATCATTTGCCTGCGAGGCTCACATCTCACTTCTTATCTCTTAATATCTTACTTCGTCCATGTCTGCCCGCCATCGGTTGTCTTGACTAGTATGTCCGACTTGGCGGGGTCTACGAGGGAAGTCAGGAGCGCCCAACCCACATCTGTCGAGACGAAGTCCAGTTAAGTCACATTGTAGCCGCTCTGCAAGGCGTTCGCCAGCGGATCGGCGGGACCGGGTGTGAGTGTAGTCCAGGTTACGGAGGCACCTTTCCACGCCTGGTCTCCATTATTACTTCGGTAGAGTTTGCCTTGCACTGGAGACACCGAGTTGGTATCACGCGGGGCTGAACCCCAGGCCCACCAGTCTTGCGAGTTCAAGAATGCGAACGGAGCATTGTCCGAAGAGAGTATAGAAGTCGATCCCTTCCAGCTCTTTCCTCCGTCGCTTGTTGTGTAGATGACCGCCGAAAACTTCGCGGCCTCCTGGCTGTCGGGTATCTCCATAGCTGTGACTACACCATCGGTATCGGAGAAAAAGGTCGGCGGCGCGAGCACATTTATTCTGTCGGGCGGTTGAGCAGCTTCGGCAGGTGTCAACACTTGCTCCAACCACGTGCGCCCGCCATCCTGTGTGATATACAAGTGGTGCACGTCGGTACTGGCCATGCTGCCTACCAGCCAGCCTGTGGTGGCATTATGGAAGTGTATGACGCCGCCGAAAGGAAGCTGCCCAGGTGCAAGCGTCTGGCCGGATAATTCGCCTCCCGTATTCGCGGTATTTGCCAGCTCGGCCCAGCTCTTGCCGCCATCTGTAGTCGTGAATAGCTGTCCCGGAGTTGTGCTCATACCGCCGGGGCCGTAGATGGTCATCCAGCCATGATTAGCGTCGAGGAAGTCGAGCGACACGAAGGGGTAAGGGGTGGCGAAGCCGCCGCTAAAAGAGACGTCTTTGCTACTCCATGTTTGGCCCCCATCTGTCGTGCTACGCACGGTCACCGCCATGGGCGTTCCCTGAGGCTGCTGTTGTTGGTCGATGGTCGCTACCCAGCCTATGTTAGCGTCGAGGAAATAGATATCAAGCATCACGGTATCACTCGTAGCGCCGGTGGGCGTGGCTTTCGTCCAGGTGCTGCCACCGTCTGTGGTGCGCACGAGGTTGTGCGGGAGATATGTATCGCTCAAGTCGCCATCGTGGCTCAAGCCCCACCCGGTGTTGGCGTCCACCATATAGATATGCGTGAGATTGGGAGGATTCGCACTTTGCCCGCCCGCAGAGTAGACAGGAGGTAGTGAGGTGCCTGTTGGCGCAGCCTGCGTCGGTGGCACCTGCGTCGGCGGGACCGGCGACTCCGTGAGCACCGGGGTGGCCTGCCTGGGCACCTGGGTCGGGCTGTTGATTACAGCGGGCGCGGCGGGCGTAGCGGTTGCAACGATCACGGGCGGTACATCACCGCCGGCCGGGTTCCCAGGCTCTTGCCTGGACCTGAGCAGCGCCGACATGCCAAAAAATAGCAATAGAAGCAACGCGACGCCCACTGCGCCCGTTAAAAGCGAGCCGATCCAACCGAAGCGTCGTGGGCGGACAGGTGTAAGAATGGGCTGCCTGGCAACGGCCTTAGTTTGCTGTCGCGCAGAGTCCGCAGAGCCATGCTGCGCCGGTTGTGCGGCTTGCTGATAAAGAGGTCGTCTTTTTTCCAGCGCATCCACCAGGCGAGCGTCCAATTGCTGCTTGAAACTCTCGTCTACCTGGGGCACTGTGGCAGAAAGCAACAGGCTGATATCTGTTTGGTCGGGCTGCCCTTCGCCAGGCATATTCAGGTTATCTCGATCATTGTATCCGTCCATATTCTTATCTCCAATCTTGCTCGCCGCTATATTTCTTCTGCATATCGTCCAAAGCCCTGCTAAGATTAGATGCGACAGTGCGCTCGTCAAGACCCAGCACAGCGGCGATCTCTTTGTTGGCAAGCCCTGCGAAATATTTGAGGGTGATAACTTCTCGCCGCCTCGGCGGTAGCTCGTTGACCAGAAGATGTAGCTGGGCGAAGAGCTCCTTGCGCAATACTTCGTCGTGTGGCAAGAGCGAATTGGCAGCAATCCGAGGCAATGAATCGAGAGGCAGCGGTTCGCCCGCCCGCCAGGCATCACGCTGGAAGTTGAGCGATAGATTGTGTGCTATACGAAATAGCCACCCTGCAAAGGAGTTATCGTGCTGCCACCTGAAACGGGGGAGATCCTCGACAACCTTCAAGAACGTTTCAGCGACAAGGTCCTCCGCATCCTGCTTGCGCCCAACTCGATAACTCAAGTACGCGTATAGCCTGGGGAGGTAGCGGTTGTACAGAGCTCTGAAGGCTTGAGGATCAGAGCGCGATTTCTCGACAAGTTCTTGCTCGCGGTCGTCGGTCATAAGCATGGTCAAATCCTATTGGTAGCATCATATAATGGCGGCTCAAAGTCAGATGTTGTGTGTGACATAGGATAATAACACCAAAAGGCGCGAATTACTGCGTGGTGCGAGAAATGAGAAATGAGAAATGAGATATGAGAAATGAGATATGAGATCTTAAACTCACTTGTCATCCCTTAATGCTTACTTTTCGTATATCACTTCTCATTTCTCATTTCTCCCAACATGCAAGACTCTCGTAAGGATTGCCTAAGAAGGGTAAGAAACAGGTAATATCCTCCTGCCATGATTATGCAGCCAGGCACCCCACCGATCTCGATAGTGAGTGCCGAGCAGCAAACATCAGCAACCGGCCAAGAAGGGCCGCGCACAATTTTAGGAGGACACTGAAAATGCATCACTTATTGGTCTCACGCTTTGGAAAAACGCTTCTCGCTCTCGCGCTTCTGGTTACTACCCTGGCGGTAGGAGGCGGAGCAAGGGCGGAAGCCAAAGGAAATCGACAACAACCATGAGCACGGAGCCGTGTACGTGCTCACCAACCAGACCGCAGGCAACGACGTGATGGCTTACGACCGGGCTTCCGACGGCAGCCTGACGCCGGCGGGCAGCTACAGCACGGGCGGACTGGGCACCGGAAGCAGCCTGGCCTCTCAAGGCGCACTGGCGCTGAGCACGGATAACCGGTGGCTGTTCGCGGTAAACGCGGGTAGCAACGACGTTTCGGTCTTTGCGGTGAGCAACTCGGGCCTGACCCTGACAGACAGGGAAGCTTCGGGCGGCACCGACCCGGCCAGCGTAACATCCAACGATGACTTGCTCTATGTGCTCAATGCCGGCGGTAACGGCAACATCAGCGGCTTCAGGGTCGGGCACAACGGCCACCTGACTGCCATCCCCAACGCAATCCGCCCGCTGAGCGGCAACGCAACCGGCCCCGCCGAAGTACGCTTCAGCCCCAACGGTGATCTGCTGGTCGTGACAGAAAAGGCCACCAATAGCCTTGACACTTACACTGTCGGGCACAACGGCGTGGCTAACGGCCCAACCACTCACCCGTCCGCAGGCATAACGCCCTACGGATTCGCCTTCGGTAACCACAACGACATAGTAGTATCCGAGGCTTTCGGCGGCGCACCCAACGGCAGCGCGGCATCGTCCTACCGGGTGGAGCGCGACGGTGATCTCAACGTCGTCAGCGCGTCGTCAACCACGCACCAGACCGCCGCTTGTTGGGTGGTGATCACAGGCAACGGTCGCTACGCTTACACCGCAAACGCGGGCAGCGGCTCCATTACCGGCTACAGCGTCTCGCGCAACGATAGCCTTAACCTCCTCAACGCCGACGGGCGCACAGGCGTTACCGGCGACGGCACCTCGCCCACCGACATGGGCCTGAGCAACAACAGCCGGTTCCTTTATGTGCTGACATCAGGCTCGCACGGCATCAGCGGGTTCACGGTCAATTCTGACGGCAGCCTTACAGCTACCGGCAGCGTCAGCGGGCTTCCCGCAGGCACCGTGGGCCTGGCCGCACGATAAGAACTGATAATTCTTAAATCAAACAGGTCGCCTTTCGGCGACCTGTTTGATTCATATCTGTGCAACTAAATGCTAGAGTTTCGTCTTGCGCTCTGTCTCGCTGTAGACCGTGCCGGTAGTGCGGTTTGTGCCGAGGGCCAATTCCGCTACCTTGGTGATCAGCCAGCCGAGCAGTACGAGCACCACAATGGCCACAATATCTTCCAGCTCGATCACGCCTGTGCCTGCCGAGCCTGGATAAGTCATGGCCTGGCCGAACAGCCCGGCGAACGGGGCTACCATCCAGCCGGTCAAACCGTAGATCAACTGAGCGAAGCCTGCGCTCTCGTTCGCTCCTGCCGCCAGCAGTATAAATCTGATAACGAGCAGAATGGAGAGCAAGCCTACAAGGAACCATATCAGATTATTGAACCAACTGACACCTGCCGCTTTCTCCGCAGCGGGATCAACCACGTTCTCCGCCACGTTGTGCGAAACAACGCGATCGCTTGGGGCCTCGGACGTGGTCGTGGTCCGCACCATGCCCTGATTCGCAACTGCCGGGGCAGCCAGGTACGGCGCGCCAGTGGCGGTTGGAGCCGCAGGGTCATTTACTACGTTAGTTGTGCCGGCAGCCGTTTGGCTGACTGTAGTCTGCTCCGGTTGTCCCGACACCACTGTCTCTTCACTTCTTGCTATCTGGCGTTGATTATCGCCCATTTCCTTTACCTCCTTGGTTAGTGCAGCCCCCTAAAGGAGAGTTCTGCCAACATATTCGCGCTCTTGAATCCCGTTTCCAACAGGTCGCGCTCGTAGGTAAACTGTTGGCGGAGCGTACGTAATGAAATAGTTTTGCTCCTGCCCCCTCTAAAAGCAGAAACCGTGCCACGGCCTCGATAGACTGCTCAAATGGGCGCTAGAATCTATACTGACCATGCTGCGCGGCGAGAAATTCGCTAACTACGGGCCACTGACTCTGGTCCCTTTTCAGAGCAGTTTCGCCACGCCCTCGACACTTCTCCAGACAACCACCTTGCCTATTACTGCCTGGGTGAAGCACTCGAAGTACCTTCTGCATTTCGCGCCTGGAACCGTTTTCCACGTCAAACGTTCTACTATTGAACGCCCTTAGGCGACCATAATAGTCAGGAGGTAGACAAAGTGAACACAATAGTTCGTTTGCGCGGACGGAGCGGAATATTCGCAGCGCTGGTCGCGCTCGTTATGGTGGTTATGACTGCACTTCCCGCGGGAGCCGCGCCCGTGGCACTGCAGCCGAGCGACCAGCTCAAGGTTGGGCCTGTTGTCACGATCGCACTCGACAATGTCGGTGGCGGCTGGGGCTGGAGCGGCCCTTCCGGCAGCGGTGATAGCGGCCACCTGATCCGCCTTCAGGACGGATCGTGGCGCGACGTGCCGAGGAGCGACCCCGCCTGGGGAGCGCTCAAGAACGCGGCCGCCGTCGATAAAATCGTACTGTCAGATGACGGCAAGTCGGGGTGGGCCATCGGCACAGGTGGTGGCCCCAATATCTGGCAACTGAAAGCCGGCTCCTGGCAGCAGGCCACTCTTCCTTTCGAGAAAACGGTCATGCTGATAGACCTCACGGCCAACGCAGGCGCGACAGATGGCTGGATCACCGCCCAGGACCCATCGGCTCATTACCTTGTCGCTCGCCTGCAAAACGGACGCTGGGCGCGTGACGTCCAGCCCGTCAATGGCGATATGCGCTTCATCAGCCTCGCTCCCGGCGGCAAGGTCGGGTGGGGCATCGGCCCAAACCGCAACGATCCCAACGCGTACATCGCCGTTCGTCTCGCCGATGGCAAGTGGATCGCGGATCCGCCCAAGAACTTCGGAGTCCCGTTCAATTCCGTCGCCGTGACAGCCGACGACAATGGCAACGGCTGGGCTATCGGCCCGCCCTCTAATAGCGCGCTGGTACGCCTAACTGATAAGGGCGCGACCCAGGTCTTACCCGACCCACGCCAGGAGAAGCCCTCCCTCTATCCTCAGTTCTCAATGCAGGCAATCGCCGTGAACAGGGTAGGGCGCGGCTGGGCCACTGCCACCTATCAGCCCCTGCCCGACCCTAAACTCGGTCATGCCGCGGTAAACCAGCCCTTGCTCTTCCGGCTGCGATGGCGACAGCTTCACTTCCATCACTCCCACCATATCCGCGGTAAATCCTGTGCCTGCCAACCCGGTGGCCGACAAGCCTAACTATGCGGGCCCCATCGCTTTCGCTCCTGATGGCGCGCACTCCTGGGTTGCAGAGGCTAGCGGTGATAATACCTTCATCGGCCTCAGCGAATTGCGCGAGCCATGGGAGCACAACAACCCGCGAGCCGCCGAGCCCCTCAAGGGGGCGGGCCTCTGCTTCGATGAGGTCGAGTACTGCCTGCGCGGCGACTTCGCGACCTACTGGCATGAGCGTGGCGGCCTATACAGCATGGGCTTCCCTATCACCCCCGAAGTTGAGGAAAGCATCGGCGGCACCATGTATGTCGTGCAGTACACCCAGCGCGCCCGCATGGAATACCACCCTGAATACCAGGGTACTCCATACGTCGTGGAGCTGGGCCTGCTCGGTGACGTCCTGTCCGACCCGAGGGCAAACGAGCCGCCCTTCCGGCCCGCGCCCGCTCATACCAACCCCGGCCTGGGCATCTGTGGTTCTCGCAAACCCAGCACAACCTCGGCCCACCCTTCAACGCCTACTGGAACGCAAACGGCGGCCTGCCTATCTTCGGCTACCCGCGATCCGAGGCCTTCCAGGAAGTAAACCAGGCCGATAACAAAACCTACCTTGTGCAATACTTCGAGCGCAACCGCATCGAATACCACCCCGAAAACTCCGGGACCCAGTTCGAGTTCCTCCTCGGCCTCCTAGGTGTGGAGCAGTTCAAAGCCACCTACGGCTATACGCCGTAGGACCAGAGCACACCGGCATATAACAAAAGAACCAAAAGGTCGCCGCGGGCGACCTTTTGGTTCTTTTGTTTAGGAAGCGGACTATTTGGTTCCGGGCGTCGGAGTTGTTTCGGGGGTAAGGCTGCCGTTAGACAACTGCTGAACCAGGTTACTGAACCCGTTGAAGCCTGCGTCGGCCAGGGATTGGGTCCACTTACCGCTCGCTACGTTCTGATCCGCCGCTGTCCGCGCTGCCTGGAGCATCGCGCTCTTCAGGCCGTCCAGGCTGACGTTGTGCTCCTGGGCGATCTGGGCCAGCGACTTGTTGTCGCGCTTGATGAGCAGCCCGAAGTCGTCGGGGTTGCTCAGGCCGATGAACTGTCCGCCTGCGTGGAACCCCACCGGTACAAGCTCATCTACGGGACCGGCGTCCCGGCCCGCGTTGGTGTTCATCATTTTGGTGACCACGTTAGTGACGTTGCTGTATGCCGCATCGGCCTGGGCCCGGGTCCACTTGCCGCTCGCTACGTTGGAGTCGGCGTCGGCCTTTGCGGCGTGGAGCATGGCGTCTTGCAGGGCCTGCGGGGTGATGTTGTGCGCCTGCGCAAGCTGGGCCAGCGACTGTGCGCTTTGCTTCATCATAGCCAGGAGATCATCTCTCGATGCCATGCCAAGCTGGGTTGCCGCGGCGGAAAAAGCCGTATTCACCAGCTCATCTGTCATTGGGTCAGGAGTTTTGACAGCCTGCTGGCTGCCGGGGATGCCACCTGCGGACACCGCAGCCACGAACGTGCCGACGCCGCTATTGGCAGCGCTCTTGATCTGGGTCGCCTGCTCTTGCGAGAGGTCGCCATTCTGAACAGCCTGACCTACGGTGTCGCTGACTGCAGCGGCGAAAGACGAAATCGAGCTTTGCTTTGTCAACTCCAAAGCGTGTCGCCAGGTTTTGCTCAAGCAGGTCCATGTAGTATTGCTGGTCTTTGTGGCCGGAGGTTGGAGTTGTATTCGCAGGCTGAGTTCCATTCGTGGCGCTCTGGCCGGGGGTAGCCGCCCGTGCATCGTTAAGGACCACCGGACCGAGGAGCAAGCCCAGGCCAAAGACGCAGGCAAGCGCCAGGCCGGTAAGCGCTGCGCCCAGCAGGGTCCCATTTATGATCTTGCGTTTCTTGCTCATGATGTTTTTTTCTCCTTAGAATTCTGTTTGCAGTGAGGCCGCACCTGTCGCGTCGCTACAGAGAGTGTAGCAGGCTGGGCTTGGAGTGCACTGAGAGGGGGCTTAGAGGTTGCTGAGAAATTGCGTGGTGCGTGATCGGCGCTGCCGGTTACGCCGGTTACATAGCAGGGTCTTCCGGCATCAGGGGCAGTTCCACGGTGAAGCGTGTGCCGGTGCCCGGCATACTTTCCACGCTTATCTGCCCACCATGGGCCTCAACCAGGCTCTTGCAGATAGCGAGGCCGAGACCGGCGTTGCCAGTTTGCCTGTCGCGCGAGGCATCGGCGCGGTAGAAGCGGTCGAACAGATGGGGAAGTTGGCCAGACCTTGATGCCGCAACCCGTATCCGCGATTGTGAGGCGCGCGATAGAGCATACTATGTCCGCCGACAGGGTTATTTCGCCATCCCTGGGAGTGTAGTGAACTGCGTTATCAAGCAGATTGGAGAGCACGCGGTAGAGTTGGTCAGGATCGCCCAGCACCCAGGAGGCTCGGGCCTGAGGGGTAAGATCTATGGCGAAAGTGCGCCCGCCCATGAGCACCTGCATGTTGTCGCTCACTTCCTCCACCAGATCGCACAGCGCGACGGGCTGCAGGCGAAGGATGCCGGGTCCATTTGCGTCTATGCAAGTCAGGAGCAGCATGTCGACCACCAGGCGACCGAGACGGTCGTTCTCTCGTTTCATGGCCAGCAGAATACGCTCCTGCTGGGCGGGATCATCTTTAGCCCCCATGAGCAGCACGTCAAGGTAGCCTCCGAGTACGGTTAGAGGCGAGCGCAGCTCGTGCGAAGCATCGGCAGCGAAGCGCCGCATGCGTGCTTCGCTTTTCTGCTGGGCGACGAAAGCGGTCTCGATTCTGTCAAGCATGGTATTGAACGCCCGCCCGAGTTGCTGCACTTCGTCGCGTGCGCTCTCGGGGGGCTCTTCGGCGAGGCAAGGGAACGCGCATTGCCAGGTCGCCTTCGCCGATCTTGTCGGCGGTCTCGGCGATGCGCTCCAGAGGCCGGAGACCAAGGCGAGCCAGTGGCAGGCCGAGCAACAGGCCGACCAGGATGGCTCCTGCCATGCCGTAAGCAAGAAAGCCGGCCAACTGGTTGAGGGTCTCGGTATCCTGCTGTATAGGCGCAACCAGCACCAGGTAGCCGTCGGGGGACGCAGGCTGACTTGACACCGTGAAACCTTCGCTAACCCAGAAAGGTAGGACGTATGCCATACCAGGCACCTGGTGAGCCTCTTTGTGGATTCCGTCGGGCGATTTGAGAGGCACCATCTCATCGATGGTTGTTTCGTAGTTATAAGGGAGGAACTTCCCCGTCTTCGGATTGGGAGTGCTCGGTACGGGCTCAAGTTGTGGGTTCATGCCAACAAGCTGCGGGTTTACCGAATCAGATTGGTTATTCGTGATCAGGTTGCCCTGCCCATCGAGCAGGGCCGCGTACAGGCCGTCCAGGCTGCCGGTGCTGCTCGCTCTCTCAATGTTCTGCTGTATCTGGCTCATCTGTTGAGCCAGAAGCTTTTGGAGCGGATCGTTTGTCGGCCCGAGCTTGCCGGCGGAAAGGGCCAGCTTGAGCTGGTCAGGAGGCACGGTGATAGGCTGGAAAAGGAGGGCGATATCGGCAAGGCGGGTGATCGTATTTTGCTTCTGGGTGTCCTGAAAGCGACTGTATACGAAAAGGCTGAAAGCAACCAGCAAAGTCGCCAATAGCAGGCAGTAGAAAAGTGTCAAGCGCCACCGCAAGGTGCCCAGCTGGGAGAGTACGCGTCTAATAATGGTCGGCATCGGCATTAGCCTCCAGCGGCGGGGATTTGATAATTTGACCTGATCGCGGGAAGTGAGATATAACAGGCTCGCCGGAGACCTTGCTGAGCCTGCGGCAAAGCGCAAAGCCATCGATGGGGGCAACACAAAGCCCTAATCCGGGCCGGTCTCATGCGATTGCATTCTCATTACATAACCTACGCCGCGCACTGTGCTGATGGGATTGGGCTGGCCCAGCTTCTGCCGCAGGTAACGCACGTAGACTTCGATTATGTTGTCATCGCCCACAAAATGGTAGCCCCAGACCTGGTCGAGGATGGCCTCGCGAGGCAAAACCTGGTTGGTGTTGCGCATAAGCAGTTCCAGCAATTCATACTCGCGCAGCGTAAGCTCTATCACCCTGTCGCCCCGGCGCACTTCGCGCAAGGCCGGGTCGATGGTAATGTCCTGGAAGCGGAGCAGGCGCGCCGGTGCGGCGTTTCCGGCGTTGAGATGCCGGCAGGTGCTCGTTGTGCCTTCTCAATATGGCCCGTATTCGCGCTATCAGCTCCTTGAACTGGAACGGCTTGGTCAGATAGTCGTCCGCGCCCAGGTCAAGGCCCTGCACACGGTCGTCCAGATCATCTCTGGCGGTGAGCATCAGGATGGGCACGCCCGAAACCTGGCGCAATCGACGGCAAAGCTCGAAGCCGTCCAGCCGAGGCAGCATCAAATCGAGGATAATGAAGTCAGGCGGGTCGTCCAGCGCCATCCGAAGCCCGGTGGCCCCGTCGGGTGCGCTCCGCGACGCAAATCCCTCATACCCCAGGCCCAGGGTAATAAAGTCAACTATTCCCGGCTCGTCGTCAATGATGAGCACTGAAAGCTGCCGTTGCTGCGATGCCGGCGACAAATGCTCAGATGTGGGCATTTACTCAACTCCATGCCCCATTACGCTCGAACATACTTAGAGAATAGCAGAGCAGGCTTAATCGAAACTTAGTGAACGCTGAAAATCTGATGAATACAGGGATCAGGAGCTAATCGTCACGCTCCGCTAGCCCGTCTACAGAGACAACTCGACAACTGACAACTGACACCTACCGTCTAAATAATCACCTGGTTTACGAACAGCAGCACCACATCCCCGTTCGAGAACGAATAATCGGTGTAGCCGCAAAAGCTGAACCCCTCTTTGCGGCAGAAGGCCACGGCGGGGTAATTCTTCGTGGAGACCTCAAGCATGAAGGCGCGCACGTTCTGGCCCTGGCCGTAGCGCGCCCAGCGCCGGGCTGCCGCCAGCAGCATCGAGCCGATCCCCTGCCTGCGCAGCGAATTGGCCACCACGAGAGCGCTAACCCAGCCTATACCCGAGCTTGGCACCACGGTCACGACGATATAGCCGCACAGCTTCGTGCCCTGCTCGGCCATCAACACAAGGTCCGACGACCCCCATTGGTGCAAGCGCCCCAGCATCGATACCTCGTTTCCTTCGCGCAGCGATGCGGCCACCTGGCCAACCACACGCCGCGCCCTCGGCAGCTTTACCGGGCGGAACGTCACGCTCAGAGGGCTTTCGCCCAACATCACCGAACTGTGCATAGTGTACGGAGCCGCTCCCGGCTCTCCCCGCACAGATTCGACCTGCCATGTGTGCGTGGAGACATAGCTGTCATCGAGCGCGAGGCAAAGGCGCAGATCTTCCCCTTCGGCGGCGCGTATTTCAACCGGCTGGGTGCTTCTCATTCGATTGCTGATTGTGATTTACGAATAGAAGGTTTTGCCCTCGGGCTACGTTCTTCTTCCAGGTCGCCCAGGTCCACGGACGTCCCGCCCGTTTCAAGGGTTCTTTGAACCGGAATATTCGCACTTTGGGCCAGCTTCCTCAGGTCTGCGTTCTCGGTGAAGATCGCCGCGTCCGCATTTCCCTCCTCGATAAGAGCGGGCAGACGATGGAACTGCGCGGGGTCGAGCATGACTGCAGGAGGGTTGGGAATAGAGAGCAAAAGCCTGGGACGCGCCCCTCCTCCGGCCCGGCTCGCCGCCACACCATCGCGGATGCGCGCGGCTATAGTGTCCCAGTCGTTGTCTTCGTCTACCAGCACGAGATGGCGCGGCGGCTGCTCGTTGAACTTGCGATAAAGGTAGATTGCCACGATCTTCAGAGTGGCCGCCACCGGCACTGCGAGCAGCAAGCCCAGTATGCCCGCCAGCGTCGCCGCTGCCAGCACCGAAAAGATCACTGCCAGGGGGTGGAGATGCGTTAGCTTGCCAACCACAAGCGGCATCACAAAATTATCTTCTATTTGCCGAAGCACGGTATAGGTAATCGCCACTGCGACAGCCAGCCCTACAGGCGGCCAGCCGAACTGGTTTGTCCCCTGCGTGAGCGCTACGAGCACGGCCACACCGCCGGCGATGTAGGGGCCGATAAAAGGCATTATAGCAATACGGTACTCGTAGTCCAGGCGCGCGCAGAAACAGCACCCCGTATCG
>CAWINE010000028.1:0-557579 GCA_963837315.1 uncultured Chloroflexia bacterium
GGGTGAGCCATGCAACCTCACCCACGACCCCTACTTCCGCCCTAATGCCAACGTCACTAGGGGCCAGATCGCCAAGATTGTGGCCCTTTCCGCAGGTATCGGCAGTCCCGTAAGCGGCCAGACTTTCGAGGACGTGCCGCCGGGCTCGACGTTCTATACCTACACCGAACAACTCTACGACCTCGGTGTTATGAGCGGCTATCCTTGTGGCAGTCCTGAGCCCTGTGTGCCGCCCGGCAATCTGCCCTACTTCCGCCCCCAATCTAAGGCCACCAGGGGACAACTGGCCAAAATCAACTCGAGCACGGCGGGCTATTCTGATCCTCCCACCGGCCAGACATTCGAAGATGTAACACCGGGCAGCACGTTCTACACTTACACTCAACGGCTCACCAGCCGAGGAGTGATGAGCGGCTATCCCTGCGGCAACCCGGAGCCCTGCGTGCCCCCAGGCAACCTACCCTACTTCCGGCCGAATGCCAACGTGACCAGGGGCCAGACCTCCAAGATCGTAGGTAATACTTTCTTTCCCAACTGCCAGGCTCTCAGCAAACGTTAGGTCAAACAGATTTTGTCCGAAAGTGGAGGGGAAGGCGACGACTATCGCCTTCCCCTCCACTTCCAAGTCTAAAAACATTGCCCGCGCTCCCAAACTTGTTATACTCTGTGCAGCATGTCCGCTGCCATCGAGAACGCAAAACTCACAAGCACGCCATCGAGTGAAGCGAAAGATCGGAGCTCGAAACTCCCCTTAGGGCTTCTCCTCCTCGTGCTTGGCGTCTATATCCTCACGATGTCGGGCCATACCTATTCGCCCGACGAAGAGACAATGCTGGAGACTTCGCGCTCCCTCGTCATGAACGGCACCTGGGCCATGTCGCCAAGCCACGCGCTCGTGCAGGTGCCCGGCATCGATGGGCGTATGTACAGCCAGTACGGGCCGGGCCAATCTCTAGCCGCAGTGCCCTGGGTGGCCGTGGGCCTCCTCGTGGGCGATCTCTTTCCAAAGGCCCAGCAAGGCTATCCTCTCCGGCTCGTCCTGGGCAGCTACAACGCTCTGATAATGGCGGGTCTGGTGGGCCTGTTCGCCGCTATGGGTCTCGCTCTCGGCTATTCGCGTCGCACGGCTCTTTTCTCCGCATGCGTGCTCGCCTTCGCCACCTTTCTCTGGCCACACAGCCGCACTTTCTTCTCCGAGCCACTTGTTGCTCTCGCTCTCTTCGCCTCATTCTACCTTCTTTATATTGCCACAGCTCCCGATCTATCCCCACGAGCCCGCACCGGGCTATGCCTGGTTGCATCAGGCGCGCTTTTCGCCCTGGCAGTGGCTACCAAAGTGCAATACGTGGTAGCCATGCCGGCCTTCCTACTCTATCTCGGCTGGCGATTCGTGGAGGCGCGCCGCAACCTGCAACCGCCGATTTTCTGGCTCGCCGGTCTGCTGGTGGGCCTTATCCCCCTTTTCATCTACAATTCGCTGATCTTCGGCAGCCCTCTCTCCACCGGCTACGGCTCAAACCCCGGCAGCACTCTGACCACCCCAATTGTGCAAGGCGCGTTCGGCCTCCTATTGTCTCCCGGCAAAGGGCTGCTCTGGTACGCCTTTCCCCTGGTGCTCACGTTCTTCGGCTGGCTTCCCTTCGCCCGAAAGCACCGCCCTAAATCCGCCTTCATAATCATCCTATCTCTCGCCATCCTCGCCCTGTTCAGCCTCTACTCCTTCTGGCCCGGCGACGGCTCCTGGGGTCCGCGCTATCTCACTCCGGCCCTTCCCTTTCTGCTGCTACCTATCCTGCCGGTTGTCCAGCGCGTGATGGGCGAAGGACGACCGTCTACCTTCACCGCCAAGCCTGCCCTCGAGCGAAGCGAAGGGACGCCAAGATCCCCAAGGTCGCCAAGGTCTCTACGGTTATTAATCACGAAGATCACGTAGGTTCTTATGGGTTTACGTTTTACGTTTTACGTTTTACGTTTTGCGCTGTGGTTGTACTCGGCTTCCTGTCCAATCTCCTGGGCGTGCTGGTCAACTTTGACACTTACATCAACGTGGTAAACGACAACAACACTCGCTACTACACGGTCGATTCATCGCCGCTGGCGGGGCATCTCAACTTGCTGCAACAGCGTGCGGGCGAATGGCTCCTCGACACGTTCCCTCGCAGTGGCACAACTCTCTTTCGTAGCGGCTTCTCCTATAGCGAAGGCGATAAAGCCAAAGGCGAGCTATTACCACGCTGGACCACAGGCTCCGGACTACTCGAAGTCTACCCTGATGCCGGCGGCACGCTCTCGATGACCCTTCGCCTGGCAGACCACCGCCCGCCCAACCTCCCGCGAGCTGCTCTCTCGATCCTTGTGAACGGCAGCCCTACGAGCTTTCAGACCGTACCTATCAAAGACCAGCCGGTCAGCACCGACTACTCTTTCACCCTCCAGGCTAACCCTTCCAGGGTCACAATCCAGACCGACACCTGGAACCCATCTAAATACCAGCCCGGAGGCCGCAACGAAAACCTGGGCCTGATGCTGCAAAGCATAACCCTCACACAAAATGGTCGCGCTCTCCCTAACACCCTATCCGAAGCTCTCCCGCCGCCCGCTTACTACCCGCAGCCCCGCTGGTATTACGACCCAGGCACACATTTCCTGGCCGACCTGTGGCCTGTCTACCTGGTTTCCACAGGCATGGGAAGTAAAGCCATGCTGGCGCTGGCAGTACCTCTGCTCGCCCTGTCTTTCGTCCTTATCTTCTTCGGCTGGCGATTGCTGCGGACGAAGGACGGCCCGCGCGTAACGTAAAACGTAAACGTAAACGTAACCGCCAAGACGCCAAGAACGCAAAGGTACGCCAAGGCCTTATTGTTTAGGAACACATTAACCTCTGTGATCTCTGTGATTCAAACCAACAAAAACCTTCGTGCTCTTTGTGATCTTCGTGTTCTTCGTGGTTAGACCCATAAAACCTTTGTGATCTTTGTGTCTTTGTGGTTCAAACCGTAAATATCCTTGGCGAGCCCTGGCGCTGAAGAATAACATCAGCAGCTTGACTCGCTCTCCTCGCACACCTATACTTGGGACAACCCCACGAGCGCGCCATGGACCCCAATCCCCCACATACCGATCCGCCACTTCCGAAAGCCGGAGTGTCCGAAAGCGACCAGCCACCCGCCCAGGAATCTCGCCCGACAACACTCCTGGTCCCCGAGGCCAGGCCCCGCCGCACTTATACACGCCTCAACGTTGCAATGGCGGTTGGCATAGCCATGCTGGCGATTGGTCTCGTGGCCCTCGCGACTTGGTCTTACCTCTCAAAGCAAAGCAATTCAGCTCCTGCCGCCCAGGCGGACCTCCCGAAAGATGCAATCGCCCTCATCAACTCCTCCACGCCTGTCGCGCTCCGGCTACCACCAAACGTAAAGGACGGAGCAGGCAACATATCCCTCAAGCCCAGCTCAAGCTCGTGGAACTCGGCTCTCAGCGAAGCCCATCTCGCCGAAAGCGAGGGCCGCTATAGCTCGGCAATATCTCAGTATTCAGCCCTGGTAGGTGCGGGCCAGCCGGGCAAATCGCGTGATGCGCTCTGGGGCCTCGCCTCGGCCTATGCGGCTTCGGGCCAGCGCGACCTCGCCCTGCAAGCCTATTCCCTCTTCGCGGGGTTGGACGACCCTCGTGCCGCTGCTGCATTTGTGCGTGCGGGACAGCTTGATGAGGAGCTGGCCCGCTTCTCGGATGCCAGCCAGGTTTACACGACGTACGCCAGGCTCGGCGGTCCAGCCGCCAACGCGGTCAAGTTGATGCAAGCCCGTCTACTTGGCAGCAATCCCCAGGCAGCATCGATCTACAACGAGGTGATAAACAGCAATCCCCTCGACCCCGACTTGCGTCAGGCTCTTGCAGGCCTGGCTGATTTCAAGTCAAAGGCGGGCGACCATGCCGCCGCGCGGCAGCTTTACGAGCGCCTTGCTGCCCTCCAGGAGAAATCCCCCCGCCCCATCCTTGATGACCAGGGCCGCCCGCCCGAGGCTCTCGCCGCCGACGAAGCAATAGCGGCGGGTGATAAACCGGGCGCGGTCAAGAGCCTGCTCGACTACATAAACCGTCCAGCAGCGTATGCCTACGGACGCTATTCGGTCCTGCAATCGCTGGTCAAAATAGAGCCCACGGTCGTGGCCAGCGGCACGATCGCACCCATGCTGGCCGCGCAGATTGCCTTCGACGCGGGCTACTATGCCGACGCTATCAGCTACACCGATCTCCTCCGCACAGTTTCACCCGACTCTCCCGATCGCTCCGCTGCCGCCCTCCTCACTGGGCGTGCGTACGACCTCTCCGGAGACAGCGCTTCAGCCTACAACTGGTACACGGCCACCGTCCAGACTTATCCCAGCTCTCCCCAGGCTCCCGAGGCAAATCGCCGTGCAGCCAACTCGCTTGAGGATCAAGGCCAGTGGGACCCCTCGCTCGGCACCTACCAGCAGGCTATCGCCAGCTATCCAAACGCGGGCGACGAAACCTCTCTGGCCCGCATTCATGGGGCACTTCTGGACTACCGCCTGGGGGACCGCGACGGGGCCATCGCTCTGATCACGCCTCTGCTCGCTGCCCAGCTTTCGCCCGATCTCAAAACCCAGGTCTCGTTCTGGGCCGCCAAGTTCCAGAAGAGCGCAGGTAATAGTTCCTGGCGTGACACTATCAAGCCCGTCTCGACCCTTTCGCCGGGCTCTTATCTCGATTTCCGTGTGCGCTCACTTCTCTCGGGCGAACCCGATGGGGGCCCAACTATTCCTACCTTTCCCACCACTCAAACCGTAAATCTTGCCGTGGACTATACCGCCGAAGCCTCCGAGCGTGATGACCTTCTCACCTGGGCCTCCTCTATCACTTCTACAAACAAGGCAGTCACTTCGACCACTACTCCAACTGTGGTTCTTACTGCTACTTCTGCCGTGACAAATACAACTCAAAATATTAGAATCTTAATTCAAAATTCGCCCGAGGCGGTCCGTGCGGTGGCTCTCCTCAATCTCGGGTTTGAGACCGAGGCCAACACGGCCTTTCGCGCTTTCGCCGACCAACTGCGCGATAACGGGGATGCGCCCACGCTGGCCGCCCTGGTTATATACTTACGCTACAACGCCAGCCCATATATCGCCATGCGCGTTGCCGGCGCCCTCTCCACAATGTATAGCGGCGATCCCACGAAGCAACCCACCCTTCTGCTCAAAACCCTCTATCCTGTTCCTTACTTTGGTCTTGTGCAGGGTGAAGCCAGGCAGCGGAATATTGACCCTCTTGTCCTCTACGCGCTCATACGCCAGGAGAGCCAGTTCGTGCCTGACGCGCTTTCAGGAGCCGATGCGCGCGGCCTCACCCAGATCATTCCCTCCACAGGCCAGGGTATTGCCGGGCAGTTGGGCGACACGTCCTACTCGGTGAACGACCTCAATCTCCCGTATATCAACATTCGCTACGGCGCGTATTATCTCGCCTCCAACATGCCCCAGTTCGACCGCAAGCTCCTTCCAACTCTCGCGGCCTACAACGCTGGCCCGGGCAACGCCGCCCGCTGGCTGCAAGGCTCCGCCCTCCTCGACCCCGATCTATTCTCCGAGCGCGTAGATCTCTTCGAGACCACCGACTATCTGCAAATCGTCTATAGTAACTACTGGTTCTACAAGCTGGTGTACGAGAAGTGAGGGGCTAGGGGCTAGGGGCTAGGGGCTAGGGGGTGCAAGGTCTCCCTGCCGGGGCTAGGGGTGTCCCAAAGTCTCTCTATTCACATAAGTTGGTAGAAGGGGTGCAGGGATCTCCCTGCCGGGGTTTGGGGTGTCCCCAAAGTCTCTCTATTCTATTATATGCTGGCCAAAATTCACCTGGATAAAAGAAACCGCTTCGTCCGAGACGAAGCGGTTTCTTTTATCCAGGTGAATTTCTTATATTACATATCGTTCGCTGCAAGCGAGCGGTCGATCTGTCGTCTTAGCTGCTCTTTTGGCGCGTAGCCCACCAGCCTGTTCACTTCGCGGCCACCTCTGAAGATGATCAAGGTCGGTATGCTTGTGATCCCGTACTGCATCATAGTATTTTCATTTTCGTCGGTATTCATTTTGCGGAAGCCCACCGCCTCACCATATTCGTGGCTCAATTCTTCTACTATAGGGCTCACCATACGGCAAGGGCCGCACCAGGGTGCCCAGAAGTCCACCACTACCGGCTTGTCAGAGTCGAGAACCTCTACCTCAAACTGATCATCTTCCACGCTTGCTACTGTACTTGTTTCTGGCATCTTATATACTCCCTTTTTGATATAGCGCCGAAGCCTCATTGCTTCTCTCATTACCACATACCGGCCCTGTATCCAGGCTCCAGTCAGGTATACCGTCATTATATCGCAGCCCCACGACCTCAGTCAAGCGTTGCCGCGCAAAACCGGCATGGTATTGTCTGAATATGGCGTACGAAGCCGGCAATATTCTAAATTTTGCCGTGTTGCCGTTAAGAAAGAATGCCCGGTAAACGAACTACACAGTCCTCCCAGCGTGTAGCGTCGCCAACCAGGCCTGTATAGTTATACGGCGGAGGTTACAGCGGTCGGTTGTCAGTTGTGTGACGAGTTGTCAGTTGTCAGTTGATAGCAGATAGACGGACCACCGACGAGCACGTAAAACGTAACCGCCAAGACGCAATAGATGAGCGAGCTATTACGCTCATCGCCAAGGCTCGCCAAAGTTATCAGGATTTAAACCATAATAACCTCCGTGCCCTCTGTGATTCAAATCTTTAACAACCTTCGTGATCTTCGTGCTCTTCGTGATCTTCGTGGTTCAAAAGGTGATTGCTGGTAGCTACGGTCTACTGACAACTGACAACTTCGTCACACAACTACTCCCCAGCCAGGAAGCGCGGCCAGCCGCCGGACTGGCGGGCCGCATCCCGCAGGTAGAGGGCAAACGCCGGCCACCAGATGAGGTCGTTTGTCAGGTTTATCCAGCCGAAAGCGGGAGCGATCTGCTTCCTCCGCGCCGCCCACACAAATCCTATTGGGCCGAGCAGCTTTCCCAGCAACCCTATCAGGATCAAATGGCGATGCCTCTCCGGGTAGCGTCCTGCCCACCAGTATCCGGGTGCGTACACCAGCACAAACATGCCCACCACCTGCCAGTAAGGCGGGTCTTTGGGCGGTGGCAGTCTCAACAGCCGGAACACCAGTCCCGGCGACAGCGCATTCACGCTGCCCCAGACAAGGTTATATATTGCCGCCGCATAAAACCAGCGCCGGTAACGGTCCAGCCTGCCATGAATCGGCGGCACCTGTGAGGGCACGATAGTCCCCATAAACTCTCTCCTAAGATCCCTGCCTCTCATCTCACAGTGACCTTCAGCCACCTTTTTGAAGGATGGAAGTTTTTATTTTGGGGACACCCATGCCCCGGCAGGGGAGCTCCCCTGCACCCCCTCTTTACCTGGCGCTGAACCCTGATCCCTAACTCCTACTTTCCAAGCAGCCCGATGATCTTGGGTAAGAAAATCAGCACTCCTACAACCGCCGACCCTATGGCTGAGAGGAGTACCACGCCCGCGGCAACATCTTTTGCCACCTTGGCCAACGGGTGATATTGATCGGTCACCAGGTCGACCAGAGCCTCCACCATTGTGTTCACCATCTCGGCGGCCAGTACGACCACAATGAGGATTGCTACTATAGCCCATTCCGCCCATGATAGCCCCAGCACGATCCCGGCCAGCGTAACAATCAGGCTGATGGCTATATGTATGCGGAAATTGCGCTGCGTCCTGAAACAATAAGCCAGGCCGGCAAATGCGTAACCGAAACTGGCGGTTAGCCCTGTTTTCGACGCAGATTGAGGAATGCCCGTAACTCTTACTTCGCTTTGCTGTGCTACCGTAGTTCGCGGTTCGTCCTTTCGGTGGCCGATGGCAGGTGGCAGGTCGTCAGTGGTCGCCATCTTCGTCTCACGTGCTCCGCATTCCGAACTCCGAATTCTGCATCAGAGAATCTTGTCGCGCATGCATCCTCGCCTTCGAACTCGTCGTCCTGGTCGTCGTAGCCCAGCAGGTGCAGTATTCCGTGTATCAGCAGGGTGGCAACTTCTTGCGCCGGCGTATGCCCGTACTCGGGGCTCTGTTCGGCGGCACGCTCGTAGGAGATCACAATGTCGCCCAGGTATTCGGCTCTCTCTGCAGGCGTTACAAACTCCTGTTCGCTTTGCATGCCAAACGATAGAACATCGGTCTCGTAGTCGTGGCCCAGGTAGGCTTTGTTGAGGGCATGAACCTCGTCATCGGTGGTCACTACCACGCCCATCTCAAGCGGACCCGGCCTTCGCTCGGCTTTCAGTACCCTGATCGCCAGCTTGTGGAGCGCATCTGCGTCCACTTTGTCCTCGAACTGCTCTTCCACCTGCACGCTGATCAAATAGTTGGAGCCGGGGTCCGGCTCGACCTCCGCTCCCGCGGGTGCTTTTATCGCGTTATGGTTTATCTCCGTTTCGCTATTCATGCGCGACCTCTTCATCCTGACGACCGGCGACCGACGACCGACCACCGTTGTCACCTCTCAGAACAGTCCCATTGTGCGCCAGCCCGTTCGTTCCGATGGCAATCACATTTCCCAGCAGATTATCCTGCCCGTCAGGCATTACCCTCATCACCGCCACTGCCGTAGTCTCGCCCGGAATCTGGCCGTCGACTGCAGGTTGCTCATCGTCGATCGTTGGTCGTCGATCGTCCGTCGTCGGAATCTGGTTGTCGATCGTCCGCCGGCCTGGCGCTTCAGGATACTGCACCCTGGGATGATAGATTCCCTTGAGCATGCTGACGAATGCCTCCTGTATCCGCGCTATATCGCGCACCGTCAGGTCGCATTCGTCCAATTGGCCGTCTTCGATCCTCTCGCTGATTGTCCTATGCACCACCTCAGAGATCACGTCGTCGGGCAGGCTCACGGCGTTCTCGTACAGCCCGGGGCTTTCGCTGGCGTCGCTGTTCCTGGAGATAGGCTTATCGAGTGCTCCTGCCTGCGCCATGGCTCTCACCGTTGCCTCGACCCCATCCGCGAGCATCAATATCGCGTTCTCTTTAGTCTGCGGCTTGGGCCCGGGATAGCGAAAATCGTCAGGGTTGGCGTTGGGGTCCTCCTTGAGGGCCTTCACGTAGAAATATTTGATCAGCATGGTGCCGTGGTGTTGCGGTATGGCATCAAGCAGACGCTTGGGCAGCCTGTTCTTCCGTCCCAACTCAAGGCCGTCCGTCACGTGCCCCGCGATTATGGCTGCGCTTTCCCTGGGCGGCAAATCGTCGTGCACATTCTTCATGCCCGATTGGTTATCAATAAAATAGTAGGGCCTTACCACTTTGCCGATATCGTGGTAATAGGCGGATACTCTCGTCAGGAGGGCATCGGCCCCGATCATCTCGGCCGCACGCTCGGCCAGGTTGCTCACCACCAACGAATGGTGGTAGGTGCCTGGGGCTTCTTGCATGAGCCTTCTCAGCACAGGCTGGTCGGGGTGGGCCAGCTCCATCAGTTGCAAGGGTGTGGTAATGCCGAACAGAGTGCCCAGCAGCGAGAACGACGCGTAAGTGATGGTGGCCGACACCCCGCCAACGAACAACGACTCCAGCGCCAGGGTTTCCAGCAGAGTGCCGTCCACGGGCGTGCTCACCAGCACGCGTAGCGCCAGCGCGGTCAGGAACGATCCCAGCGCTATAAAGGCCCCGGCCATTGCGAACGAGCTGACCTTCTCCACGCGTGTGAGGCTGAAGATGCCCGCCAGACCCCCCGCGAAATAGTAGAGGGGCAGGTCCATCGAGAGATTGTTGCCGGTCGCCACTAATCCTGCCAGTATCGCTAGCACGATTGTAACCAGCACCGCCACGTTCGTGCTGATCAGCACCGCGATCAGCATCGATACGGCCGCCACCGGCAGCAGATAAGGCAATATCTCGTGTCCGGGCAAGAAGAGCCGCGCCACCAGAATTGTGCCGATAATGAGGAGCCCCACCAGCAGCACCTGCCGCTGCCGCCGCCAGACTTGAGGCGCATACCTGAAAATATACAGGTGCATCAGCAGCATCAACATGCCCACCAGTGTGCCCGCACTCAGAATCGTCAGGGCCGACACGTCCCGCGACAGCAGCCCCGATTCTTGCATCTTCTCGATGGCCTCGGGGGTCGCGAGCTCGCCTTGTCTGAGTATCGCCTCGCCTTTCTGCACCGTCTCGATCACCGGCTTTACGTTATTCACCGCTTCCTGACGTCGCTCGTCGGTCTGAGCCTGGTCCAGGGTCATATTGATAGTGACCAAAGGGGAGATGAACGCAATGGCAGCCGCTTTCTCGTCGGGTGTCAGAGAGGCGGCCAGTCTATCAGGCAATGTGGCGCGTGCGGCCTCAACATCGCTCACCCCTTCCAGCCTGCGGTCACGCATCACGGCGTCGTAGGCGATCAGCACGTTGCTGTTGCGCCAGTACTGGTAATCGCTGTCGGGCAGGGCAACGAGCATGGCGATCAGTTGTTGCGTCACAGTGATACCCTGCAACGCAGGCTGCTTACGCGACTGGATTGGCACGCCCATATTATCATCCACGCGAAGGGCATCTACGGCCGACAGGTTACCCTCAAGCAGGGCCCTTTGCCTCTGTATGATGTCGGTGTCTTGCACCCATACTTCGTTGGCAGGGTCGTTGGCCGCATCCTGGCGCGCCTTATCGGACAGCACCTTCGATTCATAGCGCAGGAAAGTGGGCGAGAAAATGTCCTGGGAAGCGGGCATCCCCGGCTGGATTTGCACCTGGCCCGGTAGCAGCGGCACCGTCATGATAAAGGTGAGAATAATCGTCAGCAACACCGCGGAAAGAACCAGGTGTTGAGGGCTGCCTGTATACTGCTCGCTCTGAGCGCCGGTGGGTCGCGACCTCAGCGTGGGGAGGGCACGACGTAGCACACGCAAGCCTTGCGACTGCGCTCCACTTGCCCGACCGGTTGCCGTGGTTGGGGATTGCGGCTGAGATAAAGCCTGAGACTGGACGCTTAGAGGAGTGCCGTTGGTAGAGCCGGACGGAGAATCGGCGCTATTGAGGGGCGCAGTTTTACTCCCCGGCATTCCCGGCAGGCCTTCATCTTTGGCTGGCTGTTCACCCATAGGCTTGGCGCTCAAAAGCAGGAATCAAATGTGACCGGCCTACCGCCGGGCCACTCTGCCCAGTGCCCAGGGGAACGAGGACTGCGAAACGAAAAACGTAAAACGCGATGCACAATCCCGGTACGCAAATAGCTTAACGAACGAAGCACTCAATAATTCTGCCGCTTGGTGTCCACGACTCTATTTCATGCCCACTGGTAATACTATACCATAGCCCGAGCTATGCATGAAGCATATAACGGGCCATTGTTCGAGGGGTCAAGGGGTCAGTAGACGACCCCTACCCGCCGGCAAGCACTTTTGTCACAACCTGGTTGACGGCGCGGCCATCGGCTCGGCCCTTCAGCCGTTGAATAGCGAGAGGCATCACTTTGCTTACCTCTCGGGAGCCTGTTTCGGCGATAATCGAGCGCACTTCGGCCTCGATCTCTTCGGCGCTGATCTGAGCGGGCAGATAGGCTTCGAGCATGGCGGCTTCGGCTCGTTCTTTGTCGGCGAGGTCCATCCGGTTGCCCTTTTCGTATTCGTCGGCGGATTCTCTGCGCTGCTTGATCTCTTTGCGAAGCACATCCTGCACACCTGCATCGTCAAGCTCGGCCATCTTGTTGATTTCCGTGTTCTTGATTGCGGCGCGCACCATCCTGATGGTCTGCTTGCGAAGCTCATCTCCGCTCCGCATGGCATCCTTCAGGTCTTCCATTAGCTGGTCTTTAAGTGTCATATCTTTTGGTGAGACGAAAGACGAAAGACGAAAGTAAAGTGCTTTCGTCTTTCGTTCGTCAATAAAACAAATTAGCCTGCCGTTTACCGGGAGGACTTTAGCAGAGCCTTGCGGCGGCGAGCGGCTTCTTTGCGCTTGCGCAGCACGCTCGGCTTTTCGTAGTATTCGCGGCGACGAGCCTCAGCCAGAATGCCGTCCTGCTGCACCTTCTTGTTGAAGCGTCGCAGCGCCGTCTCGAAGCTCTCGTTGTCGCCAACTGTTACTTCCGACACCTTAAATCCCCCCCTTCACCACATACCCGGTTGCATATCGTACCTTTGATTATACGCGAGGCACTCGCAGGTGTCAATGCGGTCGTCGGCTGCTTGCATCACGGTCCCAGAAGGGATTCGGGGCGCAATTGAGGTCATCGAGTACTATTCACCAACTGTATATCAACAAATACCAACATTTTCGCGCAATTATTGTATAATCCGATTCTGAAGGCTAACCCTCGGAATCGAGCACAGTCGCGATTACCAGATGCCACGCTCGGGTCTGTAATGTGTTCAAAAGGAGAGCGCCATGTCCGCCATCATATTCCCGGTCAAAGCTCAACTTCATCCTTACTATTGTGTTCGGTCTGCTCCTGATCCTGCTAATCAGCTTCTTCATGCGAGGCGACAAGTCTGTTGCTGCAGCTTCCATCTCAAAGACAAGTGGAAACAATCTATATACCAATGCTACAACTAACTGCTGGCAAGTAGCGTCCAGCCCCAGCCTGGGACCGAGCGACGTCTTCCTGGGAGTAGCCGAAGTATCGAGCAGTGATGTGTGGGCAGTGGGTTATCACTACGGCAACCCTAACGCGACGCTGGTAGAGCACTGGGATGGAAGCGCGTGGAGCATTGTACCAAGTCCCAATGTAGGCACAGAAAGCAACGAGCTCAATGGAGTAGCTGCAGTTGGGCATAATGATGTTTGGGCTGTGGGAATCGCTGACAGAATGCTGATAGAGCACTGGGATGGGAGCGCGTGGAGCGTTGTACCAGATCCCAATGTAGAAGGCTACCTCAATGGAGTAGCCGCAGGGGCGAGCAATAACGTGTGGGCCGTTGGATATTACACAAACGGGCTAACCCTGATCGAGCACTGGAACGGCCGCGTATGGAGTGTTGTGTCAAGCCCCAGCATTGGCACTCACGACAACGAGCTCAATGGAGTAACCGTGCTATCGGGCAACGATATCTGGGCTGTGGGTTATTACTCCGACAGTACCGATATTTACCACACACTAATAGAGCATTGGAATGGCAGCAGATGGAGTCTGGTCGCCAGCCCTGATGTGGGCACAGATGGAGAAGCCCTCAACGGGGTAGCGGCGGTTTCAAGCACCAATGTGTGGGCCGTAGGTTATAGTTTCACCGGTAGTGTCAAAGGCGAGACACTGATAGAGCATTGGGATGGGAGCAGATGGAGCATAGTCACCAGCCCTAATGTGGCCCAGCACAGCTACCTTAATAGCATAGCAGCGATATCGAGCACTGATGTATGGGCTGTCGGCGTTTCCTATTTCTTATTTCGGCCACCTGACGACTCCGTCCCAAACGCTGGTTGAGCATTGGGATGGGAGCAGATGGAGCGTAGTCACCAGCCCTAACGTGGGCAAGTACAGTGCGTTCGATGGAGTAGCAGCGATATCGAGCACTGATGTATGGGCTGTAGGTTATCGCAGCGATAACCCAGCAGGTACTCTGGTAGAGAGGTACGATCAAATGCCCTGCCTTCCCACACCCACAAACACTCCTACCGTCACTCCCACACCCCAACCACCGCCTTGCCCTGGCGAGCGCTTCACCGACGTCTGCCCAGGCGACTTCTTCTATTCCGCCACGCTCGCCCTCGTCAACGATGGCATTCTCTCCGGCTACAACACCTCACCGCCCTGCCTCAATAGCCTCTGGATACCCTGCTTCAACCCCTATAACAGCAGCACCAGGGGCCAGATCAGCAAGATAGTTTCTCTGGCAGCAGGCTTCAACGATCCTGTGAGCGGCCAGACCTTCGAGGACGTCCCACCCGGCTCGACCTTCTATACCTACACCGAGAGAATGGCCCAGGGCGCGGAATAATCGCTGGCTATCCTTGCGGCGGTCCAGGCGAGCCGTGCGTGCCACCTGGTAACAGGCCATACTTCCGCACCAACAATAATGTATCCAGGGGCCAGCTATCTAAGATGATAGCCCTGGCCTTCGATTGGAACGACCCGGTGAGCGAGCAGACTTTCCAGGACGTGCCCTCCGGCTCAACTTTCTACAGCTTTATCGCCCAGCTTTACACCAGGGGCATCATCAACGGCTACCAATGCGGAGCACCACCAGCAGGGCACTGCTTGCCTCCCGGCAATCTGCCGTACTTCCTCCCAAACAACAACGTCACCAGAGGACAGACCGCCAAGATAGTGCAATTGGCGCGCACCCAACCTGCATCAACGCCCACGCCCACGGCGACGCTACCACCCATCTCTACAACCACAATTACTCCCTCGCCCACGCAAACGCCCACCAACCCAGCTTGCCAGGGCATTCCACCCTCTCCCTTTATGCAGATTTCGCCCGGCATCTGCGAGCCTGCGGGCACTCACTTCACCTTCCTGGGCACTGGGTTCCAGCCAGGTGGAAGCGTTCGCTTTTGGCTAACTGCGCCTGATGGAACTGTCCTCGGCTCGCCGCAACCGGTACCGGCAGACAACAACGGAGGTATAGGACCTCTACCTCTTACCATGGATACAAGCTATCCAACTGGCTTGTGGTCCCTGACCTTCGAAGGCGTCACGTCTCAGCATCAAGCGATAGGCTATTTCGTGCTGCTGCCCCCTGGATACGCTCCGAAACAAAGCCCTTAGTGTGTTAGAAACCCGTGACCCTGAATAAAGCGGTGTAACTTCCTGTCAAAATCTGCCCTCCGCAGGTGTTAACTATATAGAAAGACGCATCTAGAGCTTTGGGATACCGCAGGTTCGCACATGTAAGCGTTCAGATTAATTCAGATTAATGGTGTAGGGGCAGACCCACGTGTCTGCTCTGGTCGGATAGAAAATCCGCGCCCACCAGGGCAGACACGTGGGTCTGCCCCTACGAAATGTTCTCCGCCCTATTTCTGAACGCTTACTCGCACATGGGTGCTGGACATTCCTCCGGTCGGCGTGTAAAATCGTTAATGGAAATTGATGTATCTCAATGGCCTCCAGCAGCGTATAACTAATATAGCCATTTTGTATTCTAAGTGCCTCGTTTCGTGAAGGAGAAGGAAATATATGAATAAGCTTCGATTGGCGACGCCCCTCGCCCTCATAGTCGTGCTGGCAGGCGTCGTTAGCGGCTGCACAGCAGGCGCGGGCCAGCAGCTCAGCGCCGGCGACATCATGCAGAAGATGCACGATACTATGACAAGCGCTACCTCCGCCCAGGGTACGTTTGACCTCAACCTTACTATCAACAAAGATGGCCTCAAAACCCTCGTCCAGGGCCTCATGGGCAGCATGAGCGGCATGATGAACGGCAAGGGAAGCACCAGCACCACGCCCGACAAGAACGGCGCAAGCAAGCTCCCATTCTTGTCAACTGCCACCGGCAGCGACTGGACCGCCAACCTCCCAGACTCGGTCTCGGCCACGATCAACTACTGGCATCAGTCTCCGAACAAGGTGCGCGCCGATGTAGTCACGTCGTCGTACGCTGAGGCCAATGGCTCGTCCGTGGTCTACGATGGCCAGAAAGCGTACGTCCTCGACGCGGCCAACAAGACCGTCTACAGTGTCACGCCCGGCAAGAACACCGACAAGATCCCCGCCCAACTAAAGAGCATGCTCGCTAACGTTGACATGCAAAAGATAGCCGCTTCGGTGATCTCGGCCACCAACGTAACCCTGGTCGGCACCGAGCAGGTCGCGGGTGTCGACGCATATAAGCTCGACATCACCGTCAAGCCCGATGTCGCCACGATCCTCGGCATCCCGCAGGCTTACGCAATGCCGGCCGGCGTGCTCCTCAAAGACTTCCATGCCACCCTCGACGTTGATACTGCCCGCTTCGTGCCGCTCAAGTTCACCCTCGAGCACCCACAGATGGGCAGCTTCACGTACACCGCCTCCAAGCTCGATATCAACAAGACCATAGACGATTCAACCTTCGTGCTGCAGGTTCCTGCGGGCTACAAGACGGTTGATCTCGACCAGGCGCAGGCCCAGGCCACGCCCAAGCAGATCAATCTCAGCCAGGCCGAAGCTGCCGCCAAGCAGGACGGCTGGAGCCTCCTCGAACCTGCCTATCTGCCCACAGGCGCGACCCTTGTCGGCGTGACGCAGATGCAGAAGGCCATGAGCGGCGGCTTCGTGCTCAGCTACTCCTCTCCCTCCACCGACTTCACAATTATGGAAGCCAAAAGCTCCATGATGAATATGCTCAGCAAAGATTTCACCGGCGTGAACGGCCCGAACGGCAAAGCTATGGGCGCGGGCACAACCGTGACCGTGCGCGGCGTGCAAGCTAAGGCTTTCACCCTCCCAAGCTCCGGCTGGACCGCCCTCATCTGGCAGGAAAAAGACAGCGGCATCTGGGTAGCCATCCAGGGCAAGTTCTCCCAGGACGAAGCCGTCAAAATAGCCGAGGGACTGAAATAATTACTGAATTTCGAATTCGAATTATGAATTATGGACTAATTCTAATTCAAAATTCGTAATTCGTAATTCAAAATTGCGTGATAACTGCCGAACAACCTATAGTCAGACTGGTGGGCCTCACCCGGCAATACCGGATGGGGCCTAATCTCGTGCCGGCTGTGGCGGGGGTGGACCTGGAGATCGGAAAGGGAGAGGCGGTAGCGCTGGTCGGACCATCGGGGTCGGGCAAGTCTACTTTGCTCAACTTGCTTGGCGGGCTCGACCGCCCTACGGGTGGTGAGATCTGGGTATGGAGCGATAGCGGGGGCAGTGAGAATATCGCTACGGCCTCGGCTCGCCGGCTGGTGGCCCACCGCCGCGAGCGTATAGGCTTCGTCTTCCAGAGCTTCAACCTCCTTCCATATCGGACCGCCCTGGAAAACGTCGAAGTGCCGCTCATGATCTCCGGCTTTTCGAAAGGCGAGCGCCGCGAGCGGGCTCGCAAGCTGCTTGAGCGTGTCGGCCTGGGCGCTCGCACAGACCACCGCCCCTCTCAGCTATCCGGCGGTGAGCAGCAGCGGGTAGCTGTGGCCCGCGCACTTGCCAATACGCCCTCTATATTGCTCGCCGACGAACCCACCGGAAACCTCGACAGCGCTACCGGCACCGAAGTAATGGGCCTCCTGCGCGACCTCAACGAAAGCGGCCTCACTCTCATAATCGTCACCCACGATATGACCGTAGCCGCCTACGCCAACCGTATAGTCCGCCTCCGCGACGGCAAAATCGTTGCTATTGAAGAGGGGTCAGGGGTCAGAGCCGGCTCTTCGTACCAGCCCTTGACCCCTGACCCTTGATCCCTGACACATATGAGATTATCCGACACATTTCTGACCGCCACACAGAACCTGGGACGCCGCAAGGTGCGCACCGTGCTGACCTCTATCGGCGTCTTTGTGGGCATACTGACCGTTGTTACGATGGTGTCTCTCGGTATCGGTATTCAGAAGCAGGTCACCGACACCATCGAGCAGCTTGGGCTGGAAACTATCTTTGTCTCGCCCCAGGTGCAGAGCCAGCCCGAGGGTACGTTCAACCCTGCCGCACGGCAGCGCCCTGACAAGCCTATAAATAACGAAGCCCTGGCGCAGATACAGAAAATGGATGGCGTCTCCACCATCGAGGTGTTCCTGTCTCTGCCCTCCATCCCGGACCTCGCGCTCACGATAGACGGTAAGACCTATCATGTTTCTATCCCCGACCGCTCGCCGCAGAGCCGCCTCTTCAACCCGGCCAACACCGCACCACTCGCGGGCAAGGAACTCGTGAACACCCCCGATGAGCGTGGTCTCGTGTTGAACGCCAAATTCCTGCAAACTTCCGGTTACACTCAGTCGCAATACGCTGGGCTGGTAGGTAAGGCGGCCACCATCACGGTGACGGCTCCCCGTGGGGATCAGCAGAGCTTTCCTACCACAATCATAGGTGTGGTGGCTGCCAACGAAGATAACATGCTTGGCAACGCCGATAAGCTGGATGTGAAGAAGTGGTGGTACAACGACCCGAAACATCCTCGAAAGCGACGGCTATGAGGCTGCAGTGGTGCATACGACCTCGCTGAACGATGCCACCCGTGTCTCCAAACAAATCAGCGACATGGGTCTGGGCTCGGCCACCCTCCAGACCTTCCTGGACCAGGTGAACCGCATCTTCTCTATTCTGCAGGTTATGCTGTCGTCGGTGGGGTTGCTGGCGCTGTTGGTGGCCAGTATTGGGATCGCTAACACCATGATCATGGCAATATACGAGCGTACCCGCGAGATCGGCACGCTGAAGGCGCTCGGCTCATCTAACGGGGACGTACTGAGGATGTTTATGGTGGAAGCTGGGTTGATCGGGCTGTTTGGTGGGATCGTAGGGGTTGTTAGCGGCTGGCTTCTGGGGCTTCTGCTCAACCGTATCATTATCGACTACATGAACCAACAGCAAATACCCCTGAACGCCCCGTTCTTCGTAGTGACCTGGCAACTGGTGGGTGGGGCGCTCCTCTTCTCGACACTCATTGGCATAGTGGCAGGGCTATATCCATCTTTCCGAGCGGCCAGGCTCGACCCGCTGACGGCACTTCGGCATGAGTGACGGGCTCACCTGAGATGCAGCGCTTCTGATCAGGAGAGGTAAATTTTAGCGGCCGATCATTTCTCTGATTCTCTCCAACAGCCCTTCAAGGTCGAAGGGCTTTGGTAGGATCTTATATCCGAGCCTGCGCAGATTTTCCTGTTCGTTCCTCAGCTCAGCCGTGTCTGCGGAGGTAACTATCGTTGGTATATATTTGGTAGCCGGATCCAGCTTCATCAACTCAAGCACCGTCCACCCACCTTCCTCGTGCTCCCTGCGGATGTCCAGCAGCACCAGGTCGGGCTTTTCCTTTTTGATGATTTCATACGCAGCGCTGCTCTCTTTGCAGAGGATCACATCGTAGCCATGTGCATTTAGTAAATTTTGAAGCAAAGTGAGAAACACCATGTTCTCGTTTACCAGCGCGATACGGACGATAGGCATTTTGTCCATAGTTGCATACTCCCCTACAATGAGTGCCCGGTGCGCCCGGTATATCCAGGCCGGTGCGTTCATACCGGTAGTCTCCGGCAATGTAACCTCTGCACCCACATATATTGGCAATAATATACCTGATCCCGCAAGATTCCCATAGCTCACCAAGCTGGCAGGCGGACTTGGCACAAAACTGGCTTCAATTCAGGTAACTGCCGCACACAAGCAACCGCTCGAATATCAGAGGATTTAGCTATGCCAGGAAGCGACGGCACCGACAGACAGGAACTCAGACTCGCTCTTATGGTTGAACTGTGTAATGAAGCACAGCCTCATTGCCAGCCGGCCGCTAGACCACGAAGGCGAGTTTGATATGATGAGGGCGTTTGAGATCGCCCTTAGCGAGTGTTTGAAGCGCGATAATTACAACAAAGACGACCTGGCAACAGTATGGGCTATGCTCCAGCTTGGTTCGCGTGCGATCAGGAAATTCAGCCTATCAACCGAACATTACAACTTCGGTCCACAGTTCGACCCGCTGTCCCAAGTGCTGGACCAGGGAGAGGACCGGACCTCCAGCTAACAACCTGATGTATACTTTCATGGGTGGCATATCCGGTGACTGGAGCAAATAATTTGGGCAGTAGGGAAGCATGATAACCGCCGACGCTAACGATGAGCGGCCCGGTCTGCTTTTGCCTCCAAAGCCGCTCCTGCGCGGCTGGTTCCATGCTGCCGGTGCGCTCGCTTCCCTTCTCTTCACAGTCATACTGGTGTGGGTTAGCGCCTACGACCTGCCGCGTATGCTCTCGATGCTCGTATTCGGCCTCAGCATGGTCGAGCTATATAGTGTCAGTGCCATTTACCACATAGGCCGGTGGCAGCCTCGCGTGCATCGCGTGCTTCGCTCTCTCGATCACTCCAACATCTTCGTCCTGATCGCCGGCACCTACACGCCCCTTTGCTTCAACGTGCTCGACGGATGGCTACGGGCGGCTATTCTCGTCCTGGTCTGGGCGCTCGCCATCGCGGGCGTGATAATTGCGGTCTTTATGCTGAACCTGCCTCGCTGGGTGGGAAGTGCGCTCTATATAGGGATGGGCTGGGTATCGATCTTTGCGTTGCCCTCGCTGGTGCAATCGCTCGGCTGGGGGCCCGTATGGCTGCTCATAGCGGGCGGCGTTCTCTATACAATCGGGGGCATCATCTACGCTCTGAAGAGACCCAATCCTTTCCCTCGTGTCCTTGGCTTCCACGAAATCTTCCACCTCTTCGTGATAGCGGGCAGCGTGGTCTTCGCCACCGTTATCTCTGTATGGGTGCTTCCATTCCCCCGCCCCTGAACGTAGGTAACCCCCCAATATGATTGCCCAGATTAGCCCATAAGTAATACTCCCTTACCTACACTTCACTGGTATAATTTCCAATAGCAGCTCAGTTTGCTTATGAGGCTTCGTTCCGGCTGTACGAACCATTGGAGATGATTATGGGGCGAATAATGTGGAGTTAGGCCGAGAGCCTTTATAGAGGACAGTCGCTGACCGGCACAGTTATAACGGTGGATGAAGATGCCTTGAAAGCCGCGCTCAAGAATGCCGGTAACTCCATCTTCGACACCGAGTGGTGGATTGAGACTATGACCATAGTGCTGGAGCGCTGGGGCCTGAAATCCAAGCAATGGACCGATCCCGCAACACGAGTATTGCGCCTCCATTTCCGCATGGCAGAGGCCGAAGCGGGCCAGCCCAGCCAATCAGCCTCAGGGACAGGTCCCCTGACCACTCGCCTCCTGAACTCCGGCAAGCTAAATTCCGGTAGCCTCAACTCAGGCGGTCTCAATTCAGGCGGTCTCAATTCAGGTAAGCTGGGCGAGAAAAGGTAGACCTCTACCGTCCCCGGCTCACCGTCTCCCGCTCGAACGTCTCTCTATCCCTTTTCAAGATATTCTTGTACATGTCGCGCATCTGCTTGCGATTGAGGCGCTTGCCGCTCTCGAAATACTCTATGGCTACCTGTCCTATGGCCCACGTGCCCACAGCGGCGATGCCTGCCGCCACCGCCCAGCCGCCCACCGGCACCAGCTTGGCCCCTTGCTCCGCCAGATAGCGGAAGGCCAGCCCTCCTCCTATGGTGCTCATCAGCTCTTTGGCGTGCTTCGCCGTAAACGGCTCGCCGTAGATAGCCGCGATCTTGAGCACCATACGCGCTTGCGTGGTCAGGAGTATAGGTATGTCGATGAAAGGAATCGGCTCGGCTCCGGCTGCGCTATTGAGGATGCTTGCCTGCTTCACCACTTTGTTCGCCATGGCGCGCCTGAGATGTGGCATCTCGCGGCCCAGCGCCACTGCCAGGTCGGGCAGCGCGTCCACCAGCGCCGGGACCAGCTTCTCAGCGATGTTGGTCCCTTTCTTGGCCGAGATGGGTATCACCTTTATGCCCAGCCGTGTCGAGGCGTCGTCCGTTACCTGCTGGAAATCGCGCCCCAGCATGTCTATCTTATTGAGCGCAACCACCACCGGCCTTCGTAGTCCCACCAAATACTTTAGAAGATCGGCGTCCCCTTGCCTCAATCCCGCCCCCGCATCCAGCAAGAGCAGGATCGCGTCGGCTTCCGCCGCAGTCTTTGCCGCGATACCGGCCCGGTCCACGCCCCCCACCTCGCCGAACCCCGGCGTATCTATCAGCACGAACGGCCCTATCGTCCGCTGCTGGGGCACTTTGGTGGTGCCCGGTATCGGCCCGACCTCGGCCACGTTCTTCCCTTCCAGCGTATTGAAGAGGGTGGACTTGCCCGCGTTCACAGGCCCCACGATAGCAAGCCTGGCCATGGCCTCCCTCTTGATATCGTCGTTCATTTGCTCTATATTGAGCGTGCGGAATATGGCCCGTAGATCGTTCAGTACCACCGGCAATTTGGTTGGCGGCAGCTGCTCGCCCGGCGGCGGATATCGCATAGTGTGGTCCTTCCTCGGGAATTAGTAACCAGCGGTTAGAAGTTAGCTCAAGTATCAGACTTCTAATAACTGCTCGCAAGAATAGCAAATTTGGGGATTGTCTTCTACCCCATCCATCTGTTATATTCGAATCTGAATGAAAAAACGTTACGCTCCTAACAGTAGATGGCTTACAAATGCGGCCATACTCACTGCTCTTCTGGCTCTTATGAGCCTGGTGGTCATCAGCTTGCCCTGGCTATCCAGGTTGCCTGCGCCCAGTATCGTCACCGTCAATGCCACGCCGACCGCTCCTCTTGTCGAAGCGCTCGCGACGCAAAAGCCCACGGCCACGTCTCTTCCTCCTACTGCAACAACCGTGCCCGTGGCTGCACAGGTCGTAAACGATAAGGTCCTTACGCCCATTAAGGCCATTCCCACCGCAATTTCGGTTGCGATTATACCTCCTACCCTCGTACCGGCGCAGCAATCACCTGTGCTGCCGGATGTCGGCCCCGGTACCGGAGGCGGTGCCAGGGCTGTCCCGACCAGCTCAACTAATGGACGCCCTGTTGCCCCGAAAGCTACCGCAAAGCCCGCCCCACCAAAGCCTGCCGACCCTAATATTCTGCCCAATGGCGTTCGATACGGCGATCCCAAACCAAACCTTCCCGACCGTATCGTTCGTATCGCTTCCCCGAACATCAAGCTCGATACTTCGGTGTACGAGGTCTATGTCGATAGAAAGGCCAATGTTTGGGAGGTTGCCGACTACGCGGCGGGCCACAATTATAACTCCGCGAACCCCGGCGAAGGGGGCAATATCGTCCTCGCCGGCCATAACAACTGGCGCGGCGAGGTCTTCCGCTACCTGGAATTTCTGAAGCCGGGCGACACGATCCAGCTCTGGACCCTTTCAGGCAAGGAGTACGATTACCGTGTCACCGACATACAGAAACTGCTGGATACCGGCGTGAGTATGGCCCAGCACATCAAGAACGCCCAGGTTATGAACCCCACCGACCACGAGCAGCTTACTCTCATCACCTGCTGGCCATACGTCACATATACTCACCGCCTCATAGTCACCGCCCTTCCGGTGCAATAAAGAAGGACGGAACATATTACGCTATAATTCGTATAGTTTATTGCGGGCGTATTCTTTGTATGGAACCTGAGCATGAGGCTGCGAACCAACATTCGAAACGTCCTATTGGGTGTGCTCATACCTCTACTCGTCCTTCTAATGGCCTATGGGATGTTCCGAACGTACCCCCATGGGTGCCGCAAGTCTATCCCTTTGTCTTTTGGCCGTTACTTGTACTTATACTTGTGCTAATGATTGCCTATACCATTAGCTATTTTGTAGACATGCATTTGCGGTAGCAATGAGCCGACCGGTTGCCATTCATCAAGCAGACATTGGCCCATAGAGGAGGGACTAACTTCATGGACAACAGCAGCAATAACGCCCCGGATAAAGCGCACTGGCGCTTCGACCCGAAGACCGGAGAGCCGATCAGCGACAATCCGCCTCCCCAGCAGCCGGCCCAACCCGCACCCCAGGATAGCTTTCGTGTCGATCCGCAAGCTGCGCCGCCCCAGTATCCTCCGCAGCAGCCTGATTACCAACCTGCTCCGCCCACTCCGTCATATGGCTATCCTGACCAGCCGCCCACCCAGCCGCCCACCCAGGCCGCACCGCAGTACGGCTACCCGGCTTACTCCCAGCAGCAACAGCCGCCAACCCAGCCGGTGCCCCAGTACGGCTACGCGCCGCAGCAAGCGCCCATGATGACGCAGCCTGCACAGCCTCTTGTAGTGAGGCGGCGCAGTCGCGCTCCTCTTGTGATCGGCATTATTGTCCTGTTGCTGGCCGCTATCGGTATAGGCGGCTATTTCGTTTACTCGAACGTGCTCAACCCACCGTCCGTCTCTGCCGAGAAGCTCCTGCCGGCCAACACCCTGGGCTATTTTAGCTTTAACCCCACGCTGCAAGGCTCGCAGAAAGCCGCTATGGACAAAATCGGCGACGCGTTCACTTCGCAGCCCGGTTTCAAAGATGCCCTGGCTAATATCACCAAGACCTTTACGGGCATGATGGGCGGCGATTCGGGCAGCCTGGCCACTCCGTCTGCGACGGACCTCAATACGATCTCCAGCTACCTGGGCAACAGCGTCACGGTGGCTCTCCTGCCTCCCAGCACCGACGATCTCACCAAGCTTCAGAATGCCGCCAATACCGGCAACATAAGCACGGTTGCTCCCGACGTATTGGGCCGCAACGTGGTGGGTATCATTGACCTCGACTTCAACCCCCTCGACAAGAAAGGCCCCATCACAGACCTGAAGCAGCAGGCCGACAATATCGGCAAAGCCCAACTGGTCGAGAAGTATCGCGACGTTGATATCCACAAGTTCATCACAAATACAACCGAAATCTATTTCGCTCTGCTCGGCGGCACCTCTACGGCGGTGGTCGGCACTCAGCCCGCGCCGCTGCACGTGATAATCGACCAGTTCAAGGACAACAAATCGCTCAAAGACGACAGCACATTCAAGGCGCTGTCGGGGCAGGTGCCGAGCGACCGCATCGCGGCTCTCTACCTCAACCTGACCGAGGTCTACCAGCAGGCCAACCTGATCGCCCCCGATATGCTCGGCAGCAACAGCTTGCAGAGCGCCAACGGCGCGATGTTGATCACCCTCAGCGCGGCCAACGATGGTGTGCAGGTGGACGTCGCCTCCGAGGCCGACCTGAGCGTGATGAACTCGGGTGTGCAGATCAACCCCAACGCCAGGCCCGACCCATCCTCCCTGAACGACATTCCGGCAAACTCGATCGGCTTCTGGTTAGGCACCGATCTAAAAACGGCTATCCAGTCCGCTCTCGATACGATGCGTAAAGACCCCAACAGCGGCCCGAATGTAGACAAGTCGCTCAGCGACTTCAAGCAGCAGTTCGGGGTTGACCTGGAAAAAGATGTCCTCCCATTGCTTGATGGCGATTACTCCGTGAGCGTCTCCAGCAACGGCCAGAGCGGCAACAGCCCGGACGTTTCCGTTATTTTCCAGCTTAAGGTAAAGGATGGCGCGGCGGCTGCGGCGTTGCTCGACAAGATTGCTTCCTCCGACGCTGCACAGAGCAGCACGCAGAAGCTAAGCGTGGCCGGCGGCACATTCTACACATCCAGCGACCAGAGCCAGGGGATATTGGCTGGTGTTACCCAAAACCGCTTCATGGTGGTGTTTAATAGCACAACCCTGGACGCCGCGAAGGCCAGGCTCGAGGATACGGTAAATAACTTCGGCAAAGGTCTCGGCACCACCGGCGATTGGGCCGCAGCCAAGACCCATCTTCCCGATGGCAGCAACGTCATCGGCTACCTCAACTTCACTTCCCTGCGCGGAGTTGTCGAAAACGGCATGTCCGACTCGGATAACCAGGACTACAACACCAACGTCAAGCCCCTGGTAAGCCCGTTCAAGTACCTGTTGCTAGGCTCCGCGACCCAGGCCACCAAAGACGGCAACCTGAGCCGCAACCACACGGTGTTGTTCATAGGCATTAGCAAGTAGGGGCTAGGGGCTAGGGGTAGGGAGTAGGGGTGCAGGGGTGCTCCCTGCCGGGGTTTGGGGTGTCCCCAAATTCTCTCTATTCTCCAAGAGTTGGTTGAAGCTGCACTAGTCCCTAGCCCCTATCATCTTGAAAAAGAGGGCGCAGCTCTACTGCTGCGGTCGCCCAGCAGGAAAGTCAGCACCAGGCCGGTGGCAAAGCCGCCTATGTGCGCCCAGAACGCGACCCCGCCTTCCGCGTTTCCTGCCAGGAAGATGCTGGCTGCCTGCGTCAATATCCAGATGCCGATCATGATAATGGCAGGCACATAGGTGAGGGTCGCGAAATAGCCGATGGGTATGAGCGTCCTGATACGCGCCTGCGGGAAGAGAATGAGATACGAGGCGAGCACGCCCGCAATCGCTCCAGATGCCCCCAGGTTGGGGATCACCGAATCGGGACCGCCCAGGAAGATTTGCGTGAAGTCGGCTCCGAACCCGCATAGGAGATAGAAGAGCAGATATTTGAAGTGGCCCATGTTGTCTTCCACGTTATCTCCGAAGATAAAGAGGAAGAGCATATTCGAGCCGATATGCAGCCAGTTGGCGTGCATGAACATCGAGGTGAGCAGGGTCAGGTAGGGGATGCCGAGCGGGGCGGCTGTCAGCATAACCTGGTCGCCTGTGCCTGATATTGAGAAAGTCCCTATCAGATCGTGCCCCGTAGTGATCTCGCGCGGGACCAGGCTCCAGCCGTTTGTGAAAGCATCGCCAAGCGCCAACTGTACGAGGAAAACGAGGATATTTACAACGATAATAGTGATGTTTATGATGGGCAGCCCACGCTGCGGTGGAGTGCCCTCATCACCGAGGGGTATCATATCTTTGCACCCCTTATTGCAGCCTCATGCTGGCGTATCGGCAGTAGGGTAAACGTAAAACGTAAAACGTAAACCAGTGTTTGGTTCTGAACTGCTTACTTACGTTTTACGTTTTACGTTTCATATCCCCGGTAAACCGAGGAACCCGCCTGCCGGCTTTGGGGTGAAGAAACCCGTCAGCCAGAGCACCAGCAACACCAGCACCAGTAACACCACCACTACGAGCACGATTGCAGCTGCGCTTCCGCCGCTGTCGCCAGGCGTACTCATGTTAGGCTGGCCCATGCCTTATTCTCCTTCAGCCAGGCTCCTACTCGGAGCACCTGACTTTCGCCTGATGCTATACGCGCGATCTGCCAGGCGCGAGCGCGCGCAAGATCGCAATCAAGATTATAGCACCAATTATGGCGAAAATCAGGCTTGCCCAACTGAAGGGATCGGAAGCTGATGGACCACCTATGTTAAGCAACCGTGCTATCAAGCCGCCGATGAAAGCTCCAATCAGCCCAACGACTATATCGCCGACAATACCGTAGCCCCCTCGCCCCATGATCACACTGGCGAGCCACCCGGCGATCAAGCCGATAACCAACCAACCGATAATATCTCCAACAGTCATGGTTTTACCCTCCAATTCTTAATTCGTTAGTTATCTTGAATTCTCAATCAATCCTTTGAATTCAAAATTCAAATTCAAGATTATCATGCCTGCCCACCCGACATATCCATGGCTTCCTGCATATACTCTTTGCCGCGCTCCATCAGCAGCTTGCGCGTCTCTTCACCCTTGCGAGGAGCCAGCAGCAGCCCTGCAAGCAGCCCAATCGTGAAATACTTTATAGCCATCCGTATCCCTCTTAGCATAGTCTGACCTTCCTTTCATCAGTTGTCGGTTGTCAGTTGTCAGTTGTCGGTAGACCGGTGGGCAGTAATCGGTGGTCGGTCGTCCGTCTACTGACAACTGACAACCGACAACTCCGTCGTCATCCCTTATCAACCTTACGCTGGGCATCATCAAGTCGCTTATGTGCCCACCGGTTGAGTTGGTTGCGGTTCTTTTCCCCATCGTGCGGTGAGTTTACGAGGGCAACAGCCGCGCCTACCGCTGCCCCTGCCAGCAATCCCAGCAGAGTGAAAGCACGTCCTGCACCAGTTTTCTTGGCCATAGTGTGTCTATCCTTTGTGGCTATACAGTGCGGCGTGCCGACATACCCATCATGAAGCGGACGATCAAGCCGAATATAATACCACCCAGGATGGCCGGGATGATGGAGAGTGTATAGCCATTCCAGGTTATCGCGGGGCCGAAGTTGCCGAAGATCCACCCGCCGATAACCCCGCCGATGATTGCTGCAACGATTCCACCCAGCAACCCGTAGGGCATCTTGCCGGGAACAACCAGGTCGATCACCCACCCTACGAATGCCAGCACAAGCAGCATGATTATAAACCATAAGCATTCCATATCCGTTTCCCTCCTGCTTTTCTCGAGTGCCGGTTCTCTCCGGCCTAAGCGGCCAGCAAAAACGCTATAACTGCCAGGATTGGCAGCGCGATCAGGCTCATGGCCGTGAAGCTGCAACAACTACAGCCGCTGGCTCTGCCCGTCCGGGTCAAACTCACCCCGGTCTTTTTCATTTGCTCTAGCTCCATCGGTGCCTCCATTCGAAGATAGGTAGCCCTGGTAATGGCGGATTGCATTGTTTAGAACGAGGTACCCAGGCCTTCTGTTATGCGTCTCGAAAACTGCTCCGAAAAGAACAAAGCAAAACCGAGCGCCGCGCGCTCGGTTTTGCTTTGTTCTTTTCGCTTATAGCTTGCGAGTTATCGGGCCGGCCCCTCGAGCCACAATACTTTCGAGCAATGGCACTGCGCCTTTCGCCTGCACCTGCGCGGGCAAGAGGGGCTTGACGGTGGTCAGGAAGTAGGGAGCGCCTTTCAGGAAGAAGGGCGAAAGGGCTGATTTCTCGTAAGCCTGGTTGAATAGCTGCACGACCGGCATCTCGTAAGCTGCATTCTCCTTCTGCTGTTGCACCTGGTATGGCACGCGCAGGATCGTGAGGAAGATGCCCACGACCAGTATGCCTGCCAGCAAACCCAGCACCGAGCCGATAATTTTGTCGAAGACCGCCAGCCGGTTGCGTATCTCGATATGCCAGAAGAGGCTCATCAGCAGCGCCAGCATCAGCACTGTAACCAGCAAGTCGAGCGCGAGAAACGAGACCAGCTCGGCTATGAACAGAGATTGTATATGGAACAGGTTCATCAGCATCACCGCAAAGAGGTGATAGTAGATGGCTGCCAGCAAAAAGCCCGTATAAATCGCGCCTATAACCATCAACAAGCGCGGCGTGCCATTGCTCCACCCGATATAAACGAAGAAAACCAACAGAGCAATAATCAGCAGATCAAGATAAGGTATTATCTGTAACAGTTCACGCATGGCATAACCCTCCCGCTATGCAGTCCTGGAGTCTTAGCCTAATTGTATTACTCCTTTCACCCCAGAGGAATAGGATATAGGTAAGGGGCATGGCGGGATTGCGTACTATCTACGTGAATTACGAATTACGAATTACGAAAACCCAAAAGAATCCTCTGTGATCTCTGTGCTCTCTGTGATTCTAAACCCATAAAAACCTTCGTGCTCTTTGTGTTCTTCGTGTTCTTCGTGATTAAAAACAATAGAAACCTTGGCGGATCTTGGCGTCTTGGCGTTGAAGAAAAAGGGCTCCAGGATGAACAACGAGCACGAATATCAGAACATTCGTGCAAAAAGGGATTGACAGGAACTAATGTTCTATGATATAGTCGCCTTGAGGCATAATGGATGCCCTGCTGAGGGCCCATATTGCAGATAAGCTCCAGGCGATAAGACCGGGGCGCTAGAGAGGACAGAAATGATGAAAAAGAAGAAACTATCGGATAGACAACGCTTCATCTTTGGCTTTATCCGTGATTATATGCAGGAGCACGGTTATGCTCCCTCTATCCGCGAGATAAAGAGCGAGGTTGAGAGCGCCGGCCTTGTGCGCACCGCTTCGGGTAACACCTCCACTTCTGTCGTGGACTACAACCTGCGGGCGCTCGAAGAGGCAGGTTATATCAGGCGCGACCGCAACAAATCACGAGCTATCGAGATTGTGGACAGCAGTGGTCGCAGCCGCAACCGCCAGCCTTCCTATATGATCCCGATCGCACCGACGCCTATCGCCGCCGGTATGCCTATTCCTGTGCTGGAAGAAATCCGCATGGGCACAGCCACCGAGGACCAGATTGAGGTCACAGGCGACCTGCTTGGCAGGCACGCCAACCACATTGACCGCCTCTACGCTTTGCGCGTCAAAGGACAGTCGATGATTGATGCCCTCATCAACGACGGCGACCTGGTGATACTGGAAGCGCGTGAGACCGCCGAGAACGGCCAGACCGTGGCGGCGTGGCTCAAAGCCGAACAGGAAGCCACCCTCAAGAGGTTTTACCTTGAGGAAGGCCGGGTTCGCCTCCAGCCCGCCAACAGCACCATGCAGCCTATCTACACCGAGCCTGACAACGTCGAAATTAAAGGCCGCGTCATTGGTGTAATACGGCGTATGGACTAAGGAGCAGGCACTCCAGGCTCTAGCACCTCATAGCTTCGCAGAGCAGACAATTTAAAGCCTCAAGTAGATACGTCGCGACAGCGACGTTAGTACAACACGCACTCCGGCCCTGGGCAACCATGGCCGGTTCGCCATCCATCCGGATGTAAACAGGGGCCGGATGTGGGTAAAGGGTCGGAATAAACCGCGGTAAAATCGCCACATGCACTATGCACTAGAACAGGAGGCTGGCAACATGGTAATTCGTCTACCGGGATTATCTCAACAGCGCGGGCCGCAACCGGGGCCTGACCCTGCGTGGGCGCGCTTTTCACGTGAGTATGATGGCAAGGGCCGGCCTCACCGCGTGACCGTATACTCCTACAAGCCCGACGTCGCGGCCTATCGTGTGATGGGCACTCAGGCACGTACCGAAGCCGAAGAGGTGGCCGGTCATGTGCGCAACCGCCACAATAGCAGCGTCTATATCTCCTCTATGAGCATCATGGCGCGTAAATCGTCGCCGGGGCTTGCGAAGCTGCCTATCATCGGCGAGATCGCTGCGGGCCAGTACGACGTGACCGTGGCTTTCCAGGATTACGATTGCCTGGACGGTGGCGTTGCGGTTGACAAATCGCTCGCCAGGGGTGGTGCTTACGCTCTCCGAGTGCGCGGCACATCCATGACCCATGTCGGCATCGAGCCGGGCGATGTGGTAATCATTCGCCCCCAGAACTGGGCCGACGACGGCGACTTCGTAGTGGCCAACTACACCGGCGGCGACACGGCAGGCTCGGAAGGCCTGGCCACTCTCAAGCGCTTCTATAAGCGCCGCGACCACATCTTCCTGCAGTCGGCCACCGCTTCCACCGACCCCATCCGCCTCTTCGCGGGCCGCGAAGCCGACCGCGATCCGGTACGCGTACAGGGCGTGGTGACGATGGTGCTAAAAGCATAAGCCGGAGAATATAGAAGCTCGATGAATAAAGCCGAATTCATGTCAAATCTCCAGACTGCCCGCGCAGAGTGGGACGCGCTGTTAGCTCAGGCTCAGGCCCAAGGTGAAGCCGCCATGCTCACGTCTTCCGACGACACGAACGGCTGGTCTATAAAAGATCTCATAGCGCACAACAGCTGGTACGAGCGCGAAATATTGCGGTTGCTCAAGACGCGCACTCTCTCTTTCGGCCCGTCGGACGAGTTGTGGGCTATGCGCAACGATGAGCGCAACCAGGTGATTTACGATATGTACCACGACCTGCCCCTCTCCGGCGTGCTCCTGGAAGAGCGGCAGGTTTACAAAGACCTCCTGGTGGAGCTACGCAGGCTGAAAGATGAGGATTTCAACGACCCGCGCCGCTTCAACGGCATGCCGATAGACTGGATGCCCTGGCGAGTGATGGCCGAAAACAGCTACCTGCATTACCGAACCCATCTGGACGACGTCAAGAGCCACATCGAAGCCGCAGCAGAGAGCAAATAGTAGCATCAGAGATTGTTTGAAGAGCATCTGAGTATCTGAGGTACACCTATGGCATTACGAGACATCCTAGACCGCCAGGCCAACAACATCGAATACATCATGCACACGCACGGCATCAACGCACGCGTCGACGGCGGCAGGCTGTCGCCCAGGCTGGCGCACTTCCATATAGTGCTGCCGCCGGGCGTGCGCCCCACCCAGCTTTCTCCCCTGGTGCCCGAGATGTCCGAGGCGCTAGGGGTAACTACCAGCCGCCTCGCGCCTGAGCCTGCGGGCGATGGCGTCTTCCTCGAAGTGCCGCGCCCTGATCCCATACCGGTGCGCCTGTTGTCTCTCGTGCAGCGCGTGGCTGAGGTCGTGCCGCCTATCACCGCCACTCTCGGCCTCGATACCGAGGGCACGCCGCTTCTCCTTCGCCTCAACGCTTCCGACGTGGACCCACTGCTGGTTTCCGGAAGCCAGGGCGCAGGCAAGAGCCGCCTGTTGCGCGGTATGGCCCTGTCGCTATCGTTGCACAACTCTCCTGATCGTTTGAAGCTTCTTATGCTGGACGCTACGGCTGATGGCGTAGCATTCAAAGGTATGGAGGGATTACCCCACCTGGCATGCCCTATCGCGAACAGCCCTCTCGATGCGCTCGCAAGCTTGCGCTGGGCTTTGCGCACTCTTGGCCGCCGAGAGAGCGCCTCTCATGATAGGGATAGCGATGAGCTTTTCTTCGACGAGGAAGAAGAGTCGCGATTCGGCCAGCCCCAGGTCCAGGGCGACAACCCCACCCTCGTCATAATGATTGATGGCGCGGATCGCCTCCTTTCGACCCCCAATCCCCGAGCTAACGCCGAGGCTGCCGACGCGCTCAATCGCTTGCTCGCCGGGGGCAGCAGGCACGATATACATATGGTGGTCTCTTCCGATCGCCCCGACCTCGGCCTGGAAGCCGATTGGGGGGCGCGCATAACGGGCACCACCCTTTCAGCCGAGATGGCTCGCATGGCAACAGGCATGAAAGGCTCGGGTGCCCAGGGCCTGCTCGGCAGCGGCGATTTTCTCATCTCGCTCAACGCCGAGTTGCTTCGCTTCCAGGCGGGCGGCGTCTCGTCCGCGGAAGTCGATAAAGCCGTGGCCCTGATAAACTCCTGGGCCAACGCGCCGCGCGGCCAGGAGCTAAGCGCACGCGCGGACATCGTCACCCTACAGCCACGGTATGAGCGTGAGCGTCCTGTAGAAGAACCTATCCCGCTACGCCGTAGCTGGGCGGGTGAATAGAGGCAAAACGCCGGCTGAGGTTAGCCAAGGAGACAGGAAAATGAGTAAACCAGGCCCCGGCAATATCGTCTGGTTCGACCTTTACGTAGACGACCCCAACGCCGCGATGTCCTTCTATAGCAAGCTATTCGGCTGGACCTTCAACCCAATGCTCGGCATGGAAGACATCCGGATGATAGACACGGGCGAAGGCTCACCCCATGGTAGCCTCCTGAAAAGAGATGCAGACGCCCCGCCGCAACACCCGCAGAGCACCGGGATTTACGTACAGGTTGAGCACCTGGGAAAGAGCTTCGAGCTGGCAACCGCCCTGGGCGCTTCGACCTTCGTACCGCCTTCGCCCATTCCCGGCACCGGCGACGCCTTCGTCCTACTGAGAGACCCGGAACAAAACATGATCGGCCTGGTCGCACCGATCTCAACCATAAGCGCAGTACAAGAAAGCACCCTTACCGGTGCAAACGAATGATCAACGCCGGGCCACATGATAGTGCAAATGCCGGGCGGCGTAGTGGAGGCCGCTCGCCCGGAATATTTCGTCTAAAGATGGTATCGGACACCCGGCCAATTTGCCACAGTCGAGCTAATTTTCGAGAAGCGACAGGTCATTGCGGTAGTCACATTGCGCGAATATGGCCACCCCAACACCCTCCAGGCATAAAGGGCATCCTCGAAGTAGCTGCGGCACGGCGCGAAGCCCCGCCCTCATGAAGTTCAACGTCGAGCATGGGGGCGAGTTTGACCAAGTTGTCAGTTGCCAGTTGTCAGTTGTCAGTAGACCATAGCTACCAGCTACCAGCCGTCGGCTTCAGCTCGGTCACTGGTCACTGGTCACTGGTCACTGGTCGTCCATCTACTGACAACCGTCTACCGACAACCTGGTGAGCAAAGTTGACTAGAGTTTGTTTAGAGTTAGAATGCGAGGTGTTAGAGCTATGAATGTTCCTATGAGTGTTCCATCGAGTCGCCGCTGGGCTGAGGCTCTGCGGCTTGTGTTGAAGCGGGTCTACGACCCTACCACCCGAGTACCCGTGCCCTGGTACCTGTCGGGTAATGCCGCGCTCAACCTTCAAGGTGTGAGCGTCGAACCTGATATAATCGAGTTCCGGGCTATTTCTCCGTTTGCCGCCGCATACTTCGCGCAGCTTATGCGGCCTTACGAAGCGCCCGATACCGCAGCTACGATCGTATACCGGCTGGGCGGCAACATGGCCCCCTCCGAAAGCTGGCGCTCAAACGTCCACCAGCGCATCGTGGCCTGGAGCAGCGGAGGTCGAGCCACCTGGCTTGGCCGCTGGCCGGTGGCAGACGCAATGGTGCAAGTCACCTACGTGCGCAACATCCACCCCGACCCGACAGGACTGGCCTTGAAAGCCTCTACCCGCCGCGTGCGCTTCGAAAACCTGGACGTTGCCGTTATTCCTCTCGAATATTCTCTGGCCGAGGCCGCCCTGCGAAGCCAGCTTGAGATGACCCAGCGCATCCTCCACTCCATGCGTACAATGGGTCACAACCCTGCCGACCTGCGCCGCGCCCTGGCCCTGGTCCCCCAGGAAAAAGCCAGCCGCCTGGAGCGCTCACTTGAGTTCAATGTGATTTAGTGGACGTAGTTGTCAGTTGTCAGTTGTCAGTTGTCAGTAGACGGACGAGACCAGTGACCAGTGACCAGTGACCAGTGACCAGTGACCAGTGACCGACGGCTGATAGCTGATAGCTATGGTCTACTGACAACTGACAACTGACAACTGACAACTGACAACTGACAACTACGTCCCTGTTTGCCCCCCCTTCCGCACGGGTTTATAATGGTAGCACACCATTATGAAAGGTCCCCACCGTGCAGAAACCAGACGATGGCGCAAGGGCGCGCACGCCCCTTGCTGCCAATGTGCAAGCCGCCCACTCAAGTCGCGTAGAAAACTACGAGGCCGGGGAGCCTGTGGTGTCTGTGCCGGCGCCTTCGGCTGCGCGCAACCGGCCTAGAGGTTCTGCTCCCGCCTCCGCCAGCCCGCGTGGCCTCAACGTTCGCTCCATCACTCATAATGGTCTCACCTGGGTAGATATCATCCACGCGGGCGAGGCTGAGATAGAGTTCCTGCGCCGCAACTACGGCTTCCACCCCCTTCACCTCGACGATACCATTTCCAAAATCCAGCGCCCCAAAATAGACGATGCAGACGACTACACCTTCATCGTGATGCATTTTCCGGTCTATTCCAAGCTGGTGCACATCACGACACCCAGCGAAGTGAATATATTCCTGGGGGTCAACTATCTGATCACCGCCCACGCAGGCAACCTCAAGCCCCTCACCCGTCTCTTCAAGCAGTGCGCCGAGGAAGCGACCGCTCGCGCTAACTTCATGAACCGTTCGGCGGGCTACCTGCTTTATACCATCGTGGATAAGCTGGTGGACTACTGCTTCCCCATCCTCAACAAGATAGACCAGAATATCGAGCAAATCGAGGACGATATATTCGAGGAGAAAGTGCGCACGACCGTGCAGGAGATCTCGGTAGTGCGTCGAGACGTGATCTCTTTCCGCCGCATAATCAAGCCTCTGGTGCCGGTCATCAACAGCCTTGAGCGCAAGAGCCGTCCGTTCCTCCACGAGGACATGGAAGAGTACTTCGGCGACATCGCCGACCACCTGAGCAAAATCTGGGACACCCTGGAGGACTACAAAGAGGTCATCGAGGGTCTCAGCGACACCGTAAACTCGCTGACCAATAACCGCACGAACGAAATCATCAAGGTGCTGACCATCATCTCGGTAGTCATCTTGCCACTGACCCTGATCACCGGAATCTATGGCATGAACGTTGGCCTGCCCGTGCAGGACCACCCTCTCGCCTTCTGGTTCGTCTTATCAAGTATGGTGGTGGTAATATTCGGGATGCTCGGCTTCTTCAAGTGGCAAAAGTGGATTTAGACTACTTTTGATAAGCGATATCCAATCCCGCTTCGAAGACAACACCATATTACGCCAGATAACCTTGATATTGCTGGCGCTTGGCCTGGGCGTGGCGGGCGGGCTTGCTATCGTGGCGGGCAACCCGATCGTGCCGTTCGTGGCGGTTATCGCGCTGGTGGCGCTGCCGTGGCTTGTGACCCGGCCGATGTTCGATGTATTGCTGGTGGTGGGCACGGTCACGCTATTGCCCTTCGCGACGCTCCCGGTCAGGCTGGCGGTGTTCACGCCTACGCTTCTCGAAGGGGGGCTTGTGCTCCTCTACGTGGCCTGGCTGCTGCGCGCCCTGATCAACACGAACGAGGGATTGGAGCGCACCCCGCTCGATGTGTGGCTGCTCGTATTCCTGGGCAGCACATTGTTCGCTTTCGTGCTGGGATTGGCGCGAGACGCCGGCACCGACGTCATCCATAATTACATCAAGCTGCATCCTCTCCATAGGCATCTTCTACGCCGCGTCCAACCTTCTACGCACTTCAAGCGCGGTTGCCCTGGTGCTGCGCGCCGTCATCCTGACCGGCGGTATCGAGGCCGCACTGGGCGTCATACTCTGGCGACTGCCCGACACGCTTGCCGGCAGCCTGCTGCTGCGCCTCAGCCCTATCGGCTACCCGACCGACCGGGTGGTCCGCTACGTGGAAGATAACCCGGCGCTCGGCGAGAGGGCAGTGGGTACGCAGGTCGACCCCAACTCTTTCGGCGGCCTGCTGGTGGTCATAACGATTCTAACCGGCGTGGCGCTGCTGGCGCGGCGTCCTATCCTGCCCCGGTGGCTGCTGGGCGGCCTGCTGCTGTTTGACATAACGGCGCTGGTGCTCACCAACTCTCGTGCAGCTCTGGTGGGCGTAGTGGCGGGCGCGGCCCTGGTGGCGACCATGCGCTACAGGCGGCTCTGGGGCTGGGGGCTCGCGGGCGCGCTGGTTATCCTGGTGCTCGGGTTGGGGAGTGGCTACTTCGCTCGGCTGGCGGCGGGCTTCCGGTTCGAGGACCCGGCCAGCCTCATGCGCCTGGCCGAATACAGCAACGCCCTCGATATTATCGGGCGGTATCCTGCCTTCGGCGTAGGTTTCGGCACAGCGGGCGAGCTGGATCTCACCACAGGCGTGTCGAGCGTCTACCTGACTATCGCCGAGCGCGCCGGCTTGTTCAGCCTGGCTCTCTTCCTGATATTGGCGGGCATCTTCTTTGCAAACACAATTCCGGCTGTAGTAGCGTCCATGCGCAATGCCCCAACCAAAGGCAGCGCGAGCGACGCCGTGACCGAGTGGTCTGTGCTCGATACCGCTTTGCTGGGCGGCACAGCGGCAATTCTCGCCGCGCTGCTGGTGGGCCTGGTAGACCACTACTACTTCAATATCGAGTTCCCACACATGGCCGCTCTTCTGTGGCTGACGATCGCCCTTGCCCTGGTGGCGAGGCGGATGCTGGGGACGGGGGTCAGCGGTCAGAAGCGTGAATGCTCGGATTGAACCTTTACGCGTCGTCACGGGTATTAATTGTGATACCGCAGCGGTAAAGATCTTCTCGAATAAATCAGCAATCCAATCCCTGACCCCTGACCCCTGACCCCTGGCAACAAAGGGTTGCACGCCCTCTACAGTGCGTGGTACAATAATCCGATACCTCGCTATCCGCGTTAGAAATGCATCATAAAGCCAGATTGGAGCCGACTAACTCTAATATGCAAGAAAAACCTATGGCATTTGGGAGGCGGCGCGTGCTTAGAGCAATACCGCTCGTGTGTGCGCTCTTTACGCTCCTCCCACTTGCGGCCGGGTGCTCCTCACCTGCAGCCGCCCCGGCGGCACAAGCCGCGACCCCTACCTCCTCTGCCCCGGCAACCGTCTTGCCCGCCGTTACCGCCCCGGCAGCCGGCTTGACCCCTGCGGTCCCGGTTTCGGCTACTACCTCCGTTACCTCCACTGTAGCAGCGGGTACACCCCCGCCGGCAGGCACCCCCGCACCTCGCTTCACTCCCACAGGGGTGCCGCCCTCAGATCCTACAACCCTGCTGAACGTGTTCGACATCGTGCCTTCAGGGAACGTAGTTGCCAAGCGCGATTTCCTTTCGCTCGACGGCGGGCAGACAAATAACGTGCTGGTCACTATGACCAGCGATCGTTACGATATCACCCTCCCCATCACCCAGGAGAGCGCCAGCGGCCTGGCAGTGATGACCTACGACCCTCAGTACCGGCAATGGAATCCCACCTGGGCGTCTGACCCAATCTCCGGCACAGCTCGTCCACTACCCGCCGCTAACCAGCCAGGGGGCACAAACGGCGGCGACTTATTGCATGATGGCTCACATATTCTGGAGCTTCGCACCACCACCGTTGACGGTGCGGCCCACCTTCAGCTCTTCCGCTACGACAGCAAAACGCACCAGGCGACCGTTCTCAAGATGGTGCCTGCGGCGGGCGCGCCGGTAAAAGACGCCGTTTTCGAGGCTGATCTCGATGTCACCGTCGCCGACCTCAACGATGATGGTGTTTACGAGGTGGTGGCCGACAACGTCGCCGGGGTCAAAACCTGGAGCTGGGACGGCTCTAAATATGTACCGAAGGGGGCACGCTAATGGCATCTCGCGACACTCACACGAGGCCCTCCACAGCGTCCCCGGTGCGCAAAACGGCGGTAGGACCGGCGAAGGACGAAGGACGAAGGACGAAGGACGCCCGGCCCAGGACCGGTGGGCAATCCGCAATCCGCAATCCGCAATCCGCAATCCAGAGGTTGCCTCTGGAAGCGCATAGGGCTATCGCCTCGGTTGCCCTTGTGCTGCTCATCCTGTTGGCTCTCCTGGCACCCACGTCTCAATCTGTACCTAACCCATCGACTTTTATCGTTCCACGCGCAGATGGCAGCAGTATCGTTGCACCCGGCTTCACTGCCTCGGATGTAGAGAGCACTATCTTTCCTTATCTGACCTTCGTTGAGCGCCAGCAAGGCAATCTCACCTCGACCTGGCCCGATTTGTACGGTGTCATAAATAACGAGCCGGACAGCCTCGACGCCCGCAGGGCTATTGTGGGGCAAATCCTCGGTTCGACCACTAACCTGGATATCCGTGTGCGTGACAGCGGCCTTTCGAGCAACCCTGACGAGGCGGTATTGGAAGGCATCAACACTGCATACGGCCAGATGTCGGTAAGCGACGACCCGGTCACAGCCAACAACGGCATCAACGGCCTGGCGATCCTTGACCTCGTCCGGTCGCTGACTATGCCCAATCGCGCTGACCAGTACACTTCCGAGCGCGATGCTATAAGCTTCTTCCAAACTGCAGCCTCCAGCGATTCGAAGAAGTGGGAATACACTTACAACTGGGCGCTTGGCAATTTCCTTATAGGAGATTACGCCGCAGCATACGAAGGAATGCGCACAGCAGGGAGCAACTCCGCCACAGCGGACCTCCATCAGATACAGGTCTGGATGGGCCTTGCGGCGCTACGCAACGGCCAGCCGGACGAGGCCATCGAGCAATTCAACGGCGTAATCAATGTGCAGCTCGCTGCCGGCGCTGCGGCTAATGTTCAACAATATTTCACCGAGGCGCGCGGCGTGGCCGAGGAGGCCCTGGGCGATGCGCAATGGGCCTGGCGCAACCCCGCTACCGCTTACCAGACCTATATGAGCGTGCTCAGCTCGGGCAACTCAAGCGCCGGGCTTTACAGCAAGTGGCTGCGCCTGGGCTTGCAACAGCGCGGCTACGAACAGTTGCTCAGCGACATGAATACCCTGCTGGGCACGGGGATTGCCCCCGACCTGCAGGGCCGCATCCACCACGACCGTGGCCGTCTCCTTAGCTTCCTGGGGCAGACGGGCGCTGCCATGAGCGAGTACAAGCAGGCTTTGCAAATCGGCCAGAATGACCCTGCCCTGCTCGTATCATACGGGCAGGCTTTATTGAGCTCAGGCGACGCCAATGGCGCGCTTCAGCAAGCCGAGGCGGCCATTCGTGCTCTGGGCAAAGACCCATCAGCCGGCGACCTGGCGACTGCGGCCACCACCGTGCTGACATCCACGTCGAACCTTGACGCACGCCAGGCTGCGCAGGAGCTGCTCGACGCCCACCTGTTGCGAGCGGGCGCCTGGAGCAACCAGGGCAACGGCAGCGCCATCGACAATCTGGTAACCAACATCGTCAACAGCGCCTCCGGACAGCCTGCCAACGTGGGCGCTCTGCTTTACCTCTACGGCGGATACGCCTACGAGGCAGCGGCTAACTCGGCGAGCGGCGATACGGCAGCCGGTTATTACGGCAAAGCATCGGACGACTACAAGCAAGCCTGGGATCGCCTGAAGAGCCAGCCCGCGGGCACTCAAGGGCGCGCGGCTTCGCTGATAAGAGAGGCACGCACAGCAGCTCTCACCAAAGGCAAGAGCGCGCAGGACGGTCTGGCTGTGCTTAAAGATGGCGGCTACGACCCCGCAGCCATCTCACCCAAAGTGTCCACCGACCCCGACGCGCCGGATATCCTGTATGCGGGCGCGCTCCTCCTACAGCAGACGGGGCAACAGCAAGCAGCCGTCAACGCTTTCCGCGTGTCAGGTGTGGTGCGCAATCTGAACAGCGCACAGGACTTCGCGGGGGTGGGGAGGCCACTCTGGATGGGCAACGGCACATCGGTGCCCGCTGAAGCCATGCTCCAGACAGGCGATGCGGCCCGTCTCGACTCGAGCGCTGACCCCGGCATGGTTGTCATGCGCTACAAGCAGGCATACGGTCTCGATTCGGCGCTGGCCCCCGCCTGGAACAACCTGGGGGTGTGGTATTCGCAACAGGGCAATGCGCAGGTTTCCCAGGCTTACCTGAAGTTGTCGGGGCTGGCAAGCCCCAACTACGCGCTCGGCAACCACAACCTGGCGACCGCAGCGTACAATTCGGGCATCGGGAACTTCTTCACCGCCGAGACCGCCCAGGGGAATGCCATCAAAGCGAGCGGCGCTCAAACCCTGGGCTGGGGCTATAATCTCCGCTACGACGATCGCAGCGCTTTGCCGTCGCCTTCAGCGGCCCCGGCCGACTTCCTGTCGAAGCTTGGCGCGCTATTGATATTAGTTCTGCTTTTGCTGCATACGCTGGTGGGCAGTGACCGGATGACCAACCGCATGGGCCTCATCCCCACGCGCGGCCTGATCGGCAGGCTGGCGGTGATCATCGACGGCTGGGTCAAGAACACGATGCCGGCTCTGGTTACGCCGGGTAGCGGCAGTAGATCGCTGCTGATCGCGATAGGCATACCATCTGTGGTGGGCATGTTGGCCCTGGCATGGGGCGCCGGGCACGGGTCGTTGACGGTAGCTTTGCTCTACCTTCCTGTGGCCCTGGTGGCATCGGCGCTGGTCTTTGCAGCGAGCGAACTGGCGCAGCGGGTGGTTGCCAGGCGAAATAACGCCATGACAGTGCACCACCTGTGGCCTGTGGGCGTGCTGCTCGGCATCGTGAGCATACCGTTCGGCTTCGTCTACGGCTGGCAGAATGTGACCCGGCTGCAGACGAGCGATCCTGTCCAGGCTGACAGCATTCGCACCGGCAGCCGGCGGGTTCGCACCACGGAAGAGCTTGACCTGGCGCAGGAAGCCCAGGCCGAAGCCGCGGCGGACTCGGACGCGTTGGCGGCATCGGCGGTGAGCAATAGCCCCGTGGCAAGCCCGAGCGGCAGGCTGCGTCTCAGCCCTGCAGCCCGCATCATCTTCGCAGGCATAGTCGCGAACCTGGCGCTGGGCCTGGTGTTCGCGCTGGTTTACTGGCTGACCGGCTGGCCTAGCGTACGGCTTGGGCTCTTCGCCTCAGCGCTCGTGCTGGCCTTCACCTCGGTCTCCGAGCCTCCGGCAGATGGCTGGACCATCTACCGCCGCAACGCGCCACTATGGCTGGCCGTCTTCGTGCTGGCCGCCACGGTGGCAACGCTGCTCGCGCTCGGGATGATCTAATGGTGATCTCCTTAGAGAAGGATTAAGAGATTCAGGGGACGCCCCTAACACCCCGGCAGGGGCGCCCCCTGCACCCCCTAATTGGAGAAGGAATATATTGATTTAGGGAACGCCCCTACCACCCCGGCAGGGGCGTTCCCCTGCACCCCTAAGCCTGAGAGGTGAGGCCCTGGTTTTGGGCTTCTTGCTGTACTGTGGTGCCTACCTGCTCGGCTACCCGGGATACTTTGTCCATTGTGTCCTGGGCCACCGTCTGGGCCTTGTCCATAACGGTTGCTTTTGCCGGGCCCATAAGCTTATGCTCGGGCTGGGTCTCGGGGAGCATCATGCCAATGGCTGCGCCGAGTACCAACGCCGCGCCGCCTACAGCCAGCGGGTTCTCGTAGAGCATGCGCTGCAGCGAGTTCTGGGCGCGCTGGGCGTTGTACTGCAGGCCGGTGCCTATGTCGCCGGCTTTTTGCTGGGCATTATCGACAAGCCCGCCCGCGGCGTCACCGACTGAGCCCGCAACGTTGCCCACCGTATCGCGCACCTGCCCGGCTGCATCGCCTACAGTGCTACCAACCTGGCTCGCTGCGTCACCGACTTTACGCCCTACCTGACCGGTGACGTCGCCCAGCTTATCCTGCGCGTTACCGATCATTGCGCCCGGTCCACCGCCGCGCCCGTAATCGATGCCATCACCGCCGGTAGGCCGGTACCCTGCTCCGTAGCGTCCATAGTTGTCGTAGCGATCGTTTGCCGCATAGCGGTCATAAGCTCCGTACTGATAGTCGTTCCTGGGATTGCCGCAATTCTTCATGAAAAGCCAGCCGATACCAACGGCCGCAAGGGCAGCCGGAAACGGGTTTTCCTTAATGGTTTCGAGAAAGCCATTTCCGGCTTCCTGGGCTGTGTTTCGTACTTCAGTTACCATGTTTTCTACCCTCCCAATGGTGGCCTCGCGCACAGCGCCTTTGGCCTGATCAACAAGATTTTGCGGGTTGAGCTTTTCCTGAATAGCATCGATAGTGGCGCTCATCTGTGAGCGTGTATGCTCAATGTCAGCCCGAATCGCTTCTGTTTCGCCGGTGTTGTCCGTGCCACCCTGGCCATTGCTTGTGTCGTCGGCCTTCCTGGCGGAGTCATGCGGGGTGACGTCTATCGCGTCCGCGGGCACCACTTTTACCCTGTAAGTGGAAGGCTCGACAGTATTGGATGTGATAGCGTCCGCAACGTTCGGAGCACCCGCAGCCGGAATGCCTGGCACGACCCATCCGGGTGTGCCTGCACCGGCCACAGGGTCGACTGCGGTGGGGTCGGGGCCGGCCGGAGCAGTATCCAGCATGTCGAGAGACGAATTGTAGCTGTAATCCACGTCCTGCCGGGCAACATCTGAATTGGGCATATCCATATATGCTTGTCTATCGGAAGGATCGTAGGCAAGGGTGCTGTCCTGGCTGCCGTCATTTTGCACGGCAGCAGTTGGCTGGTTAGCGGATTCTGTGCCGCCGTCAGGGTTCTCCGGGTCATATGGTCTCATCTGGTCTGCTCCTTTGCCCACTCGGCGTCATCTTTCAGCGTCTGCATGGTCTGTCGTGGGGCCATATCGAGGCGCTTGAGAGCGGCGCGTCCTTTCATGATGAGGAAGTAGCCTACAGCAGCGACCACGAGCCCGACCAGCAAGGCCGACAGCCACCATGGCACTCCTACCGCGCCGAGGATTACGATCAAAGCGGCAACCAGGGCGAGGAAGCCCGCGTATGCGATGGCCCCTCCCACCGCCATGTAGGCGACATCTTTTCCGACCGTGGTGGCCTTCTGAGTCACCTCCGTCTTGGCAAGTTGTACCTCCTGCCGCACAAGGGTACTCATATCGCGCGTCAGGTCGGCAAACAGCTCGCCTATTGAGGAATCAGTCTTGGTGTCTTGCATCAACTCTCCTCCATATCTGAGTTGGCTCCTGTGCTCCCATAGCGGCTTGATCTACCGGAGGAGCCATCAGCAGAGCCGTCTGCGGAGCCGTCTGCGGACCCGCTATTATCGCCATAGTCTCCGTAGCTGCCGGAGGCACTGCCGGAGTCGATGCTGCTCGCCTGTCCCGATTTGCCGGATTTGCCGGATTTGCGCCGGATCCATAGCCGGTCACGTTGGTGCGAACAGACGCCGGGCTGGAATAATCTTCGCCGTAATTGCTTCCCGCATCATACCCCTGGGAGCCTGCGTAGCTACTCTGTCCCTGATAACCCTGGTCGTTATAGCCGCCGTAGCCGCCGTAGGCGCCATAACTGCTATAACTGCCACGACCGGTGTAGTCGGAGCTCATCTGGCCGCCATAGTTTTGGGCCTGCTGGCTCGAGCTCTTCAGGAACCGGGCCGCAATGAGGCCTGCCACTAATGCGCCGCCGAGAAAGATAGCGGGCTGCCGGCGGGCGAAGTGCTGCAGCTCTGTAGACATCTGGCCGATATCGCGGTTGTTGAGATAAGTGGAGAACCTGTCGAGCTGTTCCGCTGCAGCGTCTGCATACTGGGCGATCGAAGCCTGATCTTGCTCGCGTAGATGATCACCGGTCTTGCGCACTGCCTGGGATATATTGCTCAGAGCGTCAGTAGCACGCCCTTTTTGCGCGTCGATCTGTGAAAGTGCCTGGTCGCGGACTTTGCCGGCGGTGTCGCCAACGACAGCCTTGGCCTGATCTGCAACCTGGCCGGCTTTGTCGGTGAGTTGGTCAGCACCGGTGCCTGCCGTGGCGTCTGAGGAGTCGTACGATTGGGTGTAAAGTTCTGTTGTCTCTGCATCAGGACGCGACACGTCCGGATAATTTCCTGTAGTCTGTGTGTTCATGCAGTAAGCCTCCATATCGCTGAGTGTGATGTAAAGTGCAGCCCATTGTTCGCCGCAAAGCGGTTCAAGTGGCTACTCATGGAAGCAACAAATATGCCAGTTATGCCAGTTCATGTGCAGGCGACAGTAAGTGCCTGTCATAGTGCCCTATCGCAGGCCATGATAAGGTCACAGCTGTTCGTTCGGCGCAAGCTCGGAAGCTGATTGAAGTACCCGTAACGGGCGTGGTATAATCGATCCGAACGACAATATGCGCCCGTAGCTCAGCGAACTAGAGCATCTGACTTCGGATCAGAGGGTCGGGGGTTTAAATCCCTCCGGGCGCGCCAGACTAATACTTGAGGGTGTACTTACGCAGCGGGGGAGTATCTGATTGTTCAGAGACTACCTCCGTGTGTCGTTAAATGGGTGTCTTTCGGGTTAGCGCCACGGCATGAAGCTTCTGATTGAACGCGCGAATCAAAATGCTCATGTATGCCTTACTTGCCACCGCTGCCCTGATGGGTGCTGCTCATATGCCGACAGGAAACTAACTAGGATGGCGGAACTTGTGGCTTACCGATCTGCCATATATCAACGGGTGCGGTCGTTAGTGGCGGTCTTGCACGTTACGAGCGGGACCATTCTGATCCGGTGCTCAAGGTGGCATGCAATTTGCGTTATTCTTGGCTGGATTGGGACCTACAATCAAGAAAGGAGAAAATCATGGCCGAAGAAATAACTACTCAGCAGACAACAACTACCACGGGCGTGCAGCCTGTCGCCCCGGCAACCACCGGACAGACCGTCAGCACGACGAAGACGACAACCCAAACCGCCCAGCCGGCTATAGTGCCGGAAAGCATAAACATCAACGCCCCGACGACCGACGCTGCCGGTGGGGTTACAGTAACTACCCCGGGCGTCAGCACGACCACAACCACCACGCCCACGGTCAACGTCAACGAAGCCCTAGGTTAGACGCGGCAGGGCACAGCGCTTCCCGCTAACGCTGCGGGCGGCCAACCAGGTCGCTAAGGAGCTTGTGTCAGGGAAGTACGCTTTCTTTCTTGCCTGAAAACTCGCTCAATAGCCGCGTATAAAACGCTTCGCTCTCCAGGCATTCTGAGTAATCATGGCCCACAGGGCCACCATCGCCAATGAAAATAGGAGGGGATTTGTGGGAAACTTCCCACAAATCCCCATCATAATTGGAGCCACTAAAATAAATCAGAGCGTCGGAAAACCTTATATCTCGGAGCTGTTCTGGTGGCGTCAGAGTTTGTAATTAGAGACGATACCCCTCGGAGAACATGCTATAATTGCCGTGTAAAGCACAGCGTTTAGGCGTGTATAGCCTCGGATCAGAGGGTATGAGCGAAGTGTGCGCGGGTTAAATCCCTCCGGACGCGCCAGAGGGTCGTTTCGTGCCGGAAATGTACGTCGGGCGTAACCGGCAGAGTTGTGTAATCCATTCATACTGAGCGCATTCTGCGCAAAAGCGAGCACTCCTTCTCCGGAAGGCTGTGACTGTGGGAGTGCAGTCAAGAACGACAAAGAGGAGTTTGATCATGAGAACGAAACCCATAACGGACGGTCTTCCTCTCATTACTCTCTCTGTTCTGTGTGCAGTTGGGCTTGGCCTGTGGGCATTAGCCTTAGCCATGGGGGCGAGCGCGTCCTCGTCAGCGTCTGCCCACACTGATGATCAGTCTTCCTTTCAGGCACCACTGGTGGCCGGGGTGCCTCTTTGCGGTCCCACCTGGAGCGTGATCTCAAGCCCCAATATGGGTGCCCATAACAACATCCTCGAAGGAGTAGCGGCAGTCTCTGCCGGCGACGTGTGGGCGGTGGGTGATTACAACAATGGCACCATAGACCAGACGTTGGTGGAGCATTGGGACGGCAGCGCATGGCAAGTGGTCACCAGCCCTAATGTGGGCAGCAGCAACAACTACCTCAAAGGAGTAACAGCGGTATCTGCAAGCGATGTGTGGGCGGTGGGCTATTACGTCAACGGTGCGTTCTACGAGACGCTGACGGAGCACTGGAACGGCACCTTATGGAGTGTAGTCCCCAGCGCCAGTCCGGGCACCAACAACGACGAACTATATGGAATAACAGCGGTATCTGCCGGCGATGTGTGGGCGGTGGGCTATTACGTCAACGGCGCCACATACCGGACGCTTGTGGAAAATTGGAACGGTACCTCATGGCTGGTAGTTCCCAGCCCCAATATGGGCGCGAACGCCAACCACCTCTATGGAGTAGCCGCAGTATCGAGCAGCAACGTGTGGGCGGTGGGTGATTACTACAATGGCACTATAGCCCAGACGTTGGTGGAGCATTGGGACGGCAGCGCCTGGAATATAGTTCCCAGCCCCAATGTGGGCTCGTACAATAGCTACCTCAATGGAGTAGCAGCGGTATCTGCCGGCGATGTGTGGGCGGTAGGTCATTACAACAACGGCACCGCAGACCAGACGCTGGTGGAGCATTGGAATGGCAGCGCCTGGAGTGTGGTCGCCAGTCCCAATCCGGGCACCATCGACAAACTCTATGGAGTAGCCGTGGTATCGAGCAGCGATGTGTGGGCTGTGGGTGATTACTTCACAGGTACCACCTACCGGACGCTGGTGGAGCTCTGGGACGGCAGCGCATGGCAAGTGGCTACCAGTGCCAACGTGGGCACGAACGGCAACGATTTGTATGGAGTAGCAGCGGTCTCTGCCGGCGACGTGTGGGCGGTGGGCGCTTACGCCAACGGGACCACAGGCCAGACGCTGGTGGAGCGATATAACCCTTGCCCACCCACGCCCACGGCTACACCCACAGCCTGCCCTATCCAGTTCACAGACGTGCCACAGGGCAGCACTTTCTACACTTACATTCGCTGCCTCGCGTGCAAAGGCATCATCAACGGCTATCCCGACAACACCTTCCGTCCCAACGCCAAAGTGACCAGGGGGCAGCTATCTAAGATAGTGAGTAACGCTGCCGGCTTTTCTGATCCCCAACCCAATAGGATGTTTCAAGATGTGCCTGTGAAGCTCAACCTTCCAGGTCTATATCGGCAGGCTTGCGTCCAGGGGATATATAGGTGGGTACCGGTGCGGTGGCGCAGGAGAGCCTTGCATGCCGCCCGCTAACTTGCCCTATTTCCGGCCCAACAACAGCGCCACAAGGGGGCAGATCAGCAAGATAGACGCCAACGCAGCCGGGTTCTCGGACCCCGCCACAAGGCAGCAATTCGAGGACGTACCGGCGGGCAGTACATACTACACGTACACCTACCGCCTGGTGACCCGCTCGATCATGGCGGGATACCCATGTGGACCGGCACCGGCAGGACCATGCATACCGCCGGGCAACCTACCGTACTTCTTGCCGAATAAAAACGCCACGAGAGGACAGACATCCAAGATCGTGGCTAATACATTCTATCCTGACTGCCAGACACCGAGCAGGGCCGAGAAGTAAGTCCCGCTCGCGCTTGAGGTCGCCTCGAAAAGAGGGCCGAGTACAAGAGTAGACAATATTCAACCGGTCAGGCTGCTCTTCACATCTCCTGCCCGGTGGCAGTACCGGAAGATCGTAGAGGCAGAAGTACGGTGAATGTAGACCCTGTGCCCTCCTGGCTTTCTACGCTTATTTGGCCCCCATGCTGCTCAACAATAAGGTGGGCCCCCGCCAGGCCAACGCCGGTTCCGTCAATAATATCTCTGACGTTTTCACCTCTTCGATACCACTCGAAGACGTATGGTAAGTCGTGAGCTGGGATGCCCATGCCCTGGTCTTGCACTGTCACCACGGCTTGCCCACTGTAGTCCGTCCCACCGGATGTGTTACCGGTCGCATCAGCCGCCGCGCCTTCTTCAATGCCAACATCGATCCTAATCAAGCCGCCCTGCGGGCTATATTTCACAGCGTTAGCGATCAGGTTATCGAAGACTTGCTCCAGCCTGGCGGGATCCCAGTGGCCTATCACTTCAGGGCTTTGTGCATCGACCGATATCTGATGCCGGTCCGTGCGTTGTTGGTGAGAAGCGGCCACGCGCCGGACCACGGCCACCAGGTCTACACGCTGCGGCGTGATGCTCAGCGTCTGCCCTGGTTGAAGCTGTGAGGAATCGGAGAGGTCGCGGATGAAGTTGTCTATCCGGTCAGCCGCCTGAGTAATCTTGAGCAAGTCTGCGGTTAGCTGCTCGGGACGAAGCGCATTACCTCGCTCTATTCGCCGCTGGAGCAATTGGCTTATCGCTTTAATAACGGTTGTCGGGGATCTGAGATCGTGGGACACCACAAGAAGCAACTCATGTTGCACGCGTATGGCTCGTTCCGCAACGGCTCTGGCTTCTTGTTCTCGGGCTAGTAGCTCCGCCCGCTCCTCGTCGGCTTTCTTTCGCTCAGATATATCGACTATAGTGGCTACGCCTCCCACCACCTTATCTCCTTCGAGTTTTGGCGCGCACGTATAAAGCGCCGGTAGAGGCGTGCCATCCTTACGCCAGAGGGTTTCCTCTACAAGACGTCTCGTCATGCCGTCCTGCAGCACCCTGTATATCGGGCATTGCTCGACAGGGTATGGACTCCCGTCCGGGTGCTTATAGTGGATAAGCTCGTGCATATTTCGGCCAAGACACTCTGAGGCCGAGTAGCCAAGCAACGCTAGCGCAGCGGGATTGATGAAGGTACATTTACCCTCCTTATCCATGCCAAAAATGCCTTCTGTGGTAGCCTCTATTATGGCAGCGACGCGTAAACGCTCCGCTTCTAATTGTGCCTGGTCTTGCTTGCGTTGCGTTATATCTCTGATTTGAGATAGCAGCGCCTTTCGCTGTCCATCCTCCAGGAGGAAGGTATATCTCACCTCGACAATGCGAGTGCTGCCGTCTTTGCGCTGTATGGTCGATTCCACGGTCGGTAGAGTATCCGGGTTGGCAAAGGTCTCTTTATACCCTTGAAGTGCCTCCTCACGCTGGCTTTCGGGGAAAATAACGGCAAAGCTCTGGCCTATAACCTCCTGGGGCGAGTATCCATACAGCTCGAAATAAGCGGGGTTCGCCGCTGTAACTACTCCATCCGGATCAGATAGTGCCATGGCGTCTGCAGCAAACTCCCAGACGGCACGCAAAGTCTGCGCGCTATCTAGAAGCACGTCCTCCATATCCACCTGTTTGCTACTCGCGCTTTGTGAGAAGGGATAATCCATAATCTTGCCTTCACCTAGCCAGTGTCTACTAATTTAGCACAAGCGACGGTTAAATTGTATAGGGAAATGGTTCCCTCTTATTTCAGCTCGATGATGCGCCACGACCAGGGCGTCATATCCAACCCTTTGCTGAGGTCTACAGTGCTGCCGTTGGTCAGATCGTTGCCCATGTGCCTGGCCAGGGACGGGTCGAGCGTAGCGTGGACGTTGGCCTTGGCGAAGCTGATGACCACCAGCACCTGCTGGCCGGCGGTGCGGCGCATGAACGCTGCTACCCCCGGCACGATTGTGCCCACATCGACGATGTCGCCGTGTTGCAGGGCGGGATTGGCGTTGCGGATGGCCAGTATGCTCTTGAAGTGGTTGCGCAACTGCTGGTTGCCCAGTTGCCATTGGATAGGGTCGGGCTCAAAGAGCGAGATGGTGTGGGTGATGCCCACCTCCTGGCCGTTCTCGATGAAAGGGATGCCGTCGGTGGTCAGGAGGTATGTGCTTGCAGCCTGGAGGGCCTCGGGTGGGAGGCTCTGGAAGGGGGCAGCCACCCGGTCGTGGTCGTGGTTCTCGTAGAAGCGCGTTTGCAGGAGGTACGGCCCATTGTTGGCGTAATTGGTCGCGGGATCGATAATCAGGCGGTGGGGGTTGTTGGTACGCTCAGCGGGGATGATGTCCTGGTATAGATGCTGGTCGTAGGTGGCGTCAAAGGCTCTGGTAAGCTTGAAATCGTCGTTCTCCGAGAGGAGGAAGACGTCGGGGTTGACCTTCTTCAAGGCTGCCCGCCAGCCTTGCCAGAACTCCAGCGGCACTCCTATGCTGTAGTCGCACCGGAAGCCGTCTATGCCGTCGGCTTGCATGTAGTGGGTGGTCATGTCGATAAAATATTGCAAAACCTCGGGCTTGCTGTGGTCGATCTGAATTACATCTGTCCAATCGGGCATAGGCGGAACGAAATTGCCTTTATCGTCGTGCTTGAACCAGTCAGGGTGCTGCTTCGCCAGTACGCTATCCCAGGCGGTGTGGTTCGCCACCAGGTCCATCATCACTTTCATGCCCAGGCTATGGGCGGTATCTACGAACGACTTCAGATCGGCCTCGGTACCCTGCGCCGGGTCGATTGCGTAGTAATCGGCGATGCTGTATGGGCTTCCCAGGCTCCCCTTGCGATTGACTTTGCCGGTGGGCTGGACCGGCATCAGATAGATGAGATTAATGCCCATATCCTTGAGGTCCGGCAGGCGCTTCTGCGCGGCAGCCAGGGTGCCCTCAGGTGTGAAGTTGCGCACGAAGATCTGGTATAGCACGGCATCACGCACCCAGAGAGGCGCAATGGCCATACCGCCCGGTGCTGTCGGGGTGGCTCCAGGGAAAACGTCAAACGCGGGCTTTGTAGTCGCGGTCGCCGCGCCGCCCGTTGGTGCGGTTACAGGGGCGACTGTGGCTGTGGCTATGGCGGCGGGTGGGGTGGTGGGTGCGGTGGTAGGCGAGGGCGGGCTTAGTGTTGGAGTGGCCACCGCGCCGGTGTCGCACGCCGCAAGCAGAAGCGTGAACAGCAGCGCCAACAGAGCGATAAAACGGGTGATGTCGGTGATGATTACCGGGCTTGCTGCCGGGGCTGTTCGACTCTGATGCCCTGGCCGATGCAAAGTGGAGGAAATGCCAGGGAGGAATTGCCCAACTTGCCTTTGTCGTTCTGAGTGGTGCATCTTGCAAGTGGGTGTAAGTTGGTAGGGGCAGACCCGAGTGTCTGCCCTCTTGACCATCGAGAATATTGGTGGATCTCCGACGAGGGCAGACACGGGGGTCTGCCCCTACGACCTTTCTCAAAATGTGCGCGAACTTGCAAGGTGCATCACTGAGCGAAGCGAAGAATTTCGTCCCTCGCGTGTACTCCTGGGATTGTGCAGAGGCAAGATCATCTATAGCGGCGAGATTCTTCGCTTCGCTCAGAATGACAGGGTCACGGGGCGCACGCGAGACGACGATTTGCATCTGTTCGGGCTCTCCAGGGGCTTTTCCGGTTTCAGCCATCTTCATGATATCCTCGCTAAAGTTGTGACAGCGATATTGCAACGGCGCTGTATGGCTCAGGTCAACTCGGCAACGACTATTTCGAACGGCGCGAGGTCGAGCCGGTCGATGCGCAAGGGTTGGCCGGCTCGTTCCTTGCTGGAAAAGAGCAGGTACGCTCTATGATCCGCGATCTCAAGGCTTACCCTCTCTGCCTGATCGGAAAAATTGAGCGCTACCAGGCAAGTCTGTCTGGCGGGAGCGTCGTGGCGCAAGAAGGCGAGGTAGGTGTCACTCTGCGGACGAAGAGGGTGGTAGTCGCCGGCGATCAGCGCCTGTGTTGAGCGGCGCAGGCGTAACATACTCCTGTAGAAGTTGAGCAGCGAGGTTGGATCACCATCCTGGGAGGCGACGTTGACCCCTGTTGCGTGGTTCGGGTTGACGGGCAGCCAGGTTGTCACGCCCGGCGGGCTGAAGCCTCCGTTGGGCGTATCGCTCCACTGCATGGGGCTGCGGCAGCGGTCGCGGGTGGTCAGGGCAACGCGCTTCAGCGCTTCATCGGCGGGAACCCCGAGCTGCTCGGTCATCAGCCGGTAGTGGCTGATGGCTATCGTGTCACGAAACTGGGCCAGGTCGGTAAGCTCCAGGTCGGTCATACCGATCTCTTCGCCGTTGTACAGGAACGGCGTGCCTTTGAGGAGCAGGACCAGCGCCAGGTGCAGGCGTGCCAGCTCCGCATCGTGGACTCCATCGCCGTAGCGGCTCCAGACTCGCGGCGTATCGTGGTTGCCGAGCGTGTTGCAGGGCCACGCTTCCGGGGGTAGCGCTGCCAGGCGTTCGGCCTGGTTCGTGCGGATATGGTCAGGCGTCAGGCGTCCCACCCTCATCAGGGGGAAATTGAACACGAGGTGCAGCTCATCGTCCCCGGTGCCGTGATAGGCGAAGTCCTCGTCTTCGCCCACCAGCACCCGGTCGCCAGGGTACTCGTCCACCACGGCGCGCAGTTCCTGCATCAGCTCGTGGGTGCCCGGCTGCTGAGTCTGGAAGCGGAGAAGTTGCCCATACTCGTCAAAGAGGCGCTTGTGGTCATCATCGGTGGTGGCGATGGCTGCCGCGGCAGCGATACCGGCCGACGACATCTTCGCGGTATGGTCGGGGAGGTCAGGGTGTTCGAAGATCGTCGCAACTGCGTCGAGCCGGAAACCATCCACACCCATATCGAGCCAGAAGCGCACCGCGTCCCACATGGCGCTTTTTACCTCGGGATTACGCCAGTTGAGGTCGGGCTGCTCTTTGAGGAAGGCGTGATAATAGTATTGGCCCGTGGTTATGTCCGGCTCCCATGCCGAGCCGCCGAAAATAGAGTCCCAGTTGTTGGGAGGTCCGCCTCCGGGAGCAGGATCGTGCCAGACGTACCAGTCTCGTTTCGGATTGTCCAGGCTAGAGCGTGACTCGATGAACCAGGGGTGCCGGTCCGACGTGTGGTTCAGCACCAGGTCGAGCACGACGCGGATATCGCGGCTGTGCGCCCCGTCGAGAAAGCGCTTGAAGTCGTCGAGTGAGCCGTACTCGGGGCCGACGCCTGTGTAGTCGGAGACATCGTAGCCGCAGTCAAGGAAGGGCGACGGGTAATGGGGCGACAGCCAGATTGCGTCTACGCCGAGGTCGCGCAGGTAGTCGAGCCGGGCGGTCATCCCCACGAAATCTCCAACGCCGTCGCCATTGCCGTCAGCGAAACTGCGCGGGTAAATCTGGTAGAAGACCGCCTTCTGCCACCATTTGAGGGCTTCCATTCATCTCTCCTCGTTCTCGGATCAAACGGCATGCAGCGTGGAACGAGCCCGGAGGGCAATGGAGATTACATCAAGACATGCTGCCCAGGCGATATTGTTTAGCCCTTGACGCTACCTGCGGTCAGGCCGCCCACCAGGTTCTTTTGCAAGGCCATGAAGACGGCCATAACCGGGACCATGGCAAATATGGCACCCACCGCAAACCAGCCCCAGGGCTTGCTGTAGTCGGTTTGCAGCCCGATCAGGCCGACCATCGAAGTATAGTTATCCTCGTTGAACAACACGGTCTGGGCTGTAATGTACTCGCCCCAGCCGGCCATGAAGCCAAGCAGTGCCGTTACGGCGATCACGGGCCGAGCCAACGGCAGGATGACCCTCAGGAAAGTCTGGGTAGCTGTGGCGCCGTCGACGCGGGCCGATTCTTCCAGCTCTATCGGAATCGTATCGAAATAGCCCTTCGTGTTCCAGATCGCGAAGACCAGGCCACCTGAGGAATAAGCCAGCACCAATCCCCAGAGGGTATCGAGCATATGGAACTCTTTGAAGATCACGAAGATCGCGATCAGGGCGAGGATCGCCGGGAAAGCCTGCAACGCGAGCATCACGCTCAGGATGCCGTCGCGGCCAGGGAAGTTCCAGCGCGAGAAGGCGTAGGCTGCCGGTGTGGCGAGGCAAACACTAAGCACCGTGGTGGCGCCCGCAACGATCAGCGAATTCTTCAACCAGGTAAGCAAAGGTGTTTGGTTGATCATATAGTCGAAGTTGTCCATGGTGACGGTAGTCGGGACCAATTGCAGGTTGGTGCTGTAAAGGCTCTGGCCGGGGCGGAAGGCGGCTGTGACCAGGAAGTAGATCGGAAAGATCGCGAAGAAGAGGAAGATCACCACGACGAGATGCGCCAGGATGCTTTTCCCGATGAACTGCTGACGATTTTTGCGACGAAGCGCCTCGGACTCGGCCTGGACACTGGCTGCGACCTCCCTGGAGGGTCGGACTGCACCGCGTGCGGACTCGATGGTACTCATACTATGACACTCCTTGGTTGGCCCTGGTCAGGCGCAGGTTTACCATGGTGAGCGTAAAGAGGAGGAGGAAGAGGACCACTGCGAAGGCGCTCATCAGGCCGTAGTTGTTTTGCTGCATGCCATAGTGATAGGAATAGAGCATTACGAACTCCGTTGCGCCCGGTTTGCCTACCGCCGTGAAAGGACCTCCCGCGGTAATGATCCAGACGGTATTGAACATCTGGAATGTGGTGATCAAGCTGAGTATGGTCACGGGTATCACCGCCGGGCGGATCACCGGCAGCGTGATCCGGAAGAGCTGCGTCCACCATCCGGCCCCATCGATGCGGGCGGCTTCGTACATGTCGGAGGGCACTCTGGTCAGCGCGCCCATGATGACGAACATGAAGAAGGGATAACTCAGCCATAGGTTCACAATGACAACGCCTATCCACGTCCAGATAGGGTCGCTCAGCCAGCCTGGCGGGTTGCTGACACCGATAGCCCGCAGCATCTGATCGATAGGTCCGAAGTCGCTATTGAAGAAGAACTTCCAGATAGGCGCTGTCAGCACGGCGGGGGCCGCCCAGGGCACGATGATCAGGGTGCGGAAGAGGGTCTTAAATTTGATGTACGGGCCTGTCAATAGGAGGGCAAGGCCTAGCCCCACAGCGAAGAAGAGCCCCACGCAGACCACGGCGTACAGGAGGGTATTGCCCAGCACAGAGAAAAAATCGGTATTGAAGGTGCTGGTAGTGCTGTCCCAGAAGAGGGTGCCGTAGTTCTGAAACCCGATGAATGTGTAGGCGCCCGTCCTGGGTGGTCCAAACAGATCGGGCGCTGCCGGGAAGTGGAAGGTGTTGCGGTTAGTGAACGAGGTGAAGAGGGTATAGAGGATCGGGACGACGCTGAAGATGATGATCCCGATCATGGCCGGGCCAATGTAGGCAGCCGCAGTGGCGTAACGACTGCGCTTCTCGCGATTGACGCCTCGCTGCGCTGCGATCACTGCGGTCCCGGCCTGGCCGGCAGTCGAGGTGCTTTGTGCCATAACGCTACCTCCTGAGTTGAATCGGAGTTCGCCAGTCGCGGAATGCGGAGTAACGTACCGGTAAGACATACCGCATGCCGCACTCCGGCGATTGCGCTTACCAGGCTTACTTCATCTTCGCGAGGGCAGATGTTGCCACCTGCTGCGAGGCGGTCATGATCGTCTTCGGGTCGTCTGTTCCCTGATAGAGGGCAGTGTAGGCCTTGGCTGCCGGGTCCCAGAGGGCACCCATGAACGGGGTGTTGGGCAGCGGCACGCCGTCCACAGCCTGGGCGTTGAAGGCTGCAACGATCGGGTCGCTTGCGAGGGCAGCGGCTGCAGCCGTGGCAGCCGGCACTTCGCCTGTGGCCTTGGCCATGCGTCTGCTCCTCCTCTGCCGAGGTGTAGAACTTCATGATGTCGACGGCCACATCAGCATTCTTGCTGCCGTGGGCCAGCATAAGGCATTTGACGCCCACGAACGGGCGAGCCGGGCCGCCTTTGCCGAAGTCAACCAGCGGGTATCTTGGCCAAGCCGAAGTCCATGCCGGCTTTTTCAGGTCGGCTATGCGCCACGGGCCGGTAAGCTCTATAGCTGCCTTGCCGTCGTTGAAGAGCGCGTCGGCGACGTTGGCGTCGATGTCCTTGGGCATGAGCCCCTGCAGGCTGCGGATAAACTGAGCGGCAGCCAGGGCTTCCGGCGTATCGAGGTGGGCGTTACCCTGGTCGTCCACATACTGTGCGCCCGCGCCATAGAACCACGGAGCGTTGCAGTAGGCGTTGTTGGGATCCCAGACGGCGAAGTACTGGCCGGGGTTGGCCTTGTTGTAAGACGTCATCATCTGCTTAAGTTCGGTGGTCGTCTTGGGCAGCTTGTCGGCGGTGATCAGCTTCTTGTTGTAGAAGAAGGTGATCGCTTCCAGCGTTTCGGGCAGGGCGTAAATCTGGCCGTTATAGGTCACGGCGTTGGCCGCCACTCCGGCATAGTTCGGCTTCAGATAATTCTGCGTCGATGCCCGCCTTGCCATCGAGGGGATCGATGACGCCGATGAGGGCGTTCTGGCCGATCTTGTCGTCCACCCAGGCGATGATATCGGGACCGACGCCCGCCGGCACCGCGTTCTGAGCCTTTGTGCCGATATCCGACACATTCAGCAGCTTGATCGCGACGTCCGGGTGCGCCTGCACATATGCGGCGAAGATGGCCTGCTTGGCGGCCAGGTAGTCCGCCGCCCACCGTGCCAGATGGTGATGGTGGTCTTGGCTGTACTTGGGCTGCCCAGGGAGACCGCGGTCGGTGGTGGTGTGGTGCTGGTCGGCGCGGCGGCTGCCGAGGCCGGGGTATTGGTGGATGCCGCTGCCGCTGCCGGGGTATCGGTCGACACGGCGGCCGCGGAGCCCGGGGTATTGGTGGCAGCTGCTGCTGCCGGGGTGTTGGCGGCCGGGGCTGCTGTCGGCGCTGTTGCGGGTGCTGTTGTCGGCGTGGCATCGCCACCGCACGAGCTGAGCAAGAACATCATGACGACCAGGATTGCCAACCAACCGTATTTAGAAGACTTCATTTACCTTCCTCCTATTCAATTACCGGTTTGATATAGTACGTGCCCGGTTAATGCCCTTATATTCGCCGCGTCCGGGCAGCGGCCCTTCAAAAGGTTTATCGCGCTGAATAAGGCGACGCCGGCCGGCAACGAGAGTTGCAGGGCGTGGCCTACCGTTACCGGAAACACCTCCTTTCGCTTACCGATCGACAAAATGAAGGCCGCAGAGCAAACTCGTGATGAACAGTGACAGATTGCTGACTGCCGGTCAAGCCAGACCGGCTTCCAATCATCTAATACCGGTTTCTTGCCGCTTTGGGTGGAAAGGTGCTACGTAAGATTTGCAACGCCCTGGGGAGGCCGGCTATTGCCGGTAGGGGGTAACGTTTGAATTGTGCAGGAACGCCGCTAACTATAGAGCAGAAGAAACTGGCCCGGTCTGATCGCGGTCTACTGGTTCATTCATCCATAGCATCGTATCAGCTACGAACGCCCCGATTATACAACGATTAGGCCCAATGAAGCAACAGCACGATATAAAGGACATCGAAATAGCAAAAGATATGGGTGCTGAAGTGGAGGGCATTTGCGTTATCGCTGCTGAAATGCGGCCGGCGGATCTTGACAGAATACGCTGGTGGACATATAATGTTGCTGACGCAACTGTTGCCTCAGCAACATTATGGCGGCTAGTGATTCTCTGGCCGAGAATCAGGGATCGGGCCAGGTGTGCAATGACAAAAGACGAAATGCTACGTCGCCTGGATAACATCGCCCAATCGGCTGCACAGACGAAACATGTGCGAGCCGTTCTTGCCCTTGGGTCATCGGGAGTGGAATATGGAGCGGATGGACCAGTATTCCGACCTGGATATTTGGGTTGTAGTTGAGAACGGCTACAAGCAGCAATTCCTTGATGACCTGGATTGGCTTGAAAGGGTTTGCGCCATCGCATTCAAGTTCAGGAACAGTCCAAATGGTTACAAGCTCCTCTTCGAGGACGAGATCTTCGTTGAAATCGATATTTTCGAATTGGAAGAGCTTGGATCACTCGGATTCTCTAGAAGCCAGGATTGTTTGGAAGGCGGCAGAGATATCCGGATCTGATTCGCCGGCCGCCGGTAGAGCACAAGCCTCGTGAGCGACCTTTGCAGGAGCTGTTGGGAGAAGCCCTGACAAATCTCTACGTCGGTCTTGGCCGTTACTATCGAGGCGAAAAGCTAACCGCAATGCGCTTTATCCAGGGTTATGCAGTAGACCGGATACTCGAGATGGCCCACCTGATAGAGGCCGAGCAACCTGTAGAGACGGGATATCTTCGGCAACGAACGGCGCTTCGAGAGGCGTTTTCCAGGGATAGCGCGTGATTTGCCCGGCTTTATGCAGGGCTACGAACGCTCGCCCGCCTCGGCAAGAGCTATCCTGGAGTTCCTGGAAAAGTACTTCGATATAGACAAAACGATCAAGCAAGCAATATTGTCGAGACTGGAGGCACACTCAACTGAATTGAACTTATTCCATAGTTGCGCGGAGACCGGCGAGCAGCTTTTGGAGCACCGTCGCTAAGCTGGTCTTGCTCAGCCCCGCCCAGCAGCGACATGCGGCGATGCACCGATTCTGAATGAGCCACTCCGAGTTCGTTCTTTGAGGTCAAGACCGGCAGGCCGTCAGCAATACCCTTTGCGTACGGCGGTCTTCAGGGTCGTTTTCCGCTGTACCAGACCATCGCTCTCCAACCGGTCAACGATCCGAGTGACTGTGCTCCGTTCACACAGGAGTGCCTCGGCCAGGTCGACTAACCGCTGCCCGACATGCAGGTCGAGCAACTGTAACGCCGAGTACTGGGTGAGAGTAAGCCCAAAGGTGTGTAACACTCGCCGGTCGCCGTCTGTCAGCACCAGCGAGGTCTTGAGAAGCAAATCGTAAATTGAAAGTGCGGGCTCCATGGATTCCTCAGATTGTATAAAATAGTTGAGTATGATACCGTTGCCTGCGCAATTGCTCTCTAAGAAAGCAATATACGCCATTTCTGGCCCGAGTTAAGGGAGCAATCTGCGGGCGAAAACCAATGACCGTCCGGGTCGATGCGAAGTGTTAGCAGTTGTCACCGCTGATTTATGCTTGACAAAGCTGTGGACTAGCGCTATAACGCCTCGAATTGGTCCATCTAACTTGAGAAATCTTCACGTGCTATAGCGACTCTCCGGTTCAAAGCTACATAACGTCTGAGGCACCGAGGTGGCAAACAAGACAGAGCGTTCCAATATGAAGAAGCCTTCGATACAGGACGTCGCCAGGCTGGCCGGTGTCTCGAAGACCACCGTATCATTTGTAGTCAATAGCGTGCCGGATACCAGCATCCCACAGGAAACCAGGGATCGCGTCTGGTCGGCGGTCAAAGAACTGAACTGGCGACCTAACGCAATGGCACGCGGGCTTATTTCCCGTCGCTCGCATATACTCGGGCTTATCTCCGATGGGTTTGTCTCCGACGAGCTACTGGCGATACTTCTTCTTAGGGAAGACTATCCAGGGGGCGCTTGACGCGGCATGGGCCAGCGACAAGATGGTGCTGATGTTCAATACCGGCCGCAACCGCAAGATCGAGCATGACGCCATTGAAATGCTGCTTGGACAGCAGGTCGAGGGGATCATTTTCTAACGATGTTTCACCACAGCGTGGCCTTGCCCCAGGCTATCTCCCAGGTGCCTGTGGTCTTGCTGGACTGTTACGCTGATGACCGTTCGCTCCCGTCTGTGCGTGCCGGACGAAGTGCAGGGTGGCCTGACCGCAACCGAGGTATTGCTTCAAAAGGGACACCGCCGGATCGGTTTCATTAACAATGTGGACCCCATGCCCGCCCAGTTGGGACGCCTGGAAGGATACAAACAGGCGCTGGCGGCGTACGGCGTGCCATTCGATGCCCGTCTGGTCCAGTACGGGACCACCACCCAGGCCAGCGGCGGCTATCGCTGTGCGATGGAGCTCATGCACCATCCCGAGCCGCCCACGGCTCTCTTCTGCTTCAATGACCTTACCGCAATGGGTGCCTACGATGCGTTGCGCAAGCTCGGGCTGGCGATCCCTGATGATGTTGCCGTGATCGGCTTCGATAATTTAGAACTGATCGCGGCGCAACTCTACCCACCGCTCTCGACTATGGAGCTACCCAATTACCAGATGGCACAGTGGGCTGTGCAGTACTTGCTTGAGCACGCCGAAACGGCGCACGGAAGAGGAGCCGGTCGCAACACAAGATCGGTTGCCCGTTCATCCCACGATCTTCTGCCTGAGTGGTGCATCCGGGAAGTTCGTGTACCGTTCGTAGGGGCAGACACACCGGTCTGTCCTCTTGACTGGAGATGATGTTGATCGGTTCTCCAACCAGGGCAGACACTCGGGTCTGCCCCTACGACCATGGCCAATATGTACATGACCTTGCAGGATGCACCGCTGAGCGAACTCTAGAGGCCATGCACTTCGATAGCGCCGGCAAACAAATCCTTTTCTCAAGACCTACGGGGGTTGTTATTGGACGATACGGAGTGGGACGACGCACTTTTCGCCGGCGATAGCGCCGAATGGCAAGATTACCCGGCCGGCGATGAGCATACAGTTGTGGGAACGATCAAGGTCTCCAGGCCGCTATATGGCCCGGCGGCAGGTACGCGACGCAGGCTGCTGGTCTACCTACCGCCTTCATACTACAAAGCGGAGAGGCGATATCCCGTACTCTATATGCACGACGGGCAGAATGTATTTGACGCCGCGAGCAGCTACGCAGGCGAGTGGCAGGTGGACGAGACAATGGAAGCCTTGAGCGCCGAGGGGATCGAAGCAATCGTTGTGGGTATCGCGAACTCAGGCCGCGGGCGCCTCGTTGACTACTCGGCACACATCCACAGTCACTACGGCGGCGGTGGCGCTGATGCCTATGTCAATTTTATGGCTCAAGAGATCAAGCCGTTGATAGATAGCTCTTTTCGCACACTGCCGGATCGAGCCCACACCGGTCTGATGGGTTCATCGATGGGCGGTTCGATCAGCCTGTATGCGCTGCTGACTCGGCCGGACGTCTTCGGGTTCGCCGGAGTAATGAGTCCGGCCTTCTGGTGGAGCGAGGGCACGATTTTTACCTTCGTCGAGGCGACCCCTTTTGTCGGCGGGCGTATCTACATGGACGTAGGTGACAGCGAAAGCCCTGGGATACCGGGACGCCGGGATAGATATGTGAACGACGCTGTAAGGATGGCGGCTCTACTGCGCAAGAAGGGCTATACACCGGACAATCTCCATTTCATGGTCGAGGCAGGGGGCGAGCACCACGAATCTGCATGGGCACGGCGTCTGCCCGGGGCGTTGCGGTTTTTACTGGGGCCACTTAGCGCCGCTCATAGATAGGCTCACCTCGGATAGCTAAAGAGATACCTGTGGTGATAGCTGGCAGACATGCCCTGGTAAGTGCGGATATACTAATCAGAGTCCGCGCCTCGAGGTAGCGAAGCGTATGATCAAAATGGGAGAGCAACAATGATCCCACCCATATCGGACAGGCCACAGATTCCATCCGGCCCCGCCGCCGGCGGGCTCGCCAACGACGTGGCGACCGCACCGGGCGATCTGCCCATCGCTGCTGTGCAGGTCCGCTTTGCCTTGCAGCGCGAGCAGTTTCGCCACGATAATACTATAACACCCCTGGCGCCGGGCCCCGATGAGGCTGTAGTGGTCGAGGCGACCACCGGCGAGGGCATGTCGCTTTCCCGTGCGGCCGTCTTCTATACCACCGATGGCTCGGTGCCTGATGCCGGCTCTGTGTCGGTACCTATGGAGGTCGCCACGGTGGACTGGGATTCCTTTGCGGGCTTCTTGACCCGCTGGCGGGCACAACTGCCACCGCAGCCGGCAGGCACCGTTGTTCGTTACCGGATCGGCGGCTGGCGCAAGGACGACCAACGCTCAAACAATCCGCAATCCGCAATACGGGCGCAGCTCTCTCGGAAGAGCACAGCCCATTGCGCGGACGGCACGAGCCAACCGGAAGACCACGAGCATATCCGCAATCCGCAATCCGACGGCCCCGACATCTGGGCGCACGATGGGCAGGGCTTCTGGTTCCGTGTGCCCTGGCCGGGCGGCATCAGCACGTTCGCCTATCTGGCGCAACCTCGGTCTGCGCTACTACCGGCCTGGGCATCCGAGGCGGTAATCTACCAGATCTTCGTCGACCGCTTCCGCCCAGGCGATACCGATGGCAAGTTCCAGCCGGCCGGCTACAACGTGAAACATGGAGGCACTCTGCGTGGGATCAAGCAAGCCCTGCCCTACCTGGGCGACCTGGGCGTCACCTGTCTCTGGCTAACGCCGGTCTGCGAGGCACCATCCTACCACCGCTACGATTGCACCGACTTTTACAAAATCGACCCAATGCTTGGCAGCGAAGGCGATTTGCGCGATCTCGTGCAGGATGCGCACGCCCTGGGAATACGCGTCGTGCTTGATTTCGTACCCAGCCACTCTTCGACCAAGCACCCGGCCTTTCTGGCCGCCCAGCGCGACATGAAGGCCGAGAGCTTTTCATGGTTCACATTCTACGAATGGCCCAACCGCTACCGCACCTTTCTCGATATGGTCCATTCTATGCCCTCGTTCAACACGGAGGATCCGGGCGCTCGCGCCTATCTAATCGGGAGCGCCCTTCACTGGATACGCGAGTGCGGCGTCGACGGCTACCGGATTGACCACGCTATCGGTCCCGGCATGGATTTCTGGGTGGCGCTGCGCACGGCGACCGAGGCAGCGCACCCCGAGAGCATACTTTTCGGCGAGGCAACCGACACACCCGATAGCCTGCGACGCTACAGAGGCCGGTTGCATGGGGTGCTCGATTTCCCTCTGGCCAGGGCGTTACGCCATGTCTTCGCCCTGCGCGACTGGGATGTGGAGCGTTTCGCCGGCTACCTCAACTCTTACGAGCGATATATGCAGACGGGCCCCGGCCGGCTGAGCTTTATCGACAATCACGACATGAACCGTTTCCTCTTCCTGGCAGGCAACGACACCCGCATGCTGAAGCTGGCTGCGCTCTGCCAGTTCACCCTCGATGCGACGCCCATAATCTACTACGGCACCGAGATCGGCATGAGCCAGGAGCACCCGATCGAAAGGCGAGAGTTTGGCGGCGATGCCCAGGCGCGGGCCGATATGCCCTGGGACCCGGCCCTGTGGAACGAGGATTTGCTGGCCTTCTATCGCGCCCTGATACGCATGCGGCGCGATCACCCTGTGCTGGTGAGCGGCAAACGGCGCACACTTTACCTGGACCCGCAGGGCGGCGTGCTCGGGTACGTTCGCAGCTCGGTCGAGGGATCTGGGCGGCGTCCGGTGACTTGCTGGTATTGTTCAATCTGAGCGACAGCCCGCGCACGCTTGATATTCACATCGCTACAGGCCAACGCGCCGTGCCTCTGCTCGAGACCTCACCACAACCGGCGACCGTCCTGGTCGAAGGCGACCAGCTAGCAATTAGCCTTCCCACCGAGGCCGGAGTAGTGCTAAGGGTCGAAGGGGCCTGAGTTGTATTGCCAGCTATATTGTAGGAAATCATAGCGCCCTCTCTAGACCCCAACAATATAGCTGGTACAGCACTCCTCAGAAAATAGGGGTGCAGGGGTCACCCTGCCGGGGCATGGGTGTCCCCAAAACTCCATCCTTTATTTTCATTGGTGATGGCGGCCCTCAGGTCCATGTTTACTCGGAATGACAAGGGCCGTCCTCGTAATCGAATCTAGCCTCTGTGATACTTCAATTATGACCTTTTGAGTCGGGGCTGTCTGAAGGAGATCGTGGCCGCGAACCGGCATCGAGGGGTGTGGGCGAGGAAGAGGCGATGTCGACCTGGAAAGCCGCTGCTGCCCTGGCGATATAGGCGGCGTCTGTTATCAAGATACTCACTTCACGACGGTGGTCTAGGCTCTCTTCTGTCAGGTTTACGCTTCCCATGAGCATCCGCTCGCCGTCAGCGATCAGTAATTTCGAGTGCATCCAGAGGGTACTGCTATAGCCCACATGAGCCTGCGGAGCTTGAGCCAGCAGGTCAGCAATCGCCGGGTAGTTTTTCTCCTGCGCCGAATTGGTCACCATTTGCACGCTCACCCCGGCGTTGCTGCGCTCGGCGAGGGCCGATACGATGGATGGGTCGGTGAATTGCTCTTCCTCCAGCAATAACGAGCGCTGCGCCGAGGCGATAAAATCGGAGATGGCTGCCCTGCTGTTGTTCGGACTCAGGACCAGGGGAGGTGGCGGAGCGGAAGTGGTGTGCTTGTTCTGTCCCTCCCAATCGGCGGCGAACGTTTCGGCCAGGTTCCCCACCACTCCGGCGTCGTAGGTGATCAGGCCAAAGTCGCGGGTGCGCTCCCAGTCCTGCAGATAGTTCACGCTGGAGATCATTGCAACACTGCTATCCACCACGTAACTCTTGGCGTGCAGGTGCTGGAAGTACGCAGGTGCGGGCAGTGCCTGCACGCCGGCGTGCTTCAGCGAGTGGAGGGCTGCATGCCCCGCCTCATGGTTGCCGCTGGGGTGAGTATCCACGAGGGCTCTCACGGCAACACCCCTGGCGGCGGCCTCGCGCAACGCACCCAGAATTTCGGCGTTGCTCAGGGTGAAGACATAAATGTCGATCGTGTTGCGGGCCGCGCGTAGCGGCTCAATGAGCACGTCCATGCCGTCGTCGGGCATTACGATGAATTGGTCTTGCATGCCTGTCCTCCTTCTCAGGGCCGCCACGCGGGCAGGCCAGCCACGGCATCCGGGCCTCCGCCTCCACGTCTGGCAGAAGTTGGTTCATATTACCAGACCACCGGGCTCCAGGCAAAGGAGTATTGTCCTGCAAACGTTCAGAGTAAAGGTGGAGAAAATGGTGTAGGGGCACGGCGCTGACGTGCCCTCGTTGGACCGGCACCGTCTCATCCGGGCCAGGGCAGCCACAAGGGCAACAACTCCCACTAATTGCACCAGAAGGGGCGAGGCAGACAGCGCACAGCGGTTGAAACCGCGTGCTAGGCTTACGAAGTCCGCCTTCGCGGACTGCTAAGGCAAACATTACGCTCATTATCAAGAATTATGCGGCACAATCTTGGGAACAGGAGCCCGTCATGCGGGCTTTGTAGAGATAGCACGCGGTTTCAACCGCTGTGCGCTGCCCGTGCCACGTACCATGCCAGAATTAGTTGGAGTCATTGCCACAAGGGGTGCCCCTACCGAGGCTTTTGCCCGCACACCATCAGGCTGACGAAGAGGGCATACTTGTCGGGGGATGCGTGGAACGCGACGTGCGCCTGGCGCATCGTTTCCAGGTCTGTTTCGGTAATTATGCCGAGATCCAGCGCGGGCTTGAACCCTCCGGGATCCCACTCGGTGGGGAAAATCGCTTCAATACCTATTTTGTCGGTATGCACCGGTACCACTTCAAGGTCCATTTTTTCGTAACCGGTCGCCTCAAAGAGCCTCCAGAGCTGCCGGCCAATTCGGGGGTTACCTCCACGTTGGGTCCGGCCCTCGTGTAAACGCGTTTCGATGGCATCGGCCTCAGGGTTGGATGGCTCTACGATCTCGCCCAGACCGATGTCGATGTCGTTGATCGCCAGCTTGCCGCCCGGCTTGAGTACGCGACGGATCTCTTTCATTGCGCCAAGAGGATCGCGAAGATGCTGGAAGACCAGGCGCGCAAAAGCGAAGTCAAAGGTGTCGCCAGGCAAATCCATCTTCATGAGGTCTCCCTGGACAATAGTATAGCGGCCTTCCAGGCCCCTGCTTTGCAAGTATCGCTCGGCGGGAACGATCAGGTCCTGGTCGATCTCCACGCAGGTGATGTGGCTGTTGGGGCATAGAGCGAGAAGCTGCTCGGTGATGAAGCCGGGGCCGCTGCCTACTTCGAGTATAGACATTCCGTCGCTCAGCCCGAACCATGCCAGGTTGCGAGACTCTTTGTCCCATCCCCACTGTGCCTGGGCGCGCAGCCGCTCGATTTCTTTTTCAAGATCGTCATTCATCTCGCTGGCTTTGTAGGAGGCTCTGGTTTCGGTATCAATATCTGCCACTGGTGTGCTCCTCCTCGGTTGTACAGGGCTATACTCGGGTGACGCCTGTAGCTCGCAGGTATCCTGAGTGCTACGCCCCAGTATATCTGCGAGCTACAGGCAAATAAATCGGCCCCCGAACTGATCCTCGGGGGCCAAATATGTGGTATAATTGGCACACAGGTGTGATCTCCCATTTGATGGGGGTCACACCTTTCTTTTTGCAACGTGGGTGCCAGGGTGGTGGGATTGCGAATTGTTCAGAGGCTGATCATAATCTTTCCCATACGGGTATGAAGGGGCCGGACTAAGCCGTTGCAACGTTACCTCTCAAAATCCAGCGCATAGGCCAGGGCATCTTCTATGCTCATTGCGTGCCCGTCTGCAAAAGCTCTTCGGAACGCCTCCTCGTCCAGTTGGTCGCGAGCAGCCGCTACGCCACGCTCATAGATGGTGCGGTCCTCCGGCAACCATTCGCCGCCCCGCCCTCCTATTAGCGCATCTGAGGCTCCGAGCAATCTCACCCCACGAAGCACCTGCTCCCGTCCGGACCGCGTTTCGGCAGCCACCGCTCCCAACACTGCCAGGTTGGCGGCTATATCGTCCTTATCGCCTAAATCACGCTCCGTAGCCAGGCTTTCCAGAAGCAATGTGCGCGCCTGCTCGTTTTCGCCCTGCGAAAAGATCACCAGCGCCAGGCTATGCCCTGTACGGGAAGCGGCCAGCTTATGGCCCATGTCTCGAAATATGGCCAGGCTCTCCTCGTGTAAAGCGCGCGCTGAAGCATAGTCCTCTTCCATGAAGCTTATGCTCCCTAACTCAGAGAGCAGCGTAGCAACTCCCCACTTGTTGCCGATTTCTCGCTGAATGGCCAGTCCTTCCTTATAGAGAGCTTGTGCGACACTATATTCCTTCTGAGCATAAAGCAGGAACCCCAAACCGGTGAGGCACAGCGCGATCCCCCTCTTGTTCCCAACCACTCTCCATACAGCCAGGCTTTCCTCGTAAAGAGCGCGCGCAGAATCGTATTCGCCCTGTACGAAAAGTAGACGTCCCAGGTTCGTAAGGGCTAGAGCCTCGCCCTGCCTGGCGCCACTCTCACGCCAGATGGCCAGAACTCTCCTCATGAAAGGGGCGAGCAGAGGCGTAATCCCCCCGACTTTGAGCCATTAATCCCAGGCTGTTGAGCGATGACGCTATGCCTTCCCTGTCGTTTATCTTCCGGCGAATAACCAGGCTCTCCTCCTGGAGAGCATATCCTGATGGGTAATCACCCAGCTCATGGGCCAAAATGCCGGCGGCATGAAGCGCCTTAGCCCTGGCTGCTTGCACTACTTCCGCCGATTTTGACTGCGAAGAGCTCAGAGACGATAACAACTGGATAGAACGAGCAAGGGCTGCCATCCAGACGCTCTCTCCCTTCACTAAAGTAGCCACGCACGTACCAGAAGTGCCCAAGGGCGGCGGCGGTTCTCAAGCCTATCTCGGCAGCGCCTACCGCCTCCCCGATGTCATTGCTTTGACTACCCTTCTCGCTATGGCCCCCCGCCCAACTCAGAGCCGCCAGCAAATTGCCGTGCTCTTCCTCCAATCTCTCTAACCATTCTTGCTGCCTGGCTCCTCTCAAATGGGAATCTGCCTCCTCAGCCAGTTCCATGAAGTAGAGCGCGTGCTTCATCTGCACGTGATGGGCTTCCCCAACCTGCCCACTCTTCTGTAGCTTCTCCCCTGCAAACTCGCGTATCGTTTCCAGCAACCCATAGCGAGCTCCATCGCCCCTCGTTGAGCTCTCGCGCTTGACCAGGCTCTTCTCTTCCAGCGACCGCAATATATCCATGGGAGATGCCAAATCTGTATCGCCGTTGATTGTATAGGGCGTCCTCGTCCACGCGGCGTCCCATAACGCCTCGGCAGCGGGAGCTGTAAATCCACCTACAAACACCCCCAATCTGCGGAATAGCGTCTGCTCATCGGTGGTCAGCAAGCTATAGCTCCACTCGATTGCGCTTCTGAGCGTACGCTGGCGAGGGAGCAGGTCGCGTCCTCCGCCCGTCAACAACCTGAGGGGTTTGGCCAATGCCTTTTTCATCTCCCCAGGGGAAAAGTGCCCGGCATTGGCGGCGGCCAGCTCTATGGCTAAGGGCAGCCCGTCCAATCCCACGCATATGGCCGCCACATCTCCGGCGTTCTCTGCCGTAAGCTCAAAATCAGGGGCAATGGCCTGTGCACGCTCAACAAAAAGCTCCACAGATGGATAGCCGGCCAGCGTGTCCGGGGTGGGCGCGGAGATCTCCTTCTTATCGGGGATGGCCAGTGGAGGCACCGTGTAACGCCTTTCGCCTCTTACGTGCAGGGCCTCGCGGCTAGTCACCAGCACCTTCAGCCAGGGGCAACCTTCGAGCAACTTGACTATCGAGGGCGTGGCGTCCAGCAGATGCTCCAGGTTATCGAGGACCAGTAGCATCCGCCGCTCGCGCACATAAGCTAGCAGCGTCTCCTCAACCGGCTCGCTGACGCTCTCTTTCAGGCTAAGGGCACGGGCAGCAGCAGCCGGCACTTCGCCGGGGTCGCTAACCGGGGCGAGCTCGACCAGGAATACGCCATCCTCAAAGTGGTCCAGAGCATCCGAAGCTACCTGCAACGCCATCCGGGTCTTGCCGATGCCGGGCGCGCCGGTGAGAGTTAGCAAGCGCACCTTTGTGTTGAGCAGAAGAGCGCCCACTTGCGCCTCGTCATGCTCGCGCCCGATAAGAGGAGTGAGCAGGTGCGGGAGGTTGGACTTGCGGAGATGGGTAGCGCGCCAGGGGGAGCGAGCCTCGATCTTGCCCTGTGTCGTTGTCTCCGTAGAGCTAACGGTAGCCGGTTGCCCCGTACGCGCAAAGGTGATGAACGCCTCTTGCTCGTCGGCAGGTACGTGCAGAAGCTGGGCCACCAGGAGGGCAACCTGGCGGGATGGGCGGCGCTCACCCGCCTCCACTTTGAGCAGAGTAATAGTGGAGCAGCCTATGAGCTCGGCAAAATCATCAGGTCCAATACCCTGATCTTTGCGACGCTGTTTCAGCCACCCACCAAACGTAGGCCCGGTAGTCTCGGTGATTCCAGTGCTCACGGCGCGTCCTCGTACGATCCAACTTGCAGGGTCGTATCGCGTCGGGTTCGGACAATTTTGTATAGCGTTAGTATAGCAAATTCCGGCCGGTCTCGGCGTATCATTTGAGAGACGCTCCCTGTATGGAGGCGGCATATGAAGGAGAAAAGAGTGAGGATCGACCGGCATTCAAGGCGCACCGATCTTTTTCTCGTTCGCATCTGGACCGGCCCTACCATGGACGGGAGCGGCGAGAGCCAATGGCATGGCAGGGTGCAGAGGACCGTAAACGGCGAGACACACACGTTCGATAGTCGGCAAGGCTTGATTGAAAAGCTGAACACCATGATATCGGCAGCAGAGGCAACTTCGGATGCCTCGAAACCCGAAGAAAAGGGACATGGAGAAGAGTGAGAGTGAGGGGGCTAGCAATGAAAACCGGCAACGCAGGCAACGTTCGCACGAGCGGCGTACAAACCAATCTTCGCTCAACAGACTTGTTGAGCAGTGACCCGCATGCCGCCGCTAAGGGGAGGGCAATGCGGAGACGACGTGGGCTTTACTGGCTGGCTTTGGTGATAGTCATAGCCGCCATGCTTGTGTCAGGAGCCGGTCGTGGGCCTGGTATAGCTCATGCCGCCGATGGAGACCTGGACCCCGGCTTCGACGGCGATGGCAAGGTAACTACCGGTTTTGGTCCCTTTGCCGTTAGTAGTGCTAATGCCATAGCAATACAATCTGATGGCCAGATCGTGGCGGTAGGCTCCGCATATCTAAACGCCATATATAACTTCGCCCTGGCGCGTTACAACCCGGACGGCTCGCTCGATACCAGCTTCGATGGAGACGGCCAGGTCATTACGAACTACAATGGGCGTGACGCTGCGGCTAACGCAGTGGCAATACAGGATGACGGCAAAATCGTGGTGGCGGGGTATGCAGATGTCGCCGACCAACAACGACGGCCAGGATTTCGCCGTGGCTCGGTATAACTCGGATGGCTCCCTCGATACCGACTTTGGTGTTGGGGGCTTTGCGGTTACCGACATCGGGATTAGCAACGATGTGGCCACGGCAGTGGCGATACAATCGGATGGCAAGATCGTAGCCGCAGGATATACTAACTATACAAATTCTAACTCGGGCTATGACGAATGGGCGCTCATACGCTACAACTCGGACGGCAGCCTGGATGCCACATTCGGCAATGGCGGCATTGCTCTGGCCGACTTCGGGTCTTCCTCCGGCAACGGGCACGCCAATGCCATGGCCATACAACCCGATGGCAAGATCGTAGCGGCAGGCTACGCCCACGCCCATCCTTCCGGCGATTTTGCCCTGGCCCGATTTACCCTGGATGGCTCGCTGGATACGAGCTTCAGTGGTGACGGTATGGTCACCACGCGTTTCGCCCCTTCATCCGACGACCAGGCCTACGCAATGGCGCTGCAGTCCGATGGCAATATCCTGGCGGCGGGATATTCCAATACTAACAATGTCAGAGATTTCGCACTGGCACGTTTCGACTCTGGGAGGCTCCATCGATATCGGCTTTGGTGCAGGCGGTCACGTCACTACCGACATTTCAGGGGGTGATGACGAAGTTCATGCTCTGGCGCTACAGGCAAATGGCAGGATTGTGGCAATAGGTCACGCCAACGTGCCGGGAAACCAGGACAGCTTCGCTCTTACGCGATACACCACCGGTGGTAGCCTGGATACCACTTTCAGTAGCGACGGTAAAGTGATAACAGATATTGGGAGCACGTCTGATGCTTTTGGCGCGGCCACACAAGATGACGGCAAGATCGTGGTCGCGGGGTCCTCCCATGTTATCAATGAGAGCGATACCTTCGCTCTGGCACGCTACCAATTTGCGGGCATGCCTGCTCCAACTGCTACCCCGATCCCTACGGTACCGGTTGGCTGCAATATCGAGTTCACCGACGTGCCGCCGGGCTCGACATTCTACGATTACGTGCGCTGTATGGCCTGTCAGGGCATCATCAACGGCTATTCGTCCGGGTGCGGGAGCGGCAACCCATGCTTCCGCCCCAACAACAACGTCACTCGCGGCCAGCTATCCAAGATCGTGGCTAACGCGGCGGGCTTCTCCGAGCCGGCGGGGGATCAACAGTTCGAGGACGTGCCTGCAGGCTCCAGCTTCTTCGCCTTCATCTGGCGACTGGCCGACCGGGGGTATATCAACGGCTACGACTGCGGCGGGCCGGGGGAGCCGTGCGGAGAGGGCAATCTCCCCTACTTTCGCCCCAATGGTAACGCCACGCGGGGCCAAATCTCCAAGATAGTGTCCAATGCCGCAGGCTTCTCCGACCCGCCAGGCGACCGAGCCTTCCAGGACGTGCCTCCAAACTCCAGCTTCTACGCCTTCGTACAGCGGCTGGCGAGTAATGGGGCAATGGCGGGCTATGCCTGCGGGGGTGCCGGCGAGCCATGTGTAGACCCTGGCGACCTCCCGTACTTCCGTCCCGCCAGGAACGCCACCAGGGGGCAGACGTCCAAGATAGTCGCCAATACTTTCTTCCCCGACTGCTCAACGTCCAAGCGATAACAGCCCATCCGGTGTGGAAGCGGTCCGTATTTGGCAGGTGCTAACTGTCTGCGAAGGTCACCCGGCGGGGCGAGCGTAGACTACCACCTGCCAGAGGGCGGTTGTCCTGTAGAAGCGTCGTTGCAGCCCAGCGTCGCGCACCAGGCGGTCGACAGCCCTGGTGGGGTGTATGTAGCCGAGGTATTTATCTCTTGATTTTCCCTCTTCGTCCTGCTATGCTGACTTTCGTCTGATTATTGCTGCCTGTTGAAAAGTCGCCGGCAAGATCGAGCAATGGGAGAGAGATGAGCAGTTTACACAAAAGCCAAACAAACAAGCTGTTGGGGTATCCGGACGACGCTCGCTTACTGATCATCAACGCTGATGATTTTGGGATGTGTCATGCGATCAATGAGGCCATTTTCGGTGCGCTGAAGAAGGGTATGGCCCGTTCCACGACTTTGATGGTCCCCTGCCCCTGGGCTTTGCACGCCATGCATTGGCTCCGAGATAACCCCGATGTTGCCTTCGGAATTCACCTGACCGTCATCAGCGATCCGGTAGATTATTGCTGGGGACCGGTAACCGCCAGGGACAAGGTGCCGTCTCTCGTTAATGAAGCGGGCTATTTCTACAATTTTGAACAGATGCCCGACTTTATTCGCCCGCGCCAAACCGGATGAGTTGGAAGTCGAATTCAGGGCACAGATAGAGGCTGTGCTGGCAGCCAACCTAAAGCCTACCCACCTCGACTGGCACTCCCTACGCTTGGATGGGAGGACCGACATTCCGGATTTGATGCTCGGGCTGGCGAAGGAATACGGCCTGGCGTTGCGGGTGCGTGGTCGACCCTGGATCGAGAAAGTGCAGAGTCAGGGCTTGCCCGCCGACGACTACGATTTTCTGGACAGCTATATGATGGGTACGGTGGATAAGGCAGCCCACTACGCCAGGTTGCTGCGCGAACTACCGTCAGGGTTGAGCGAATGGGCAGTCCATCCAGGTCTAGACAGCTCCGAGTTGCTGGCCATAGAACCCGAGGGCAATCATTCCCGTCAGTTGGACTACGATTTCTTGATGTCCCCGGAAGCTCCCGAGATCATCCGAGAGGAGGGGATTATTCTGCTTAGCTACGAGCCGCTTCAAGCGTTGTGGCAAAGCAGATCATAACTCCGGTTGGATAGAGACAGCAGAACTCAACCCGACCGTTGCCCCATAGAGCAACGGTCGGGTTGAGTTCTACCTGTGGGTTATCCGGTCAAGCAGGAAGCTACCTACCGGCGGCGCTTGGTGCGCTGGGCGTCACACAGTTGGGTAAGAAGGTGTTACTCACAATCTTGGCGGTTTGCCCGCGCGTGGCGTCGTTGTTGGGGCGGAAGTAGGGGAGATTGTTGGGTCCGCACGGCTCGCCGGGGCCGCCGCATGGATATCCTCCCATGATAGTACGGGTCGATAGCCTGTAGGTGTATGTGTAATATGCGCTGCCGGAGGCCACATCCTCGAACTGCTGCCCGCTCGGCGTATCGTTGAACCCGGCAGCATTAGAGTCTATCTTGCTGATCTGTCCCCTGGTGGCGTTGTTGTCGGGCCTGAAGTATGGCAGGTTGCCGGGCGCCACACAGGGCTCTCCGGGGGCACCGCAGGCGTAGCCGCTTATGAACCCGCGAGAAGCCAGCCTACCAATGAACACCTGGAATGCCGAGGTGGCAGGCACGTCCTGGAACATCTGGTTGGGCTGCGGATCTGTGAAGCCGGCGGCATTGGAGACGATTTTGGAGAGCTGGCCTCTTGTGACGTTGTTGCCTGGCCGGAAGCAGGGGTTGCCGGTGCCGCACCCTGAAGTGTAGCCGTTGATGATCCCGCGGCAAGCCATACACCTGATATATGTGTAGAAGGTGCTGTTGGCCGGAACGTCACTGAACTGGATGGGGCAGGCTGTGGCGGTAGGAAGCGCCGGGGTGCTGGTGTCTGCCGGCACGGTCGTAGCGGTCGGCCCGCCAGGTGTCTGGGTGGGAAGGGGCGTACCGGTATCGGGCGGGGTAGGCGTGCTTGTATCTGCCGGTATGGGGGTAGCGGTTGGTCCGCCGGGGGTCTGGGTGGGGAGCGGCGTGTTGGTGGCGGTAGGAGGCAGAGGGGTATTCGTATTCGTGGGAATGGGGGTGCTGGTATTTGCCGGTATGGGGGTAGCGGTTGGTCCGCCGGGGGTTTGGGTGGGGAGCGGCGTGTTGGTGGCGGTCTGGGTGCGTCGGGGGGTATTTGTAGGGTGGGGAGTGTGCGTGTGCTGGACTTCGGTTGGCGAAGCCTGGCCTCCGGGTGTTGGGGAACGCTGTTCTGCGGGGGTTTCGGAGGGCTGGACCTCGGCAGTAACTGTGGGTGCTGGGGTGGCTGTATCCGGGGGGAGGCCAGGGGTAGCGGTGGGTTGGCCCTGGGTAAGCTCACCAAAGACTGCCAATCCAGCCATGCTGGTCCCCTGCGGCTGGGCTGTGAAATGGAGCTCAGCCGCGCCGGTGGCGATATTGATCTTGTAAAGCAACCCCGTGGGATAGTCGCCGGTCCAGACGGACGTACCGTTAGGGTCGAGGTTTGCTGCGAAGAAGAACGAGGTGCCGGGGTAGTCAGTGGTGGGATAGTGCTGCAGGACGATCCCGGCTGTAGAGATGCGTTCCAGTTGCGTCTGGCATGCCACCATCACTTCGCCGTTACTTCGAATGCGAAGCGCATAACAGGGTGCAGCCAGACCGGAAGCGAAGTCCGGGAGCTGGGTATTTGTGCAGACGTTAAATCGCTTGATCGTGCTCCCTTCGGAGGTGTAATAGATCGTGCACTGGTCAGCCGCCAGGTCGATCCAATCGAGGCCGCGAGGACCGAACGCCGGGTGCCAGATACCGAGTATATTTCCGCTGCTGGTATATTTGGTGATCCGGTTCTGCCCGTCCACTTCACCGACGTAGATATTGCCGCTCGCATCGACTACGCAGCTTTCGGGGTGGAAGCTGAATGGACCGCCCCATGGGATCGTGAGGCGAACCCCCAGATTGTCGAACTTGGTCATGTTCTCGGCGGCAAAATTGGTGGTATAGAGACTGCCCGCGCCGTCAAAGCACATGCCGGTGTCTTCAGGGGCCAGGCTGCCGGTGTCCAGGGTTTCCACCAGCGCTCCGCTCGGCTGGAAATGGAGGATGTGGCCCTGACCTACGCCGGCAAAGATGTCGCCCAATTGGAAGGCGAGGTTAGGTGCACGCGTCGAGCGCACGACGGCTGCGGTCATGGGCGGGTGGTAAACGGATGTTGCCTGCATGGCGAGCTGCAGACATATAAGAGCAACCAGGGCCCCGACGATGGCCAGAGGGGCAAATATAAATCGCCATTTGCGGGAGCGGGGTTGTGTGTGCATGGAGATCTCCTAACTATGATGATGTTCCCTCGGCTCATCTCTTCTTTGTATGCTGCACGGATTTTGTTACGCGCTGCCCGTACAGGAATTCGGCTTAGAAAATCACGAGGATAATGGGCGTGCCCACACCAGGCGGATCAAAAGCGGGTCCACAAATTGGCTCGCTGTTGTCCGTTCTTTGGCGCGCAAGCACTCGGCAAAACGCCTTGCATTGGGCCGGCGCATATATTATGAGGTCCGGCGACTATCGAATTGTGGGAGAACAATGATGGAGGAAGCCGCGGCCTCTATTGTCGATACGTACGGCGTTACACTATAGCGGGCATGCTTCCATCCTGAGCGGCGTATTCCAGCCGGTACGGGCCATGCGCTCGTTGACTCCTGTCGCGAGCGAGTCTACGCCGGGCACCAATGCGACTGCTCGCGCTGTATGGTGCCGGGCCGGGGCGCAAACAGCCTGGCTATGCCCGGCTCTACTGACATACTGTTGTCACTTGATTGGCATAGAATACGAGTATGACCGTAATCAACCGGCGCTTGCAGAATAGCTTCACAGTGTTGACAAGGAGGTAATAATCATGGCAAAACTTCTCGGACCCGATTTTTTGAGCTTACAGGTGCGCAATTTCGCCGCTTCACGTGCCTTCTACACAGAGACTTTGGGCTTCCCTGTCGATCCCCGCTTCGACACTCCAGATTTTGTCCTCCTCGACACCAGCACAATCCCTTTGGCTCTCACCGAAGCAAAGGTGAACCTGGACGAGGCACCCCAGCCAGGGTGGGGTATGATGCTCTGGATCGACTGCGATAATGTAAATGAATTGCATGCCAGAATGGAAGCGGCTGGAGCCACCATCATCAAGCCACCCTTTGATGGACAGTTTGGTCGTACCTTTGTCTTTGCCGACCCCGACGGATACAGGATCACCGCCAACCAGAACCCCTGGGACCGGTTTCCTTTAGGCGGAACGCAGCCGCGTTAGAAAAGCGCCGGGTCCTACCTCTAAACGTTTACGTCAGCGTGTCGCTTGACACCACCCTTGCCTGCCGCTATAATGCGCACCATTCCCATCAGGCATCTGCCGGGTGCAGTAGCACATTACAGGGGAGGGCAAGGCTATGTGGAAGCGTATCGCGATCGTTTCGGTACTGGGCAGCCTGGCCGTTGCTGCCTTGATGGCTCTGGGGGATGCACACCCGCCCGCCCATGCGCAGGCGCAGATGCAACTGCCAATGTCGGGCGCTACCGGTGCGGCAACACGGTCCAACCCATTCTCTGAAGCCTGGCTTGCGGCCTACCACGGGCTGTTCGATAATATCTGGACCGCCGAGTACGAAAGTCGCAACCAGGCCCCGGCCACTGGCGGGAGCTTGCCGAGCCTGATGTCTCCTTTGCAGCCGGACGCCGATGTACGCATGTCGAACCCTAGCTTCAACGCGGAGCAAAACGAGTTCCAGATCGACATCAATCCGACCAACAGCCAGTATGCCATCGGCACGTCGAACGATTTCCATGGCCGCGGGCGTGGGCATCTACCGGACCAGCGACGGCGGGACGAGCTGGACCGCTTTCGACGCGCCGATCGGTGTTCCCGCCTGCTGCGACCCCGGCGTCGCGTATGCCTACGACGGGAGCGTCTACGTCTCTATCCTGCGCGTCTCCCCGTACGTCACCTACGTAATTCGCTCGACCGATAACGGGCTGACGTGGAGCACACCGACCAGCGTGCAGACGAACGACCGCCCGAACATCGTTGTGGACAACGGGGCCGGCAGCCCTCGCCGGGGCACCGTCTATATGACTTACACGGACGAAAACGCCGGCAACCCCGGAAGCAACAGGGTCAAAGGGTACAAATCTACCGATAATGGCTCGAGCTGGGGGCCCACCTTCTTCGTGGGCGACGTTATCTCCTCGACAGGATTCGAGCAGGGGAGCCAACCGCGCGTGGCCTCGGACGGCACGCTCTACGTCGGCTACCAGCAGTACACCGACATCAACGTCGGCTGCGGAGCGGGCGTGCAGAACACCCTGGCCAAATCGACCGACGGCGGCGTTACATGGACCTACACCGTGCTGCCCATCACGCAGGGCGGGGTCTGCACGCCGGCCCAAAACGGGCGCGGCCTCTTTTGCTTTTCGTCCAACGGCACCTTCCGTTCGCGGAGCAGCCCGATTATGGGGGTCAGTCCCACGAATCCGCAGCATGTCTACATGCTCTATTCGGGCGGCGAGCTGGAGGTGCCCTATGCCTGCGACAATCTCACAGGCTACCATAGCGACATCCTGTTCCGAACCTCTACAGATGGCGGGGCCACCTTCTCCCCGCCTGCCAAAGTGAACGACGATCCACCCGGCAAAGACCAGTATTACCCCTGGATGACCGTGACCGCTAACGGCACGATCTGGGCGGGCTGGCACGACAGGCGGGAGGACCCAAACGACTACAGGCACCGGTGGTACGAGTCGTACTCGACGGACGAGGGTGCCACCTGGCACAAGCTTGACGGCAGCCTCGGCAACGAGCCTATTGCCTCTGTGTCATCGCTGCCCTTCAGCTTCATCGGCGACTATGCCGGCCTGGGGGCAGTCGGCAACACGGTCCTGCCGATGTGGTGGGACAGCCGCGTCAAGGCGAGCGGCGACCCCTTCACCGAGGTCGGACCGCCGGTCATATTTTCGCCGACGCCTACCCTGGCACCTACCGGCACTCGTACGCCCACTCCGCCTAACGCAACAAATACTGCGCTAAGCACGAGCACTGGCACGAGCACGAACACGCCTGCCCCGACCGACACTGCGCTCGTGAGTACGGCCACACCTATTCCTCAAAGTCCCACTCCGGCGGCCACAACCACGACCATAGCCACGGTCATAGCCACGGCCACCCAGACCAATATCGTTCCCACGTCCACGCCCACAGTATGCCCGATCACATTCAGCGATGTGCCGGTGGGCAGCACCTTCTACTCGTTCATACGGTGCCTGGCCTGCCGAGGCATTATCAACGGCTATCCCGATGGCACCTTCAAGCCTGGCAATAACGTCACGAGGGGCCAGTTGTCCAAGATAGTCTCGAACTCCGCCGGCTTCTCTGACACCCAGACCACTCAGATGTTCCAGGATGTGCCTGTCGGCTCTACCTTCTACCAGTACATTGGTAGATTGGCTTCTCGTGGGTTCATCAACGGGTATGCATGCGGTGCTCCTCCTGCTGGACCAGTGTGTACCTCCTGGCAACCTACCCTACTTCCTGCCCAACGCTAACTCCACGAGAGGACAGATCTCGAAGATAGTCTCTAATGCTAGAGGCTTCAACGAGACACCTAGTGGCCAGCAGTTCCAGGACGTAGGCACCGAACAGTCCATTCTACGCATACATCTACAGGCTGGTACTGCACCAGGTCATGAGTGGGTACCCATGCGGCACCCCACCGGCAGGGCAGTGTGTACCACCCTCCAACCGGCCATACTTCCTGCCCTCCAACAACGCCACGAGGGGACAGACCTCGAAGATCGTGTCCAACACCTTCTTCCCCGACTGCCAAACACCGTAGCGCTAGTCTGGTAACGAAGGCCTTACAGCACAGGAGACGAAGCTGCCGAAGCTCGTCTCCTGTGCTGATGATAGAGGAGAATAGATTGTCGGAAGCGATAGTATCGAAAACAGACACCTCCCAGAACCTGGGCGATGGGCTGGTAATGCGCAGGGCGACGTCCCAGGACCGTGAGAGAGTGGCGGACTTCCACGCTAATACGCTGCTGGGGCTCAACGAGACACCACCGCTCGAGCGTCTGCGCGGGTTCGTGCTCGACTTGATGAGCGGTAATCATCCCACTACCGGGGCGGGAGATTTCATTCTCGTTGAGGACACGGCTACGGGGAAAATCGTCTCCTCGATGGTGCTCATGTCGCAGACATGGACTTATGAGGGTATCCCTTTCCCCTTCGGACAGCCCGACATCGTGAGCACCGATCCCGCTTACCGGAGGCGCGGGCTGGTGCGCGCCCAGATGAACGAGGTGCACAGGTGGAGCGCTGAGCGGGGCGAGCTGGTGCTGGGCATCACAGGGATACCCTGGTACTACCGCCAGTTCGGCTACGAGATGGCCCTGAACCTGGACGGCTACCGCCAGGGACACCGGTCCCAGGTGCCCCGGTTGAGGGATGGAGAGGCGGAGCCGTACAGGTTTCGAGCGGCTACCGTGGACGATGTGCCATTCATGATGGCGATGTACGGGCAAGCAGCGTCGCGCTCCGTGATAGCGTCGGTGCGTGATGAGGCCCTCTGGCGCTACGATATCGAGGGACGAAGCGACAGCAACGGATTTCGCCCTATTTTGCGCATAATTGAGACGCCGACAAGGGGAGCCCATTGGCCTGCTGGCACACTCGTGGAGGCTCTGGGATGGGGTATTGGGGATCCGCCTGTACGAGGTATCGCCGGGAGTGCCATACCTTTCCGTAACGCCGGCTGTGATGCGCTACCTGGACGCGACGGGAGAAGAGTACGCGAAACGGGACACCGGCGACGGTAATGGGTTCGAGATTATATCCTTCGACCTGGGCGAGACGCACCCGGTGTACGACACGATCTCGGACAGGCTGCCCCGCGTGGGTAAGCCCTACGCCTGGTACATAAGGGTGCCCGACTTGCTTGTATTCGTGCGACATATCGCCTCAGCTCTGGAACAACGCCTTGCCGGGTCGGCGCAGGCCGGCTATACGGGTGACATGAAGGTCAGCTTCTTCCGCAGCGGACTTCTGTTCAAGTTCCAGGAAGGAAGCATTTCAGTCGAGGGGTGGAAGCCGGAGCATATAGAAGAGGGCGATGCAGCCTTCCCTGACCTCACGTTTCTGCAATTGCTCTTTGGCTACAGGTCGCTGGAAGAGCTGCAATACGCCTTCCCCGACTGCTCGGCCAACACCGATGAGGCGCGTGCCTTGCTGCCTGTTCTCTTTCCCAGGAAGAACTCGAACGTGTGGTCAGGTGGGTGAGTCGCATGCTGTGCAGGCTCAAAGCTGCCGGGAGCACCGGGCGGAACTATCCAGGGAAACGCGCAGAGGCAGGGCCAAAGGCCGGCTTATTTGCCTGCAACAGGCCGGCCTTCCTGTCAGTTCCGGTCCAGGCTTGCGGCTACAGCAGCAATCATCGCCTTCGCCTTGAGCAGCGTCTCCTCGAATTCGTCCTCAGGGTCTGATAGCGCCAGGATAGCGCCTCCCACGCCGAAGCTTAACTGCCCGGGGGTCACGACGATCGTGCGAATTACGATACTGAGATCGATGGCGCCACCGAGAGCGAAATAACCAAGTGCGCCCGAGTAGATGCCCCGACTTCCCTCCTCCAGCCGGTCGATTATTTCCATAGTCCTGATCTTGGGCGCGCCGGTCATCGACCCGCCCGGAAAGGCGGCCTTCACGCACTCTACCGCCGATACGCCAACCCGTAACGATCCGCAAACAGTCGATACCATCTGATGGACGGTGGCGTACGACTCGATGCCAAACAGACGTGGTACGTGTACGCTTCCTATCTCGCATACCGAGTTGAGATCATTTCGGACCAGGTCCACGATCATAAGGTTTTCTGCGCGGTCCTTCTCGCTTTGCTGAAGCTCCCGACGAAGGGCGTCGTCTTCCTCACTCGTGGAGCCCCGCCGGCGAGTACCCTTGATTGGCCTTGATTCCACAATCCCATTGCTTGTGATGGCCAGGAATCGTTCAGGCGATGTGCTCAAAACGGCCAGGTCCGGAAATTTGAGCAGGCCGGCGTAAGGTGCCGGGCTTATTCGTCGTAAGTGACTATAAAGCTGAATGGGGTCGATTGATGTCTCAACCGAGAGCCTATTGGTGAGGCAGATTTCGTATGACTCGCCATTCCGTATATCTGTCCGGCATTGGTCGATCAGTTTCAAGTAAGCCTCTTTGCTATGTCGAAACTGAACAGCCTCATGCTTATCGCCCATATCTGCCGGCGTGTGGGGCATGGGCGAAGCATCCTCTGCGGGTAGATCGTTATGCAACCGGAATAGATCGGCCGTGATCGTATCCAGCCATTGCTCGGCGGCCATATCGTCCGTGCCGTCACCAAGGCAAAGTATATAGCAGACGCCCTCCTGATGGTCAAGGACGAGAAGGCGGTCCGCGAACAGGAGCGCAGCGTCCGGGGACGGTGACCGGTGGGCATCCGCTCCGCCGCATTCCGCTTTCAACTCATACCCGAGGTAGCCGACGTATCCAAGGTTGAGCTCGAATGGCAGCCCTTGCGTTTTGACGGCGCGGCGTGCAAGCTCTGCATTCAGGTAGTCAAAGAATGCCCCGCGATGACGGACCGTCTGGCCCCGACGCTCAACCACAACGGTTTTCTCGGCCAGATCGTAGGTCACGAACTCGGCATACGGGCCGGAGTTATCGCCCATAAAGGAAAAGCGTGATAGCCCTGGAATTACAGCGCTGCTATCCAGCCAGAAGCTATGACTGGCCGGCGCGAACAGGCGGTTGAAGGTCCTCTCAGCGTCCGGCAGAACCGCAAGCTTGCGAACATGTACGACATAGGCGGGCGCTTCGGAGGGCCCGGATGCCGGGGCCGGCGCAGGCCTCGCCGGTTGTCGAAGAGGAGCCGAGCGTGGTGCAACCTGCAAATGCCGGCTGTCCTCTACAGGCGTCACCGGTAATCTTGATGCGGCATGTTGTTCGGTCAGGGTCCGAAAGTTTTCGATAATACGCGATCCATACTCCGTGCATATCGACTCCGGGGTGAAACTGAACACCCCAGATGGGGCGTGACCGGTGCTTCACCGCCATGAGAATCTGATCTTCTGTCCAGGCGAGAGGCTCAAGAGCGTCGGGAATGCGCGTAACAGCCAGGGAATGATAGCGTACGGCCGAGAAAGGTGTTGGTATGCCTGCGAAGATATCTTGCCCTGTATGGAATATAAGGCTCGCTCGTCCATGCATAACCTCCGGTGCCAGGTCAACTTGCCCGCCGAAAAGCTGGCATATGCCCTGGTGGCCCAGGCAGACCCCTAAGACCGGTAACTGACTATCGAGGATGGCAGGTGCGCTTATCCCGAAGTCTCGCTGCCTATCCGGGCGGCCAGGCCCAGGCGAGATAACGATATTGTCGAATTCCTCCAGCGACAGGTCTACCCAATTAACTGCGTCGTTGCGCACGACAACAGGTGGCTGCCCATTTATCTCACCGAGCAGTTGGTAGAGGTTATATGTGAAGGAGTCATAGTTATCGATGAGCAGTGTTTGCATCGTAGCTTTTCTCAGGTGATAAAATAGAGAATAGAAATAATTTGGGGACACCCATGCCCCGGCAGGGGAACTCCGTCCTTCGTCCTCCGGCACCCCCTTTATAGGGAAGATTGGAGATTCCATCGACTTCGATTTACTTGAGACACTGCTATTGCATGATGGCAGCTATTATTTGCTGGAGAGGCATATAAAGCGCCTCCTTGCTTCGGCTGCTTACTTCAATTTTCACACGAGCTATGATGCCGTGGCACAGGCATTGGAGGCATATGCTCACGGTCTGGGCGACGGGGATTGGCGGATAAGACTCCTGGTATCACAGAAAGGCGACGTACGGATTGAGTATAGGCCACTTCAAGCACTCGCTGCAACGCCTTTACCTGTGATGCTATCAAGGGCGGCGGTTACCGAGCAGAATGCCTTTCTCTTGCATAAGACCACACAACGTGCCATCTACGACTTCCATCGAGGTTCCCGCACCGACATCTTCGATGTTTTGCTATGGAACGATCGTGGGGAGCTGACAGAATTTACGACCGGCAATCTGGTGGTCGAGCTGGATGGACAACGATGGACACCTCCATCCGTGTGTGGACTATTGGCCGGGACATTTCGTGCCGAGCTACTTGATCAGGGTACGATCCATGAACGAATACTGCCTTGCTCACTTCTCCAACATGCTCCTCGCATATGGTTGGTCAACAGCGTGCGTACCTGGGTAGAGGTACGCCTGATAGATACAGCCTGAGGATATTGGTACCGCACGGCGGATTCATCCTCGTGCTATGTCTGCAAACATGAGTCATCCTGAATTTTGGAGTCACGCTTGCCAGGCGTGAAAGCTCATATTCAAAATAATGGAAAAAGAGGACAATGGGCGGCGCAGCCGCCCATTGTCCTCTTTTTCCATTATTTTGAAAGCCCCTACGATAGTCCGCGCGGAAGGAGCAAATGGTTTAGCATTACTGCCCTGTTGGCGGATACAATTTTAGAAAATATGTGCTAATATTGGGATAACAGCGCTCGTCGCTCCGGTGTGACTCCGGCAACAGGTGCTCTCGGCGTTTACGGTTACTCTTACTTTTACTTTTACCCTTACATGACGCTGCTCGCTCAAAAGGTGCGGCCGTCCGTGATGGGTGGCCGCACCTTTTGTGTGTTCTATATTCGTCTGAATGTCGGGAGCCGTCCCTGATGCAGGTTCATAGATGATATTGGGAATAAAACGTTTTTGGGGACACATGGCCCCGGCAGCGCGGGAGGAAGGATGGAGTTCCCCTGCACCCAGTATTGAGGAGGAAGTATGTCTGAGACTTCTGAGAACCCGGTCAACCCGCCCAGAGAGTGGACGGTGGAGCAACTCGCATACCAGCGATGGCTCTCGCTGCCTGGCATCTGCCGGGAGCCCAGGTCAAGGGCCAAGCTCGCAAAGGCGCTGGGTGTCAACCGGCGTACCTTCTGCAGGTGGGTGAAACTTCCAGGGTGGAGCGAGGCTGTGGGAGCGCTGGTGAAATCGACCGTCTTTCAGTCGCCTGCCGTGCAACGGCGGATATTGGGCTCGCTGGTACAGGAAGCCGAGGAGGGCAGCTTCCACCACCAGCGCCTATACCTGGAGCTGGCAGGCATTTACAGCCCCAAGGGCGCGCCCGCGGCAAGTGTGACCATTTTATACGGTGTCGATGCAGAGGACGTTTAAGCCTCGCGGCAACTGTCGCGAGCTGTTTCGCCGGCGCGATCCGGAGGTCATCCTGGACGGGCCGGCCGGTACGGGCAAGAGTACCGCCGTACTTTACAAAGTGCATGCTGTTCTATCGAAGTACCCGGGCGCACGCGGGGTGATGGTTCGACGCTACCGCTCTACTCTTTCGCAGACCGCCATGGTCACGTACGAGAAAGTAGTGCTGGGCGAGGGCTCGCCGGTGAGGTTCAACACTACGAGGCAGGAGTACCGCTACCCCAACGGCTCCACGCTGGCGGTCGGCGGGCTGGACGACCCCGACAAAGTGATGAGCGCCGAGTACGACATCGGCTACGTGCAGGAGGCCCTGGAGATATCCGAAGCCTCCTGGGAAGCCCTCTCCTCTCGGATGAGGTGGGGCGTGGTGCCCTACCAGCAGCTCCTCGGCGACTGCAATCCCGGCCCGCCTCGCCACTGGATACGGCAGCGAGCGGCGCGGCTCGACCTGGCTTTGCTCACTACCCACCACCGGGATAACCCCAGGCTGTGGGACGCTGCGGGCGAGATATGGACGCCCTTCGGCGAGGCGTATATGGGGCGGCTCAACCGCCTCACAGGGGTGCGAGGCAAGCGATTGCGCGATGGAATCTGGGCGAGCGCGGAGGGGCTGGTTTACGAGGGGTGGAACGCGGACGTGCACGTTATTCCGGTCAAAGCCATACCGGACGAATGGAGGAGGTTTCGGGTGATCGATTTCGGCTTCGTCGACCCGTTCGTCTGCCAGTGGTGGGCGGTGCGGCCCGGCGACAACGCGCTGATCAGGTACCGCGAGCTCTATTACACAGGCCAGCTCGTGCAAAACCTGGCTCCCCGCATCGTGGAGCTGTCGGTGGGCGAGCGGATCGAAGCCACTATCACCGACCACGACGCGGAAGACCGGGCAACGTTGAGAGCGGGAGGGATACCGGCAGTGAACGCGCAGAAGAATATTTCACGTGGAATACAGTGCGTTGCCAACCGGCTCGCCTGGGACTACGAGCTTGGCCCGGCGGGCGCGCCCACTCTCTACTACATGGAAGGACGTGGCGTGATGGTTGGCCCTCGCGGCGATATGCCCGAGCGAGACCCCGAGCTTGACGATAGGAAGCTGCCCGCCTCCACCCCTGAAGAGTTCGAGAGCTACGTCTGGAAGCGCCAGGGCGCACAAGGCGACAACATGAAAGACGAACCGGTAGACGAGTACAACCACGGCCTGGACGCCACCCGCTACATGGTAGCGCACCTCGATTTCGCGCCCCAACCCGTGCAGAAGATCGGCAGGCTGATGGGAGGCTGAGACGGAATGCGGAATGCGGAATGCGGATTGCGGATTGCGGATTTACGTAACCGCCAAGACGCTAAGAACGCCAAGGTTCGCAAAGGATTTTATGGTTTAAACCACCAAGACACAGGCAAGAACACGAAGGACACGAAGGGCACGAAGGTTTTTAGGGTTTATGCATCACGGAGAGCACGGAGTGCGCAGAGGATTGTTCTGGTTTACGTTTTAGGTAATCCGCAAGCGTCAATCCGCAATCCGCAATCCGCAATCCGCAATTCGGAGGCGTCATGGATGTTAATCGTTGGTTTGGGTATCTGGCGGGGTCGGTGCTGAATGCTCGGCCTAATCCGGTGGACGAGGAGAGGGTGCAGGCTACGCTGGGGGATTACTATAACCGGGTGCAGATGATCCGGCGGAGGTGGCTGGCTTATTACGGGGTATATAATCCTCCGCTCGTGGTGGAGGATGGGGAGCAGGACCCTAACGTTATCTTCAATTTGGCGCGGGTGATTGTTGATAAGGGAGTGGCGGCGCTGTTCGGGAAGAACGTCAACTTCGACCTGGTGGGCACCCGATATTACCAGGGGAGCCGCTTAGGCATGCGCACCGATGTCGAGCTGTGGCTGGACGACTGCTGGCGGGCTAACCGCAAGGGGGCGCTGCTGCAGAAGCTGGCGCTGAACGGGGCGATAGCAGGGCACGGCTTTTTGAAGCTGCTCGGGCCGGCTCCAGAGCACGGCCACCCATTTCCGAGGGTAATCAACCTCAACCCGTTGCAGGTGCGGGTTTTGTTCCAGAACGACGATCTCGATTTCGTGGAGCAATACCTGATCGAGTGGAACTTCATCGGGCCAGACAACAAGATGAACTATTACAGGCAGGCGATCAGGCGGGAGAGCCTGGCCGGCAAGCCCGAGTGGGTGATCGAGACCGCAATGGGCACCTCGATGATGGCCGACTATAAGCCAACCGGACCCAGCGTGGTGTGGCCCTACCCGTGGCCGCCGCTCGTCGATTGCCAGAACCTGCCGCTGCCTAACACCTATTACGGCATGTCCGACCTTGAGCCTGACGTGCTCCACCTGGTGGACCGGGTGAACTTCACTCTCTCCAACTGGTCGAAGACGCTGCGAATGCACGCGCACCCACAACAGTACGCGACAGGGGTCGATGCGAGCCAGATCCTGACATCGCCCGACAATACGCTGGTGCTGCCCGACAAAGAGGCCAGGCTGGGTCTCGTGGAGATGCTGTCGGAGATGCAATCGACCAACACCTTCTACGACAAGCTACTGGAAGCGCTGCACGAGCTGGCGCGGATACCGGAGGTAGCGAGCGGCAAGCTGGAAAACATAGGCAACCTGTCGGGGATCGCGCTGCAAATCCTCTACGAGCCTCTCGCCGAGCTGACAGGCCAGAAGCGAGAGAACTACGGACCTTTGCTCGCGACCGTCAACAGCCGTCTGCTGGAGATGGGCGGGAAAGACGCCTCAAAAGGGATACAAACCCAATGGCCCGAGCTCCTGCCCGGAGACCCCGAGACGCAGCGTAAAGTGGTCTCCATGGACGTCGCGCTAGGCATCACCTCGAAAGAGAGCGCAGCGGGCACATTCAACCACGATTGGGAGCTGGAGAAAGCGCGAATAGACCACGAAGCCATCGAAGCCGCCGAGCTTGCCGCCCATGTGGAGGCGATCAAGGTTGGCAAACGGAGTGGTTGATGCTTACTGCTTATTTTTCAACGCCAAGACGCCAAGACGCCAAGCGATTCTACGGTTTGAACCACAAAGACGCAAAGATCACTAAGGGTTTTATGGGTTTTAAACACGAAGACCACGAAGATCACGAAGATCACGAAGGTTACGAAGGTTTCTGTTGTTTGAAGCACAGAGAGCTCAGAGACCACAGAGAATTGTTGTGCTCGTAAACAATAGAAACCTTGGCGTCCTTGGCGGATCTTGGCGTCTTGGCGGTTACGTCTCACGTTTCGCGTTTCGCGTTTCACTGGAAAAGGAGAAAACACCATGTCACGAAATATGTATGAGAGGCTTAGTAGTGGGCACCTTCCGCTAATGTTGGAGGAGGACGATGGAACACCGACGGGTGGTGGGTCAGGGGTGACGGGTGAGGGAGCAAGTGCTCCTGAGCCATCAGCTGAGACGCTTGACACCTGGCACCCAACCAGGCACCTATTGGCGGAGAGGTTACTCCGCCCGCGGCCCCGGCTCCCGCACAATCGCCGGTGGCTCCTGTCGCTTCGGAGCCGAGCACCGCGCAGGTGTTCACGGAAGCGGAAGTCAACAACAGGCTCGCCCAGCAGCGAGCGCAGTTCGACAGGCAGATCCAGAATTTGAAGCTGCAGAACGCGGCCATCGGCACAGGTGTCCAGGGCGCGGACGTGCTCCTGGAGCGTATCGACCGCAAAGCCATCACCTATGACGAGGCCGGCAAGCCCACTAACCTTGCGGATCTGCTGAACGCTCAGCGAGACTCGATGGCCCAGGCGCTAGGCCTTGCCCCGCCCTCCCCGGCACAGGCACAGGCAGCGACGCCGCCCGCGATCCCACAAATCCCGCCCACAAACGGCAGCGGAGCCCCCGGCGGCCCCGCGCTCGAAGAGGCCAACCTTTTCGCTGAGGGGTTATTCAGGAAATGACGACGGAAGTCTTAGTGCTTAATCTTAATTCTTAATTAACTCGCGTTACGCAAGGGTGGGCAGAATAGGAGGTCTGGGTTGGCGAACCCTCTCGACTTTGTCATTCCGAACGAAGTGAGGAATCACTTTGGGCGAGATTGTGTTCGGAATTCAGGCATAGTGCTGCCCATAGTGATTCCTCACGTCGTTCGGAATGACAAAGCAGAGTGGGCACTCTCTCATCAAACTTCAAGCCTCTCGCCTACTCTGCTTTACGTGAGTTAATCGAGCGAAAATCGAGAATCACAACTCAGAACTCAGAACCTGGGAATTAAAAATTCAAAATTAAGAATTAAGAATTAACAACTGGAGGAACGACATGGCAGTATCGGCAAGCGCCGTCAATTTGGCGCAATACGCGAATATGAGCAACGAGCCTCTTATCAAGGCTGTGGTAATGAGCCTGCGGGATAACGGCTCGGTGGTGACCGATTGGCCGATCATCACGCGGCCCACTCTGGTGGCGAAAGGGGCTCGCTGGACGGGCAACCTTCCCTCGGTCAACTGGGTGCCGCTCAATACGGAAGGCACCACTACCAGTGGCACGCCCGACAACTTCGAGGAGCAGGTCTATATCCTGCGCAACAACATCGACATCGACAAGTTCCTGGTGCTCGACCAGAACCAGATCCAGGACCCACGAGCGGTGCAGCTCGCCGCTTACCTCAAGGCGGTGGCCTACGATATCAACTTCAAATTCATCACCAACCGCCAGGACACGGGCGACCAAAACGCCCCTATCGGCCTGCGCGAGCGGCTGCGCCAGGGCGCGACCATGGGCACCCGCGCCGACTGCCTGATCGACGCGGGCGGCGTGGACATGAGCCAGGGCGGCATGACGGCCACCACGGCCAACAACTTCGTGGAGTTCATGGACCAGGTGCTGTGGGCTGTCAACTCGGGCGAAGGGAACGACGTGGTGCTCTACATGAACGAAGTGATGAAGCGCCGCTTCGCCCGCGCTATCCGCATCATGGGAGCAGCCGGCGGTTTCGACCAGACCCGCGACCAGTACGGGCGCACGATCGACATCTACCGCAACGCGGTCGTGAAAGACATCGGCTACAAAGCCGACCAGGCCACCCGCATCATCACCACGACCGAACTGGCTAACGGCACAGCCGATACGGGCGGCACCTTCACCAGTATCTACGCGGTCAACTACGGCGCGGGCAGCACCCAACCGTGGCAGATGCAGCCTCTCACCGTGAAGGACCACGGCCTGCTGGAAAGCGAGTTTATCTATCGAACCTTCATCGACTGGGCGGTAGGCTTCTTCTTCGGCACGACCCGCTCGGTGGCCCGCCTGTTCGACGTCAAGCTATCCTGAGCGCGCAGCGCTCACGAATTAGCGAATTACGAATTACTGAATATCTGAATTCAATTCAAAATTCCTAATTCGAAATTAACGTAATTGGAGGAAACAATGCCTGGTGATGCAAACGCTGTGCTACAGGCCGGCGTAACAAAGACGGCCACTTTCAATGGAGCGGGGTTTGACCTGGGGTCTGCTGTGGGCGGGCCGAGGGGGCGCAGCCTCGAAGTGGAAGTGCTCTACTCGGCGGCGACCAATGCGTCGGGGTCCAACTCTGTCACCTTTTCGGTGGACGGGTCGGACGACAACTCGACTTTCAACAATATCGCCAACGCCGCCGACCAGACGGTGAACCTGTCTACGACCGTGCAAACCGGCGTGATCTATATCCCGGTGGACAGCATCCACCGCTACATAAGGGTAACGGCCACCTTCGCCGGTGCCGGCTCAACCCCCACAATCACCTATACCGCGCGGCTGGTGGCGGCTAGGCCTTAGCGGAATGCGGAATGTGGAATTCGGAATTCGGAATAACGACGAAGCCGGGAACATTCCGAATTCCGAATTCCACATTCCGCATTGAATGGAGGAACGACATGTCAGTACGTGGCTCGATGGCGGGGCTTATTGCTCGGGTGAGCACGTTGATTGACGACGCAGGGAATGCGACGTTTACGCAACAGGAGGTGCAGGATGCGCTCGATGCGACGCGGATTACGCATGTCTACCTGCTGTTGCAGCCGGTGCCTCTCTTTTCGAGTGGGTGGCGGTATACGGCGTTCGTGTCGCCGAGCGGTGGAGGGTGGGAGAGCGATTACACGCTGGTCAATTCGGCGTACGCCACTATCGCACCGGCGTCTGCCGAGCTGACCGACGAAGGGCGCTGGGAGATCGCGTCCAACGGTGGGCTCTATACGACAGATCGGATTGCGCGGCTGTCGGGGAAGCAATACGACATCTACCGGGCGGCTGCCGAGCTGCTCGATACGTGGGCTTCCATGCTCAAGCTGCAATACGACCTGCAAACAGGCGGCTCCGGCCTGGGCCGTCACCGCTCGCCCATCGCCCAGAAATACTCCCAGGTAGCAGCCACCGCGGCTGCCATGAGGCGGCGAGCCCGCATCAAATCAGCGCGCATGGTGCGGCGGGACATCACGGCCGGCATGTGAGCCATGCCGGAATTACGAATTACGAATTACGAATTACGAATTAATACGGCGATTCACAATTCGTAATTCGTAATTCGTAATTCGTAATTGGAGCGAAGCGACTAATGCCTAGATCTACAGCAGACATTGCATACGAGCGGGGCGAGCTTGGGGCTCAGCTTCTGGTGGACTTGTGTGACTTGCGCGTCTATACGTGGAACGCGGATGGGGGCGGTGGGCGGACGCTGAACGATCCGCCTACGGTCTATGCGGGGCAAGGCTGCAGGCTGGAGGCGGACCGGTCGGGCATCGAGCGCAACGACGCTGCGGGCGACCGGGTCGTAACAGACTATATCCTGCAAATGGCGCGCACGAGCTCTGTGCCTGAGAGCGTGCTCCTGGGCAACGGCGGCTACTATATAGAGCTCAAGATGACATCAATCGGCGGGGTGCCCGTGGCGCGCTACTTCTACCTGATCTCGTACGGCGAGACCTCCGAGATGGGGCTGCGCTCGCTATTCGTGAGAGAAATATTGTCTTGACGAGTGAAACGTAGAACGGTTTGAACCACAAAGGCACAAAGATCACAAGCACCCAGAGGGTACCCGGCAAAGGTTTTTATGGGTCTAGACCATGAGAATCCTCTGTGCTCTCTGTGATTCAAAACCATAATATCGTTCGTGACCTTCGTGCTCTTCGTGCCTTCGTGACCTTCGTGATTAAACCCATAAAAACCTTTGTGCTCTTTGTGTCTTTGTGGTTCAAACCGTAGAAATCTTGGCGGTGAAGAGAATCTGCACTGGAGATGATATGAGCAGAAGTTATGACCAGACCTGGGCGGTTGAGCAGCAGATAATGGGGCTGCTCCAGGCGGACAGTACTCTTTGGACCAACATAAACGGGCAATTCTACGAGGGCGGTATCCCCAAGGGGGTGGCGACACGGCAGCCTGCTATCTTCGCGATTGTGCGAGAGGTGGCGCTGCCGGATGCCGACCTCATAATGCACGACGTGGACACGCCCACCGACAGGAGCCTGCTTGCCTGGAACGCGTACGACTACGAGGTAATCGTGACCGGGGAGACGGAGAGCTACGGGGAGGTGCTGGCGGGGAATGCGAGCCGCATCTATGCGGACCTGCATAACACGCAGGGCATAATGGACGGCAACGAAATCAACCTGTTCGTGATAGGCACGTTCAAGAGGCGCTACGTCCGAGATGGGCGGGTGTTCAAAGAGCTTGGGCACAAAGTGAGGGCGCTCGTACAGGATTCCGGCGCGGGCTGGAAGCTCTCGAATAGAGTCTACTTCCTGTTCGGTAATCCGGGGGCGGAGGCCGACCTTGCGCCTTTCTGCTCAAGCGTCCACTTCGAGCGTTTCATCGACACTAACGGGGTGGACGAGCATAACGTCTTCACCTTGGAGGGGTTCGTGAGCGAGGGCGGGAACACCCTCACCAACCTGCAAGTTGACCTCAACACGGCCAACAAGAACTTCATCTACGGCCCTTACGGCAACGCCGCAGGCAAGCGGCAGATCAGCACAGGCGCCAACACGGCTTCGCTCGTAAGGTTCGAGCTCATACACGGCGCAGAAGCACCCGCCGGACCCGCCCTCGGCCCCGTTTCGCCCCTGCGCTGGCGGGCCGTGATAGATAGCCCCGTGGCGCAGTTTACGGTGTTTCTAGTTGAGAAATGAGAATGAGATGACGGGGTCAGGGGTCGGGGACCGACTAATTGTTGGACATGAGAGTGCCAACGCCGTCCTTCACACGAACTCTTGTCATTCCGAGCGGAGCGAGGAATCACTATGGGCAGCAATATGCCTGGATCCAAGCACCATCTCCCCGCAGTGATTCCTCGCTCCGCTCGGAATGACAAAGTCAAGAGGGCGCTTCAGACACAAACCTTCTATTTGCACAAATCAAACGTCTAGCCACAAACGTCTAGCCACTAACACTAGCCACTAACCACTAGCCACTATCTCATATCCCATTTCTCATTTCTCGTAAAGGAGCCACTATGAGCGATCCACTTCAAATCTTTGTAAGCCTGTGCGGCTCTATCGGTACGATAGCCGGGGCCGTCTACGCGGTGCGCTACGAGGTGCGCAAGCGGGTTGACGATCTCAACCAGCAAGTGATCTCGCTACAGGACCGCAAAATCAAGCTTTTGGAAGAGGCGCTGTCTGCCGCCCAGAAGAGGATATCCGAGCTGGAGGGCGCGGTAGCAGTACTGACCGACCGGCGCAAGCGTCGAGCGGTCGTAGACGTAGAAAGCGAGGAGATAGCATGAACGATAACGTAGAGAGTTCCCTTCAGGGAGAGGCCGTGGGAATTCGGAATTCGGAATTCGGAATGCGGAATCTACAGAGCTCCCTTCCGGGAGAGATGGAGGCGGAGGCCCGGCCCGAAGGTGTGGACGTGTCTAACCACCAGGGCGTGGTGGGTTGGCAGAGGGTGGCCGGGGCGGGTATCGCGTTCGCGATCCCGAAGGCGTCGGAGGGAGCGGGTTTCACCGATCCCTACTTCGTGCGGAATGTGCAGGGCGCTCGGGCGGCGGGCATCCTGTGCGGTGCCTATCACTTTCTCTCGCACGATCTGCCGGCCAGGTCGCAAGCAGACCACTTCCTGGAAGTGCTGTCGATGGTTGGCAGGCCGGGGTTGCTGCTGCCGGCAGTGGACGTTGAGCCTGACCCATCGAGCAGGCAAGCGCTGCGCAATAGGGCGGGTGGTGCCTATGGCACGTCATACCCTGCCGATCATATGGTGCGTCTGCTCGACGACTTTCTCACTTACATGAGAGATGGCATCGGGCAAAACCTCATGATTTACACCTACCCCGACTGGTGGGTGCACTACATGGGCAACACGCACAACTACAAAGACGCGTGCCCGCTCTGGCTAGCCGCCTACCCGACGATCAAGACGATACCCGGAGGCTGGGAGTTCGCTTCGTTCCACCAGTACTCGGACAATGGCAGCGTTTCCGGCTGCCCGCATGTGGACCTGGACCGCTTCAACGGCAGCCTCGCCAACCTGCGCAAATTCGCTTTGTAACGAAGGACGAAGGACGAAGGACGAAGGACGAGCGATGACTGGTAGCCTCGGTCTACTGACAACTGACAACTGACAACTACGTCACAAAGGAGAATGAAATGGACCCTGAAATCGTATTTGGACTGACCGCTTCGGGCGTGGTGATGCTAATCATGCAGGTGCTGAAGTACATGGGCCTTGCCGACCGGTGGTGGCCGTGGGCTACTTTGGCGCTGTCAGTGCTGTCGGTGGCGCTATCGCTTCTGCTACGTCTGGTGCCTGGGTCTCAAATCTACATCGAGGCGTTTGTGTCGGTGTTTGCCGTGTTTTTACTGACTGTAGGCGAGTACCATGGGCTGAAGAATATTGGGCAGGCACTGGGCTTGACTGACGGCAACAAGGGTGCCCGATAAGGGCCTGACGTATCACCCATCAAAGGGAGATTGTCGGAGCAGCAAAAAGCGACCTTTCGGGGTCGCTTTTTGGCTGTTTCTACTGGCAGGTAAAGTGCTCATCCAGCGTCTGGAAACCTATATTGGTCGCGTATGTTCGACCCACTGCCCACACGTCACACGACGTGATTGCAGTCACCCCGAAGTCAGCGCCACCTCCACCCGGCTCTGGATTTGCGAAAATGCTCCAACTGCTCCCATTCCAGTGCTTGATCAAAGGATTTGTGCCGTCAGACCCCACCGCCCAGGCATCACCGGGCGATACCGCCGCAACTCCACGCAGATAGTTAGAGGCTACGTTGTTCACGTTGGCGACAATGCTCCAACTGCTCCCATTCCAATGCTCGATAAAGCTGGCATCAAACTCACCATCCGCCCAGACGTCGCTCGCACCGGTCCCGGACACGCCATAAAGCACATCCGACCCGGCATCAGGGCTGGACACGATGCTCCAACCGGAGCCATTCCAATGCTCGGTCAATGTAGAAAAGAAACCGCTGCCGCTGTATCCCACCGCCCAGACATTGTTCGCGCCAAGCGCTACCACTCCATTGAGAGCGTTGTTCGTCCCCGCCACGTTCGGACTCGGAACCACGCTCCACGTTGAACCGTTCCAGTGCTCGGTCAACGTAGAAAGGAAACCGCTGCTGCTGCTGTTTCCCACCGCCCAAACGTCGTTAGCCGAGTTGGAGGCGGCGGTCACACCCGCAAGCGAATTGAGACCGTCTGTGCCGGGGCTCGGACTGGGCACGATCCTCCAACTCGTGCCGTCCCAGTGCAGAATCAGCGTGGTCCGGTCAGCCACGATATTACTGTCGGCACTCCCCACCGCCCAGACGTTGGTGGGGGATATTGCCACTACCCCATTGAGCACATTATTCACCTTACCTGAATTAGGACTGGGTACAATGCTCCAGCTCGCGCCGTTCCAGTGCTCGATCAGCGTCCGCTCTTCTACGCCGAAGGTGTAATAGCCCACCTCCCAGACGTCGGTCGAGGTCGTGCCGCTCACCCCGTTCAACACGTTCTGACCTATGCCGGTGTTCGGGGTCTTGGCCTTGCTCCAAGTGGTGCCGTTCCAGTGCTCTGCGAGCGTGTGGCTGTTCTCGCCGACGCTCCAAATGTCATTCGCACCAATCGCACGCACCGCCGTCAATGAGAACCCCAATCCACTGGGGCCTGAATTATCGCCGGTAACCTGCACCCAGTTGGTGCCATTCCAGTGCAAGATGAGCGTCTGCAAATTGCCTATGTTCGTATTGATGAAATCGCCCACAGCCCAGACGTTGTTCGTGGCGAGGGCAGTGACGCCAAACAGGTGATTTTGCGTTGGACTGGGGTTAGGGCTGGTGACCGCACTCCACGTCGAGCCGTTCCAGTGTTCTGTCAGCGTGAGCGGGCCTGAGTTGCCACCGGTATAACCGACTGCCCATACGTCGCCCGTGGAGATGGCCGCCACGCTATACAATTGAGGGTTGGTCCCTGGATTGGGGCTAGAGGTAATGGTCCACTGGTTGTTATCCCAATGCAAGATAAGGGTGGAACTGCCCGCCGTGCCGACTGCCCAAAGTTCGTTAGGAGAGCCGGGAACGGCAGTTACGGCATTGAGCTGGTTATAGCCTGTACCGAGGTTCGGGCTGGGAACGACACTCCAACCGGCACCATCCCAGTGTTCCACGAGCGTACGGCTCACACTATTACCATCCACAAAAAAATAGCCGACGGCCCAGACATTACTACTTGAAATCGCGGCGACGCCCAAAAAACGATTGAGCGTACCGGGATTGGGGTTCGGCACAACACTCCAGCTCAAGCCGTTCCAATGCTCGATGAGCGACTGGCCGCCACTATCATACCCGCCGACGGCCCATACGTCACCGGGCGCAAACCTGGTCGCAACGGCACCGACAGCCAGGAGCTCGTTAGGAGTGGTAAGTGTTGGACTGGCCGCAAGACTCCAGGTGGTACCATTCCAGTGCTCAATCAGTTGCCAATCCGTAACGCCGAGGGTACCATACGCGCCAACTGCCCACATATCATTGCTTGCGACACCGCCCACGCCGAATAGAAAGTTATTGGGCGTGCCGGTGTTGGGACTGGAGACAATATTCCAGACGCCGTTAGGATCGGGCACATGATTAGGTGTTGAGGTACCCGTTGCGGTCAGGATGCTTGTCGGAGTTGGCGTTGGGGTCGGAGCTCTCCGTGGAAGGGAATTCGCCTGCGCAGGTTTTGGATCAGGACCTGCCAGGACGCTAAAGAGTGCAATACTCAGTACCAGCAAGATGAATATCGGTAACAGTCTTTTGAGAGACTTGCCATGGTTGTTCATCCTGATCCCTCCAAAGGACGTGGGGACGTGGGGACGTGGGGTCATTGATCGGACCCGAAGAGGGGCCCAGAGTAAGTATAACGAGCCATAATTACCGGCCAATGAAAGAGATTACAGGAGTATTACAAGTTCATATCAGGCACCCAGGCCCTCGCCCTTAGCCGGATGGCGCGGGCCGGATAGGCCATTTGCGTCTGCCGGTACTTTCCAGGACTTTGTCGCCCCGTATCGGGAAGCTGGCATGCAGCGGTTCATCTTCTCGTTGGGGAGCGCAGCATGCCCCTCGCCATACCAGGAATGGATCGCTACGGGAGCCTGGGCGACTCGGAATTCCCTTGAACGGTTTGCTGCCCAGGCGATGTGAGGAATGCAGAGCAGTGGTTAAGTAATGATTTGTTGGCTTATGCGCCTTGAGTTGTGGATATGATCCGTCGTGGATAAAAGCGGTATGAGGCGATATCGGCTAGATATTAGTTTACGGTGCTGGCGCTGGCGCTGGCGCTATCACTGCTACTACGTCTGGTGCCTGGGCCGCAGATCTACATCGAGGCGTTCGTGTCGGTGTTCGCAGTTTACTTGCTGGCGACCGGCACCTACCACGGAGTGAAGAACCTTGGCCAGGCGGTGGGGCTGGTAGATATTGGCAAGTAATATATGGTGGCGTCGTTACAGTCGCCATAACAGGAGATAGTGGCGAGGCATGAGGTAGGAGGCGTCGATAGAGCCTCCTACCTCATTTTATTCGGTAGTGGGTGTTGAACGGCGATCGATAGTTGGCTTCAACTGGGATCTGCACAGGGGCAAGGAAGGGGTTGAGGGCAGGCGTCAGGAGGATGAAGCAATGCCTCGTTTCCTTTATCACTCTGTGCAATTGTCTCGCAACCCAAAACCAGGATCTGCTTCGTGCACCCGCGATTGCGATTATCCGGGCCGCCGGCCCTTAAACAGTTCTCGCAGGTCATAGCCTCGTTGTGGGGCGTATTCCGCCGGCACCTCTTACAGTTTATTAATTCTGCGGCCCCTTCCTGCCTGTTTCATGCTATCATCTTTAGCGTAGGTCCCGTGTGAGATGAATAATGGCACTATTACCTCGTAGCATCCGCGCTTTTATCCGGCGGCTCTTCATGTTGCTGCCGGCGCTCATTGTCCTGGGTCTCGTCCTTTCGGGTTGCGACTTGCTGGGTGGCAAGGATCCCAACAACCCCAGCAATCCCAACCATCCCAACCGCAATCCCAACAACCCCAACAACCCCAACAACCCCAACAACCCCAACCTGCCATCACAACCACAGCAGGCCCGCCCACAGAGGTCGGCCTGCCGGTGGTGCAGCCTCCATCTGAGGTTACAGCGCCCTTCGTCATATATGGAGCGGGCAAACTGGCTGCCGGTTGGAGCGATGCTTCGTATGGCGGCGCTAAGGCCGAGTATGCAAGCAGCGAAGCCGGCCATGACGGGCACCCCGCCATCAAGGTTACATACGCCAGCGGCTGGGGGGCCTTCTCAGTGGCCGACTGGAACAACGACAACGTGCCTGACCTGTCAAAGTACACCCACCTCCACTTCTGGATAAATGGCGGGCAATCAGGCGGGCAGCGCATGGGCGTTTCCCTGGCTGATAGCCGTCTCCAGGTAGACAAGTATATAAAGGACGGCAAGGTGCCCGCCAATGGCTGGACCGAGGTGTTTGTTCCGCTCAGCGACCTGGGCATAACCAGCGGACAGGTTGGACGCATTACGTTTCAGGATGTCGGGTGGCGCGCAGGCACCTTACTATATTGATGGCCTGGAGTTCTATAGAGACAACTCCGCCCCTCCCACCCCCATAGTGACTACCGCTCAGGTGACCATCGACCTGACCGGCAACCGGCATGCTATTAGCCCTTACATCTACGGTATGTCCCAGGCTCCGGAGGACGTGGCGAAGGACGCAAATATCACCCTCAACCGCCTGGGGGGCAACCCTTACTCGACGTATAACTGGACGCTCGGCAACGCCCGCAACGCGGGCAGCGACTGGGAATTCCGCAACTACTCACGTGAGCCGAACGACCCGGCTTATAAGCTGCCATCCGGCCTCGCTGATATCTTCTTCAAAACCAACAAGGGCATGGGGGCAGATACTATCCTCACCGTGCCGACGCTCGGGTACGTGGCGAAAGACGACAACAACGAGCACCGCTCGACCAACGTCCCAGGCGAAGGCGGCGCGCCCGTGGCTCCCGGCTCCGAAGCGATACCCGGCTATGATCCCACAGCTAACCAGGCCTTCACCAGCGTGAAGTCTTTCCCTGCGAAGGGGAGCGCCTTCCAGGACCCGCCCAACACGAGCGGCCCAGTCTACCAGGATGAATGGATAAACCACCTGGTGAAGACATTCGGGACAGCGTCCGATGGCGGCGTGCGCTTCTACGCCATGGATAACGAGCCCGACCTGTGGGCTGACAACACTCATGTTGACCTGCACCCCGTGCGCCCCGGTTACGACGACATGCTCAAGAACTTCATCGATTACGCGACCGCTGTAAAGGCTGTGGATCCCACGGCGCAGGTAACGGGGCCTGTAGTATCCGGCTGGACGGGTTACTGGTTCTCCGCGCTCGACCGGGGCAGCGACAGCTTCAAGACCGCAGCCGACCGCCAGGCGCACGGTAACACCCCCTTCCTTGCCTGGTGGCTGGATGCCGTGCACAAGCACGACGAGCAGACAAACCAGCGCACGCTCGACGTGCTCGACATCCATTACTACCCGCAGGCGCAGGGAGTTTACTCGAATAAGAGCGACTCAAAGACCAATGCCTTGAGGTTGCGCTCCACACGCGCCCTTTGGGACCCGACATATGTGGACGAGTCGTGGATCGCCGGCACCGAGCAGAGCACCGTCAACCTGATCCCGCGCATGAAAGATTGGATAAATACGTACTACCCGGGCACCAAACTCGGCATCACCGAGTGGAACTTCGGGGCCGAGGAGACGATGAACGGCGCACTGGCCATAGCCGAGGTACTTGGCATCTACGGACGCGAAGATGTCTACCTGGCGAACTACTGGACCAATCCGCCTCTCAACTCGCCCGGTCAAAACGCCTTAAGCTTTACCGCAACTTCGATGGCAATAAAGGTACGTTCGGCGACGAATCGGTGGGAGCGCAATCGACCGTGCCAGACAAGCTGTCAGTGTTCGCCAGCGAAGACACGAAGACGCACCAGGTAAAGCTGATGGTGCTCAATAAGACCGAGAACGAGCAGATAGCCACCACACTCAACCTGAGCGGCGGCGCGTTCGCCAACAGCGCGAAGATCTACCAGATGAGCACGGCCACCGGGGCGAAGATCCAGTCTATGCCTGATGTGCCGGTTAGCAGCGGCAGCATTACCTACAACTTCCCGCCTTACTCCATTACCCTGCTCGTGATTGACAAGAGCAGTTAGCGGGTTTACGCCCTCATATTTGCTCGTCTGGACTCACCAAAGTGTGCATGAACCGACAGGCTACGCACCGAAGACATCATCCAAGGCCACGGCTTGTGCTAAGTCTTGGCGCACATCGACACGCATCTTGAAGCAGGGGCCGCGCTCCAATTCGGCTGCTCGGTTGCTGAGACACTGGTCTTCAATGAGGAAATGATCGTTGTCTACTTTGCCGAGGTGGCGGAGCATTTCCAACGACCTGGAATCGCACGTCATTGCACGTGAGTGCCCGTTAACTCCAGCTGATAGAGAAAAAAGCGGCGACACGAGGGACGCACAGCGGTTAAAACCGCGTGCTGGGCTTACAAAGTCCGCATGGCGGACTAATCGATCCAATACAATGCCTTTAGTGGGGCGCATTCGGCGGGTTTGCAGTCCGCGAATGCGGACTTTGTAGATGTAGCACGCGAATTCATCCGCCGTGCGATGCTCGTGTCGCTGCCTTTACCGGGCATTAGTCGCACTCAACGGCACGTGGGCGAGCACCTATGACCCCAAAGGGGTCCTCCTATATCCTACATCACAACTGCGGCGCTGCTGCCCGTTAAGGTACTTAAGTAGGCCGGCCCTGCGAAGTTAGGTAATTCTACCGACGCGACTACTACGTGCCCACGCTACAATCCATAATGCAGGAACACGGAAAGGAGCCCGCCCGTGAAACTCCTGATAACCGCCGCCCTTATTCCGGCCTTGAAATAACCGGAAAAGCTAAAAGGATCAGGACGGTAAGGTAGAAGGGCTTGAAGTAATGACCGGGTCGTGGCAGCTATTATAACTTGCCACCCCTATCACCATACGCCGGAAACATAACATGACGCCGCGCCACCGGGGCAGCGGGCCGCCAGGGGGACTTTCATGGAACCTAAAATCTTCGAGGAGTATCCAGATTCTGCGGAAGAATCCGTCACAGCGGGTCAAGATGTGTGGTGGCGTAAGCGCCTGCCGTTGCTCCTGGCTGCACTTTCTGTGCTAATCTTTGGTTTCGGCCTATTCCTCGATAGGGAAGAAGTAGCGTATCTAGGGCTGGGCCGGGATGTGCCGGGCACCATAATAGTTGTGAAGCCCCCTAGTGACCCGGGGTATAACGCGCCTAGAAGTGACTACGGCCCCGACGTTATAACCTACACGTTCACTGTCGGAACCGGAGAGCTCATTCAGGCCCAATACATCTACGGGAACGGACTACCGAACCGGACCTGGGTGCAGCCGCTCAGGGTGCAGTACCTGGTCACCGATCCGCGAACAAATAGGCCCTTAGGGTCCAGCGATTGGACCGATCTTGTGTGGGCTCTCGTCTTTGGTATATCTGTCGCGATAGGGGCTTTCTTAGTCTACCTGGGACGCGATTGGGATGTGCCGTGGAGAGGGAGACAGCGCGACATGATACGCTGGTGGGAAAGGGGGTAGCGGAAGAGTTCGGGAGGCCTGACTTACCCATTGTCACCAACCCCGACTTTGGGCACACCGCCCCCAACTGACATTACCTAACGGGGCACATGTTGTGGTGGACCCTGTAACACAGACCATCACTCTGCCCGAAGCGGCGACCAGGAAATCCTGAACGTACAAGCTCTTGATGTTACGTATGGTCTTAGCGGCGTGGGTGACGGCGGCCTGGGCGGCTGCTTCCCAGCTCTGGTCTGATTCCGCTATAAGCTCGATAACTTTGACTACGCTCATCTTTTTCCTCCTGCAGATTGCTATCCGCTTGCGGGCGGCGCTGCTGTTTGATTCATAATTCGGTCAAGCACCTGAACGAGAGGCTTCACATGGTCGGGTATGCTGCCGTCAAATAGCTCCACCGAGTAAATGACCCTGCTCAGGCGGGCAGAGATCTCGTAAGCGTAGGCATCAGGGTTCTGATGGCCGGTGCTGGCCGGCAAGCCTTGTAGATTTGCCGCATGCAGGGCCAGGGCGAGCTCGTCTGCGTCGCTGCTGCTCAACTTCCCTCCCCTGGCGGCCTGGGTCGCGCCCTGCCATCCCCGGCCATCGACGGTTACGCGGCCATCGTGGTACACCGTCACGCATTGTGACGAGAAGACGAAGCCACCGCTCTTGCACATAGCGACCAGCGCACCGGGTGGCAGCTCGAGCTTCTCTCCAGTGCCCTGGTCAGGCAGCTCGCTATCGTGCCCGCTCGTTTGTGGAGTGGTCGTCCCTGCAGGCGTGCTTGCCGCATGCAGTTGTGTGTCGAACTCACCGGGAGGAATCTTCGCAAGCAGGTGCTCCTCGTGTCCGGTCTCCTGAGGGTCATGTTGTGCCGGTTTTTCGTTCATTCTATTTTCACACTCCCAAGCATCGTGTCGAGCTGACCGCTGGCCGCGCCGAAATCGCTTTCGGGCGCTGAGAGGGTTATGTAGTAGACGTGGTTCTTCGCAATAAGGAGATATTCCCGGCTCTGAACTACCACCGGGAGTGAGGCGCTGCGAGGGGTGTCTATCGGTTGTGACACAAAGGCGAAGTCGATCTCGGCGGCCCTCACCCCGGCCAGGGTACGCTCGCCACTGGAGAGGAAGTGGTAGCCGGTGAGCCCACTGTGCTGCACCACCCGCCTGTCGATTAGCTCCTGGATGGTGGGCGGAGCGGAGGGGTCGAGCTCGCGGCTCTCGACAGTGACGTTCGTTTTATAGGCCGATCCAGCTTGCGGGTTCTCTACCCTCAGCAGTTGTGTATTGGTGACCGTGCTCGTGCGCCAGGTAGCGGGATAGGCCATGCTGAAGCCCTGGTCCGCGTTCGTGAAATCTCTCGTACTCCCCTCCGCCGACCAGCGCAAGATAAGCCCGGCCAGCAGCGCGACCAGCACCACGCCCGCCACGCCCAGGTCCTTGGGGAGAGTACGAAGAGGCCATGCTGTCACCCCATCAATAGTTCGGCTCATAAGTTGCGTCTCCATGAGGAACATAGTTGTACGAATTGTACGAATTACGAATTACGAGTTACGATCAGGGGTTAGGCTTACAGTTGTCAGTTGTCAGTATTACGCTTTACATCGTCGGTCGTCGGTCTCCCGACCCCTAGCCCCTAGCCCCTGCGGTCACTGGTCACTGGTCACTGGTCACTGGTCACTGGTCACTGGTCACTGGTCACTAACCACTAACCACTCGTCACCGTCCCCTGGTCACCGGCCCGGCTGATGAGCACGAGAAGCAGGGCGAATGCGGCTCCTGCGACCAGCACGCCAAGCAAGAGGGAGCGCCAGGGTACAACGGTGAGGCCATCCGCGCTCGCTTCGCTCACCAGCCAGACGTAAAGCCCGTTCATGAGGGCAGAAATAGCCAGGCCTGCGGGCACCCACCAGACCGGTTTGTGCTCGAACTTGGCTTGCGCCATGAAGTAGCCGGTTATCCCTCCGAACGATCCCTGCGCCAGCACCGTGGTGACAATGTGCACGATGCCCTGGCCCAGCGCAACCCCGCCGCTATCGAGCACGTAGTGCAGGTTGAGCAGCGTGCCCACTCCGAGCCCGGCCATTGTGCCGTATATTATGCCGTCCATCCGCCTGTCGAAGTGTGGGGTAGAGTAGACGACCAACCGTACGGAGGCGTAGGTTATTGCCTGCCATATGAAGCCGGGGATGAGTATGGCGGCCAGCAGAGAGGTCGCGCTGAGCGTGGCCGCCCAGTCCGGTATGGCGAACCAGGTGAGTAGCGGGTACCCAACTGCCTCGGTAAGGAGCATGGCGAGCAGGAAGACCTCCAGCACTCGTCCTTTCGGCTCCGGCCGCACGCGGTCCTGCCGGTAGAAGTAGTAGAGCCACAACGCCGAAGGTATCGCCACCAGCGCCAGTCCTACAGGCACGCGCCACGGGTCATCGATGGGGCCAACATAGCCGGCGAGCACTATTACGGCCAGGCTGAAGAGAGCCATAACGACGATCTGAACTATAGCCGAGCGCCAGAACCCCACATGCTGCTTGTTCAAGGCCGCGAAATGCCGGGCACAGTAGATGCGTTGTCCAACCATATTATATGGCGGGAAGACCGGCTCGCCGCAAATGCAGCAGATATGCGTTTCTACTTTCGCTGTGTCGACCATGCCAGCAACTGCCATCTATACCTCCTGGTGCATCTTCAGGGAAGATGTTAGAGATTGGAGGAATTTGGGGGACACCCCCAAACCCCCGGCAGGGGAGCGCCCCTGCACCCCCTTCCCAACTTAGGGAATGGAGAGATTTGGGGACCCCAACCCCCGGCAGGGATCCTGCACCCCCTTTGTCCCCAATTATGGGAATAGAGAATTTGGGGACACCCCCAAACCCCCGGCAGGGAGACCCCGCACCCCTTCTTTCCCAAACAGGTGCCTTGATCCTGCACTAGGGCCCGGTCCGCAGTGTGGCGTCCACTACGGTGGGGTTGGGTGCATCTGCCGCGAGGTTGATCCCATTGTCGGCAAGCACAGGGCTGTAGCCGTCTGCAATTACTATCACGCTGTACGACTGCCCTCGCGGCACGGCGTCTCCCGTGGTGTAGGATCCCTGGCTGTCCGCTGTGCCGTAGGTGAGCACTTCGTCATCGGTAATCTGCCCATCTGAAGCGGCAGAGTTGGCGGATACGCCCGGCTGGAGAACGAATATCTGCGCCCCCGGCACGCCTCGGCCTGTATCAGCGCTCTGGATGTGCCCTGTGATGTAGACCTGATTGGTAGGAGCCGGCGGTGCGGGTGCGCTGCTGCCCGTCGTGCAGGCCGCCAGGCTTACGTCATCGACGAAGAGGCTGCTGACGTTGCCTCGTGGGTTGTCTGCGCTGAAGACGAGCCGGATCGTTTGTCCTGCGTAGCGAGAGAGATCGAACTGCACCTGCCGCCAGGTGTCGTCGGCCTTCGCGGACGATACGTTTTCGATGCTCGCGACCTGGTTGCCCTGGTTGTCGGCCAGGAGAGTTCGGAAGGTGGCATCGCCTGCGATCAGGCCGAAGAGACCCGTAAACTCCTCGTGAGCAAGCCGGTAATAGCTGAGGTTGACGGACACCATATTGCCTGGAATGGACACATCCTGCGAGATATTCTGCACCAATTCTTTGTCGTCGCCTCCGAGCCAGGCGCTCTGCGCGCCCGTGTGCGGCATCTGTGGGTCGATTATTGAGGTATGACTTGAGGTTACCTCTTTCCACCCGTTCGGCCCTTCAAAGCCGCCGTTCACGATAAGCTCGCGGCAGCCTGCCGGCTGTGGGGCCTGGGGCGCGGGCGTGGATGGCGTCGAGGGCGTCGAGGGCGGCGGGTTGTTGCCGGAGGGCGGCGTGGGGTTGGTCTGCGATCCTCCCAGGTTGATACCTACCTGCGTGAAGGCCGCCCGCACCGCGTTTGCTTCCGTCGGGCCGTACAGGTCGGTAGCCGCCTGAACGGTGGCGAGCCCCGCGTCCACGAAGTTGGCATCAGGAGTGAGGTACTGCGTCAGGGTGCGGTAGTATATCTGCTCCATCTTCTCTTTGCTGATAGCCTGTGCCACAAAGTAGGCCGCATGGCTGGGGATACCGCTGTTGATATGCACCCCTCCGTTGTCCGAGCTGCGAGAGTTGGGCAAGTTAGCATACTTGCTCATGGTGCCAGGCTGTCCCACCGCCGCGAGCGGGTCGGACGGATCGTACCTGCCCCCAAGCTCGGGGTCAGAGAGACTGCGCAGGTACGGCACGGGATATGGTGGAGATTTCACCACGGTCTCGCCTATCGTCCAGTTGGCCCTGTCGATCATGGCCCCGAAGATATCGGAGTACGAACTCGTTGAGCGCTCCCGACTGGCCTTCGTAGTTGAGCTGAGAAGTGCTGTCTGTTATACCGTGCGTAAACTCGTGCCCGACCACGTCGAGCCCGTAGGAGAGCGGCTTAAATAGCTTGCCTCCGTCCCCATATATCATTTGCTGAGCGTCGCCTATCCAGGCAGCGTTCTCGGCATCCTCCGTCGTGCTGCCATAGTGCACCGTAGATACCATTGTGAGGCCCCGGCCGTCGATGCTGTCACGCTTGAAGGTCGTGAAGTAATAGTCGTATACCTTACCGGCCGCATCTTGAGCGGCCTGGGCGACGGGGTCCGAGCTGCGTTCTCCTTCCTGCACCAGCAACCGGCCCGGTACGTCCGTGCTGTTCTCTGCGGTGTACGTTTCACGCTGCTTGGCGTCATCAAGCGTGTCGACAGCGTGCACCACCTGAGGGCGGTTGGCATTCACGAAGATAGTCCACTCGCCGAGTGGCGCCTCGGTCGTCACCTTTACGCTCCAGGTAAGCGTGCCTTTGCCTTTGTCGTCCACGTAGACCGCCTGGTCCGTTTTATCCTTCACTACGGTCGGCTTGACGCTTGCGGCCTCAGCGGGGTCGAGCTCATTATCGCGGAGATCGGCCAGTGCGATCTGCTCGGCGCTATCCCTGGTGACGGTTGCCTCGCGGGCGATATTGAGGCCGGGTGCGAGCTGGCCGTCGACCGCCACTATCCGGTTCTGTGCGTCCAGGTGCACCACAAGCTGTTTGCCGAACACGGGAATGCCGTTATATACCTGGGGCAGCCGGATGTTGGAGAAATTGAGCTGCAGGTCGGGCTCCAGGCGCGCCGGGCCGAAGCTTTTGGCCACTGCGTCCAGCTTGAAGAGGGCGCGGTTCTCGTCGAGGAAGCCACGTGCTATCGCGAGCGGGTTGCCCGCCTCGGCGGCTGTAGGTACGTAAGGTATACGATCAGCGCCGCCGGTACCCGCAAGGAAGCGCGGTATGCCGGTGGCATCGTCCCAAAACGCCTGCAGCGTGCCGCCTGCGCGCCTGTTGAGCGCGTCGAAAGCCGCAGCGGGTGTTCCACTGTCGACGAGCCGGGCACCGGCCTCGGCAGGCGAAGCAGCGACGGTCAAGGGCTTGCAGATTTACAATCAGACCCCGTGGGCTCGCTATGCCGGCGCGCAGGGTAAAAGTTGCGGAAAGATCGAGCAAAGCCGAGACTATAAGCGCAGCTAAAACAGCCCGAATTACAGCATTGCGGGGGCGGTAGCGTCCTCCCATTTGCCGGCTATACATTTTCCCCTCCCTTACCAGGTGACTGCCTGCTCGTTTTAGCAAAAGCCGTTCCACGCTTGTGGACTGCACCCCTCGTTGGCACGAGAAGACGCAATCCTGAGTGGGCACGTCAGCGTCCCCTGACTCCAATAAAGGCCGAGGGAATGCGGCGACATGCGCATTGCAAGGCGGATTATGAAGATTATACGGACTAATCTGGTAATGGAGTGCTCGTCAAGAGCGCCCGGACACTGAAGTGTCGGACTAGCTTTACAAAGTCCGCCTTCGCGGACTGCAAGCCACTCACTCGGGGCTGTTACCACATTAAGTTGTCAATGTTCATAATCCGCGTGCTACATCTACAAAGCCTGCCTTCGTGGGCTACCATCCCCATTATTGTGCCGCATACGAGCACCACGCTGGTCTGAACAGTCCGCCATGCGGACTTTGTAAACCTAGCACGCGGATTATGAATATATACAACATAATCTGGTAATGGGCGGAAATGACTGCCTTGCAGTCCGCGAAGGCGGACTTCGTTTGTCTAGCCCGACACTTCAGTGTCCGGGCGCTCTTGACGAGCATTTCATTACTAGATTAATCGCGTTAATCGTTCATCGTCCGCCGTGCGATGCTTGTGTCGCTGCCTTTACCGGGCATTAGTTGCACTCAACGCCACGTGGGCGAGCACCTACGACCGAAAACCAGAACATTTATGGAGTCGCACGGGGCGCTCCTACCGGCTCGACCGCTACTTCGCCGGCGTCCATGCACCCTTCCTCGCAGATCAGGGCTATTCCCCCGCCGGACAGGTCGCCATCGAGCTCCGTAACCTCAAGCAACCGGTCGTTCACCCACGCCTGCAGGGCTCTGTCTACCACCTGGAGGGCCATGCGGTAAGTGCTTCCAGGCTCCCATTCGTAGGCTATACTTGCCAATACTGTCACGCCATCCAGCGCTTTGACCAGGCGCAGCCTGCCGTCAGCGCACAGCAGCAAACCATAGTAGCGCCGCATCCCCTGCACTCGCACGCCGATCCCGGCGGCTTTGACCAGGTGCGGCGTGATCGCTGCGCTAAACCGGTAGTTCGTCCACTGGCGCGTCCCCTGGATTATCAGACCGGTGCCGCTGTTCTGGATCAGGCGATAGGGCTCTGACCCGCCGGTCTCAAGCCGGTCCACGCCGTCTACCCAGGCTCGCCGCCACATGCTGCCTGCGCCGGCGGGCTGCGCCAACTTCAGGCTGGGCGCTCCACCCCATGTCAGGTAGTCCAGAAAAACGGTGCCACTTCCGCTACCCTCATGCCCGCCGTCCGAGTAATCATGACCCTGCGGGTCACCATCACCAATGAAAATAGGGGAGGAAGTTTTGGGGACACCCCAAGCCCCGGCAGGGTTAGCCGCCCCTGCACCCCCTTTGTCCCCCAACTTATGTGAATAGAGGGATTTTGGGGACACCCCAAGCCCCGGCAGGGAGTGCCCTGCACCCCTATTTTCAGAGGAGCTTAGCTCTATGCCTACTTCGGCTATCGGAGCGCCCTCCGTGGTATCGAGCTGCCAGCTCAGCTCTTCCCAGCGTCCCGGCTCAAGGACGATTTGCGGGCCATAGATCCGCTGCAGCTTGTCGTCCGGGTCATAAGTCTGCACATAGAGCCGGCACTGCACCGGCACTGCGTTTGTCATGTCGGCAGAGACGCCGGCACTGATGCTTTGCCCTGCATAGAGGGTGGGCGATGCTACCAGGTTGTAGTCGGGCATCTCGGCCGCGCCGGGCGGAATGAATACGGCCGTAGCTGCGCGGGCGAAGCGCCCCGGCGCGAGATTGTGGTAGCGCAGGGCAAGGCACCGGTTGCCCCGCCGGCTGTGGCCGGCCACATTCTCGATCAGGAGCGTGCCGCTCGAGTCGAGGCTCTGCTCGGCCTCGAAGCCCTGCACCGACCCGGGCAGCTCCCAGTGAAATCGTGCGCCGCCTTTGGGGGCTACGGGATCGAGCCCTGCCAGGGCTCTACCGATATTTACCACATGGTATGTCTCAGTCACCGCGTCGGTTATGGCACGGCCGCCGTCGGCCCCAGGTAGGTAGAGGCGGTCGGCAACCGGGCCGCGCCAGTCGGGGATTGGCGGGTACTGGGCGGCCAACTCAGGGCCGCCAACTGCATCTATGCCGGCCAGACCGTTCTTGATCCCGAGCAGCGCTCCGACGTTGCCCGAGTTGCAGTCGGTGTCCCAGCCACAACTGTTCACAATCATCAGCGACTGCTGGAAGTCGTCGTTGCCGTACAGCAGGCTGTGAACAACCAGCGCGTGGTTGGGCACGATATGGCAGTTACCTCCGAACTTGTCGTATCCGTAGCGCTCGGCAATTGCCTGGCGGGTCTTGCGCCAATCCGGCTCCTTGGCGTGCCACTCGCGGATATCGGAGATCAGCCGGTAGATAGTGGAGTGGTGAGGAATTAGCGAGGTCGCCGTGTCGAGCAGCCGCTGCAGATCAGGCTCCACAAACGCCTGCGCCTCCATTGCAGCCACCACCTGGGCGGCATAGACCGCCTCGCCGTCATGGCTGACGCTTGCAGCCCGGCGAGCCAGGTCCGCAGCGCGTTCAGGGTCGCCTGGAGCTACCATCGCCCAGCCCTCGATGAAGATCTGCGCCCCTATTTGCTCGGCTACGGTCCTCGTGTTCAGACCTATCGAGCCGCTGCGTGGCGCGGGCACCCCCTGCTTCAGACGGAGGTAGGCGGTGTGCTCGGTCGAATTGCCGAGGCCGCCCCACCATAGCGTGGTGCGACCTTCGATGATGTAATTGAGCCAGGTCTCCCCGATTTGTGCGGGCGTCAAATCGAGGGTGTTGCCGTGGTCGGGTAAGGCTCGCAAAAAAGTAAAGGTGCCCGAGAGGTCGTCGTCCGTGACGACCAAAGGCATGCCCAACCGCTCGTGGACGTAATAGTAGACCGGGCCGAGCTCAGCCATGATGCGCTCATAGCTCCAGCCTTCGAACGGCCTGCCGAGATAGACACCTATCATCTTGCCCAGTACGCCGGCGTATACCCGCTCCGCGTAATCGACAGGTAAGAGGGAGGGTAAGGGCACATAATCAGCTTTTGCCCGCACCCGGAGGGCCGCTCATTAGGCTGTTATATCCTCAATTCCATCCGAGTAAAGGACAAAGAAGGCAGACATGGTCAGGCCCTACCATTCAGGTTGACTATCAGCGCAGCGGTCGCTGCATGACACAAGTATATCACTGTGGTGACCGGCTTTGAGTAATGCCTGAGCATCAAGCCACCAATATGAGGGAAATTGCGAGACGGATAATCATGGGCCATTCAGCACCCTGGATGGCCCATGATCGGATTGGAGCCTCTACTTGCGAGCAGGCGTCTGGCAGTCAGGGAAGAAGGTGTTGGTCACTATCTTCGATGTCTGACCTCTGGAGGCGTTATTGCTGGGCCGGAAATAAGGGTAGTTGTTGGGCGGCAGGCAAGGCTCTCCAGGCCCTCCACATGGGTAACCCGCCATGATGGAACGGCTCACGAGGCGATAGGTGTAGGTGTAGTATGTGCTCCCTACCCCGACGTCCTGAAACTCCTGCGCCACGGTGGGTCCGCGAAGCGTGCCGTGTTGGCCACTATCTTAGATAACTGTCCTCTTGTAGCATTGTTGCTGGGCCGGAAGTAAGGGTAGTTGTTGGGCGGCAGGCAAGGCTCTCCAGACCCGCCGCATGGATAGCCACTTATGTAACCTCTTGAGACTAGCCTACCTATAAAGACCTGGAACACAGAGCCCACCGGCACGTCCTGGAACATCTGGGTGGTCTGGGGGTCTATGAAGCCAGCCGAGTTGGACACTATCTTCGATAGCTGGCCCCTGGTCACATAGTTGCTGGCTTTGAAAGTGCCATCTGAGTAGCCGTTGACGATGTCACGGCAAGCTAGGCAGCGAATGAAGGGATAGAATGTGCTGCCCACAGGTACATCACTGAATTGTATTGGACACGACGTGGCCGTAGGCTGGCCGGGTGGAGTGGGCGTGGGCGAAGGACAAGGGTTGTATCGCTCTGTCAGCGTCTGGTATTCTATACGACCCACAGCCCACACGTCGCCGCCCGGTAGTGCTGCTGCTCCAAACAGGTCGTTGTCATGGGTGCCTGAGTTGGGGCTGGGGACCACGCTCCACATGGTGCCATCCCAGTGCTCTACGAGCGTCTCGTAAATGTGGCCGGTGTAGTAATAACCCACAGCCCACACATCACTGCTCGATACCGCTGCTACTCCTTGAAGGTAGTCCTCGTATGTACTCACACTAGGACTTGGCACGATGCTCCACTGGCTCCCGTTCCAGTGCTCAATCAGCGTCCGGGGCTTGAAGCCGCTAGAGTTGAGTTGGTAATCACCCACAGCCCATACATCGCCATTTGATATCGCCGCTATGGAAAAAAGCTCGTTATCATAGATGCCCGAATTGGGACTGGTGACAACGCTCCACGTGCTGCCGTCCCAGTGCTCGATGAGGGTTTTGGACCCAGAAGAGTTAGGTTGGCTGTAGTATCGGCCCACAGCCCACACATCGCCGCTTGATGCTGCTGCTACCTCAACCAGGTGGTTGTCATAGATGCCCGAATTGGGACTAGTGACAACGCTCCACTGGCTCCCGTTCCAGTGCTCAATCAGCGTCTGGTACGGGTAAGAAGTGCCATTCAACTTGCCCACATAATCCCCCACAGCCCACACGTCATTGCTCGATACTGCTGATACTCCAATTAGGTCGTTGTCATAGATGCCCAAATTGGGGCTGGGGACAACGCTCCACTGGTTCCCGTTCCAGTGCTCAATCAGCGTCACCATAGGGTCCTCAGTGGTATTGTCGTAATTCCCCACAGCCCACACGTCATTGCTCGATACTGCTGATACTCCATTGAGGAAGATGAAGTCGCCGGAGCCGGGGCTGGGGCTGGAGACCACGCTCCATTCGCTTCCGTCCCAGTGCTCGGTGAGCGTTTGGTCCCTCGTAGTGCCGACGTAAGCACCCACAGCCCACACGTCATCACTCGATACCGCTGATACTTTATATAGCTCGTTGTCGTGCATGCCCACGTTAGGGCTGGGAACCCCGACCCAGTTGGGACCGCAGTATATCGGCGCGGGTGTAGAGGTAGCTGTGGGCACGCTTGGTGTGTTGGTTGCTGTCGCCGTCCCAGCAAGTGTAGTGGGCGAAGGGGGCGTAGTTGGTTGGTCATGCATAGAAGCCAAGGCAGCGACCGGGGCAGATGCTGAAATAGGCGCTGAGGCAGAGGCATTTGCGCTCGCCAGACCAACAGCCACTGAAACTAGAAGCGTGACCGCAATGCCTACGCAAATAGCTAATGGTCCCATAATTCTCATGTTCAACTCCACGCCGTAAACCACTATTTCTGAAGCCAAAGAAGGCTTATTATCTTGTAGGCGTCTGGCAGTCGGGGAAGAAGGTATTGGCCACTATCTTCGACGTCTGCCCTCTCGTGGCGTTGTTGTTGGGCCTGAAGTAGGGCCAATTCTGGGGTGGTATGCATGGCTCTCCTGTCCCACCGCATGGGTAGCCCGACATGATCAAGCGGCTCACGAGCCGGTAAGTAGACGTGAAGTATGTGCTCCCAAGAGGCACGTCCTGAAACTGCTGCCCGCTCGGTGGGTCTGCGAAGCGGGCCGCTAGCTGGATTATATCGGAAACATGGCCCGCTAGCCCGCTAGCCGCTCATTGCTCTTAGACTACAATCCCATCTACTTGTACTGGGACAGGTAATCAAGGTGGCGGGCGCGGTCAGGGTCTCCAAGCTCTTCCAGAAGGCTGCCGAAATCGAGCGGTTTGCGGCTGAAGACGAGAGCGCCATCCTTAGTGGGCCACAGGTCAGGAGATCGATCCCAGGCCAGTTCTATGCCGTTGAAGTCGGGGTCGTGCAGATAGAGCGCTTCATGCGTCCCGTGGTCCGAAGCGCCGTCGATACCCCAACCTGCGTCCAGCAATCTCGCTAAGGCGGCAGCCAGATCGGGGCGGGTGGGATAGTTGATGGCGAAGTGGTAGAGGCCGGTGGTGCCAGGCGCAGGAGGCTGCCCGCCGAGGCTTTCCCAGGTGTTGAGGCCCAGGTGATGGTGGTAGCCGCCTGCCGAGAGGAAAGCTGCGCTGCCAAGGTTGGCGATCACATCAAACCCCATCACTTCGTGATAAAACCAGACGGCGCGCTCCAGGTCGGAGACCTTGAGATGCACGTGCCCTATTCGTGTCTGGGCGGGGATAGAGGGTAGCGCATTCTCTTTCTTTTCCGTCGTATCGACAATGTCAGCCATGTCTTATAGTCCTCCTGCCACATATTGCTGCTGAGATACTTGCGTCTATGCCACTATCCACCTTATACAATCCTCTCTTGACTTGTCAACCCTGAGCGGCCAACCAGGGGCTGATGCAAAAGTTATAGTTTCGCGACTTCTGACATGGGCATAAAGAGCCTCATCGGAGCATCGACAAAAGGTATGAACCCAAAGTGCTGATAAAAGGCAGCAGCCTGGTCATCCTTTGCATCAACCTGTACAGCTACTGCCCCGACGTCCTCAGAGAGCTTCAGGCAGCGTTTGAGTGCAGAGGCAAGCAGTAACGTACCGATTTTCCGGCCCCGGTATCTCTCGTCAACGGCAAGCCTGCCGATGAGAAAAGTAGGCATAGCTTCATAGCGTGGCAGCCGGTTTCGTATTTCTTCAGGTAATTGGGTGGTCTCTATCGATGATGTGCTGAGTGAATAGTATCCGATGATTGTGCCCGAGTTCCTCCGGGCAAAGGACATATACCGCCGCGACTCCCCTCTTTGCTTCCTGGTTTGCCCTGGTTTTGAGATAAGCATCAAGCGGAGGTACACCACAAAAGAAGTCAGTCCGATTATGCTTGCCGGTATCAAGCCGCTCTACTATGTAGGTGCTAATCTCTTTCTATGACCTCTTCATCATGTCGCGCAAATGCATCACGTAGCGCTTCGTCAGGTTCGCGAGGGTTGAGCAGCGCTGTAGCGAATAGAATGCTATCCTGTGCTGTCAAAGTTATAATGTTATGCTCCCGAATAACATCTTCTGCTTTGTTCTGCGCACTTGTAACGACAAAATCAGTCACGGACAGACCTGATAGTTGCGCTGCCCGCTGTATGATACTCTTCTGTTGCGGGCTAATACGAGCCTCCAAGCGTTCATTCTTGGGCGCAGCCAGAGCCCCTTTATATCTCCTTGTAGCCATTGGAAACCTCCTGGTGCAACACATCCTCATGTTTGCAGATCAGACTTACACTTGCACCTATTGTACGGCAATTTGCCGTACGGTTCAAGGGTTTTCGCCTATCACAACTCCAGGTCAAATCGGGACGAACCTTTGCCCGCAGATGGTCTCCTCAAGTTGCTCTCGCAGACACAGCCACACGTTCTAGTCAGCGTCAACCTCCGAAAGCTCCGGAAGCTCATGGATTCATAGCACTTCTGAGCACGAAGTTAGCCGGAAAAGAGAGGGTGCCTGCAGCGCGCGTGTTTGCCTTCAGGCGCTAAACGTTATTGCCGCCTGTGAGTGCCGGCTTCCCGTTCCTTGCGTTCGAGGAGCAAGGCGTTGGCCCTGCGCTGCAACTCTTTGAAATAGTCCGTTTCGATAATAGCCTCCACCTGGCGCGCCTTCTTGGCCTGGTTTACTTCGATGTGTAGCTCATCGACCGAATGCGGAATTTGGAATGCGGAATGCGGAATTCCAGCTACTCGCGAAGTGGGTGAGGGTTGCCGGCTTCTGACATATTCCGCATTCCGCAATTCCAAATTCCGCATTCCTGATAGCCTCCTCCAGGCTCATGACCATACCCTCTTGCCTGGCTTTCTCGAACATCTCGTCCCCCAACTGCGACCTGGCCGAGGCTACCCCTTGTTCATACGGCAGTCGATCGACAGGATCCAGGACAGCCTTTATGCTTTCCAGGAGAGCCTCAGATGCCCCCAGTAATCTTGCCCCCTGTCGCACCATCGCTAGCGAATGCGGAATGAGGCATTCGGAATGCGGAGTGTTGGGTTCGGAGATATTCCGCAATTCCGTAATTCCTCGTTCCGCAATTCCCGAAGGGCTGCGCCAACTCCAACTGCAACCGCTCCCAACCCGGTAAGGCTCGCGGCAATGTGCCGCTTCTCCTCCATCTCCCTGGACAGAGCCAGGCTCTGTTGATACATGGAACCGGCCGTCTGGTAGTCTCTTTGTATGTAGGCCATGCGTCCCAGGGCGTTGAGCGTACTGGCGATACCTCGCTTGTGTTCCAGCTCCCTGAACAGGGCAAGACCTTGCTCGTACAGAGAGTTGGCTGTCTGGTAGTCTCCCTGCATGTAAGCTGCACCCGCCAAACCCTCGAGCGATACGGCAACGCCCAACTTGTCCTCTATCTCCTTGAATAGGGCAAGGCTTTGCTCATACAGAGAGTTGGCTGTCTGGTAGTCTCCCTGCATGAAGGCTGCACCCCCAAGGGCGTTGAGCGCAAAGGCGGTGCCTCCCTTGTCTCCTAACTCCTGGAATAGGGCCAGGCCCTGCTCGTTTAAAGAGCGCGCTGTCGAGTAGTCTCCCTGGGCAAAGGCCACATCCCCCAGGCTAGTGATCCCGGAGGCGAGGCCTCTCTTGTCTCCCAACTCTCTGTATAGAGCCTGGCTCGGCTCGTACAGGGAGCGGGCTCTCGGGTAGTCCCCCTGGCTGACAGCTACATTCCCCAGGTTGTTGAGCTCATTGGCAATGCCTCTCTTGTCTTGCACTTCCCTGTATAGGGCCAGGCTCTGCTCGTAATGTGAGCGCGCTGTCGAATAGTCGCCTTGCTGATAGGCCACATTCCCAAGGGTGTTGAAGGAGCGAGCCATGCTCGGCTTATCTCCCAGCTCCCTTGCTATGTCGATTCCTTGTTCGAGTGCGGCATGTGTGGCAGCGTAGTCCCCTTGCCTGTACGCCAGGGTACCTACGGCATTGTGAGCTTTTGCCCTCCAGGAGTAGCGAGCAGCCACCAGCGAGCTGCGACCAGGTGGCGGCCCATACGGATTGCGGATTGCGGATTTATTCACCGGAGAGGCGTAGCGGCTCCGTAGGTAGGGAAGGGAGTGAAGAGAGAAGCCCTTCAATCTGCTCCCTCCCCTCGCTGTAATAGCCTCTAGTAGCCCAGAAACGCCAGATGGCTACCGCTATTCTCAGACCTACTTCTCTACGACCGGTCGCCTCTTGTTCTTGCTCCTCGAACCCCTCGTCTGCCTCTCCTGGTTCTCCTGCATGCGCCCATCGTAAGGCTGCCCGCAAGTTGTCGTGCTCGTCCTCCACATGGTTCAACCAGTGGGCCTGGTTATCGCCTATTAACCCCGGCTCTGCTTCTTCTGCCAGCTTCATGAAGTAGAGAGCATGCTCTCTCGCTAAAGCCTCTCCCTCCCCACTCTCCTGCAGCTTCTCTCTCGCATATTCTTGTATCGTCTCCAACATCCAGTAGCGCGGTTGCCCGTCACTCCCTTCCCTCTCCACCAGCAGGCTCTTGTCCAACAGCGACTTTACGATGTCCACCACGTCCACGGAATCTTTGAATTCTTAACTTTGAATTCTGAATTAATTCGTCTGCCCGGCTTAATTCAGAATTCAAAGTTAAGAATTCAGAGTTGCACACCGTCTCGATCGCTTCGAGGGTCCTTCCTCCATTGAAGACAGCGAGCCTCCTGAATAGCAGCTTCTCATCGTTCGGAGAGGAGGTCGTAGCTCCACTCGATGGCTCCGCGCATAGTTTGCTGCCTGGCCGGGAGGTCCCTCGCCCCTCCTGTCAGTATCTTCAGCCGGTCGGAGAGGCGACTGAGCAGGGCCTGGGGTGTGAAGAGGCGGATGCGCGCTGCGGCCAGCTCGATGGCCAGGGGCAACCCATCCAGGTGGGTGCATATCGATGCTATGTCGGGCGCGTTATCGGGGGTTATCTCAAAGTCCGCCTTGACCGCCTGACACCTGTCGACAAATAGGCGAACTGCCTCGCACCGGGTGTATTGCTCTATTGACGGGCGGGCAGCGGACAGTGACCGGTCGCTTTCGTTCTGCTCACTTCTCACTGCCCACTGCCCACCGCTCTGCCCGCCGCCCGCTGCCCGCTGCCGGCCGGTCAGAAGCTTGCGGTCGGGCAAGGAGAGCGGGGGCACCCGGTATTCCCTTTCCCCGTATACCTTCAGGGCTATCCTGCTGGACACCAGCACCTTCAGGTGGGGAGCAGCCTTGAGTAGCGAGGATACCTGGGGAGCTGCCGGGGCTACCTGCTCGAAGTTATCCAGCACCAAAAGCATCTGCTTGTCTCTCAGGTAGTCCTTCAGGGTGTCGATGATCGCCTGGCCAGGTGCCTCCCTCACACCCAGCGTCTCGGCAATAGAGGACGGCACCAGCTTGTGATCCTCGGACGTCAGGGTAGCGAGCTCCACGAACCATACCCCGTCCTTGTACTCCTCAAGCATTCGGGCCGCTACCTGCAAGCTGAGGCGGGTCTTGCCGGTACCCGCAGGCCCTGTCAGAGTGACCAGGCTAACATCAGAGCGGCCCAACAGAGCTATAACATCGGCAGTCTGCTTCTCTCGGCCAATGAGGGGAGTGGACTGGCGAGGGAGATTGTTGGGCAGGCTGTCCAGGGTGCGCAGAGCCGGGAAATGAGCGGGAAGACCCGGTACCACTAGCTGGAAGATGCGCTCGGGTCGGGTGAGGTCCTTGAGGCGGTGCTCTCCTAAATCCAGCAACTGCACGCCAGGCGGGTCAGTTGGCTTCAGGCGAGAGAGATGGTCACGGACCAGCTCCTGGGTGGCAGCAGAGAGGAGCACCTGGCCACCATGCCCGGCGGAGAGGAGGCCGCTCACTCTATTGAGAGTGGGGCCCGAGTAACCTGAGTAGCCGCCATGCCTGCCCGAGCTGCCCTCGACCTCCTCAATGACGCCGGTATGGAGGGCCATGGCTACCTGCAAATCGCCAAGCGAGAGAGGCCACTGCTCGGTGAACAAGAGGAGCTGAGCATCGGCAGCGGCTTGCGCAGCCTGCAAAGCGGTAGGGAAGGTGGCCTGGGTGGCACTGCCGATCGTCTGGTAGGCATGGCCACCATTGGCCTCGATAGCACCCTGCAGGACGTCCTCGTACCGAGAGTGGGCAGCCCGCATGCCCGTGGGATCGCGCTCCCAGAGCCTGGCGCTTCCCTCTATGTCGGCGGACAGGAAAGTCACAGTGCCGGTAGGGCGGTGGTGCAGTTGAGGCATCTAACAAGTCCTCCCCAATAATGGGGGCTATGAGGGACTCGGACGAGGTGGAGCTATTGTAGCACTTTACCGGAGTGATGGAAAGCGGGGTTTTGTACGGCTGAGCTAAATTGTCGCCCGTGCAGCAGACCACTGCTTACACGCCCTGATTCGGTTGGGGAGCAACACACGAGCAGCGCACTGCGGTTGAAACCGCGTGCTAGGCTTACAAAGTCCGCCTTCGCGGACTACTAACCAAAGGGTTGTGCCGCAATACAAACATTTTCTTGGCTCTGGCAGTCCGCGAAGGCGGACTTCGTAAATGTAGCACGCGGTTTCAACCGCAGTGCGTTGCTCGTGTCGCGTAACATGCCCGAATTAGTTGGAACAGAGGCCGCGCATGTGCCCCTACAGGTTTTGTCAGGCGGTGTAAGCACGACCGTGATTATGCCGGGCAACAAGAAGACCGGCAAGTCAGCGATCGATCTAAAGGACCTTACTGCTTGCCCGGCCAAATCTGCGTGCCATACGCACCGGCACGTGTTTCGTGTTGCACCGTTCGCCAATCGCCAATCGCCAATCGCCAATCACAAAGTTACATGCTTGATCTGCATCAGCTCTGCTACTTTCTGGAAGAGCCCGGCATTATGCCCGATCGACATGGCGCAGTGATGGGTCGGTGCTTCGGCGAACCAGCGTGCCAGATAGCTATCCGGGTGCTCGCCGAAGTTGACGGGTGTCTGGGTATTGCCGATCTGCATGACCGGCCCATTAGTAGACTCGCCTTCCCCGATGATCAGCTTCAGCTTGCCGTCTCCGGTCTGCGTGACATTGAGCGTGGTGATGGGCCCCGTCCTGACCGTGGCCTCGACCGATACCCCCGTGCCCTGCTTGCCGTGATACAGGCCCATGCCGCGTAAGACCGGCTTGCCCTGTGCGATAGCGATATGGAACGGGCCATCGTGCCCCAGTAGGATCGTCCCGTCGATATAATCGACCACCACCAGCTCCGAGTAGCTGCCTCCCACGCCCAGCGTGTCGCAGATTTTCATGGCCACAGCCGTTTTCAGGTCGCCCTCGCCGGCGCAGGGGACGCCGCGGGCCGTCAGCAGTGAATGTCCCACGATAGAGCCGGCCTGGAGTTTTTCGTCCTCGCCTCCAGGCTCGCCGTGGTAGTAGTATGCCAGGGCATCGAGATCAAACTCGCGTACCAGCCGTTCCTGCGCTGCAGCCACCGCACACGACCATTCCATCTGCTCATCGGTCGGCTTGCGGGCGATAGGGTCGGAAGGCGAGTTGCCGCTGATCTCGAACATCTCCACTACTTCTGCGCGCTTGGCGCGTATCTCCTGTGGGGTAACCTCCTTCAGCAGCCGGGCAAGGTCGCTCATCTCCAGCACTTCTACGTGTAGCCCCGTTTGTGCCTGTATCATCGTGAAGTCCGAGTACATGTCGAGCATGCCGCTGTAGGTGTTACCGAGAAAACCGAAGCGACTTTGCTGAAGGGTGCGGCACACCGCAGCGGCACGTGCCCATCCTTCGATCTCGCGCCAGGCTTTCAGCGCTTCGGGACGGTCGTGCGTTACTTCGTCAGTAAGCGAGATTTCGGGCGTGGCGTCCAGCCCGAGCAGTCCGTTGACGACACGAAACGCGATACCGGCGCGCTCGAACGTGTTGGCGAATTCCGGCACAGCGCAGGCGACGCAATGGGCGAGCCATTCGCCGGTCGTTGTCTGCTCGTAGTTGATGCGTGCCGTGGGTTGCAGGTTCAAGAAGACCACAGGCGCTCTGCAGATCTGATGCACCGGCAGCACAGTCGAACTGGTGGAGTAGGTCGCGGAGTGGCAGAAAACCAGGTCAACGTTGTGACTATTCAGCCATTCCCCGGCCTTGCGCCCCTCCTCTTCGGTATCCACGAGGCCAAAGTTGTATACCTCTCCCCATGCGGATAGCCGCTGCTCGATAAACTGCCCGTAACCGGTCAGCCGCTCCCTCAGGCCGGGGAACTGGTCCCAATAGGCACGTAACCCCACGGAATATAGACCGATGCGCGGCATCTTAGCCGGCTTGATTGGGCTGAGCAAAGACTTCCCGGACATCCTGGTCTCCTCTGTGAACAGCTCATGCTATGGCACCTCGATACAGAAGGCACCATCTATCGTTCGAAGACTTCAAACCCGTCCTTCTCTACAGGCAAGTGTTCAGAATAAGGATAGAGAAGATGCCTCGGTAGGAGCACCCATTGTGGGTGCTCTCGTGGCGAGCAAGATTCTCTACCCCACGAGAGCACCCACGAATGGGTGACCTTACCCAAGTTTACATTTCTATTCTGAACGCTTGACTCTAGAGAGGCCATGACGGCAGCTTTCATAACGAGAGGGCCGAGCGCAACTGCTGAGGGTACTGCCGCCCGAGCCTGATGCTTGCCTCAATATCTGTAAAGAGGAAGGCGAGGGTGCTGGGTAGTGGTTGGCCTGGTTCAGGCATAGAGCAAGCCCTCGCAGCAGCTACAAACGCGAAGTGGTTCAGCCTACGCGTTCGAGAGCGACGACCGGGATCTTGCGGGTGGTTTTGCGCTCGTACTCGGCGAACTGGGGGTATTGCTCGGCGTGCATGTTGTAAAAGCGGTCGCGTGCCTCTCCAGTTATGGGCACGGCGTTTGCCTCGAAGGTTTCGGCCCCCTTCTCGACTGTCACCCTGGGGTTGGCCACCAGGTTATGGTACCAGGAGGGGTGGGTCGGCGAACCGCCTTTGGTAGCGAACACCAACAGGCGGTCACCATCAGTGTTATACATCAGAGGTGTGGTGTGATGGCGGCCCGACTTAGCGCCGGTGGTGGTCAAGAGCAGCAATGGGCGGCCCTCCCACATCCCTCCGACCTTCCCGGCGTTGGCACGGAATTCGTCGATCATATCCTGGTTCCAATTTCTAGGGGAAGCGTTAGACATATTTACTCCTTTTTGGTATATCGAGCGAAAGCTACATGGGTTTAATATTAGATTGGTATATTCGTACGTTCCTATGTGCTGGAAAAGATATTCGGGGATTCTTCAGCGTCGCTCCATAATATTCTAAGTGGTGTGATAGCACATTGCAAGGTAGTCGCTCTGATGGCCAGAGTTTATTCAAAGCCCAGAAATAGCTCGGGAGGGGCAACCCAACTACGCCTTTTCGTTCCAAGCTCCGCTGAAACTAGGAGTGCAGGGCGCTCCCCTGCCGGGGCATGGGGTGTCCCCAAATCTCTCTATTCCCCAATAGGGTGGAGTGAGAAAGGGGGTGCAGGGGCGCTCCCCTGCCGGGGGTTTGGGGTGTCCCCAAATTCTCTATTCTCTATTCTCTAATAGGGTGGGTGAAGCTGCATCAGTGTACAGGTACTTCTATCGGGCAACAGAACCATAGAGTGGCTCCTTTGCCCGGTGCGGAGGCGATGTTGCACTTGCCCCCCATTAGCTCGACCCGCTCGCTCATCGAACGAAGGCCGATGCCCCGCCCCGAGTTCGTGTTGTTGAAGGGCCGTCTCCGGGTCGAAGCCTCGTCCATCGTCATGAATGGTCATCTGTACGTCACCCCCATCCGCGACAATGGAGATCGTCGCAGTCTGAGCATGCGAATGCTTTCGGATGTTGGCCAGGGCTTCCTGGGCCAGCCTGTACAGTAATAGCTCGGTTTCGGGTTTCAGCGTAGATTTGAGGTCTTCCGTCAATGTTACTTCTATGCCCGTAACAGCGGTGAAACGCTCAACGAGGACGTTCAAAGCAACCACCAGCCCTCTGGCTGTGAGCACCTCGAGGCTGAGATCGGCAAGCACCGCCCTTATCTCTTCCACCATTTCTAAAAGAGTGGAGCGCAAGAAATGCTCCTCCACTCCGGCTAGCTCGTAGTCCCCCAGTTGATGCCTGCGCATGCTCCGGTCCAGAGCCATGAGCGCAACACCTAACGATTGTAGAGGCCCGTCGTGCAGGTCTCTTGCCAGCCGTCGGCGCTCCGCCTCTTGAGCTGTCAAAGCTTGGTCTAATAACTGAGCCTGCACCCGCGCATGCTCTCGGAGCTGGTCCTCCTGGACTTTGCGCTCGATCGCATACAATATGGAACGGGCGAGTACCTGGCCATCTATCTGCCCTTTGACGAGATAGTCCTGCGCACCCTGTTGTACCGCCTCGAGTTCCCATCGTTTCACCGTCGAGACCTGTCAGCACCAGGACGGGTACCTCTCGTGCGTACGGATATATCTTTGTAAGGGTTTCGAGACCATTGCTGTCCGGTAGCGAGAGGTCTATCAGCAGGGCGTCGATGCCGCCTTCAGCAGCCCTTTCTATTCCCGTCGAGAGCCGGTCGGCATGCACCAGGTTGAAGCGCCTGACCTTCACATCTCGAAGTAGCTCACGAATCAGCCTGACATCGCCGGGATTATCTTCGACCAGCAATACCTCGATTGTGGGCATCGATAAAGGGCCCCTCGATATATTGCTCCCATTATTGGTCACGTCCGGATATGTCATGGAGTATCCAACACCTTTTAACACCCTTGCGGCAACTTGACAATCGTGAGCCAGAAATTCTCGATAGATTGCAATACCGTAATGAACTGCTCCAGGTCTACAGGTTTGGTAATAAAACAGTTTGCGTGCAGGTTGTAGCTCTTGAATATGTCCTGCTCGGCCTGCGAGGTGGTCAAAACTACCACAGGGATACATTTCAGATCGTTGTCACTCTTGATCTCGGCCAACACCTCACGGCCATCTTTCCTGGGCAGGTTTAGATCGAGCAAGATGAGGTCCGGGCGTGGCGCGTCTACATACTTGCCTTCCTTGTGCAGGAATGATAGAGCCTCAACACCATCCATCGCCACGCTCAGCGTATTTAGCACCTTGCCTTCCTTGAGAGCCTCGATGGTCAGGCGCACGTCGCCAGGGTTGTCTTCCACCAGCAGAATATCAATTGGATTGCCGTATGTTCCTTTGCTCATAATAGCTTGTCCCCTCTCGTTAAGTTGCCTTCCGGCTGCGCCGGTGACCGCTCGTATCGCTTGCACCGGCTCTACCGGTTGGAGCCCCTACTCACACAATAAATGACGGGCTCAGGTTTCATACCGCGTTGAATGGGATAGAGAAGTAAAAAGTAGCTCCCTGGCCGGGGGTTGAAGCCACACGAATGTTGCCCCCGTGGCGCTCCACGACCTTCTTGCATATCGCCAGACCGATACCCGTGCCCGGATAATCGAGCTTGGAGTGGAGACGCTGGAATATTACAAAGATGCGATCCTCATATTGGTGGTCGATGCCAATGCCGTTGTCTTGTACGCAGAATTGCCACTCGCGCTCACCCCGCTGGGCCCCGATGTGCACCTCAGGCGGCTTCGTACCACGAAACTTGATGGCATTGCCGGTGAGGTTCTGGAATAGCTGCACCAACTGTGTGTGATCACCCATAATGGTTGGCAAGGGGTCGTGGGTTATAATCGCACTGCTCTCATCTATCGCTTTATGCAAGTTAGCCAATGCCTCTTGTAAGACGGCTTCGCAGTCCGTTTGCTCGAACTCCTTGCCCCGCGTGCTGACTCTTGAATATGCAAGCAGGTCATTAATAAGTGTTTGCATGCGAGTGGCACCGTCTACGGCATACATGATGAACTCGTCGGCATCACCATCGAGCTTGCCTTTGTAACGCTTTGCCAGTAACTGGGTATAGCTGGCAACCATGCGTAGGGGCTCTTGCAGGTCATGCGAGGCCACGTAGGCGAATTGTTGCAGCTCAGCATTGGAGCGCTCCAGCTCTGCTACCGTGCGCTTCAGCTCTTCCCCGGTCATCTCCGCCTCGTCACGTGCCGTTTCAGACTTGCGATAGAGCCGCGCGTTGTCAATCGCCAGGGCTGCCCGGTGGGCAAGCTCCTCAGCAAGCGCCTGGTCTTCCTCACCGTAATGCTGTCCGGAATCTGAAGCGAGCAGAGTAATCGCTCCCAGCGGACGGCCATGCGCAATGAGGGGCACCGTCATCGATGAGGTTGGGTGTAACCGGCGCATAAACTTGAGCTGCTCCGGGTCGCGCACCGCCTCCTCCAACATAGCCTCGGTAATCTCCGAAACGACCATGGGCCTTCCGGTGCGCAGCACGGCGTCCACTCCTCTGTCCGCGTTCGGCTCCGGTGGGAAGCGGCGTAAATAGTCATAGGCCAGGGCCTCCATAGCGGGGTCCGCGTGTGCCAGGGCCACTCGGTGCACCTGCCCATCTTCGCCTACCAGGTCCACGTTGCACCAGTCGGCGATGTGAGGCACCGCCAGCCTGGCCACCCTGGTTAGCGTGGCTTCATAATCGAGTGATGAACCGAGGATGTCGCTCGCTTCACCCAGGAATGCGACCCGGGCTGTTGCGCGTTCGCGCCTGGTGATTTCGTTCTCAAGCTCATGATTGGTGGTCTCCAACTGAGAAGTGCGCTCGGCCACGCGCTGCTCCAGGTCCTGGTTCAACGCCGTAATTTGCTGCTCGGAGCGCTTGCGTTCGCGAATGTCCCTTCTGATAAGGAAGAATATTGGCGCGAGCAAGGCCAAATTCAAGATGACCAGGCCGGCGAACGTAAGGCCCAGGCTGTTAGAGCTCGCGTTCGCATCCCCGGTGCGTTGCGCCAATAGTCCGTTCTCTTCTGTTTCCATAGTTGCGACCGCCTGGCGGATCTGGTCCATCATCTGCTGTCCCCTGCCGGTCGAGACTACTTGCCGGGCGGCCTCGAATCCGTTCTGTTGGCGGGCAGTAACGGCTTGATCAAAGACGCCAAGTCTGTCATTGATAACACCCTGCAAGGAAGAAAGGCGCTGTTGTTGGTCGGGATTATCAGCTATCAAGTCCTTCAGGGCTTGTATATGTGTAGGAATCTGGGAGACGGCTGTCTGGTAGGGTTGGAGGTAAGTCTCATCGCCTGTGATAATGTAACCGCGTTCCTGGGTCTCAGCAGTGGTGAGGGTGGCAAGGGTGCCTTCGAGCTCTTGCAGCACCTCGTGGGTATGAACAACCCACTGGTTGGTATCAATGAACCTGAGGCTGTATTGATAGGCCGTTATGCCGGTGGCGACCACAAGCACAATCATCAGCACGAAGCCTGCTATCAGCTTGTTTTCGGTTGACCATCTCCATCTCACGCGGCGATCTCCCAGGCCCATTACGCCAGTCATGATCACGATCAATTAGTCGCTGCCGGCATAGCCGGCGGCCGGTGGACGTCGGAATGCTCGATACGCCATCAAATATGGGAGGGTTCCGGCTGGCGTTCCTCAGAAGTGGCCAATATCGCCAACCGAGCTGTCAAAGGGATAATAGAGTAGTGTGCTGTAGGCTCATGATCACCTTCCTTATCTAATGGCAGATCAATCACCTTTGAAAAATAATATCAGCCTTAGCAACATATATCAATTGATTTATCTAGGCAAAAGGTACTATACCTCCTAACAGAATTAGCATGGCTTCAGCAGCGGTTTCCGCCATGCCCTCAACAACGGCGATTCTCAGGCCCGCCGAAGTCGAAAAGAGTGCAGAACAAAGGGCAGGAAACACGCTCTGATCCATGGATCAGAGCGTGTTTCCTGCCTGTATGTACGCCTGTATCTACGTATGCTTGCTTGTGGCGCTTTGTTGCCCGTAGCTCGACTGGGTCGAGCCGGCCGTAGCCTGCACCTCGCTCAATTGCCCCGTCTTCACGTCATAGATGAACCCTCTGACGGTGATACTATCGGGGATCCATGGGTGTGATCTTACTCGCTGCATCTGCTCCCTCACGTTGGTCTCCAGGTCCGTGAAGGAGTAGAAGTGAGCGGGCTCGGCTGCGGCGGCACCCGTCTGCTCCTGCAGCCTGGAGCGCAGCTCTTCATCCTTTAAGTTTAGCATACCGCAGCCGGTGTGGTTGATGATAATGAACTCCTCGGTTCCCAGCAGATGATGCGAGATAATGAGGGAGCGGATAACGTCGTCGGTAACAATGCCTCCCGCGTTGCGGATTACGTGTGCGTCGCCCGTCTTGAACCCCAGCATCTGGTCGGGCATCAGTCTCGCGTCCATGCAAGCCACGACGGCCAGCTTCCGCGCCGGTTGGGCCGGTAAATTCCCAAGCTGAAAGTTCTCAGAGTATTTCTCATTGGCCTTGATCGCGTCATCGATGATGCTCATCTTAATCTCCTTATTCATCTTGACCAGTTATGCATGTTATGCAAATATTGGGCCTAACGCAACATCAACCAACCTTATAGGGACAAGAGGGATTTTGGGTTTCCAACCCCCAGCAGGGGAAACCCCGCCATCACCATGCAAAAGACCTACCGCGAACTTGCATGAAGGTAGGGGTTTGGTCAATTGCGCTCCCGTGTTATGATCCCCCTGGGAATGTGCTGAGGTCAAATTGACAAGGCGCGTTTGGGGGTATTTCCAAAAGCCTGTGTCTGCCCCTATGACCCTAAATCTGAACTCTTACGCGGTTTGGTACGGTTGATGCTGGAAAAGTCTGTAGATAAGGCTCATTTATTAGCAGGGCCGCCTCCTGAGTAACCGGAACCGCAACGACCGAGAAAAAGGAGAATTCCATGCCAGAAAGAGAACCCATAGCAGAGCAGATGGCAAGTCCCAATAATCCGACGATGACCTCCACGATAACGCCGTGGGCTGAGATACGCGACAACCTGGCCGAAGGAGGGCACACCTGGCTGGCGACGGTGCGGCCCGATGGGCGGCCCCACGTGGTGCCTGTGGGAGCGCTCTGGGTGGACGGGGCTTATTATGTCACAACAGGGCAGGGCACCGTGAAAGGCAACAACCTTGACCACGACCCTCACTGCGTCATCTCCCTATCGAGTTGGGGCTTCGACATGCTATGTGAAGGGGAAGCTGCCAAAGTGAGCGACGTAGAGAAGTTAGAGCGCGTAGCCCGCGTCTACGCAGACCATGGGTGGCCTGCCTATGTGCATGATGGCGTCCTTGATGCTCCGTACAGTGCCCCCTGGACCGGCCCTGGCCCCTACGATGTGTACGAAGTCCCTCCCAGTCTGGTCCTCGCATTCAACGTAGGCGAGGAGAATGTCAATCGCGCCACTCGCTACCGATTTTAGAATCATGCCCTCATCCCGCGTTTGCGTACGCGTGTTACCCGCGTTCAGTATGTAGAGAACCCAGGAACGCGGCAGGTAGAGAGGGAGAGTAGGGCTATTACCTTTATTAAGAACATAGGCATATAATATCTTCACCCCCTGTTTGTCTGCCCCTCGATATCTGCATACGGGACAGGTGGAACAGGCAATGTTGCGAATCCCGGAGGATAGCCGCCATGGCTGAGCATGCGACCGGCACTATCGGTACTGCCGGTATTGCCGGTACAGTTACCTTCCTGTTCGCCGACGTCCAGGATAGCACCATGCTCTGGGAGCGAGATCCCCCCGCCATGCGGACTGCCCACTCTCGCTATGAGCAGATCTTGCAAGGCGCTATCGAGGCCAACGGCGGCTATGCCCATCAGATGATTGGCAATACCGCGCAGGCCGCCTTTCCAACCGCTGCCCAGGCCGTCCAGGCTGCTATCGATGCTCAACTTCTCTTGTTCACCGAGCAGTGGCCTCCCTCCATTGGCGATCTCCAGGTAGGGATGGCCCTCCATACCGGTGTCATAGCGGAGGGAACTGGAGGCTATTCCGGCCCCACTCACAACAGGGCAACCGGGCTCCTCTCTGCAGGGCATGGCGGCCAGGTGCTCATGTATACTACCACCCAGGAGTTAGTCCGAGACCACCTCACCCAACTCCGGCCAACAGACCCTCCAGGCGTGCAGTTGCTTGACCTGGGCGAGCATCACCTCAAGGACCTCACACGACCGGAGCGTATCTTCCAGCTAGCGGTGCCCGGCCTGCCTGCCCATTTCCCGGCCCTGCGTACCCTGGATAGCCTCCCCAACAACCTCCCTCGCCAGTCCACGCTCCTTGTTGGCCGAGAGAAACAGATATCCGATGTTATCACTCTGTTGCGCCGCTCCGATGTTAGCCTGGTCACTCTGACCGGACCTGCAGGCACGGGCAAAACCCGCCTGTCTTTGCAGGTAGGGGCCCAGATGCTGGAGGAGCAAAAGGACGGGGTTTGGTTCGTGGAGTTGGCTACCCTCTCCTCCGATGAGCATAAGCTGGTGCCGTCCTCTATTGCCGAAACGCTGCGTGTCAGGGAGGTACCGGGGCAGGCAGTCATCGAGACGCTCAAAGAGTACCTGAAAAACAAGCAGATGCTACTGGTGCTGGACAACTTCGAGCACGTGACCCAGGCAGCATCCCAGATAGCCTCGCTGCTGAAATCTGCTCCCCACCTTAAAATGCTGGTTAGCAGCAGGATAGCCTTGCGAGTATACGGGGAGAGAGAATACCGGGTGCCTCCTCTCTCCGTGCCTGACCGCAAACATCTGCAAGAGCACAAGCGGGGTAGCCATCTCGATCGATCCTTCGCGGGCTCAGGGACCCAGAGGGTACCCCTCCTGAGTGCAGCGAAGGAACCGTCTGAGCAGGTAGGGCAGCAGACAACCCAGGAGGCAGCCCGAGCAAGTAGAGCAATACACCCGGTACGAGGCGGTGCGCCTGTTTGTGGAGAGAGCCCAGGCAGTGAAGGCTGACTTCGTGATAACCGCCGAGAACGCGCCGGACATAGCATCGATATGCGCCCGCCTGGACGGGTTGCCCCTGGCCATCGAGCTGGCGGCAGCGCGCACCCGGCTGTTCACACCACAGGCACTGCTCGGTCGCCTCTCCGACCGGCTGAAGATACTGACGGGAGGGGCGAGAGACCTCCCGGCCAGGCAGCAAACCATGCGCGGAGCCATCGAGTGGAGCTACGACCTACTCTCTGAAGGAGAGAAACAGCTATTCAGGAGGCTGGCTATCTTCAATGGTGGTAGGACGCTGGAAGCTATCGAGACGGTGTGCGGAATGCGGAATGAGGAATTCGGAATGCGGAATAAGACCGAGCAGAGCAATATTCCGCATTCCGAATTCCTAATTCCGCAATCTTATGATGTGGTGGACATCGTAGAGTCGCTGTTGGACAAGAGCATGCTGGTGGAGAGGGAAGGGAGAGATGGAGAGACACGCTACTGGATGCTGGAGACGATACACGACTATGCAAGAGAGAAGCTGCAGGAGAGTGGTGAGGCTGAGCCTCTCCGTAGAGAGCATGCTCTCTACTTCATGAGGTTGGCAGAGGAAGCGGAGCCGTACCTTACAGGCAAGAAGCAGCAAGAGTGGCTGGATAGGCTGGAAGATGACTATGACAACATCAGGGCTGCTCTGGAGTGGGCAAACGAGCAGGCAAAAGCTGGGGAAACTGGGGAAGTGCGCGATATGGGCAATCGAGATGAGGGAGCGGTGGGGGCAGCACAAGGAGCAGAGGCAGGAGAGGTGGGGTTGCGGATAGGGGGAGCCCTCTGGCGCTTCTGGCTTGTGAGGAGCCTGTTCACAGAGGGTAGAGAGCGCCTGGAGCGGGCCATCTCAATACCGGAGGCATCTGAGGCACCCCTGCAAGCGCCCTTGCTGGGCACATTGAGGACATCGAGTAGCAAGAGCAGAGTCAAAGCACTGAATGGAGCAGGCGTCCTGGCAGAAAGACAAGGGGACTACTCCTCAGCACGATCCCTGACGGAAGCTGCTCTTGACCTGGGAAGAGAGGTTGGGGACAAGCATAGTATGGCCTTTTCCCTGAACAACCTTGGGAATGTGGCCAAAGAGCAAGGGGACTACCCGGCAGCACGCGCTCTGTACGAGCAAAGCCTGGCCTTGCGGCGGGAGCTTGGGGATAAAGGGGGCATGTCGGCTTCTCTGAACAACCTTGGGAATATGGCCAAAGAGCAGAGGGACTATCCAGCAGCACACGCTCTATACGAGCAGAGCCTGGTCCTGAAGAGAGAGCTTGGGGATAAAGGGGGCATGGCGTCTACTCTGAACAACCTTGGGAATGTGGCCAAAGAGCAAGAGGACTACCCGGCAGCACGCGCTCTGTACGAGCAAAGCCTGGCCTTGCAGCGGGAGCTTGGGGATAAGTGGGGCATAACGCTTTCCCTGAGCAACCTTGGGGCGGTGGCTCAAGAGCAGGGAGACTATCCGGCAGCACGCGCTCTGTACGAGGAGAGCCTGGTCCTGAAGAGAGAGCTTGGGGACAGGAAGGGTATTGCCGAATGCCTGGTGGGTCTGGGAGGCGTGGCCGTAGGAGTGGGACAGGTAGGGGGAGGAGCGAGGCTACTGGGAGCAGTGGAAGGGATGCTGCAGGGCATGAGCGCTGTGCTGGACCGTGAGGACCTCCTGCCGTACGAGAGGAGCGTGCAACAAGCCCGTGCTCTGCTGAGGGAGGAGGAGTTCGAGCAGACATGGCAAGAGGGACGGGCTATGAGCGTTGAGATGGCTATCGAGTACGCTCTTCAGCCTTCAGCGCGCGAACCGGCCCGCACCGAGGCCCACGAGGCTCGGGTAGGGCGATACCGGCAGGTAGAGGAGCTACACATTGAGATAAATCAGGCCAAGAAGGCTGGGCAGGTGGAGGCCATCACCGGGACGGAGTATTTCAAGGAGTTGCAAGCCAGGGCCAGAGTCATGCTCCTTGAGCGTAAGGAGCGAGGAGCGAGCAATGACAAAGAGATGGGCGCGTAATTGGTAGAGAACAAAGGCCGGATTGCCCGCATTCGCAGCTATGCCCTTTGAGCGTAGGCGACACCTTGCTCAAAGGACATAGCTTTTCCCTGGTCATAGCCACTTGCAAATGCCTGCTCGCCCAACCGGCCGCGAACGGCGCTCACGGTCCGCTCGTAGTGGGGCCGGTCTGCGATGTCTACCCCCGTATGAAGGTCGGCTCGTAAAGTTTTGGCCGCGCCTAACAGGCGGGCAGCGCGCAGAGGGTCGCCTGTCTCCACTTCTATCTCAGCGAGCCTTTCCAGGCACCAGGCCACTCCTCCCTTATCTCTCAATTCCTTCCTCAAGGCGATACTCTCCATGAGCAGCTCCGCTGCACTCTCCACATCGCCACGGCGTAAGGCCGCCCAACCAAGCGCCCCCAGCGAGGCGGCTGTGCTCCATTGGTGCCCGATGGCTCTGCGAATTGCCAGACTCTCTTCGAGGAATGGGGTGGCCTTTTCATAGTCTCCTTGGAATACCATTAGCTCTCCCAGGCAACTGAGAGCCTGGGCGGTCTCGGCCGGGCAAACAGCTTCTTCCCTGGGTGCAGCCCACCTCGGAAGTTAATCTCGGTCAATAGCCTTTAAGGCTTTGATCAGGGAGAGCCATGCGAGCACAAGGTCATCTCGTATGGCTCTTCCTGTTGTGTCATCGACTCCAAGTAACGAGAGGTGAAGGCGACGACACTAACAGCGCACTAACAGCGCACGGCGGATTACCCACCGTGGGGTGCCCATGCGTGGCAATACGTGCGGCAAGTGAACCCGGCTGCTATAATAATACGAGCGTGGACTTTATTGGAGTGCGCTGCCCTCTGAAGAGGCCCACCATGCAGAGAATAGGGCTACCGTTACTATTGTCGGGCAGCGATAGCGATCAAGAGGTTTGAGACATAATAGAACCATCTGAGCGTGAGCAACTCCTGCGCATTTACGCCGATACCCACACTATTGCGGTGGTCGGCGCATCGTCCGACCCCTCAAAGGCGGCGCACAGGATTCCCCTCTACCTGCAGAGCCAGGGCTACCGGATAGTGCCGGTGAACCCGCGCGGCGGTGAGCTCCTTGGAGAGCGCGCCTACCGGTCGCTGACCGAGATCGACGTACCGGTGGACGTAGTTGACGTGTTCCGCCCCGCCGAGGAAGCGCCTGACATCGCACGCCAGGCTGTGGCTATCGGTGCAAAGGTCTTGTGGCTCCAGGAGGGGGAATCGTTTCGGAGGAGGCGCGGCGGATTGGTGAGGCCGCGGGGCTAACCGTAATCTTGGACAGGTGCATGGGAGCCACCCACAAACTGCTAATGCAGGATCGGGACACCTGATATGGAAAGCAGGGTGCTCCGTCATTCGTCCTACGCTGCCGGGGGTTTGGGGATGCCTCAAGATCCTCTCCTTCGTCATAATGGGGGTGCAGGGGCGCTCCCCTGCCGGGGGTTTGGGGGTGTCCCCATAATCTTCAGTTCCTCATAAAGAGGAGATGCAGGGGAGCTCCCCTGCCGGGGGTGTGGTGTGTCTCCAAATCTCTCTATTCCCCAATAGGGTGGAGTGAGAAAGGGGGTGCAGGGGCGCTCCCCTGCCGGGGGTTTGGGGGTGTCCCCCAAAAGTCTCCATCCCCTAACAGGTGGGTTGAACCAGCGCTAAGCCTGAGGTCCAGGCCGCACGCCGTGTAGTATGCTCGACGCATGACTGCCGGTGGAAGAGAAGCAAGGAGGAAAGGATGGAGATAGTTGGCGCCATCATCGGTGTTGCGGTGATCTTGCTCGTGGCGCAGGACGCCTTCGAGACGATCGTGCTTCCCCGCCGGGTGACGCGACGCTTCCGCATAGCCAGCTTCTTCTATGCAGTGACCTGGAAGGGGTGGAAGGTGCTCAGGCGGACGGTAAGGCCGGGCGGAAGACGGGAAGCGTATCTGAGCTACTTCGGCCCCCTTTCGCTGCTGGCGCTATTCGCCTTCTGGGCTGTGCTCTTCGTGGTAGGGTTCGCGCTGTTGCTCTGGGGATTAGCTCTTCCGATGAACGCCCCCGAACAGACGCCAGGCTTCACGACCTACCTCTACTTGAGTGGGACCACATTTTTCACTCTCGGCCTCGGCGATATCAGCCCTGTGCCTGGGGTGGGTCGTGCTCTGATAGTGTTCGAGGTCGCCTCGGGGTTCGCTTTTCTGGCGCTGGTGATCAGCTACGTGCCCGTAATCTACCAGGCTTTCTCGCGACGTGAGCTAAGGATCTCGCTGCTGGACGCCCGCGCAGGCTCGCCCGCGACGGCAGCCGAGCTGCTTTGCCGCAATTGCGCCGGCAAGAGCAGCGAGGAGCTGCGGATACTCTTGCGTGATTGGGAAGCGTGGTGCGCGGACATCCTGGAGAGCCACCTATCGTATCCCCAGCTCGCTTACTACCGCTCACAGCACGACGAGCAATCGTGGTTGGGGGCGCTGACGGTCGTGCTCGATACGTGCGCGCTGATTATGACCGGTATCGAGACCATCCCGGCCTCGCAAGCTCGGTTTGCGTTTGCCATAGCTCGCCACGCGGTGGTCGATCTGGCCCAGATTTTCGGCACGCCACCCGCAATGGGGGTGGATCGTCTCTCTTCGACCGACTATGCCCGTCTTCGAGACGTGCTGGCCGTGACCGGGGTTCATTTGAGCGCCGGTGCGGACGCGGTCGGCGAGCAGACGCTCGCGGAGCTACGGGCAACCTACGAGCCCTTCGTGATCGCCCTCGCTGAATATATGCTCCTTGCTGTACCGCCCTGGGTTGCCCCGGATGACAGCCTGGACGATTGGCAAACGAGCGCATGGGACGACATGATGCCGTCCGCACGCGCCACTCTGCTCAGGGTGATGCGCCCAGATTCGCACCCACGTGAGCAGTAAGCTCGCCTGAGAGCTCAGACTTGCGATGCGACCTACCATACGGCGGTCGAACCCCCATGCTAATCTTACAGGGCCCGCCTTCGCGGACTAAGAGCTTCTTTCTAATCACTCAGGGTCATCTTCATGCTCAAAACAGCGATGCCAGAGAGATGCTACCGTCAGAAATGGTCGTGGGAGTGGTATCGTTGGGCGGCGACGCCCGCCGCTGCCTGGTGAATATATAGAAAGTCGCGACATAAAGGGCTATCCTTTTCGCCGGACCGGCGTTATTACTACTGAATGCCTCGCGATCTGGAGGGTGCGCCCCCCGACAGACCCGGAGGCATTGTCATTTAAGCGCCTTCTCGTTGTGAGGGCCGTGGCCTTGAAGAGGTGTATAATCCTGTAGAGCTGTGCATACCGATGTCTGGAGGGTTGCAATGAATGCATTATACAAGTCCGCTCTATTTCTTCTGACCCTGCTGGCCTCCCTCTCTGTCGCCGGGTGCGGGAGCGCAACAACCCCCACAACCACCGCGCCGACCGCGACAAGCGTGCCGGGCGTGGCTACAGGCTCCGGTGGCAGTAGCGGGAACGGAGGCTCCGGTCTGGATATTCAAGTGACGCAGTTCTCGGTTGCGAGCAACTTCGAGATCAGGGGCCAGCTCAATATCACTAATAGCAGCAAGTCAGCCATTCAGGAGCTGATTCCAACGAATATCCAGCTAAAGCAGCCATCAGGCGAGGTGGTCTTCGAGGCGGCTGCCCCGAGCATCCAGGGCGGAGTGATGGATACCAAGCCCATGGCAGGCTTGCCGCCCGGCATGAGCCGTCCTTACGGCTTCAGCGCTGCACCCGGCACCATCACCGGGAAGGTCGCCCAGGGTGACGAAGTTACAGGCGCCCTCACTCTCAGCGCCGACGGCCAGGTGATAAAGGTGCCTCTGCCCGTTACAAAGGTTACGGCTGTACGCATACCCTGAGAAGTGGGATTTCGGGTAGATGCTGTTAACTCACCGCAGAGTAACTATGAGCTGGCGGCACAGCGTGCGCACATGCGTGGATGAAAAAGGAAGAGACTGGGGACACCCCCATGCCCCCGGCAGGGTGCTCCCTCCACCCCTTTTTCATATCGGGCGCAGAGATCTCTGCGCCTCTGCGGTGAGTTACACTTGATGCTGGGTCAATTTGTTGGGCGCTCGCGGAACTGCTCAAGGCCCTCGAGGATTTCGGCAGACAGCGCGTCGGGCTGAGGGGTGATTCCGGCGGGATGGTGGCGCGAGTGGGATTGTGGTACACCTCTTGATAGAATTTATTCAGATAATTGAGTAAGGAGCAACTATGAACGACAAGAAGCAAATCAATGCGATGCTCAAAGACGAATTCAATCGTTGGGAAGAGTTGCTGGCCGGTCTGAGCGAAGGGCAAATCACCGCCCCCGAGCTCCCTTCCAACTGGTCTATCAAAGACGAGATAGCGCATTTGTGGGGCTGGCAGCAGCGCACTGTCGCACGCATGGAAGCAGCTCTGCTCGATAAGGAGCCGGTCTATCCATCGTGGCCGGCGGCCCTGGGTCCCGATCTTGAAGAAGACGTGGATAAAACCAACGCCTGGATTTATGAAACCAACCGGGAAAAGCCCTGGCCGGCTGTATACGGCGATTGGAGAGCGCAGTTTCTGCATTTCCTGGAATTAGCCGAGCAGATCCCTGAAAAAGATCTGCTCGACCCTGGAAGGTACGCATGGATGGGAGGATATCCCCTCGCCGCAAGTCACATGGGCACTTATGAGCACCATCAAGAGCATCTCGAAACGCTGCAGGAGTTCCTGGCCTCCAACTCGCTCCACGGAAGATAGGGGTGCAGGGGCGGCAAACCCTGCCGAGGGCATGGGGTGTCCCCAAAACTCCCTCCTTTATTTTCACTGCCGCCGGTGACCCGCAGGGTCATGTTTACCGGAATGACAAGGCGTAGTTGGGTCGCCCCTCCCGAGTTTCTTCCGGGCTTTGAATAGACGCTGGGGTAACGGGGTCGTGAGGGTCGAGAATTGGGCTCCAGGGGCACGGCGCTGACTTGCCCCTACAATCTGCGCTTTCTCCACCCCAACTCTGAACGCTTATGACGGCGTCATCCTTTTGACAGATACGAACTTTTGTGCTATAATTTTGGGGCGTCGCGGTGCCCGTTGGAGCGCCGAAACAGAGCTCATAAGATGGGATGGGCCGTACTACGGGGGCTATAAGCTAAATGACCTGGAAGTTGGCCTCGACCCTAATGGTCAAGCAGTCATCACTTACATAGATGTCGTCGATGTGAAAAGCGACCTTCAGACCCTGGTGGACGCCGGTGCGACGATATATCAGGGTGTGAAAGACGTGGGCGGGGGCCTGCTAATTGCTCACGTCAAAGACGCAAATGGTAACATTCTAGGTCTCAAGCAATCAAGAAAGTAACGATCTTCTATCGGGCAGGTCCCTATCCCACTCTGGGCTCTGTGGCCTCTAAGGGGAAAGCCACCAGGACGGAAGAGCTGAGCTTGATGATTGCAGGGAGAGGCAGATGATGCTCTTCCAGGTCAGTATAAGGAGGTCCCTATGAGCGCAAAGAAAGGATTTCACAGACGAGGAACGAGCCGCGATGAAGGAGCGCGCCCGGGAGCTGAAGGCGGCTGCGATGCCGAGGAAGGGGAGAGTGCCGTGCTCGCGAAGATTGCCGAGATGCAGGAACCGGATCGCGTCCTGGGCGAGCGGCTCCATGCTATCATCAAAGCCAGCGCGCCGGTCCTCTCGCCGAAGCTCTGGTACGGGATGCCCGCGTATACCAGGGACGGCAAGATCGTCTGCTTCTTCCAATGCGCGCAGAAGTTCAACACGAGGTACGCGACCCTCGGCTTCAACGAGGCGGCGAACCTCGACGAAGGCGGCCTGTGGCCGGTCGCCTTTGCGCTGAAGGAGTTGACCCCAGCCGAAGAGGCAAGGATCGTCGCGCTCATAAAGAAAGCTGTGAGCTGAGGGGCTGAAAGCGCGCTGTATTCGCGGCAGACCCTCGAGCACCCCGATAACCCAGCCTTCGTCCTCACCGCAGAGTAACTATGAGCTGGGGGACACCCCATACCCCCGGCAGGGGAGCGCTCCTGCACCCCTTAAACCATAAAAATCTCTGCGTAAGTCTGAGCTCATGAGCGGGATGCCGCCCCAGAGTTGGCCGCCCAGTATGAGCGGGTACCCATGAGCGGGTGCCCTCTGGGCGCGAACTGTGCGAACTGACCCCGAACTCCCTCTGCCGTAACTAAAAAGTGGCTAATCACCTCCTTGACAAAACCGAACATTTGTGCTATAATCTTGGGGCGTTCTGATTATCATTGCAGCACCGAAACATTTCCCCTCGCAAAGGCTAATGGCCGAAGGAGCACTTACAGAAATGGCTAATCATCCCATCGTGCACGTCGATATCCCTACCATTCAGGGCAAGGAATTGGCCGAATTCTACGCTAAGACATTCGACTGGAAGATTGATCACGCCGCCGAGTACGACTACTGGATGTTCGCTGCCGAAGGCGGGCCTGGTGGCGGGTTCATGCAGGCAGGGGAGCAAGGTGCCACGATCAACCAGGTGGTTGTCTATATCGGCACGGACGACATAGAGGGGAGTTTGGCTCTCATCGAGGCCAATGGCGGCAAAACCATTCAGCCCAAGACCGACATCCCCGGCATCGGCTGGTTTGCCGTTTTTAGTGACCCTGCCGGGAATGCATTGGCCCTTTACAAGAGCCTGTAGGTCCCGTTCTCATGAAGGCGCTCCGTCACTTGACGGAGCGCCTTTTTGATTTGCCTTTGTTTTTGCGACACGATGCGTGCTCCTGCCTGCAACCAGGTTCCAGGACGGTGGTACAGGATCAAGGGACGTTATAGAGAAAGAGGGGGTGCAAGGGAACCCCTGCCGGGGCTTGGGGTGTCCCCAAATTCTTTCACTTCTCCAAGTTGGGGAATAGGGGTGCAGGGATCTCCCTGCCGGGGCTTGGGGTGTCCCCAAAATACCTCTATTTCCTCATAGGTCGGTTGAAGAGGCTCTCGAAGCTAGGGAGAAATTGATAGGGACTAATATCGTCAGACATAAGGACCTTCGTCTCTAGGAAGCAGATTGCACGCGCGCTATACTTTTCGTATGACGATCATATGGTTGGCTCATTTTCTCGTGCTGCAGCCCACGTCATACAAAGATATTTAATTACCGGGTGCTACACATGACTTTAGAGAAGAAGAGACTGGGCATCGTAGGCATCACTTTTGTTGTTGCGATTGCGCTAGTCGCCTTCGTATCCAACGAAATCGTGCCGGTGATGGTTAGTGCGATGGTTAGTGCATTGTGCTTGCCGGTCCTCACGCTGCTCCTTCGAAAAGTGGTGCCGGCGAGGGCGACTCGTCTCAACGGCGATGTCAGTAGCGCAGGCGCGAGTTCGGTCGAGGTCGGAGGCGAGACGTTCGGCCTCTTTGCCGCCGTAGATATTACCGAGCGAAAGCGCGCTGAAGATCTTCGCTTCTCGACAGTATTCACCTTAAGCCCGGCGATGCAGGTGCTTTCAAGCATGGTTGACAACCGGATAATCGCGGTGAACGAAGCCTTTGTGCGGCAGTTCGGTTATTCTGAACAGGAAGCGATCGGCCATACCTCCCACGAGCTAGCCTTGTGGCCTGACGAGCCGAGACGCATAGAACTGCTGCAGGCGCTACGGGAGCAAGGCAACCTGATCAACATGGAGATTACCGCCAGGCCCAAATCGGGTGAGCGCATGACAATTCTTTACTCTGCCGAGCTGATGGACATCGAAGGCGAGCCGTGTATTCTCTCCGCCGCACTGGATATAACCGACCGAAAACTCGCTGAGCAACGCCATCAACGCCACCTGGGACGCCTCGGAGCCCTTCGCACCATAGACATTGCTATCACGTCCAGCCTTGATCTCCAGCTTATTCTCAACCTCTTTATCGACCAGGTACTCACTCATCTGAACGTGGATGCCGCTTCGCTGCTCTTACTGAATCAGAAAACTCAAACTCTGGAATACTATGCTGGCCGAGGATTTTACACGGCCGGCCTCGATGGCATTCGAGTTCCCCTTGGAGAGGGCTTCGCCGGCAAAGCGGCCCTGCAGCGCCGGACTGTGGCTATGGGAACGATCGGCAAGGTAGATGATCCATTGTTCGAAGCGCATCTGACAAGCGAGAATTTTCTTGCATATTATGCTGTGCCGCTGATTACTAAAGGGCAGGTGAAAGGGGTGCTGGAAGTATTTCAGCGCACGGAGCTTGAGCCTGACAGCGAGTGGCTGGACTTCCTGGAGGCACTGGCCGGGCAAGCCGGCATCGCCGTAGACAACGCTTCTCTATATAATGATTTGCAGCGCTCCAATGCCGAGCTATCCCTCGCCTACGATACTACGCTGGAAGGGTGGTCTCACGCTCTCGATTTGCGTGACAAAGAGACTGAAGGCCACACGCAACGTGTGACCGAGATGACGGTGCGCCTGGCTCGTTCTATGGGTGTTGATGAAGAGAGCTTGATACACATCCGCCGGGGCGCATTACTGCATGACATCGGTAAGATGGGCATTCCGGACGCCATTCTGCTGAAGCCCGGACCTCTTACAGATGAGGAATGGGTAGTGATGCGCCGCCACCCTCAGTACGCCTATGAGATGCTCTCGCCGATCACTTTCCTGCGACCGGCGCTGGATGTCCCCCATTATCACCATGAGAAGTGGGACGGCAGCGGCTATCCGGTGGGTTTCAAGGGCGAGCAAATACCATTGGCCGCTCGTATCTTCGCAATAGTAGATGTTTGGGATGCCCTACTTTCAGACCGGCCCTACCGCGCCGCCTGGTCGGAAAAGAGAGTGCGCGAGCATATCAGCTCTCTTTCAGGCACGCACTTCGATCCGCAGGTGGTGGACGCATTCCTGGGAATGAATATTCAGGCGGAGGCGCTGAGATCGGGGCCACTAACCGGTGAACTGCTGACTATTGGAAGATAGGCTACCTTTGTGCCTCGCCGCTCGCCCGTCGTACGAGAGAGCTTATTCGGTCAAACCAACCCCGGTATAATGAAAAGATAGTGGCGATGTTGGCTTACGTGGCCAGGCGAACGACGGTCCGTGCCACCTCTTCAGGTGACGGCATGGCGGCAAGATCATTCTGCAGCTCCTGAGCGCGCTCGCGGTAGCCGGGGCTGCCCAGCAGGTCTCGCACAGCGGCCCGCACCTCCTCGACGCCTGCTTCGGAGGGGTTCAGCATCAACCCGGCACCCAGGTCCGATAGATGCTCTGCATTCCAGCCCTGGTCTGCTCCCAGGGGCAAGTTGAGCTGAGGTAGCCCGTAGCTCAAAGCTCCGAGGGCCGTGCCGAAACCGCCATGCGAGACCACCAGGTCGCAGTGCGGAAGAACCGCGGCCAACGGTATGTATCGCTTGACAGCTATTGTGGCCCTTGACGCTCCTGTCAGTGCCGGGTCGAAATCACCACCAGTGGTCATGATGAGCGTGATAGGCTCATCTTGCAAGGCCGAGATGATAGTGGCGAAGAGCGGGTGCGGGTGCCCGCCCTCCTGGTGAAAGACCGTCCCCAGGGTCGCGTACACGGTTTTGCGCTCCGGCGAGAGCGGGAGTTCAGCCATAGAGAAGCCAGCGGGCGGATCGGGCAGATCGGGCCGCAGGAGCCGGGTGACGTGTGCCACCGGCTCCGGCACTACCGACATGCTGGGCGGGAGCGTATGGAGGTAGAGATAGCGAAAATATTGCTCGTAGTCAGGATCGGCGGGTAAGCCATGAGAGGCTCGAAACGCCGCGTAGGTATGACCCATAAGCACATCCAGCCGCTGTGGCTCGAACGGTATCCAATTGATGCCAACGGCTACATGAGGCAAGCCGAGAATTTCAGCGGCGGTGGGGCCGCCGAACTCGTGCAGATTCATGGACAACCAGATCGGCACCCCACCGCGGGATCAGGGCCAGCAGATCGGGGAGCATGCCCCCGGCAAGCCCATCAATGAAGATGCTCGCGAAGGGGTGGCGGTCAGGTTTCATCTCTACCGTGCCTTGAAAATCGGCCAGTATCGTATCAAGCCCAGCAGGTAGAGCAGAGAACCCGGCAGCCTCAACGACCGGGCAGAAGCGCGCCGCGGTGGCAAACGCCACAGTGTGCCCTTGCTCCTTCAAGGCAGCGGCAAGTGGGATCAGCGGATTAAAGTGGCCATAAGCCGGGACGGTAGTGAAAAGTATCTTCACGGGCCAGGCTCCCTCATGAGCATTGGTAGGACAAGGCTATTCCAGTTATGAGTTATGAGAATTGTGGCCGGGGCTGACGTCCACATAATCGCGCTCACCGGTGTCGGGGTTGTACAATACTTCGGTGGTTCGCCCCGTGCTCGGGTCCACAAAGCGCTCGCCCGTCCGCTGCCAACGGCCTTTGCTTCGGTCGATGCGAGGCCGGTAGCGCCACCGCTCGAAGAACAAGGCGGCGAGCAATACGGCGGCCTCGAAGACCGACCAGATCACAAACAAGCCGCCGAGGTTCAGCATAAGCAGAACGACAGCGATTACCAGGTAGAGTATGGCAATGCCGATCACAACCCCGCGCATAATGAGGCCGCTATTCCGGACGGATGACTACAGCCGTGCCGTAGGCAACGATCTCGCTCATCGTCTGCCCGATCTCGGAGGAATCGAAGCGCATCATGATGATCGCGTTGGCACCCATCGCCGTGGCGTTCTGTACCATGCGGTCGACTGCGTGGCGGCGCGCTTCCTCGAGCAGTTGGGTGTACTCGGTGATCTCTCCACCACCCAGCGAGCGTAGACCGGCCATTATGTTCCCGCCCAATCCCCGGCTGCGTACAACCACGCCGAACACCTGGCCTTTTGTCTCGGTGATGCGATAGCCGACTATATACTCGCTGGTCGCAATTATCATGTTATTAATCATAGCTTTTGCTCCTAAGTGGTCATGACCCTGCGGGTCGCCATCACCAACGAAAATATGGGGAGGAGTATTGGGGACACCCCAAGCCCCGGCAGGGGAGCGCCCCTGCACCCCCTTTGTCTCCAACTTATGTGAATAGAGGTATTTTGGCGACACCCCCAACCCCTGGCAGGGGAGCGCCCCTGCACCCCCTATGACGAAGGAGGGAAGTTGGGGACACCCCAAACCCCGGCAGGGGAGATCCCTGCACCCCTTTTTTCAGCCGAGGTAAGCCCACCACGACAACGAACTGTTCAAGAGTTCGCGGGCGCCTTATCCTCCCTAAGAATAGCAGTTTCCTGAGATTGTGCAAGCCTCTTCAACTCCCCCAACCCCGGCAGCAGAGGACCGACGTTTGGCTTGAATTTTAACTACCTGACCTCTGCCACGGGATTACTCATTCCGTGCAATCGATGCTATAATTGCCCTATTCTTACCCTGGTTGCCGGTACCTACGTATCTGCTTTGCGACGCGTACATGGTCCCCGGGACCGCGAATGTAGAATGCCCTCAAAGGGTTATTGTTCGGCATTTCGCATTGGAGGCTATGGATGTCCGGACTGCTGGGCAGCTCTGCCAGGCCAGGCGGTACAGTCACGTTCCTCTTCACGGATATAGAAGGAAGTACCCGGCGCTGGGAGGCCTACACTATTGCATCCATCAATATGGCCATGAGTATGGCACACGCGATAGAATACGCCTGGAGCAGCCACCTCCTGATTAACTGTCAGTCTGCCACTGAAAATAGGGGACATGCAAAAGTTCCCAGGAGCCCCTTCCTATCTTCAGTGGCCATGTGGCCCAAAGGGTTATGATTACTCTCGTGAAGTGAGGGGTGAAATATGCCAACGCATGGGCAGAAAGGCAATACCGCACAACCGCAGGCGCATATTGACACGGGCCGGAGCCGGCCGCCGGAAGATCCTTTTCCTCTGGAGGTGGCCGCCGACGCCCCGGTTCGTATACAGCTCGACTTTGTCCAGTCGGCTTTCGCTAATATCCAGGAGCTGAACAGGACACTTGACCTAAAGGCCAACTATCTACTTGCCGCGGTGGCCCTGCTCACTGCTGCGCTAGGTATCGTCGTATCGGGTGCCATAACCATCAGCGCGAGAGAGGATTGGCAGCGCATCTTGAAAGGAGCAGGTATATTGCTCATACTGCTGTATCTTCTCCTGGCGTTCACTGTAATCCGCGTAGCCACCGGCATCTACCAGGCGCGTAGTCACAGGGTTTCGGCCGTCACTGCGGCCCCTGGTATGCTCTTCCCGCTGATGCTTCTCAGCCGGTATACGGTCGCTGATAACGTCAATGAAACGGCATACCTTGAGAGAATTAGAACTCTCCGCCCGGACGATATGCTCCAGGATTATTCCAACCAGATAGTCGAAGTCTCTATCATCTACGAGGCAAAACAAAGGCAGTTAAATCTTGGTCTGCGTCTCTTCAAGTTGATGGGCATACTTTGGTTGGTAACCATGCTGGTCGTGGTGATGATTATCGTCGCGCTTCAGTAAGTCAAACCCTTCGTGGCTCGGGATCTGCCATACCTCTCATGAAAATCAGGTATGGCCAGTCTTGGAATAGCCTTTACCGGCATTCCCAGTACCTGAGGTCCACACTTCCTATCTGGATGCCCTGGTAATCATAAGAGTTACAGAACAACCAGTGAGCTCCGGAGCCGCCTGTCACGACGTACTCTTTTGATTGGCCGGCCCCGTTTCCAAAAGGCTGCCCAGGCATAGCATTTGGCATGTAGGGAGATGCTGTGAAGCCGAAACCAGGCGCTAAATAGCTGATAGGATCGCCGGTGACGGCAACATATCCCGCCAGACCAACGATGCCTGCCACAAAAATAATGACGGGCAATATGATAAGAGCTCCCAGGAGCAAAACACGTTTATGACGCTTCTGCAAGGCTGTTGTCCCGCTACGAAGGAGGTGCAGGGGTGCTCCGACCTTCGTCCTACGCTGCCGGGGCATGGGTGTCCCCAAAATATTTCTTTCCTTTAATATGTTGGTCGAAGCTGCACTAGCGAGTTGCTCCTGGGTCATGAAGCATGATATTCCCGGTTTGTGCATCTACCCAGGAGCGTGCATGGCTCGCATCAGGCCTATTTCATCGGCATCGGGGCTGGCATCTCGGGCATGGGTGTGGACATGGCGGGCATCGGTGTCGACATCGCGGGTGCCATGGGCATCGAGGCGGACATCGACGGTAGCGTAGCGGGCACTGCGATAACTACAAGGCCATAGGCGACCAGGGCCACGGCGGCCAGTTGGGCGATCCGGCGACCCGCCGCAAAGATCTTCTCGGCGTAGATCAGCAAAGCGAGCACAGCCATGGCGGCCACGTTCATGATACCCAGCGGGAAGAGTATCACGAAGAGGAGCCAGCAGCAGCCCAGGCAATAGATGCCATGTTCCAGGCCCATGCGGAAGGAGCCTCCGTACCCGGAGCGCCATGAGCCCAGGATAAAGCCCAGCGGTGTGCGGCATTTAGCCAGGCAGGCCTCTTTGAGAGGTGAAAGCTGGTAGAGGCCGCCCACGATGAGGAGCGCACCACCGATACGCCCCGCGTTGTCGGCCAGCCAGGGCCAGCTTTGGGCCAGCGCCTCTACCGCCAGAGCCGCGATGTACGCTATTACGCCGAACAGCACCCAGATGAGAAGATAGGCGCTTACAAAAATCCAGGTCGGAACGAAAGTCAGTCCCTCTTGCCGGTTTTGCCTCTTACCCGCGTAAATCCTGGAAAACATCAAAATCATGGGCGCGGCCGATGGGAACATCATTGCCACCATCATGACCACCCAGATCAAGAGGAACAAAGAGCCGCTCAGACCCATGGTCAGCCCGGCGCTGCCCGCGCTTTGCATGGGGACAGGAGCCCAGAGGAGAAACGCCCAGGCAGCCAGTGTGAGGATAAGCAAGAGCGCCAGGATCAGGTAACGCTCGCGCGAGTGGCGGGCGGAAGCCGGTGTTGCTACGTCACTCATGCCCCGCTCCTTCCGGATTGTCGCCTATCTGTGCGGCACCTGGTGCAGGATCAAAACACATTATAGAGAAAAAGAGAGAATTTGTGGCCACCCATGCCCCGGCAGGGTCTTCGTCCTCGCCCCGTGCACCCCCTCTTTCTCTATGATATGCCTTGATCCTGCAAAAGGGCGTAAGGCTAATTCTGCCACTTGAAAGGAGCGAAATGGCCGTTGTTCGTGCCGCTCGTATCGTCCCAGTTCAGGCCGAAGGCGTGCACATGGCTGCCTGTCGATTTGCCCAACGCTAAACGAGCATTGGCCGGGTGCAGCGTATTATCGAGATAGAGGGTATCGCCTTGCACGACCGGGCTTGGCGTTCCCTCTACAGATTGTTCGAGCACGCCCGGGATTGTTACAGACGCGGTCATAGCGTTTTTCTGGAACTGAATCGGCTTGCTTTCCGCACCCAGGAAGGTGCCCACCAGGGGACCAAGAGCAGCCATAGGACCACCGCCCTGCCCGCTGGCGATTGCAACCAGCGCCTGTTGCTGGTCAGAATTGGCACGGTCATCTGTAATCACCCCAACCGACCAGTTGCCCTCGCCCATGGGGCCGGGTGTGTAGGCGATCACGGCGAAGCTCAGCCCGTTCAGGTCGAGATTGCCGTAGCTCCCCTGGTCGACATGGAACGCCATTGCGACCGTGCAGCTACCTTTGGTCGGTTGGCCGGCCAGGTTGGTAGATAGGCACGGGCATAGATAGTCGCAACTGCACGTTTCAAAATATTGGCCGCTTACTTGCCAGCTTGTATTTGCCATTTTCATCCCCTCGCTTATGAATAGTTGCTCGTAAACCCGGCGCTCACAACCTCCGGCGATAATGTGGGCTGGGAAGTGATTACACGTCTGTTCTCACAGCAGACCAGGGAGAAAGCGCCGGAGAACCTGAGGGTTTGCTGACCTGCCGGTGCGCCCGGTCTAACGACTATGAGTGTTGCGCAAGTAAAGTCTACAGCATTCGACGGAATGCACAGCAGAACCATTTGTAAAGGCGGGATACAAAGTAGTGAGGTGAAATAAAGGAGTGCTGCCGGCGACAGAACCTCAATGTTGGCCTATCCTAGCACAACAATTATGCCCTGTCGCAGAACCCTGGCCCGCCTCTGCCCCTTTGCAGCCTAAAATCGCCTTGCATACAGGGGAAGCCGACCTGCGGGAGGGGGACTACTACGGCAGCGTCGTCAACCGGTGCGCCCGGCTACGCTCTGCAGCTCACGGCGGGCAAACTCTTCTCTCCGCAGGCCACCTATGACCTGGTGCGCGACAATCTTCCCACGAATATAGAGCTGAGAGATATGGGAGAGCACCTCCTCAAAGACCTGGGACGCCCCGAGCATATCTTCCAACTGGTCAGCCATGGCGTGCCGTCTGATTTCCCACCGCTCAACACCCTGGATGCTCGCCCAAACAACTTGCCGGTCCAATCCACGCCTTTCATAGGCAAAGAAGACGAAGTGAAAGCGCTTCGTGAGTTGCTGCTCGATCCTCAACTTCACCTTGTCACCCTTACCGGACCGGGCGGCACGGGTAAAACTAGCCTGGGACTACAGGCGGCTACAGCCGTTCTTGGAGGTTTCGAGGATGGTGTCTTCTTTGTAGGTCTGGCCCCCATAAACGACCCCGATCTGGTTACCTCGGCAATAGCCCAGACGCTGGGGGTAAAAGAGAGTTGGGGCGGGACCGTGCTGGAAAGCTTGAAGGGCTACCTCCACGACAGGGAGATACTGCTGCTGCTGGATAACTTCGAGCAGGTACTAGAGGTCGCGCCGCTGGTGGGAGATCTTCTATCCGCGTCTCCGGGCCTGAAGGTATTGGTCACGAGCCGGGAGGCTCTGCATCTATATGGCGAGAAAGAGTTTGCAGTTTCGCCGCTGAGCCTGCCTGACCCGAGAAACTTGCCCTCACCGAAGCAGCTTTCTCGGTATGAAGCGGTACGCCTCTTTATAGAGCGTGCGAAGCTGGTCAAACCCGATTTTGCGGTCAGCGACGACAACGCGGCTGCCGTGGCCGAGATATGCCTCCGTCTGGATGGATTGCCTCTTGCCATCGAGCTCGCTGCGGCTCGGATTCGTTTGCTGCCGCCACAGGCGATGCTTACCCGCTTGCAGAGCAGGCTCAAGCTGCTGACAGGTGGGGCAAGGAACTTGCCTGCCCGCCAGCAGACATTGAGGGACGCCATCCAGTGGAGCTACGACCTGCTTGATGAAACCGAGAAGAAGCTATTTCAGCGGCTGGCCGTATTTGTGGGAGGCTGCACCCTTGAAGCTATTGAAGCGGTGTGCAACTCAGGAACCGATATCCCGGACGTACTGGATGGCGTGTCATCTCTGGTTGACAAAAGCCTGCTGAAGCAACGAGAAGAGGAGAGCGGCTACCTCTCGGGTGAGCCACGTTTTTGGATGCTGCAGACGATAAGGGAGTACGCTCAGGAGCGGCTGGATGCTCCCTCGAAGGATGGGAGAAAGCGAAGCTCAAGCTATGCAACGTTTGCATGCCGATTATTACTGCGGTATCGCCAGTATGCCGGACGAAGAGAAAACCGAGTACTTTTTGCTGCCATAGAAGGGCAGGTTCAGTTGGACTGGCTGGAGGCGGAGCGGGACAATTTCCGTGCGGCCTTGCAATGGTCGATCAATGAAGGAGATGCCGAGACTGCTCTACGACTGGTCAACACGATATTGCCGCTCTGGGAAACACGCGGACCTATGAGCGAAGGAAGCAGATGGCTCGAGGGCGCTCTGGCGTTGCCCAGGGCAGCGGAGCGAACCCGCGCGCGTGGCAGGGGGCTCTTCGGCGCCGCCTCGTTGGCCTGGTTGGAGGGTGACATTGCCAGTGCCTGCCCATGGTTGGAGGAAAGTGCGTCTATATATAGGGATCTGGGGGAGAAGCGCGGGCTTGCATCTTCGCTCGGTGTGCTCGGGATTTGTTTGCAATTCCAGGGCGATTTCGCACTGGCGACTGCCCCTCTTGAGGAGGCTCTGTCTTTATTCCGAGAGATAGGAGACATGGAGATCATAACTGGAACATTTATCTCGCTGGGCCAGGTGGCCACCAGGCAGGGCAACTATGAGCTGGCGAAATCTCGTATGGAGGAAGGGTTCGCCCAATTCAGGGCGCTCCACAACAAACGGGGCACCGCTCGAGGCTTGAACAGCCTGGGGGACATGGCACGCATCGTAGGCGACTACGATTTGGCCGGCCGGTCCTACGAGGAGAGCCTGGCGCTCTTCCGGGAGTTAGGCGTCAAGCTGGTGATTCCCTCCTCGCTGCATAATCTCGGCTATGTGGCGCTGGCACGAGGCGATCAGGCACTGGCGAAAGCGCTTTTCATCGAGAGCCTGGACTTACACATGGAATTGGTGAACGAGCCGGGCATTGCCGAGGGCCTGACGGGATTGGCGGCAGTGGCGGCAGTGGCATCTATGGCGATGGGGCCGGAACGCCGGTTGGGCAATCCGCTGAGGTGGTCCGGGCCGTGCGCCTGTTCGGTGCCTCTGATGCCATACGCGAGAGTACCGGCGCACCCATGTGGCCCGCAGAGCGCGCAGATTTCGAACGCAATATGGCGATAGCACGTGACCGGTTGGATATTGAGACCTGGCAGAAAGCATGGGACACTGGACGGGCAATGCCGGTGGACCAGGCAATCGGCATGCTGCGACAATAGCCCACGGCAATATCTAATGATCTGCCCATAAGGGCGTGCTATTTCCAATTATGCACCGCCCATAACATTTGCTGTGCAGGCACTTGTGGATGCGCCCGTTTGCCATTATAATCGTCCTTGTACATTTTCTCCTGCTCTCTCACCCTAGCGAGAGGGCCTGAAAGGTTATGTGCCCGGCAGTTGTTCGGCTATATGGGCAGACGGTATTGCTGCCGCGATATTGACCTGTTGCTATCAGCAACGTAGCAGTTAACCATCCTATTATTCGAGAAGGGGGACAGGAAATATGTCGAGTTATGGAACAAATAGCGGCAACAACCCGCCTGAGCAACCACCTCAGCAACCGCAGATGCCACCGCAGATGCCACCGCAGCAGGGCTATCCGGCTCAACAAGGCTATCCGCCTCAGCAGAGCTATCCACCGCAGATGGGGGCAGCGAATATTGCCCCGCCACGCCGCAGATCGCCCCTGCTCATTATAGGCATCATAGTCATAGTTCTGTTGGTACTGTGCGGAGTAGGCTTTTTCGCGCTGTTCGCGGTGATTAACACCGCTACCCAGCCGGTCGTTGATGCCGGCGACGCCTATATGACGGCGCTCCGCGACGGTAACTACACCCAGGCATTCAATCTATCCGCGCCGGCGCTCCAGCAACAGGTGACCGACGCTGCAGGGCTGCAAACCGCGTTGAGCTCGAAGCAGCCTACCAGTTGGAGCTGGAACTCGAAAAGCGTCAACAACGACCAGGGTGCTCTCTCGGGCACGACCTCTTACAAGGATGGCACCACAGGCACAGTGGACGTGGCGCTCAGCAAAATTGGCAACGATTGGAAAGTAACCGGCATCAGTCTAAAATGACGTAATAGCCGGTTAGACCTCAATAAAATAGAAAAGAGCTTGCCTCTAAAGCAAGCTCTTTTCTATTTCCGCCTGGACCCATCTCCGCTACTTGAGCGTAACCATCACAGGCATAAGGCCTGTTCCCGTTTCGAGATTGCCCAGGGCCTTGCCGATAGTGGCGCCAGAGGCAAGCGAGCGGTCGTGGCTTTCATAGCGTATCCAGCGTGCGGGCTGGCTACCAGCAGGTCGCCTGCGTGGATCGGGCCGAACGAGGCGTCAACCTTCACGCCTTTGTAGCTGCCCAGGGTGACCACGCCCGCGTAGCCGCCTTGAGCCACCTGGGTGGCACCGGGGATGTCATGAAGGGTGCCTTGCGCGTCCGTGATCGTCATATCGGGAATCACAATGCTCGAAAGGTCAGGCTTGGTCTTCGCGGCGTTGGCGGCTGCCATTGCCTGGTTGCGCTGGTCCATAGCAGCATTCCAATCCGCTTGCTGCTTGTCATATGCAGCCTTGGTGGCCGCATCAGGCACATACATGACCTGATCAACAATCCCCACGACGCCGGTGTCATAAGCCGTGTCCGCTTTCTTAACAGTCACAACAGGGTTCTGTCCAAGCACGGCCGGGCTGTTGCCCATGATCGTAACCACGTCGCCCGTCTCAAGGTTCGTGCTATCCACATTCTGCATAATATCCACTATATAGCCCGCCTTGGACCCGGCAATTACGAGGTTACCTTCTCCACGTATGGTGCCGTGCACATTCAGAGCGGCTGTTCCTTGCGTGGGGCCGTCCTTATCATCGACGTACAGGGAATAGAGGACGTTGCTATCGGACTTGAAGTACCCGCCTCGGTAGGTTTGACTCTCCCCGGAAACGCCATACGAGTTGTTCCCATAAGCATTACCATCCAGGCCCGGTTGGGCAGCATCGTCGCTTTCTGCGTAGACTCCCTTTCCTCCATACATGTAACCTGCATAGTCGCCGGTGGGAGCATAGCCTTCAAGCGCATAGCAATTGTTTCCGCTCTGCAGGCACTCTGAATACATTCCCTCACCCCCGGAACGGGTTTCGAAATCGCCCGCGATGCCCGCTGTGGTGCTGATATAGATCGAGTGGTCGATAATAACGGGTCCTATGGTAACGGGTCCGGTGATTATGGTGGCTCCGGTAACGTTCAGCGCTGTACCGGTTGAGGAGATTGTGGTGGACCCGGTGATCGTGGTGGCTCCGGTAACGCCCAGTCCATTGCTCAAATTCAAGGACAAGCCGACAGCATCGGCGATATTCCTCCGACCGTTGTCCACAAACTTGGACATCTGGCCACGAGTTACATTATTGCCGGGGCGATAGTAAGGCCGATGAGCCGCGTCGCACGGCTCGTTAGTGCCACCGCAGGCGTAGCCGGCGATAATGTTATCCTGATATAAGCTATTGATGTAGGCATAGAACGGATTGGCGGCGGTTACGTCGGTGAAGCACTGCCCGCCAGGACAAAGAAGAGCCGGGGTAGGAGCGTTCACGCCTGAGCCTGCCCACGAGCCTGAGCCGGGACCGGAACCGGACGCCAGCACACTGCCGGTTCCAGAGCCTGCGCTCACAAGGGCCCATACCATGACCATAGTCATGACAGGCGACGTCATTTTCGGCAACACTATCCTCAAACTATCTACTATGCGTTTCATTTCCCTCATCTCCTTCGAAGCCCCAGCAAGTACCGGCGCGATGGCGCGACGCGGGGCCTCCTCGGCGCGCCTGGCTTATTCACGACGATGGCCCTCCAGGTTCGGCGAATAAGAGATATGGCGTGGTTGTGGCAATGCTCGGAATGGGAACCAGGGGTACATTCTGTTCATACCGTCCCATGATAGTTATGTATAGTTCCAGAGTCAATAGGTCGGACAATATGAATAGGCCGCATCTCTTGCACGAAGCGTATCACGATCATAAGCGAGATCTTCTTTCGTCAAGGAGTATTTTCAGCTTTCCCCAATGCCATACGCCTGAGAGATGAGGCAGTGGCCCAGGCGTGATGGTGATCCTTCTTCGGTTTCAGACGCCTCACAGTAAAGCGCATCCGGGAATACCCCAAGGCATAGTACCGATAGCTGAGACCAGTAGCCTCACGAGGCTATTTACGGGACGCTGAGACTTCACTAAGCTGTTAATACCTGATGTTTATATCTTACTGCTGCGGCATAGTCAGCTAAAATAGAGCAGTCGGGAAGTCGAATAAATCCAGTCATGCCAAACTAGCTACTGCCCGGGGTTTATGTAACTCCGGACAGCAAAGGAGAACACCAGCCATGCCAGGTCTTCCAGGCTGCAATGAGGGATTCGTATCAAAGTGGCCCCGGTCACGGGCGTTTGGTGTTGCACTGGGCATCGTATCGGTGCTCATATTCGCGCTTTTAGTCGCCGTTCATGCGCCTGCGCCGGCTAACGCTGCGCCTCAGCCGGTATCTGTGTACGCGCCTCCAAACAGAGCTCCTCTCGTCAGCGCCACGGATGTCGCCACCGCCACGCCCACTTCCGCCTGCAGCTTGCAGTGGCGATTGGTGGACAGCGATAACCCTGGAAGCGGATATAACGCTCTCAGCACGGTAGCAGCCTTCTCAACGAGCGATGTGTGGGCTGTGGGAAGCTACGCCGACAGCGGTGGAGCTTCCCGCACCCTCATCGAGCACTGGGACGGCAGCGCCTGGACTACCGTTGCGAGCCCCAATTCCGGTAGCGGAGACAACATTCTGTCGAATATCGCCGGGGTGTCTTCTAACGATTTGTGGGCTGTGGGTTACTACAATAACGGCACAACGCTACGCACTCTAGTTGAACACTGGGATGGCAGCGCCTGGAGCATCGTCAGCAGTCCTAACCTCGACGGTGGTTATAACTACCTGTTGGGGCTAGCGGTAATTTCGTCCAATAACGCATGGGCGGTTGGATATGCTTGTTTCAGCAACTGCCAACCAAACGGCGATTCCCAGAACCTTGTCCTGCATTGGGATGGGAGCGCCTGGACGGTGACGACTGTCCCTAACGTAGCCGGCCAGAGCAACGACCTGACATCGGTAGCAGCCGGCGGGCCCAACGATGTGTGGGCAGTGGGTGAGCATTACAGTTGCAACGGTTGCGTGGCTTTCACATTGACATTGCATTGGGACGGCGCTCAGTGGACGATCATACCCAGCCCGAACGCAGGGAGTAGCACGAATAATCTGTTTGGCGTGACGGTGATCTCCGGGACTGACGTCTGGATAGCAGGACGCTACTACGTTCCAGGCAACTCACTTTGGAGAACCCTGACTATACATTGGGACGGTACAGCCTGGAGCGTGGTACCAAGCCCCAACGTTGGTCAGGGAAGCACCTTCCTGTATGGAATAAATGCCATAGCATCCAACGATGTCTGGGCGGTGGGCTGGTGGGGCGCTTCCAGCGGGGTGACCATTCACTGGGATGGCACCTCCTGGAGTGATGTTCCGAGCCCGGTCACCGGCTCAGGCACAAACTCCCTCACAGGTGTGGCAGCCTTAGGTGGCGGCTACGTGTGGAGTGTGGGATACAATACCGGCTCCAGCACTCAAACGCTTACCCAACTCTATAGTGACTATTGCGCGACACCTTCCATAACCGCAACTTCTACCCCTTCGATCACACCGGGAGGCCCAACATTTACGCCCACCAGGACAACTACCCGCACGCTCACACGCACTGCTACTAATACGCGCACCCCTACCAACACGCTCACTATCACTCCTACCAGCACGCCGACCGATACGCCCACCCAGGCTTGTGGATTGCGTTGGCGACTGGTGGACAGTGGTAACCCCGGTAGCGCCGGGGACAGCTTTGCGAGCGATGTGGCCATCACTCCCGATGACGTGTGGGCTGCAGGCGGCTACCGGAACAACGGCGGTCCCAACCAAACGCTTTTGGAACACTGGAACGGCATCGGTTGGAGCATTATGCCAAGCCCCAACGTGGGCACGGGCGATAACGGGCTGCTAGGTATCAGCGCCGTATCCTCAACCGATGTATGGGCTGTTGGTAGCTATGTGGACACCAATAGCGGCTTCAATCGCACCCTCATCGAGCACTGGAACGGCAGCGCCTGGAGCATCGTCAGCAGCCCCAACGCCGTCGGCGGCCAGAACTACCTCCAGGGGGTGGTGGCGCTCTCCCCCTCAAATGTATGGGCGGCGGGTTACACCTGTCCGGGCAACTGCCAATCTTCTGTTGTACAGAACTTGATATTGCATTGGAACGGAAGCGCCTGGACCATAGTCACATCACCCGATATAGCGGGCGAGAACAACTATTTAGTGGCCATAAGTGGGAGTGCGGCCAACAACCTGTGGGCGGTGGGCTTCTATAGCAGCTGCCCTGGGTGTACCTCTTTGACACTGACACTGCATTGGGACGGCACGCAATGGACCATTGTGTCCAGCCCGAACGCGGGGAGCAGCACAAACTATCTCTATGGAGTGAGCGTTCTTTCGAACAACGATGCCTGGGCGGTAGGCTACTACTACATACCCTCCGGCTCGCTCTGGAGGACGCTTACGCTGCACTGGGATGGCACCAACTGGAGCGTGATATCGAGCCCCAATATCGGACAGGGAAGCAACTTCCTGTATGGAGTAACTGCCATAGCATCCAACGATGTTTGGGCAGTGGGCTGGTGGGGTGCCTCCAGCGGTCTGACCTTACATTGGGATGGCACCGCCTGGAGTGTTGTACCGAGCCCCGGCAGCAGCTCGGGCGTGAACTGGCTGTTCGGCGTGGCGGCCACGGCTGCCGGCGATGTGTGGGCCGTGGGTGAAAATATTGCCGCCACGGATCAGACACTCACCCAACATTACAGCGATCCATGCGCGCCGCCCCCTCCAAGCCCCACGCCCACCGAGGTTTGCGGCCTGCGCTGGCACCTGGTGGACAGCGATAACCCCGGTAGCGGCGCGAACAGCTTTGCGAGCGTGGCGATCATAACTCCGAGCGACGTATGGGCGGTGGGATCTTATAATAACGGCGGGGCTCATCGCACGCTCGTTGAGCACTGGGACGGGAGCAGTTGGAGCACCCTTTCAAGCCCTGATGTGGGCACAGGTGACAACGACCTCAAAGCGGCCAGCGGGCTATCAGCAAGCGACATATGGGCCGCCGGTGATTATGTAGATACGGGCACAGGGGCGCGGCGCACCCTCATCGAGCACTGGAACGGCAGCGCCTGGGCCGTGGTGAGCAGCCCCAACATCGGCACAGGCAATAATTACCTGGGGGGCCTAGCAACACTTTCGGCCGGCGATGTCTGGGTGGCAGGTTATGCCTGCTTCACCGATTGCCAACCTGTTGCCGATGCCCAAACCCTCACAATGCACTGGAACGGCAGCGCCTGGGCGATCGTAGCATCGCCCAACGTCGCCGGGCAAAGCAATTATATATGGGCACTGGGCGGCAGCTCGTCGAGCAATTTGTGGGCGGTGGGCCAGTATAGCAACTGTGCCGGGTGTGTTTCTCAGACGCTATCGATGCATTGGGACGGCACCCAATGGACAATTGTGTCCAGCCCGAACGTGGGAAGCAGCACTGACATCCAGGCGGGAGTAACCGTGCTCTCCAACAACGATGCATGGACGGTGGGCTATTATTACACGCCCTCCGACTCGCTCTGGAGGACGCTTACGCTGCACTGGAATGGCAACTCGTGGAGCGTAATTCCCAGCCCCAACGCGGGGCAAGCGACCAGCAACTACCTCTACGCAGTATCTGCAACTGCCTCAAACGACGTATGGGCCGTAGGTAGATGGGATTCCTCCAGCGGCCTGACCCTGCATTGGGATGGCATCTCGTGGAGTGCGGTTCCCAGCGCTGATAGCGGCTCGGGCATAAGCTTCCTGTACGGCGTGTCCGCCAGGGCTGCTCAGTATGTGTGGGCTGTGGGAGTTAACAGCGCAGCTACCGACCAGACACTCACCCAACTATACAACGATCCGTGTGTGACGCCTTCACCGACTCCCACATCTACCGGCACCTCAACAAACACACCTACAGTCACACCAATGTCAACGTCCACGAGCACGCCTGCCTCAACCGGCACGTCCACACGCACCGCGACTATCCCACCGGCATCCACTAACACACCTGCATCGACCGGCACGTCCACTACCACCGCGACTGTCCCACCAGCGTCCACTATCACCCCAACAACCGCACCGGCGTCCACTATCACAGCTACTCACGCGCCGGCGTCCACTAACACCGTGACTGTCCCACCGGCGTCCACTATCACAGCTACTCACGCGCCGGCGTCTACTAACACCCCGACAACCGCGCCGACGTCCGCAAATACCCCTAGCCCCACGCCAACGCACTGCGCTATCACCTTCTCCGACGTGCCTGTGGGCTCGACCTTCTACCCGTACATCCACTGCCTGGCATGCCTGGGCATCATCAACGGCTACTCCGACGACACATTCAAGCCCAACGCCAATGTGACGAGAGGACAGTTATCCAAGATTGTGTCCAACTCCGCCGGGTTCAACGATCCTCAACCCAACCTAACATTCCAGGACGTGCCTGTGGGCTCGACGTTCCAGGTCTTTATCGGCAGGCTGGCTTCTCGAGGGTATATCAACGGGTATGCGTGCGGAGGGGCAGGGGAGCCATGTGTGCCTCCTGACAACCTGCCATACTTCCGCCCCGGCAACAACGCCACGCGAGGGCAGATCTCGAAGATAGATTCGAACGCCGCCGGTTTTGCGGACCCACCCAACGGCCAGCAGTTCGAGGACGTGCCCAGTGGGGAGCACATACTACACCTATACCTACCGTCTCGTAAGCCGGGGTGTCATGTCAGGGTACCAGTGCGGTGGGATAGGAGAGCCATGCGTGCCGCCTGCCAACCTGCCATACTTCAGGCCGAACAACAACGCTACGAGAGGGCAGACCTCCAAGATCGTGTCCAACACCTTCTTCCCGGAGTGTAGTCCTCCGGCCCGCTAGCGTATGGGCAAATGGCGCTCGGTTGTGGCCGGGATAGTATAGGCACTAAAATCTCAAGTCCAATCCTGGCTTGCCAGGATTGGACTTTGCATCAGCCCTGCTGGGTGCACAATAGAGCTCTATTGTGTTAGCGAGAATCTCCTCTGAATAAAATGGGTGCAGGGGTGGCTAACCCTGCCGGGGCTTGGCGTGTCCCCAATATCTCCCTCCTTTATTTTCATTCGCGGTAGTGGCCCGCAGGGTCGTGTTTACTCAGTGGAGCATCCTGCAAGTCGGTGTAAGTTGGTAGGGGCAGACCCGAGTGTCTGCCCTCTTGACCATCGGAATATTGGTGGTTCTCCGACCAGGGCAGACACTCGGGTCTGCCCCTACGACCTTTCTCAAAATATGCGCGAACTTGCAAGATGCACCACTCAGTGCCAGGCCAACTAAAGTGTTGGAGGAAAGAGCGCCAACTGTACCTTGTCATTCCGAGCCCAGCGAGGAATCGCTATGGGCAGCAATATGCTCGAATCCAAGCGTCATCTCCTCCCTAGTGATTCCGAGCGTAGGCTCGGAATGACAAAAGAGAGGACGCCCTCTTATCTCCAATAACTTAGTTGGCCTAGCACTCAGCATGACAAAGGTAAGGGGGCACTGCCATACCCCACGATTTAGTTGGTCTTGTACCAGGCTCGGGTAGATCCTGACAATAGTGGACGACCCGTTTTCAATGCGGGGCCAAGTCAAACTAGATGGGAGAGTTCAAGCGAGACGACTCCTGCGCTGCAGCATTCGTGATACAATGGCTTACGAGCCACAAAAAGAGGGGAGGATAACTTTAGCTATGCAAACCACCTTGTCTCGACACAACGTCATAACCACTTTTCTATTCGTTGTAGCAGGTATAGCCGTTGGCATCCTGCTCCTATCTTTGGGACTCAATTCTCCACGCAACGCGGTTGCGAAGACCGGGGACTTTTCGATCACCGGTAACCGCCCGGACACGACCGCTCCCTCCTTAGAAGGCGGTTCCGGCTGTACATATGCCTGGAGGGTTGTTTCAAGCCTCAGTCCGGGATCGCTGGCGAACTATTTGAATAGTATTGCCGTGATTGCCTCCGACAATATATGGGCGGTAGGCGATTATAGCAACAGCGGTGGCTACCTTACTCTGGTAGAGCATTGGGACGGCAGCGCCTGGAGCATTGTGCCTAGTCCCAATTTGGGGACGGACGATCAACTGTATGGAATAGCTGCTGTCTCGGCTAACGATATATGGGCTGTAGGCAACTATACCAGCGGTCGTACACGCACCTTCACATTGCATTGGGATGGCAGCGCGTGGACTGTAGTGCCAAGCCCTGATGATGGGCAATCCTATTTCTATCTTGAGAGCGTAGCAGCGCTATCAGCCAATAATGTATGGGCTGTGGGGTTCTACCAGACAGGTAGCAATCCTGATCATACTATGGTCCTTCACTGGGACGGTAGCGCCTGGAGCACCGTCACCTCGCCCAACTTCGGAGTTCACGACAATGTGTTGCTCGGCATTGCAACTGTGGCAGCGAACGATATATGGGCCGTCGGCTACTATGGAACCGGCGGCTCGTTCCAGTGGCAGCCGCTCACCGAGCATTGGGATGGCACCCAGTGGAGCGTTGTAACCGGACCTACCAGCGGATCAAGCTCGTTATTGCAGGGTATAACAGCACTATCAGCCAACGATATATGGGCTGCAGGGTCTTCCTCTAATGGCACGGTGAACCATACTCTGATAGAGCACTGGGACGGGAGCGCCTGGAGCGTGGTTGCTAGCCCAAATGTGGGCACGTACGACAACTACTTCCATGCGGTGACGGCGTTTTCGAGCAGCAATGCGTGGGCTGTGGGGTATTACTACAATGGCTCGGTGTTTCAAACGCTTACCGAGCATTGGGACGGCACAGCCTGGAGCATCGTGAATAGCCCTACTTTCCCAAATTTCCAAAATGAGCTTCGGTCGGTGGCTTTTGTCACGGCGGACGATGCCTGGGCTGTAGGTATAGCGGACCCCAACACGCTGGCAGAGCATTACTCTTATGAATGTTCGGGTGCTACTCCTTCAGCCACACCTACGAGCGCGTTCACAACCACGCCCACGTCCGCACCATCGGTTACTTCGTCAGTTACTTCGTCGGCTACTTCGTCGGCTACTTCGTCGGCCACGCCAACCCACACTGCAACGCCCGTCGCGAGCGGCACGACCACAGTTGCCCCCACTACCACGCCAATAGCCACGGCAACCGGCACCCCTCCGACCGGCACCACCCCGACCGGCACACCAACGAATATGCCCACCGGGACCAATACTCCTGGGCTATCTCCAACAGATACCAACACCTCAACGCCTGTGCTTGCCACGCCAACGAGCTGCACCTTGAGCTTCTCCGACGTGCCCCCCGGCTCGACGTTCTACCCATACATCAGGTGTCTCGCTTGCCTGGGCATCATCAATGGATACCCGGATGGTACGTTCAAGCCTAACAACAACGTGACACGTGGGCAGCTATCAAAGATAGTAAGCAATGCCGCCGGCTTCGCGGACGCTCAACCCAACCGAACCTTCCAGGACGTACCTGTAGGCTCTACCTTCCAGGTATATATAGGTAGGCTGGCTTCTCGAGGCTATATCAACGGGTATGCATGTGGAGGAGCGGGTGAGCCATGTGTGCCTCCTGCCAACCTGCCCTACTTCCGGCCCAACAACAACGCCACGAGAGGGCAGATCTCGAAGATAGACGCTAACGCGGCAGGGCTCACCGACCCCCCGAGCGGGCAGCAGTTCGAGGATGTACCGGTGGGGAGCACATACTACACCTACACTTACAGACTGGTAAGTCGAGGTGTGATGGGGGGCTACCCCTGCGGCGGAGTGGGCGAGCCATGCCTGCCGCCGGGCAGGTTGCCATACTTCAGGCCCAACAATAATGCCACGCGGGGACAAACCTCCAAGATTGTGTCCAATACTTTCTTCCCCGACTGCCAAACACCCGAGCGATAGGCAGCGCTCAGAAATAGGGTCGAGAAGATCATGCAGAACGAAGGCGGTGCCGGTGTCGCCGCCTTCGTTCTGCATTAGCTGGAGGCATTGCCCGCGTGGGTGCCCCTTTGAGTTTCACAGCGGTATTGTTAGACGTTGTTATGGCCCCTTGAGGATATCGGTGCGGTTGCCACCGGGCCCGTTTGAGACGTCCACGCGCAGGTGGGTGCCGCCCGCGTTGTCGAATGTGATTGTGAAGGTACGGGTGGGGGCGTGGGTGGTGTTGATCACCAGCGGTTCGACACCGTTATAGACGCCGCTATCGGTACCGTTATCGCACGGTGTGGGGCTGCACGCTCCGAACCAGTGGACGTTGACGGTATCGCCGGAGGTGGTGATCACGAACTTCACTATATCGCTCGTGTTGGGGTCTACGTTCACCCAGGTGCCTGCATAGTCGGACGCTTTTACCTTGTGGAAGCTGAGCGCCGTGCCGTCGAGCGTCACGCTCAACAGGTTCTTAGCCAGGTTGTCGAGAGCGATCTGGAATACCTTGCTGTCGAGGGTAACCTGGAAGGGCTCGAAGTTGTAGGGCACCGTCTTCTGCTGGTTGTTGCAGAGGCCGCCGGCACATGCTCCAAACCATTGGATATTGATGTTATTCCCGGCGGCGCTGATCCAGAGCTTGGCGGCGCTTCCGGTGGCGGCATCATTGTTGAGCCAGGTACCCTGGTAGTCGGCGGCCTGCGCTCGATGGAAGAGGAAGTTCTGGGTGCCCTGGTAGACTACCTGCAGCTTGACAGGCGGACCGTCCTGCAGCGATAGGCTGAAAGTATGGCTATCGAGGGTGAGGTTGACCGGCTCGCCGGTGTAGGTCACCGTCTTTTGCTCGTTGCTGCAGAAGCCGGGACTGCAGACGCCGAACCACTTGATGGTGAGATCGGAGCCGCTGTTCGTGATCCAGAACTTGCCGACGCTGTTCGAGGTTGCATCGTCGTTCAGCCATGTGCCGACAAAATCGGCGGCCGTATGCTGGGCGGCAGGCGTGGCTGTGGCTGTGGGAGCAGCAGCGGTAGCGGTAGCGGTAGGTTGCGCGGGGTTAGCAGTGGCGGTAGGGGGTACGGGCGCGGTGGGTGGAGGGGCGTTACCGTAGCGCCAGTCGTAGTAGTGCTGGCCGATGTTGCCCATCTGCACCTGGAAACCGGCCGGCGCGCTCGGCACGTAGGTAACAACGCGCCGCTCAAAGGCCTGGATCATCACGTCCACGTTAGGCTGGTTGGCAATCTTGACTTTGGCCCAGTAGGGCTCGGAGATGGGCAGGCCGGTCGCATAGAACCAGGGGTCGGAGAGGCGGGCGCTCACGTTCTGGCCTGTGTTGGGGTCGTAGACGGGGCCCACCTGGTTCAGGAAGTCCCAGACGGCCTTCGGCACGTTGTGCCTGGTGATCGGCTCGTAGTGGACGAACTGGGTGCCGGGGAAGTTGGCTTTGGAGGGGTCGCTCCCCACGGTCCCGGCCTTGTCGATAGTGGCGGTGGCGAACTGGTTGGTCTTGTCGGGGCCGGGTGGTCGCCCAGGGTGGTATTGGAAACGCCCTGGAAGCTATGGTAGGTGGGCGCGTTGGGGTCGTCGGTATCGGAAGCCAGGGGGATGTCGGCGGGGGTGCGGTTTTCGTAGGCCTGGTTACCTACCTGCATCCTGCCGGAAATCAGCTCAACGGTAAGGAGGCCGTTGGTGACGAAGAATGGATTATTGGGGTCAGCATTAGGGTCGTTGATCTCCATGCGGCTCTTGTCGAAGTACTGGACAAGGCGCTTGCCGCCGACGCCTTCAGCGTAGTCTTCGAGGAGGCCGCCCGTGTTGGGGTTAGGCCCCCAGTAGAAGGAGCGCTGCACCTGCCCGAACGAGACAGGGCGGTCGGTGCGGTCCCAGGTCTTCTGGAATGCGGGGTGGGCGAAGGCGGGCACGCTCAAAGGCGCGCTCACCGTGCTCGCCATGGCCCAACCCGAACCGCCCACCGACAGCGCCAGCGTCGCCAGCGCAAGGCACGATAGTATTCTCCGCTTGATGTACATCTCTTTTGTCCTCCTCTTCCTCACCGCGCCGGGGATTGCAGCAATAACCTGTTTGTGCCGGTGGTGCAGATGCTAAGAATGGTATCAGGACTGTATTATACACTGAAGTGTGCGCGCTACTGCATACCAAGTATCTTATTCCGGTCAATCCGAGCGCTATCAGAGTAGAGGGAGCCTGACAGTGGCGAGAGTGCACAGCCTCGTTCGATTTCTACTACATTATGACGAGGGGTATGGCCTGAGGAACTGCTGAGACTAACGGGTCATATGGTCCAGGAGAGCGCGGCCGACCGAGTGCCAGTAGTCGTTAGTTGGGCCCTTGCTGGCGGGGTGCTTGGTGATGACGAAGCGTGTGGGGCCGTTGGATGCGAGATAGAAACCGCCGTGAGGACCTGCCATTTCGGTAAAAGGGACGGCAGCTATTCTCTCCCACCATTGACGATACCAGCCGTCAAAGCTGTAGAAGACAACTGCGGCGGGCTTGTATTCTTGCACCCGCCGGGCCAGGTGATCGGCGCGAGGCATGGCGTAGTATTGCCTGTACAACTCGCGGGTCCGGAGCTGGGGCAGAAGTGTGTGCTCGCCATACATCCATTGGCCGACGGAAGGGGATGGGAGCGGGAGAAGTTCGAGGAGGCAGGTTTCGCCTGTGGACCTGCCCAGACAGTCGCGTTGGTAGTACCTGAGGTCGTCGGGCGTGATGGATTGCTCACCTTTGGCGGCGAGCAGGATGCGGATGAGCTTTCCCCAGGTAGGCTGGATTGGAGCGTGCTTGGTAAACCAGCCAGGGGCGATGTCATGGTGATATTCGTAGAGGTCCGTGACCTCGGGGCGTCCGAGTGTATGCCAGGCTGCGATGCGGTTTGCATTACCTTCAGGCTTGCTATCGCCACCTTCCTCCATGCCTACGAACCAATAGCGGGCGGAGTAGGTGCCGTAGCCATAGAAGGTTTCAATATGGGCAGTCAGCAGTTGAGAGTTGAAGAAGAACATCTGGAAGCGCCTATGAAGAAGATGCGATTACTGACCTTATCACCCCAGATTCTTGTTGAAAACGACCCCAGCCACTATTTTCTGCGTGGAGGCAGGAACTTGCTTCAATATATAAATCGCATTTGCCACGCAGTTATTCGCATCGTAATTAGTGTAGATATAGATGGTTCGCCCTTGTATTCTTCCTCGACAAATGCAATTCCTGGTCGGGGTCTCACTGCATCGATGAGGCGCACTTTCCTGCCTGCACGGTCAGAAAGTGGGACAGGGATATTCTGGCTGGTGCTCAGGGCTAATTTGCAGCATTCGAGCAGTACATCCTTCCAGCGATGTACTTTCAATACCGTTCCATCAGGAAGGCGCAGATAGGAAGGGGCAGTCTTTGTGGCGTCACCCACGTTCGCTAGGTCAACGAACCTCGCTTCGCTGTGTGTATTCAAAGAGGTAGTGGGTGAGAGCGGAGCTACAGCAATGGGAGGGGAGTAGTCATCACTGGATCGGATCGATTAGAACTGCACGCGTAGCAGCTTCATTCCGTTGGAGAGTAGTCCGATATTGCGCTGCCAACTCCTTAATCTGATTTATCGTCTCGCTAAGATCGCTGAGTGGGCTCTTGAAACGCACATCGAACTCCTTTCACAACGTCGTTGTCAGTGGGAATCGTAGAATGATGGAATCAATAGGGCAATTGATAGCCTCGATTTTAGCGTAGCACAATTATGGGCTCATTCCTCGTACCCAGGTTCTGGGGCATAGCCTGTGGCGAGGGACTGGAGGCAGCTATTAGGTCGGAGTTCTCCTTGGTGCCATAAGAGTAACGGGAGGGTGACTTTGATGGAAATGCCATCGTGAGCCTGGGCATAGAATGTTCTGGTTAGCTTGATGTTGCGCGGGAGATCGCGGCGAAGTCCTAGGAAAGCACCTAGATGATGGATTGCCGGTCGCGGTAGAGTTCGAGTAGTTGCCAGAGGAAGTGACGGGCATAGTGACCGGCTCTGAGGTCGGTGGACATGAGGCCTCTGTCGTGGGGCAGAGCACTTGCCGCCACACAGGTCCCTCGAGGTAATGATGCAGGTCAACCGGATTGGCGTGGCGGGTGGGCTCGGTTAGTTTTCGTGATTGGACTGGCATCTGCCGATGGTTCCGTAGTACTGCCCGATTCGGTGGGGCCACCCTCTTCCGTCGGCTCTGCCTGCTTTTCCGGCTCTTCTTGCTGAGCGGGCATGGCTTCCTTCCTGGCTTTCTCTTTGGCTTCCTCGGCCTCCTGGCGCTCGCGTTGTTTGCGGCGCTGCTGTTCGCGCCACTGGTCTTCCCGATTATTACCTCGGAACTTGGTGTCCATTGCTGTTTAGCCCTCCTTCGGTTATGCGGCTCACCCTCGCGAGCTGCGTGCACCGGCATCGTGTCTGGTCATGGAGAGACGCATTGCAATGCGTCTCTACGGGCCTGAATAGTCCGCGCAGGCGGACTTCGTAAATCTAGCACGCGGATTTAACCGCCGTGCGCTGCCTTGCCGTGCGCTGCTAGGCCTGAGGCTGCTGCTTCTAAGATGAACCAGGCGCGGGCGGCGTGTCGCCTCGTGCCGCGGCCAGTAAGTTCTCCACACGATAGGCCGATTCCGACTGCGCCTTCTGCAGCGCTGCAACTATGGCGTACGGGCCGCTGATCTTCTCTGCGACGTTGGGGAGCTCGCGCTCCGGCTGGCCCTCGTCACTGCCGGGAGCCATGTTTGCCTGCGTTGCAGCGTCCACGGCGGCTGCCAGGAGCACCAGCCGGAGCATCTGGTCGAACGCTTCCTTGTTGTACCAGAGCACATTCTGGAAGCGGTTCACCTGGAGGAAAGTGCGTACGTCCTGATCCTTGAGCCATGCTTCTATCACTCGGTAAGCAGGCTCCGGCTCGGCCGCGTAGGCCATCAAGCAGCCCTGCTGGCTGATCAGCGCGTTTACCAGCAATAGCCCGCGAGAAGCGTTGGCCTCGTCAGCGCCCAGCTCCTGCAGCGTGCCCACGATGATCTTGCGCAGCAGCCATTCGTCCACCCAACTGCGGCTCTGCTCGGCAAAATCGGTGCTCGTGACCAGCTTGCCCAGAGAGTGCGTGAACAGCCATGAGAGCAGCACGCCCCAGGTCCACTCGTCGGAATGCGGAATGGGGATTGCGGATTGCGGAATGTTCCCCTGATTCGTCTTTATTCCGCATTCCGAATTCCCCATTCCGCATTGGCGTGTTCGGTGTGGTCTCCGCCCCTCGCCCTCCGGCCTCGTCCAGGGAGAGGATCGCTTCGAGCTTGGCGCGAATCTCCTTCGCCAGCGCCGCCTGCATCGCCCGTCCCCTGCGTGTACGCCACGATCTCCTGCGCCAGGCGGAGGGCCTTCTGCTCCACCTCGTCGAGTAGAGCCCCGACCGAATGCGGAATGGGGAATTCGGAATGCGGAATGTTTGCTTTTTCGTCTTCATTCCGCATTCCGAATTCCCCATTCCGCATTCCGATTATTCTCCGGAACAGCTCCGCGTTCACGAGCTCGCGATAAGGGGCATGGATCGGCTGCAGGAAGGTCTCGCGGAGCGCCTCGTCGATGCTGGGCACACCCTGGCCGTTGAGGTAGGTGACCAACTGGCCGTAGTGGTGCCATTCGTTGTCGTGGACCTCTCGGAAGTCGAGGAAGACGTGCGTCTTGTAGGCTCCCAGCTCCAGGTAGAGGCCGCGCTCGAGCAGCTCTGAATTGGGTCTGATGTACTCTAAACCGGTCGTTTGGTCGCGGAAAATGGTGTATGTATTATCCTCTCCGCTGAGAGCCAATCCCTCGCCCAGCGAGCGCTGCAGCGTTGTCCGCTCCTTTCCCGGCTCGGTGCCGCCGTCGCCGGTCTTGACCGAGAAGGGTGCCGATGTCAGGATCCATCCACCGGCTGTTGCGTACCTGTTATGTATCACGACAAGGGCGCGCTCATCGCCGGCGCGGTTGGAGTAGGCGAAGACGTCCTCGTTGGCGACGCCATCCGCGCCCATAAAGTCGTAGAGGAGGTAATCTTCGACGCCAGCGAAGAGGTAGCGCCTTTGCAGCAGCGGGACGATCTCTCGTTCGTGGCGCTCGACCAGCCAGGGGTCCGGGATCTCGTCCCGGTAGGCGCGGCGGTACTCCATCCCGTACTTCTCTTCGAAGCCCTCGATCTGCCCGTGCCCGAACATCGGGAGCCCCGGCAGGGTGATCATCAGCGTGCAGACGGCGAAATATTTGTCGCCTTTGCCGAACTGGTCCACCGCAGTGCGCTCGTCCGGGTTGTTCATGAAGTTGACATAACGCTTGAGGATCTCCGGGTCGAACTCGAGCGTGTTCTTGATCAAGGTGCGGTACTTGGCGTTCTCCTCGTCGCGGATCATGTTCATGAAGGCGCTATTGTAGACGCGGTGCATGCCCAGCGTGCGCACGAAATATCCTTCGAGCATCCAGAACGCCTCGGCCAGCAAGAGGGTGTCTGGGGCCTCCACGGCGGCTCTATCGACCACCTCGCGCCAGAACTCCTCGGGCATGAGCGCGTCGAACTGCTGCCTGGTCATGCCGAAATCGGCGCGCGAGGCGATCGCTCCGCCTGTGCCCGGCTCGGGGAACCAGAGCCGTTGGACGTGGCGCTTGGCCAGCGTCATTGCTGCGTCGAAGCGGATCACGGGAAAGCGGCGAGCCACCTCGAGGATAGTCTGGATGACGGCTTCGCGCACCTCGGGCATCAGGTAGTTGAGCTGGGCGGTGTCGTTCCAGGGCATGCTGGTGCCGTCGTTGCCGTGGTAGGTGTAGCGAGTATCGCCGGTCTCATTGTCGACGCGCTTGAAGACCACCGCCGCATCGGTGCGGTCGAAATAGTGGTCCTCCAGGTAGATGCCAACTCGGTCATGCCAGGAGAGGTCGGGGCCATTGAAGCTGTAGGATGGGAAGGGGCTGTAGGGAGCCGAGATGAACCAATCGGGGTGGTCCATCACCCAATTCGAGTCGATACCCATGTGGTTGGGCACCATATCGCTGGCCAGCCGGATGCCGCGCTCCCATGCTCGCCTGCGCAGGTCGTTGACGGCCTCATCGCCGCCCAGGTCGTCGGCGATCTTATAGTCGAGCAGGGAATAGGCTGAGGCCACAGCATCAGGGTTGCCGGTGAGCTGTTTGATGCGCTTGGAGGCGTGGCTGCGCTCCCACAGCCCTATCAGCCAGAGGCCGGTGAAGCCGAAGCGGGCCAGCCTGTCCAGCTCTTCGTCCGGGACATCGTCCAGGTGGCTGATGTCACGCCCGTACATGCGCGAAAGCTGGTCCAGCCAGACATAAGCGTTCTTGGCCATCAGTATCAGGTTAGGCATCCAGTCGCGGTCCATGGTGTAGCGCTCGGGGTCGGCCTCCAACCCGGCGAACTCGTACACTTCCGAGGGCCCTGGGCCGCCGCCCACGAATACGGCCTTTTCTTCTTCCTGGATCAGGTCGAGGCTTCCTAGGAGACGGTAGAGATATTTGCTCAGCACGAAGCCCCACCTCTGGCGGATGAACTCGAGCTGAGCCGTCAGGGAGTGGGGGGCTGCGAGCGCGGGGGCGCGTAGTATATCGATCAGGTTCTGGCCGTCGACTCCCATGCCGGGTTGCCCGGCGAAGAAGGTTTGGAGGGTGGAGAATATCTGCGGGTAGACGGTCAGCTTCTCAAGGCTCTGGTCGTCAAACAGCTCCATGAAGGGTGAGAAAGCGGGGTTGCTGTTCGAGAGCCATAGCATCAACATCTCTTCGAGCGCAAGCTCGCGATTTGCGATGCCATTCGTCTCGCCCTTCAGCCATTCGTCCGGCTCTTGCTCGCGCCCGTAGACGCTCAGCGCGGGAAACTCGTCGGAAAAGCGCTCGATTGCGCCGTCCACGACTTCGGGTCCGAACCGGCTGTCAAGCACCTGCAAGGCATCGCGCATGACGTTGGGGTTGACCTGCTGCCGGTAGCTGTCGACCATCAGATGCGAGATCTCGTCGATCAGGCCCATCGCGTTGATGTGCCCCGCCTTGACAGCTTGCTCGGGGAAGTTGACCAGGTCGCGCTTGTCGTTCATACGCTGCGCGAAGACGCGGGCGGCATGGAAGTTGGCGAAGATGACGTTACCGGTCAACTGAAAAAAGGACTGGTCGAACTGGTAGCGGTCCCGTGACCGGCGCGAAACGTGGAATTCGAAGTGGCGTAGGCCCAGGTTCTGCGGCATCATGCTCTCCTATCCGTCAGGCAGCGCCTGACCTACCAACATGCTACAGAGTAGCAGAAGTCTCAATAGCTTGCAAGAGTGACACCTTTTACGAATTACGAATTACGAATTACGAATTACGAATTGCGTTCCTGAGAATTCGTAATTCGTAATTCGTAATTCGTAATTGGAGCGAAGCGACCTACTCTCCTTGACGATGACGCCCGTCTTGGCTTATTCTGCCGCAGGCAGTGTAGAGGCCTATTTATTTGTCCCACGACCACGGGGAGCAGGAAGTGCAAAATGGAAGAATCCGAGGCCGCTATTTTGACTCAGTACCAGGCTCAAGGGGTAGGCGTGACCCTTCGCATCCTGGAGCGCATATTGTTCAGTGTCGAGGAGCTTTATATGGGGCAGGAGGAAACCAGGCAAGGTGTGATGGTTTCTCTTGTCAATTCACTGTCTGAGGAGCAACGCGTGCGCTTGCGCGAGCTGGTTGGACAGGCGCGAGCTGGCATTGCGACGCTGGCCGAGAGGTTTGGCCTCCAGCACGAGACCACTGACCTGGCGAGAGAGGCGCATGGCAGGCTGGTGGGGATGCGGACTGCCCTGGAAGATACGATGTCGGGCAAGCTGCGCCGGTACGGGCAGGTTGACCCGGCGCTCTCGTCGGCTCTCGACCCCGAGATCCAAAAGCTCATACATGTGGTGCTGGCTATGGACGAAGCGCTGCTCGCCCGCGGCCCGCAGAAGGAAAGCAGTGATGACGGCAAACTCTGATAGCGACAAGAGCGGAAAGCCCAACGCCGGTACCTATGCGGACCACGCTGCTTTCGACTTGCTGCAGGCTCTGCGTCAGCCCGGCACAGGTTGCCCTATCTGTCGCCTGGTGCAGAAAGGTGTGGTTGGCTACCTGGATAGCATCTCTTATGAGAGCGTCAACGACCTCGACATCAGGCGGGAGCTGCGCAAGGCGCTCGGTTACTGCGCAGCCCATGGACAGGAATGGCTGCGCCGGCAGGATACGCTCGGTACGGCCATGATCTATCGTGACGTGCTGACTACTGTGTTGGAGGTGATGCAGGCTCGCGTTGCTCCGGCAAATCCGGACGAGGGCGATGTGGAGACCCTGAAGAGTAATGCGGATAGAGTGGAAGGCGGGGAGGAGGAAGACGGGCTAATGTCAAAGCTCAAGGGCTTCTTCGGGAGCGGGCAAACAGGGCCGAGCCCTGGCCGCACGCTGGCGGCAGAGCTGGAGCCTACTGCGCCTTGCCCTGTATGCCTGTTAACACTGAAGAGGGAGAAGGATATGGTCGCCTCGTTTGCCGGGGCGCTCACGCACGACGACTTTCTGGACGCCTACCGGCGGCACGAGACGGGGCTTTGCCTGCCGCACTTCCGCCAGGTGCTACGGGTAGATATCGATGCCCCGCCGGTGCGCGCGCTGGTGCGTGCTCACGAAGCCAAGCTGGCAAGCACCCTGGCCGCCCTCTCGGAGGTAATACGTAAGTACGACTACCGCAACATGGGGGAAGCCCACGGCGACGAATTCAAGGTACCTGCGCGCAGTGTGGCACAGGCAGCCGGCAGCCTGGCGACGCAGCTCAATTTACCTGGAGGATGACAGCCCTACCATGTGCCCGGAATGCTAATAGTGAGCCTGAGCAGCCGGCAGGTGGTGGGTGGCCCATGCCGTCAGGTTCTATGCGCCAACTGATATAAGTGGGTAAACCAGCTTCGCAATGCCCATATTGGGCAGACATGTAGCCACATGAGCGCCGTGGGTGGCAAAAAGGCAATTCCGGAAGCGTAGTCCCGGATTGTACGTCCAAACCAGGGTTTGTGATACAATGCCCCTGCAGAAACGATCGAGGAAGGGCGCAACCACTCTCAAGTGTCGATTTACGATGAAGAGGGCGGTCCGAGCATACCTGTTATGCCGGGAATGCGAAGGGAGGACAGCGGATGGGTGTAGAATATGGCCTGGTGATATACGCAGGACGCGATGGCCAGGAAGGGGACAGCCATGACTACTACAGGCAGGTGCTTGGCTCTCTCCCTCCGCAGTTCACCACAGTATGGGTGAGCGACCATCTCCAGTTTGATATGGAGCCGACACTTGAGGGGTTCACGCTCATAAGCTATCTGGCGGCAGAGTTTCCCCGTCTCAAGTTCGGCAACTTCGTGGTGGGGCAGAACTATCGTAACCCCGCGTTGCTTGCCAAGATGGGTGCAACCCTCCAGTATCTTTCCGGAGGGCGCTACATCCTCGGGCTAGGAGCTGGGTGGCACGAGGAAGAGTACCGCGCTTATGGATACGAATATCCAAGTCCGGGCGTGCGAGTGGCTCAATTGGCTGAGACAGCAGAGATCGTGCGAGCTATGTGGACACAGGTCCCGGCCACATACCATGGGCAATATTACCATATCGAGAACGTCAAGTGCGTTCCCCAACCCGAGCCGGCGATCCCGATCATGATGGGTACAAACGGCAAGAAGGCGCTGAAGGTAGTGGCGCGCTATGCCGATGCGTGGAGTTGGAGTGGTCCATACGAAGAGTGGTTTCTCCCCACGTACGAGCAATTGCGTCGCGACTGTGATGAGGTAGGACGAGACGTAAAAGAAATCGCTCCTTATGTCGAATTCACAGTTGACTTCCCTGACGATCTCACAACATTTACCCAGGTGTGGCCGGACAACAACTACCGCTTAGGACCAACACCAAAGGATGCGATAGAGCAGCTAAGGCCCTTTGTGGACTTTGGTGTGCGACACTTCCCGCTCACCTTCTATGGCCAGGCGCTTGAGCGCTTTTGCGCCGAGGTTGTGCCTGCGTTTGCAGATAGACCCTAGTGCTGGTTCTGCCCACCAGTTAGGGAATGGAGAACTTATGGGGGACCCCACCCCCCAGGGGAGCCCCTGCACCCCCCCGGCAGGGGGAAAACGCGTACCCCTGCACCCCCTTCCCAACTTATGTGAATAGAGAGAATTTGGGGACACCCAAACCACGGCAGGGTGGTGCTTGCACCCCCTTTATGCGCCGAGGAGTGCATTACGAGCGTCACGCACTAGCTCTTCCGCCGCACCGGGACGCCCTGTCACTTGGAAGTGCTCGGCGGAGGGCACCGGGACGAAGTCGGCGATAGGCTGGAAACCGGCGCGGATGATGCCTTTCTGAGAGGCTACACTCCCGGTGTCGGCGCCAATCCAGGCGCGGTGCAGCCCATCGGCGCGCAGTTCGTCCAGGATATACAACAAAAGGGCGGGATAGATGCCCCGTCCGCGGTAATCGGGCAGGGTGGCACAGTCCCATATGTACGCGTCGCCCGGGGGCCAGTTGGATATGCAGGCCAAGCTCGCTAATCCATTCCTCTTTGGTGCTCACCCAGCCATAAGAGACGAGGATGCCCCTCAATCCGGACCACGTAGCAGCGCCGCTCGCCCGCAAATCGCTCCAGCACAGGGCCGGGACCATCCAGGCCCATGGCCTCGGCCAGCTCTTCGGCTGCCTCCACGCCGACACGGTGGAATGCGGAATGGGGAATTCGGAATGCGGAATAAGGACGAAATCAGGGAACATTCCGCATTCCGAATTCCCCATTCCGCATTCGAAGAGTTCCTGCAGCCAGAGTGTGCCTATGGGCTGTGGGTTGGCATCGGGGTCTGCCGTCATCTTACCGGTGCCTCGAGATCTGTCAGAGAGGGAGCTTTGCGGCGGGTTAGCTCGGCGATCGCGTCGGCCAGGTGCGAAATCCTGAACTGCGTAGGCACCTTCGGCGACGCGGATGCGATGGGCCATCGCGAGCACGTCGGCAACCGTATAGCCCTCCGGCGGCACGAACTTATAGCAGGCAAGCTCGAGCAACTGGCCGTTCGGATCGCGGAAGTATATCGAGTACATGAAGCCGCGGTCGATCTCGCCTGTGTTCCAGATGCCCCGATCGTTCAGGCGCTGAGCTACCTGGGTGTATACCGCCCGCGAAACGGTAAAGGCGATATGGTGGAGGTTGCCGATCCCCTCCGGGTTCGGTGTGGGGTCATCTACTCGCGTTGGCCGCACGAAAAAGGTGATCAGCCGGCCGTCGCCCGTATCGAAGTAGATGTGCTCTTCCCCAGGCACGTCCAGGTTAGGCTGGTCGAGCACCAGCGGCATCCCCAGCACTCCCCTGGTAGAAGTCGATAATAGTCTGTCGATTGGAGCCGACTAACGTGATATGATGCACACCCTGGGTTTGTAGTATGCCCATTTCATTCCCCCTTCCCCTAGAATTATTTTTCCAACGCCAAGACGCCAAGATTTCTACGGTTTGAACCACAAAGACACAAAGATCACAAAGGTTTATGGGTTTGAATCACGAAGATCACGAAGGACACGAAGAACACGAAGGTTATTGTTGTTTTTAATCACAGAGCAGCGATGAGGATTTTATTGGATCAACCCATAAAAACCTTGGCGATCTTGGCGGATCTTGGCGTCTTGGCGGTTACGTTTCACGTTTCACGTTTTACGCTTTCTTCCGTCGTCGGTCGTCTACTGACAACTGACAACTGGCAACTGACAACTATCGTCTTATTGGCTCGCCGCTGCTACCAGGCGGCCTTCAATATTTGTTAAATCTGGGCGGAGGTAACGGGTTTGGGGTTATCTCTTACCGCCTTGCTTTCCAGGGCCATTTCCGCGAGGCGAGGGAGATCGGCCTCCGGGACGCCGGCATCGCGCAGCCGCTGAGGGAGGTCCAGTCGCTTGATCAGCGAATAAACGCTCTCCACCAGCTTCTCGGCAGCAGCCTCAGGGCTTTGCTCTGCAATGGAGATGCCCATTGCCTGGGCCGCCTGGGCCAGTTGGGGGGCCGTCGCATCGAGGTTGAAGCGCAACACGTGGGGGAGGATGATGCTGTTTGCGATCCCGTGCGGAACACCTGCGCTGCCGCCAAGCACGTGGCAAAGGCCGTGGTGCAGACCCATTGCCACGTGTGCGAGGGCCATGCCGGCCATCATGGCTCCGGAGAGCATTTCCGTCCGGGCCTCGAGGTCGGTGCCGTCGGCGTAGCATCGAGGGAGCGCCAAGGTGATGGTCCTAATGCCGCTGATCGCTATTGCCGTGGAGATCGGGTTGCGCGTGATCGAGTAGAGAGCTTCCAGGCAGTGGGCCAGGGCGTTGATGCCTGTGGAGGCGGTCATTACCGGTGGAAGGTCCAGCGTAAGTCGCGGATCGTATATGACGAGGCGCGGCGTGATCCTCGGGTCGCTCACCGTCACTTTGCGCGCCGGGTCGCGATCGTGGCGGGTGACGCCGTATACAGGTGTCATCTCCGACCCGGCGTAGGTGGTGGGGACGGCGATAACAGGGGTTTGGGCCTGGCCTTGCGTGTTGCCCCGCTCTTCCTCGAACGCAAAACTCACCGCTTTCGCCATGCCGATGGCGCTCCCGCCACCCAGGCCGATGATGGCGCCGGCGTTGCTGCTCCGCGCAAGCCCCAGCGCTTCGGTGACCTGGAAATCGGGAACGTGGGGCTGAGCGTGCTCGAATATTGCGACAAGCCGAGGGCCAAGAGCATTTTGGAGAGCGGTGATATGCCCGCCTCGCCTCATCGAGCCTGTCGAAACAAGCATTAAGCGCTGCCAGCCGTGCCGGTCGGCAATTTCGCCCAGCCTGCCAAGCGAGCCAGCCTCAAAAATGATTTCCTGGGCATAATTGGTGTAGCGAAACTCGTTCATATGCTACCGGCTTTGCATGCCACCCCTTCAAGGCTGGGGGTGGAGCATATTGAGCTGTCACCGAGGAAGAAAGCGCTTGCGCTCACAAGTGTGGGCCGGGCAGAGCCGGAGGGTGGTGATAGAGGAAGACGCGGGAGGATGTTCGGGAGAAGATGAAACAGTGGTATATTCGCTTCAGCCCACCAACGCGGCAGGTGCATAAGGGCCCCGACCAAGCAGAGTATAGCATCATGCTCAAATAGGGTCAATGTGTTGGTAGCATGTAAGCGTTCACAGTTGTGGTGGAGAAAATGGTGTAGGGGCACGGCGCTGACGTGCCCTCGTGGCACCGGCACTGTCTCTTGCCGGCCAGGGCACGTCAACGCCGTGCCCCTACACCCCAATTCTACATGCTTGTGGTAGCATCTACCACGGTAATGGGTTTGGCCAAATGAAAGATGGGAAGCAGACCGAAGCATCTTGTCTGCTTCCCATCTTTCATTTGGCTAATTGCATTTAGCGTATCGCTGAAGACTGACAATCAGGGAAGAAGGTGTTGGACACTATCTTCGATGCTTGCCCTCTTGTGACGTTGTTGCCGGGGCGGAAGTACGGGCGGTTATTTGGTGGAATGCATGGCTCCCCGCCACCGGTGCACGGATAGCCGGAAATCGCTCCGGTCGAGGCCAGGGCTTCGATCCAGGTCCAGAAAGTGCTGGAAGGCGGTACGTCCTCGAACGTCTGCTGTCCAGGTGCAGGCGCCGGCAGACCTTTCGCTATTGCGACGATCTTGGCTGTCTGGCCTCTGGTGACGTTGTTATTGGGGCGGAAGTAGGTGCCGGGGCACGGCTCGCCGGGACCGCCGCATGGGTAGCCCGCTATGATGTTGCGCGATGCCAGCCGCTCAACGTACTGGAAGAACGTCGAGCCTGCTCGCACGTCAACGAAAGTAGCGGTGGTGTAGGTCTCAGCATAGCCCGCCGAGTTTGACACTATCTTGGCGATCTGGCCCCTGGTGACGTTGTTGTTGGGGCGGAAGGTGCCGTCGGGATAGCCGTTGATGATATCCAGGCAAGCCAGGCAGTGGATATAAGGGTAGAATGTGCTGCCCACAGGCACGTCTGTGAATGTGACCTGGCAAGCCGTTGGCGTGGCCGTCGCCGTGGCTGCTGCCGGCAGCGTGGCGGTAGCGCTCGCCGTGGCCGCAGCAATAGTAGCACTGGCACTGGCAGTTGCCGCAGCGATGGTAGAGGTAGCGGTAGCGGCATTAGCAGTTGCGCTGGGGGTTGCGCCGGCGACATGGGTGGAAGTTGCCGGGAGGGTGGGGGTAGAAGGTGCAGTGGAAGTGGCGGTAGGGCTAGGGGGCTGTGCCGTGAAAGTCGGCAACGGTGTGCCGGGCGGCGGGAGAGGCCCTGCTGGCAGCGGCCATACGAACCCACCTCTGCTGCGGGTCCATGCTGCCAGGGTGGTGAAGCCCTGGTCTATGGTCATGTCGTAGATCATGACATGCGGCAGACCCGCATCGAAGCGGTTCCATACGGGCGATGCTGCCGTGACGTCGTTGGTGTAGTAAAGTCCCCAATCGCTACCCGCAAACACTTGCTGTGGGTAGAGTGGGTTGGCGATTATCGAATCGATCGGGATATCGGGCAGGTTGCCGCTCTTGTTCAGCCAGGTGAAGCCCGCACAGTTGGCCGAGCAGGTAACCTGGAATACGTGGCCGGGCGTGGTGGGCGTGTTTTCGTCGAAACCTGCCACTGCGGCGTACCCCACCAGCGGGTTGATCGGATCGGTAGTCACATCGAGCACAGGCCGGTTGGGCAGCACGGCGTTCCCACCTGTAACGTTCACCCAGTTGGCCATTGTGCCATGCCCCAGGCCGAAGCCGTACTCTACTTGCCCGCCGCTCAATCCTAGTATAGCCGTGGTGGACAGGCTCACGGCATAGCTCAGTTGGTTGATATACCCGCTGAACACCGGGCTGGCAGTGATCCAATCTCCTGCCCCGGTGAGGGTCTCGCTCACCGCGTCTGTGCCGATGATTATATGCGTGCAGCCTGAGCTTGGGCAATCGTACTTATATAACTCGTAGGGCAGAATGGGGGCTGCCCTGATACCACGCCAGGGGCCACTGATATCCTGGTAAAAGCCGAAGGGCCCGCTGGTCGACTCAAAGAGCATGTGCTGGCCGAAACCGTTTGATTCTGCATACCAGTTTTGCCCCTGCATAGGCTCGATACGCGACCAGTAGCCATCCCCGCCGACGGTCTCGGTCCACTCGGCAGGGCCAGGTTGCCCCGACCAGACGTTGGCCATCGAGCCGTTATCCTGGGTGCCTGCTGACGCGCCGGGTTGCGCCGAATTGGCGAAATTGCCGGTGATGTCGCCACCGTAGACCTCAAGCGTGCTCATGCTGCTGTTCAGATCGACCCAGCTATTGCCTGCATCGGTGCTAAGGTATATTCCCCCATCGTTGCCGTCCAGTATCGTGCGGGAAGAGCCCGGTACGAGCGTGAGAGCATGCTGGTCCGGGTGAACGATCCCTCCATTGTAGCTACACGTCTGGTCGTTGAAGGTCACGCCGCCGTCGGTGGATTTCCAGACCTCGAACGTGCCCATATAGACCGTATTGGGGTCAGTAGCGTCGACGGTCACGAACTGGTCGAACCAGTTCTGCCCCCAGTCGAAGCCGCAACCTCCCAGGGCGCTCACGTTAGATTGCTCGTTCCAGGTCGCGCCCCCGTCCGTGCTTCGCCACATCCCTAGCTGGCCGAGAGTGGCCGCCGACTGCGCCTGCGCATAGATAGTGACGTTGGTGCTTCCGGGGGCGATTGTGCTGGGCGCGAAATTCATATCGATGCGTCCCACCGGGTTGCCGCCCAGGTGATGCGGTATGCCGCTCCCGGTGCCGGCAGGCCAGCCGTTGTCGGGCCTGCTCACAAGGTTCCAGCTTGCCGGGCAGCCGCCGGACGGCAGCGTGGCGCTATAGATGCCATCCGCTCCATTCTCTGCCATTACCGGGTGAACGGTGACGCTGAAGGCGCGGGTGCCCGTCGCTACGTATATGTCGGTGCCGATGCCGTTGTCGCGCAACAGGAGGCCGGTGGTATCCTGGCGCTGGGTTGAGTAGGCGTTGGTGTAGCACGGCCCGCTCCAGTTTGTCGCCTCCGTCGTAGGAGAAGAAGACCCCTGTGGCCGTGCCCGCCACAATATTCTGGCTGTTGCGCGGGTCGATTCGCACCTTGCCGATCGCCTGGTCTTGCGGGATACGTATCGGGCGGCTCAGGGTAGGGCGGGGCGAACACATCCTCGCCGAGCACGGTCCAGGTCGCGCCCTGGTCGGTGCTCTTCAGGATGCCCGCGCTTGGGTATTCGGGGATAGTGAAGTTGAGGTCGCCGGTGCCCGCGTAGATTGTATTGTGGTCGTGCGGGTCGATTATTACATCGTCCACGCCGATGATCGGAATCTGCGGGCAAGTCGGTGACAGGCAGCCAGGTGGTGCTGGTTATACAGCAGTTGGTTGTCTTCCAGATGCCTGCTCCGTTCACGGCCATATAGGCCACATTGGTGGTAACCGGGTCGATCGCGATGCTGTTGACACGACCGCTCCAATTCTCGCCAAATGAAGTGACAGGCCGAGGGCCAAGGGATATAAAGCTGTTAGGGTCGAGGGTCAGGGGCGAATGGCTTTGCGCGTGGTTGTAGACGACGGTTCCGGCGGGAACAGCGCGCTGTATCAAGCTATCCTGAGCTTCGGCTTTGCGCAGCCATGCCGGGTCGAAGCGCCCGGTGGGATAGGTGAGCCTGTTGGTCCAGAACGTTTCCCACTGGTCCAGGCTTAGGCCATCCTGTTCAGGCACGGGGCCGGGCTGTAAGTCCTGAACAGGGGAATGCACAGGGCCTGCGGCGCTGCTCGCGGGCGGTTGTTTGGTCGACCCCGCGTGTATGGCGAATGCCCCAACGGCTACGCTCGCCAGTAGCAATACAAATGGCAGTACTACTTTGAACGGAATCCTGTGAGCTTGCATGGTGAGACTCCTTCCGTGCACAGCACTCTAACAGGTTCCCTGTGCTCTGCCGGGATGCCGGGAGGAGGCAATATTCTGGGCTGTACCACCCTTGACGGCGCTTCCGATTGGGTGCCGGATCGCAGCGCCACGGGCAATTACAGCAATTCTGGGGTTGACCTGCCGCGTGCTTTTACATATTATATCTCACGTTGCAATGGCTCCCAGCACATCCTCGAAGGCGAAACTGGTTTAGCGGCTGTGAGTACTCCCCTGCCGGGGGTTTGGGGTGTCCTCCATAATCCTCTGTTCCCAATATAGAGGGAGTGCAGGGGCGCTCCCCTGCCGGGGGTTTGGGGGTGTCCCCCAAATCTCTCTATTCCCTAACAGGCGGGCCGAACCTGCACCAGGCTTGCAAACTCCCCTGGGCGGGCTACCTGGCCGGGATGGATACGAATTCTTCGATTATTTGTTTTGAGGTTAGTGCGGTCCCACGGCACGCAATTTGCCTGATAATTCTGAGAGATCAGGAAACGTCTCATAAGTTTCTCTTGATTTGCGCGAAGGAGGACTTAAAATGGACGACCTCGACAGAATCAGGCCTGGCGGCGACCTTGACGACCTTGACGACACCGAAGCCGTCGAAGCCTGGCCGGAAGGGTTGCTTGCCAGGTATGCCACCGGAGCTTATATAAGTAGCGGCAACGCCCGCTCTCAGGACCGGAAGCTTAGTGAGCCTCAGAGAGCCGAAGAAGAGAGGGCCGTCCCTGTGCCGGTTGTACCTGAAGTGTACGGCTATGGACGCCGCAAGGCAGACAAAGGCGCGTTCGTTAAACAAAACGAAGCAGAACTCGGATGAATTGAAATGGTAAAATAGGAAAAGCAGGCTATTCGATGCGGTGGGGCTCGGGGCTAAAACTGGTCGGAAGAATGACAGAAAAATACCGGGACAGGTATGAGGCGGGAAAAGAGTTAGCCGTTCTGCTTGGCGCTTATAAGCATGCGCCTGACGTTCTGGTATTGGCGCTGCCTAGAGGTGGTGTGCCGGTGGCTTTCGAGATCGCGGGGGCGCTCGATGCTCCGTTGGATGTCTTTCTGGTTCGTAAGCTTGGGGTGCCGGGCCACGAAGAGCTTGCTATGGGTGCTATTGCCAGCGGCGATGTGGTTGTATTGAACGAGGACGTGGTCCAGAATCTTTACATAAGCGCCCAGGTCATCGAGGGAGTTATCGTAGAGGAGCGCGCGGAGCTCGACCGGCGAGAGCAGCTCTACCGCGATGGTCGCCCCGCCCCCGACCCGCATGGGCGCCCCGTTATCCTTGTAGACGATGGGTTAGCGACCGGCTCTACGATGCGGGCCGCTGTCGAGGCGTTGCGCCGCCAGGCACCGGCCCGCATCGTAGTGGCAGTGCCTGTGGCCGCTCCCCAGACTTGTGCCGAGTTCCAGCTTGAAGTAGACGAGATAGTGTGCGCTCGCACTCCTGACCCCTTCTACGCTGTAGGCCTCTGGTACGACAACTTTTCTCCCACAAGTGACCAGGAGATACAGGAGCTGTTGGAGCGAAATCGGGCGGAAGTGGGGAGCTAGCAGCCTGTCGGAGAGATCAGGCGGAGAGCGGGCGGTTGGCGGGGCCGCCGCAGCGCGGGCGGTCCACCCTGGACATTGGGGGCTTGACAGAGGGTGTATAGTATCGATGAAGCAGCCCCTCATAAGAACGGCAACTGGCTCCGTTTTTTGTTGTGGGACGGACATGGCTGAGGTCCACTCAATAGCGATCGAGGGAAACGATGGAACCGTCAGAAGTCCAACGAGCAATTGAGGCAGCGAGGTCGACGGCCTCCGCCCTAGGCCTTAGGGCCGGTGATGGAGTCGTTGTTCACAACTCGAACCGCATCGCCGTGCGCCTGACACCTTGTGACGTTCTCGCTCGGGTGGCGCCTCTCGCGCATCAGGCAGGCGCTGCGTTCGAAGTCGAGGTTGGTCGGCGACTCGCTGAGGCGGGCTGCCCGGTGGAAGAGCCTGAACCTCGGGTGGAGCCGCGCGTCTACGTGCGTGACGGCTTCGCGATCACCCTGTGGACCTACTACGAGGCGGTGCCGCCTCAAGACATCGCGCCAGCCGCGTATGCGCAGACACTTGAGCGGCACCATGCCGGCATCCGCCAGATCGACCTGACGGCGCCGCACTTCACGGATCGAGTAGCGGAAGCGCAGTGGCTGGTCGGCGACCGCGCCCAGACACCGGAGCTTGATGACACGGGACGGAAGCTTCTTGGCAACACGCTGCGGGGTCTGAGGCGCGCGATCGTCGATCGGGGAGCACCCGAGCAGCTGCTGCACGGCGAGCCGCATCCGGGCAACTTGCTGAACACGAAGAAAGGGCTGCTGTTTATAGACCTTGAGACGTGTTGCCGCGGACCTGTCGAGTTTGACATTGCCCATGCACCCGAGGACGTCAGCGAACACTATCCAGCTGTTAATCAGGGCCTGCTTCGCGAGTGCCGGGTCCTCGTGCTTGCGATGGTCACGGCCTGGCGCTGGGATCGAGACGACCAGTTCCCCGATGGGCGCTACTGGGGAATCGAGGGGCTCAACCAGGTTCGGGTTGCACTCGATCGCTACGGAATGGATGTCGCTGACTGACACGCCTACCGGACGGCTCGTCCCCACCTGATGCCCAGCTTTTCATGTACCTGGCGCTCGTGATTTGGGAGCGGGCCGGTCCGGGCAGGCCACGAAATGAGACCTGGAGAACGGAGCCGGTCCCGTGTCCTCCGGTCTGGTTGACACAAAGCTGGCCCACGTCCAGGATCGACGGGTCGGAGCGGTGGCTTCGCCTCCGACGGGCGCGCCAGAGTTCCACTGCGCTCCAATTGGACTAGAGGTAATGAGAGAAAATGGAGGCTTACATGAGCTCGGGCAAAAGCTCTCGCAATAATAACCTGACGTAAATGCGGTAAGAGGGTTGGCATGGCCGACAACGAATTACTTGTAACAGTGCCTGTAAGCATGGCCGGTGGCGAAGTTAGCCTGGAGGGGAACCTTACTGTACCCGCAGGTGCCGGCGCGGTGGTGCTGTTCGCGCATGGCAGCGGCAGCAGCAGGCACAGCCCGCGCAATCGCTATGTGGCCGAGGTGCTGCAACAGGCGGGGCTGGCGACCTTGCTCATTGACTTACTCACCCCCGACGAAGAGCAGATCGACAACCGCACTGCGCAGTTGCGCTTCGACATCGGCATGCTGGCGGGACGTCTGGTGGGCGCCACGGATTGGCTGAACGGGCAGCCCTCTACTCAGCACCTGCAGGTGGGTTACTTTGGAGCGAGCACGGGTGGCGGTGCGGCCCTGGTTGCCGCCGCGCAAAGACCGGCGGCGGTGGGCGCTGTGGTCTCGCGGGGCGGAAGGCCCGATCTTGCGGGGGAAGCCCTGCCCGAAGTGCAGGCACCCACTCTACTTATCGTGGGCGGCCTCGATACGCCTGTGATCGAAATGAACAGGCATGCCATGGCACAGATACGTGTGGAGACGCGGCTTGTCATCGTGCCGGGGGCGACCCATCTATTCGAGGAGCCTGGCACGCTGGAGGAGGTCGCCCGGCTGGCGCGTGACTGGTTCCTCAAAGAACTAAGCAAGAGGGACTGAGTACTGAGGCCTCCGGTCTCATTGTGCCATTGGTGCCTGCATCCACTCAGGAGTGGTCTTTGCCAGGTCGAGCAAGGTGGTTGAGCCCGTCTGGTCGAGGGCGGCTGCGACGGAGATGCGCTCGTAGATTGCTATGTAGTCCTTCGCCATGCGGGTGGCGCTGAACCTCTCTTCGAAAACATCTCTGCATTTGCGGCGGCTTAGCGTTGGAATTCGCTCCACGGCGGCAACTGCCTCGTCTATGCTGTCGCAGATGAATCCGTTGACCCCATCCTCAATTACTTCAGGCACCGAGCCGCCCGGAAAGGCTATCACAGGCGTGCCGCAAGCCATTGCCTCGGTCATTACCAGGCCGAATGGCTCAGGCCAGTCAATCGGGAAGAGCAGAGCGTAGGCGTTGCCCAGGAACTCGTCTTTGTCTTCCTCACCGATTTCCCCGATCAATTCTATCAGCGGGTCGTTCAAGAGCGGCTCGATCTCCTCTTTGAAGTACGCTTCGTCCGCCTTGTCCACCTTAGCGGCTATTTTGAGAGTCATGCCTGTCTTCTTTGCTATCTCTATGGCGCGGTCGACTTGCTTCTCACGCGACACGCGCCCCAGGAATGCCAGGTAGCTGCCCGCCCCTTCTCTGAACGTATATAGGTCTTCAGGCAATCCATGATAGACGGTACCCTGCCAGTTCGCGTCGGGAAGAGGCTCGCGCTGGGAATCCGAGATGGAAACCACCCTTGCCTGGGGAAACTCCTGGTAAAGCGGCACCAGGTCGGGCAGGTCCAAGCGCCCGTGCAGTGTCGTTACGTTTGGTGCTCCCGATCGTCTGGAGAGAGGAAAATGGAGATAATCTATGTGGAAATGGATAATATCGAAGCAGTGCGCAACTTTGAACACTTTATCCAGCATGACCATATGGTGGGCCAGTGGATCGACACACTCCTCGTCTAATCTCAGCGCGCGGGGGCTGCAAGCAACTAACTCGGCTTTGGTGATCGAGTCGCCGCTGGCGAATAGCGTAACGTCATGGCCCTGCCGGACCAGCTCCTCGGTAAGATAGGATACAACGCGCTCTGTTCCTCCGTACAGCTTAGGTGGTACGCTCTCAAATAACGGTGCAACTTGCGCGATTCTCATGGTTATCAGCCTTTCTCTTCATATAATAATGTGTGCTTTGGAATTGACCGCAGCAAAGACCGGCACTATAGCGGCTCTTTTGCTCGTGCCGCTTTCGTACCTGCCGCTTCCCTTATAAAGCAAGTATTATGCCACGTAGTGGGTAGGGTGCCAGGGGCTAGGGGTCAGTAGACGAACGACCGGCGACGGACGACCGTATTTTCAACGCCAAGACGCCAAGGATTCTACGGGTTGAACCACCAAGACACCAAGATCACCAAGGTTTTTATGGGTTTGAACCACAGAAGATCACGAAGAGCACGAAGATCACGAAGGATATTATGGGTTTGAATCAGAGATGAGCGAAGCGGACTACTTCGCTCATGATCACACCGTACGCAGAGATCACAGAGATTATGAGGGGTTTTACGCCGTACTAGCCCCTGGCCCCTAGCCCCTGGCCCCTAGCTCACCCGATTACCAAAGTTGTTTTTGCATCGGGGCTGGACAGGGATACTTCGTTGCGGCCATTGTGCTTCTCTACTATCAAGTCCACACGACGCTCGCCGACATGAAGGTTGGTTACCTGTACGCTGGAAAGCCATTCCGGCAAGTTGGGGCTGACGCGCACCTGCCCGGCGACCGCATCGGCTTGTAAGCCGAGAATGCTCTGTATCATCAAGATAGGCGCGGCTGCTGCCCATGCCTGCGGGCTGCAACTGACCGGGTACTCGGCAGGCCCGGCGTTATAGACGCTATCTCTGGTGAAGCCGCAGTAGAGCTCGGGTAGGCGATAATATCGGAAATACTGGGCTGCCTCAGCGATTTGGGTAATGATCGTATTGGCTTCCTCGTGGAAGTTGTAGCGCTTGAAACCTGCCAGTATGATGGAGTTGTCGTGCGGCCAGATGCTGCCGTTATGGTAGCTCATAGGGTTATACGAAGGGCTGTCGTGGCTTATGGTGCGTATGCCCCAGCCTGAGACCATGTCGGGCCTCAGCAAACGCTCTACAGTGAGCCGCGCTTTGTCGTCGTCAACGATGCCGCACCACAGGGCGTGGCCGGGGTTGCTGGAGATGGTCTCGATCTGCCGCTTATCTTTGTCGAGTCCCTGCGTGAAGAAACCCAGCTCAGGCATCCAGAATGTTTCGTTGAAGCGCTTCCGTAGCTCGTTCGCCTCAGCCTCCAGCCGCTCTGCGTTGGCAACGTCTCCTTTGCGGCGCAGCAGCTCGCTCATACCTTTCTTGGCAGCGTAAACATAAGCCTGCACCTCGACCGCAGCGATAGGCGTTTCCGCCAGGGTGCCGTCGCGATACTGTATCGAATCGGAGCTGTCCTTCCATACCTGGTTGCGGATGCCCCCCGGCGAGGTTGAAGCCTTGTATTCCACGAAGCCGTCGCCATCCAGGTCGCCGAAGGTATCTACCCATTCGAGCGCCTTCATGGCGTTGGGGAGGAGGGTTTTGTAAAGATTGTCGTCGTCCAGCCAGCGCATTGTTTCGACAAACAGGCACACGAAGAGAGGGGTGGCGTCTACCGTGCCGTAATATGGCGTGTGGGGCACCAGGCCCAGGCGTGCCATCTCGCCGCTGCGAAGCTCGTGCAAAATCTTACCGGGCTGTTCTTCGCGCCACGGGTCTTCGCGGGTGCCCTGGTACCGGGCAAGAGTGTGTAGTGTGCCCACCGCGATCAGAGGATTGAACGCGAGAGTTTGCAGAGATGTAATCAGGCTATCGCGCCCGAACGGGCAGGCGTACCAGGGGATACCCGCGCTTGGAAAGTAGCCCTCGTGCACAAGGTCTGACAGCACGCGCAGATCGAACTTGCTCCGCCTGAGCACGTGGGTGAAGTCCTCGTTGTCGGTGAAGAAATCTGTGCTCTGCTTTTCCCAGTTCCAGTAATTCAACCGCATATAGTTGACCGATTTGTCAAACGTGCCCTCCACAGTTGACGAGGGCAGAGGGCGGAATGAGGTAGAGGCAGGGCTATGATGGCTGCGTGCCCGTGGAGACGCATTGCTAGGCGTCTCTACATCCTCCTCAGCTTCCGGCCTTAGCCCATCGGGCATGACATGGAAGGCAAGTGAGACGGGCGAGTTGGGTGGCAAGGTGAGATTCCAGCAAGCAGTCGCAGTCGGTGGCTCGATAAGGATATGGAACGAGGGCAAGCCGACGATAGGCACCATTTTGCTAGGCTCTATAATGGGCGCTGTGCTTGCGGGCAGAAGAATCTTCATATCGTCCGGCGGGCGGTCGAAAGTAATAACAGAGCTGCGGGCAAGTCCATCCAACCCCATATAGCGCAGCGACAGCTCATCGTTTTCCCAGAGCGGAGGAAGGAGGTCGCCCCACTTGTCGCGTGAGAAGCCGCGCACGTCGAAAAGATCCCTGAAATCGGCCCCGAATGTCAGGGTAAGCGTTATGGGAACGGGAAAGCGATTATAGTTGGCGCAGCCGATCCGTTCGTGCAAACCCTCGCTGATAAAGCGGCTGCGCCTGATGCTGATAGTTTCGGGCGGTACAGCCGTGCCATCGGGAAGCTGGAAAACTTCGTTGGCAAATTGCAGCGTGCCCATGAAGTTGCGATAGCCCGAGAAGTTAAGCAGGGAGGGCGCGTCCTCGTTGAACTTGAATTCGAGCAAGGAGAGGTAGCGCATATCGCTGTAATAAAGGCCGAGGGCGGTATTGCCCGTAATATCGCCATTCCCCTGGCTGACGAGAAAAACATTACCCTCTTTTAGCACAAGCTGATCTGTTGGTATTGCCATATTTCATGTACCCTTTGTCATTGTGTGTGGTCATGACCCGGCAGGCCACATGGCAAATAAGAGCAGGAAAAGAGGGTTTGGGGAGACCTCAAACCCCCGGCAAGGAAGCTTCGATGAGCAGAGCGAGCTATCGTCCTTCGTGTGCGCCCTACATACAGAGGACGGCTAGCAAGTCCCATACCATGTTATAATTTGCCGAGCGCGCTTTTGCAACATAGCTGCCGGCCGTACATGTGACATTGCGCGCTCATGCTGCGGGTACTTTTTGTTGGGCTGGTGTCTGCATGGCGAAAATGGGGCTTGAGGGGAGGCAATCGGGAACAGCTACGCCCGTGCCGGGGCCAACCGGCGCGGTCGGAGGGGTGGAAGAAAGGGCCTCTGTTCAGCCCTTCGCACAGGGGTTGACTGTCTATGACGCCATGCTACTGTGCGTGGTGCTGGCCTGGGCAGCCAACCCGGCTGCGCTGAAGTGGGCTCTCCAGTATATGAGCCCGCTCGACCTGAACGCGTTTCGCTTCCTGATCGCGACGCTGGTGCCTGTGGGTATCGTACTGGCCCAGCGCCAGGGCTTCGGGTGGCAGCGTGGGGACGGGCCAAAGATTTTCTTGCTTGGCCTGTTGGGGCACGGCGTTTACCAGACCCTCTTTATCCTGGGCCTCAACCTCACGCTGGCGGGCAATGCGGCCCTCATTCTGTCTATCAACCCGGCATTTGTGGCCGTTTTCAGCGCGCTGTTCGGGTTCGAGCGGATACGCGCCTACGGTTGGGTGGGAGTGTCGCTCACCCTGGCGGGCGTCGGCCTGGTGGTTCTCGGCTCCGGCCAGAGAATCGACTTTAGCTCGCAGCTTCTGGGCGATCTCCTGATGGTCGTAGTGGCAATGGCATGGGCGCTTTACACAGTTTTCTCGCAAGGGCTTCTGAAGCGATATTCTGCCGTGAAGCTGAACGCGCTCACCATGCCCGTGGGGTGTGTCGCACTTCTGCTAGTAGCCACGCCCACCATCGCGACGGCTGCGCCCACCCTGCCCACCCTGCCGGCGCTCTTCTGGGTAATTGTGGTCGGGTCCGGTCTGCTGGCTGTCTCATTTGCATATATTGTATGGTATAAAGGGCTGCAAAAGCTGGGCGCGACGCGCACGGCCGTCTATTCCAACCTCGTGCCTGTGCTGGCTTCCGTCATTTCGTACTTCTTCCTGGGCGAACAGCTAAGTTGGCAGTTCTGGACAGGCATGGCCCTGGTGCTGGCAGGCGTATCGCTTACCCGCTTCGGAGGCAGGCTGGTGGGGCGACGACGGACGAATGACGAATGACGAATGACGAATGACGAACGACGAACGAACGACGTAATAAGCAGTAAGCAATAATCCGCAATCCGCAATCCGCAATCCCCATGCACCACCCTTCCCTCGCCATATTCCTTTCACCTCACTTCGACGATATTGCCCTTTCCTGTGGTGGGGTGGCCGCCAGGCTTTCCCGGATGGGAGCGCGGTGCATTGGCATTACGATCTTCACTGCGCCTGCGCCGGAAGGCGTGCCTTTGTCTCCTTTCGCGGCCGGGATGCATAGCGAGTGGGAGCGCACCGGCGGGGGCACGGCGAAGGCGGTCAATGAAGTTCGGCGCGAGGAAGAACGCGCGGCCATGCGCCTGCTTAACCTGGAGCCGGTATGGCTCGACCTGCCCGATGCGCCATATCGTCGTGGATCGGATGGCCGCTATTTGTATACGTTCAAACCCTGAGCTGATGGGCAGGGTGGCCATGGAGGATAGGCAGAACCTGGTGCCATGGATCGCGGGGCAGATCAGCCATGTGGTGATGGAGAGCGGTGTGCGTGGAAGAGTACGGCTCTTTGCGCCTCTCGGCGTGGGGCACCATGTAGACCACCAGCTCGCCTTCTGGGCCGCCAGGCGGCTTGGGCCACGTTTTGGCGTGCTACATTACGAAGATTACCCTTATGCGGCGAGGCAGGGCGCTTTGGGGGCTCGAATTGCCGAGCTTGGTATGCCTTTGCAGGCCCGCTTGATGCCAATAACGGACCTCATAGGCATCAAGATTGCTGCTATCGCCCGATATAAGTCGCAGTTGAGCGGCTTATTCGAAAGTAGCGATGAAGGACCCGGTTCGGAGATGCCCCAGGCCGTGCGCGCTTACGCCGAGCTGGTGGCCGGCGGCGCTCCCGGCATGCAATACGCCGAGCGAGTCTGGCAGATACGAGTTGCCCGCAGGGCCAGGTGAGCCGGTGGGCAAAGCGGGTGGGATAGTAGGATAGCTGGTGCCGTCTGCCTGTATCGGATTAGTATCGGTAGGCACGTCGAATGGATTCGTATTGCCATTGGCGTTGCTGTTGCTGTTGTTGACCACCGGGGCAGGCACGTTGTTATTGCCGGTGAGGGGGTTGTTGGGTACAGCGACTATCCACACCACTATCAGCAGAAGCGCCACGGCAGCCGAAACGAGACCTCCGATGATGTATGCTCCCAGGTCCGACTGCGGAGGAGCATAATACGGCCTGGGAGAACGGGGAGGCCTGGGCGGTCCCGGCTGCCTCACCGGGCTTTGCCAGGCGGGGCGGCCCGCATCGCGTGCCCGTACTATTCTCACCCGCCGCGCGGGCAATTGTCCCTGAGGCTGGTCCGTCACGGTGTGGTTTGTTTTGCCGGAGCCGGTGGGGCCAGTATTACGGTCGCTGTAATCACGGGCGCGCTACCGCCGCCTGTGGTCGTGCTCACCCCGCCGGGAGTGACGGTTGCACTGATGGTGATCGGATAGCCTTTGGGATCTGTGCCGTTCTCTTGAAGCCATGAATTCCAGCCGCCGAGGAGCACCTTCAGGTTGTCATAGCTGAAGCCGTATGTATCGTGGAGCTTTTGCGCCACACGGGCGCTTTCATTTTCGGCCGGTCATTGGCAGTAGGCGACGATCAGCTTGTCTTTAGGCAACTCACTCACGCGAGTGTCCACGTCGGCCTCGGGGAACAATTCTGCGCCCGTGATGTGGCCCGCATCGAACGTGTCTACAGCGCGCACGTCAAGGATGATGGGGCGCTTGGCGGGGTCGTCGTACAATGCCTTGAACTGGTCCATCGGCATGCGAGGCGGAGTGTCACCTGCAGCGGTGGCAGCGCCTGCCGCTACCGTATTGTCTGCCTGCGGGGGATTGCCGGCACCACCATTTGCATTCCTGTTATTCAGAAGCAGGAAGGCCACCAGCATCAGGCCCACTACCAGCGCGCCGATGATGCCACCCAAAATATAGGGGAAGGGGTCGCGTTGCGGCTGGACGTTCCTGGGGCGCACGTTGCGGTAGTTACGTGGCGGAGGCGGACCGTAGTTATTATATTTGCCGCCATAGTTGCCTCGGCCGCCGCCCCTGCCGTAGTTATCGTAGCCGGTGTTGCTTCTCGCACTACCGCTACCACTGCTCCGGCCACCGCCTCCACTCCTACCCCCGCCGCCACCGGCAGGTTCGGTATAGCGCGGTGAGCCACCGCCCGGCGGATTGTTCCTGGCACTGCGGGGTGCGCTGCTGCCGCTGCGACTTGAGCCGCCACTACTTGTATTCGCGGGCGTGCCGGGACCTGGATTTTTGGTACCGGTATTGCCGGTGGCGCCGGCACCTGCACTACTGCCACTCATTTTGCTCTGGGCAGTATTGCCACCGGAGTCGGCAGCACTGGCAGAAGCTGCGGGCTTTTCGGAGCTGCCACTACTCTGGCTCTGGGTGCTACCACTGCTTTTGATAGGCACCTGCCTTATCGAAGGTTTATTCCTTGGGGTTTGGCCCATGCGATCTGATTCCCTCCGGCACCGGATTGATGGATTATGGAATGCAACTTACGAAACGCGGGTTACGAAACGCGAAGGGCAGCCGCATAATTCGCAACGGATTATCTTTTACTTCGTCGTTGCAACCTGATTATAGTAGCCCTCTATCACCGACTGGTTCATGATCTCACCGATCTGCACGGCCCGAATGATGCCGTTCTTGTCGATGAAATATGAGCTTGGAACGTTGGCGACCTCGTACCTTTGGGCCACTTTATAATCGCCGTCATGGATGAATTTCCAATTATAATTGGACTGCTTCACGAAGTTGAGCACTGTCGACGGGTCGTCCCTGGGATACATAGAGACGCCGATTATCTGAATATCGTTCTTATGCTGCTGGTAGAAACTCTCAATCAAAGGCATTTCCTGGCGGCAGGGGGGGCACCAGGTTCCCCAGAAGTTCACGAAGACCGGCTTGGTGCCGCGAAATGAGGCGAGGGAAACGCTCTGGTTATTGCCATCGGTCCAGGTGAAGTTGGGCGCGAATGCGCCTTTGACCGGGGCCTCAGCTTCCGATGCTCTGCGCAAAGCCCGTGATTACGGGCACGCCTCCCGCTGCACCATCCACAATTTGGGGCGGAGTGGGAGAATTGGTTGTGCTCAACATCCAGATTATCGCCGAGAAGACGGCCAGCAGAGCCACGCCCGCGACGCCAAGAGCCACCGCGCGAGCAGGTGAGGTCATGAGGCTACGTTCGTCCTCATACTCCCATTCTTCTTCTACGTCCCTGGCGGGTCGCTCATATTCGCCGTACTCCTCGTCTAACTCGTACTCGTCATAATCTTCGTACTCATCGACGGGATGGGCAGACAATTGGGCGGCCTGAGAAGCTTTGGGGGCTTTAGAGCCTTTGGAAACTTTGGAGGTTTTAGGATAGATTGCGTCGCTCATTGGTTCGCACCTCTCTCGTGAGGCATAACAACGTCAAACAGTCAAGGGCACTGCTGTACGAATAGTGTATCGGATTGCACGCTCGGTGTCAACAGGCTTCGCCCAAATAATGATCTTCGATTATTCTACCACCGCACCCGCACATCGCCCACCCGGCGGGTTATTTTTCGCTCATCGAGATGTTCGAGCAAGGGGATTGCGTATTTGCGCGTCGTGCCGAAGATGTCCCGCATGGCGGCCACGTTGACCTCTTTTCTCTCGTCTATTGTCTGGAGAATGCGGGTCACCATTTCATCGTAGGTCTTGCGGGCATAATATATTGTATCGTCCAGCTTGACCAACTCGCCCGAATCGACCAGCGAGGCCGCCACCTCGGGCTCTACGCCCAGCTCGGCTGGCGACGGTGGCGAGTAGGGCGAGCTTGCGAGAGCGCCGCGCAATGCCTCTACCTGGGCCTGCTGGGCCGGGGAATAGGTGGGCCGGTGGTCCGGCAGCCGGTAGATCGTCGATTCTTCGGCTATGATGCCTCGCGATACACCTAACGCCATGACATGCGGGAAGATCTTCGCAGGTATATTTGAGCTAAGGCGGCTGCGCATCTCCTCTTTGCTCATGCCGCGGCGCAACGGCTGGTGGTGATGGTAATGGGTCAGGAGGGTCTGGGCGCGGCGCATGGCGTCCTCGAAACCGGCGGCGGAGATGACAATTGCGGATTGCGGATTGCGGATTGCGGATTGCTCATCGCCTGTTAGCTGGATTATCTGGCCGTTGGCACGTAGGGCGGAGAAAGCAGCTAGCGCCTGCTCTTTTTCGAGCGCCGACTTATCTATTGCGGTCTTGAGGTCCTGGGGGGAGTTGCCGAGGGCCTGTAGGAGCAATTCTTCGGGGGTACCGCGCTGGAGGGTTTGGAGGGTCTGAAGGGTATCTTCGTTGAAGCGCTTGTGACGGCGCGGGTTGGGGTCAATTATCATTCCGCCGCCTATCGTGAGGCTGGGTGACGGGCGGCGCAGGATGTAGCGGTCGCCTTTGACTACAGCCACCTCGTCGCGAAGGCGTAACTGCGCCCAGGCTGTGCCGCCAGGCTCAAGACGGTCGGTATCGAGCAGGGTAATCTGCGCTGGGCTTTCCGCCGAGCCCGCGAAGAAGTCGAGTGGGTCGTTTTGCTCGACAGGCGCGGGAGCGTCGGGCAGGAGGCTCAGGTGGATGTCTACGCGACGCGTGGGCTGCAGCCGGCCGGGCGTGGTGAGCACCATGCCGCGCAGCAATTGGTCCACTTCCAGCCCTACCAGATTGACCGCCACGCGATTGCCGGGTCCGATGCTCTCGACTTTATGCTTGTGGCTCTGCAGCCCTCGTACCCGGCTCTTGAGGCCGCCAGGCACGATTTCGACTTCCTGCCCCACCTTGAGCGACCCGTCTATGAGTGTGCCCGTCACTACTGTGCCGAAGCCGGCGATCGTGAAAGCCCTGTCGATGGATAGGCGCGGGCGGCCTTTGTCGGCGCGTGGGTTGGTTTCATCGAGCAGCCTGTCTATCTCCGTGCGCAACTTATCCAGGCCGGCACCTGTGCGCGCCGACACGGGCACGATAGGAGCATCCTGCAGAGTGGTGCCTTTGATGCGCTCGCGCACCTCTTCCTCGACCAGCGCCAGCCATTCTTCGTCCACGGTGTCGAGCTTGGTAAGCACGACGATACCACGCTCAACACCGAGCAGGTGGAGGATATCGAGATGCTCTTCGGTTTGGGGCATAGGCCCTTCGTCGGCGGCGACCACGAGAAGGGCCGCATCGAGGCCGCCCACTCCGGCAAGCATATTCTTGATGAACCGCTCGTGCCCGGGCACATCCACGATAGAAACCTCCTTGCCTGAAGGAAGGGTGAGCCAGGCGAAGCCAAGGTCGATCGTCATCTCCCGAGCCTTCTCTTCCTGGAGGCGGTCGGGGTCGATGCCGGTGAGGGCTTTTACGAGGGTAGATTTGCCGTGGTCAACGTGGCCTGCGGTGCCGAGTACGTACATGGGTGGTGCTGCTTACTGCTTACTGCTTATTGTCTCAAACATGGTATGGTTGTGCATCCATTATACAAACAGGCATGATATAGATATAGTTCGGATTTCGCTTTCACGTAGGGGCAGACCCACGTGTCTGCCCTCTCGGGGCTTGGTCACAATCCAGCCAGGGCAGACACGTGGGTCTGCCCCTACGACAGTTTCTCCACCCCAATCCTGAACGCTTCCGTCACCTGGGCTTTTGACACCTGAGAGGGCCATGTGCTATCATCAAGCACTAGGAAGCATCATGACAGCGCGTGCGGCGTGGCAGAATTACGAATGATGAATTACGTTTCGGGCAGTTCACACTAAATTCGTAATTCGTAATTCGTAATTCGTAATTGTCCAGGGGGGTTATGTCGTTCAACATAACGATCCGTATGCTTGGCATGGCGCTGTTTGGGGCAGCGGGTTTCTTTCTGGCAATTTACCTTTCTCCCTGGCTTTACGGCAACGATACAGAGGGCTATAACCAGCTTGTCCCCTATCTGAGCCTCTTCGGTGCTCTTCTGGGCCTGATCGTAACTCCTTATATCACAATTTACCCTTTCCGGTGGGTACGCAACCGCCTGAGGCAGATGCCGCCGCTCGACCTTATCTCGATGGCGGTGGGCCTTTTTGTAGGCTTACTCCTGGGCGCCCTCCTCTCCTGGCCCCTCAGTCTGCTGCCGGGGTGGCTGGGTGAGATCGCTCCGACCGTGGTCACGCTCCTCTTTGCCTATACCGGTATCTACGCAGCCATGGCTCGCAAGCGTGACGTGCTCGACGCCCTCAAGGCAGAGCGGAGAGCAGGTCCCTTCCCGGTTGATACGCCTGCCCCCAGCCGGATACCCCAGTTCGAAACGTTCGGCGGTCAAACCAGCATTCTCCAATCCGATTCCGGCACAAACGGCATGGACAGGATGAAGCTGGACAAGTACCTGCTCGTGGACACAAGCGCCATCATTGACGGGCGGATCGCCGACATCAGCAAAGCAGGTTTCATCGATGGAACGCTCCTTGTGCCGCGTTTCGTGCTTCACGAGCTACAGCACATCGCTGATTCCGCCGACCCGCTCAGAAGAGCGCGCGGGCGACGAGGCCTGGATATGCTAAATCGCCTCCAGAAGGAGGCAGTTGTGCCGCTTCAGATCAGCGAGGTAGACGCGGAAGACGTGGTCGAGGTGGACAGCAAGCTGGTCAAGATCGCCCGCACTTACAGGTGCCCCGTTATAACGAACGACTTCAACCTGAACCGTGTGGCCGAGCTACAGGGTGTAAAGGTGCTGAATATCAATGAGCTCGCCAATGCGGTGAAGCCTGTCGTGCTGCCGGGCGAGGAAATGCACGTGCACGTCATACAGGAAGGCAAGGAACTGGGCCAGGGGGTGGCCTACCTGGACGATGGCACGATGGTTGTAGTTGAGAACGGCAAGAGGTATATGAATGTCGAAGTGGACGTTGTTGTGACCCGCGTGCTGCAAACCGTGGCAGGCCGGATGATCTTCGCCCAGATGAAAAACGGCAAGATGCCGGGATAGGAGGAGCTGTGAGCCTGGCAGCGATAATTGTGGCAGCGGGGAAGAGCCAGCGTATGGGCGGAGTTGACAAGCAGCTCCGCACAATCAGCGGCTTGCCCGTGCTGGCGCGCACCGTAGGTGTATTCGAGGCGTGCCCCGACGTTGATACAATCGTACTTGTGATCAACCCCGACAGTATGGCAGGGGCTGCGGAGCTTCGCGTCGAATATGGCTGGCAAAAGGTGCGCGTGATGGTGCCGGGCGGCGAGCGTCGCCAGGACTCCGTAGGGGCGGGCCTGGCTGCTGTGCTCAAGCTGGACAAAGAGCAGGGCGGATTCGAGTGGGTGGCCGTGCACGATGGGGCCAGACCGCTCCTCTCGCCCGAATTGATAAGTCGCGGCCTGGAAGCTGCGCAGGAAGTGGGCGCCGCCATCGCTGCTCTGCCGGCCGTCGACACGGTCAAGAGGGTAGACGGCGAAGGCACCATCACCGGCACGCTCGACAGGGGCAGCCTTTGGCTGGCGCAGACCCCACAGGTATTCCGCACCTCCCTTCTCGCCAACGCTTACGAGGTACTGGCACAGCAGAGTGAGCCTCTGGAGGCCACAGACTGCGCCCGCATAGTGGAGCTTTCGGGGCGGCCGGTCAAAGTTTACGAGGGCGAGCGGACCAACATCAAGATAACCACGCCGCTTGATCTGCTGATCGCCGAGGCGATCCTGAAGGGTGCAGGGCGCTAGTGGAGAGAGCCTTGGCTGCCTTTCGCGCCGGCTTCGGCTACGATGTGCACCGGCTGGTGGAAGGCAGACCGCTTATCCTGGGCGGGATTGATGTGCCCTTCGAAAAGGGCCTGGATGGCCACTCGGACGCCGACGTGCTGCTGCATGCTGTGATCGACGCCATACTGGGCGCGGCGGGCATGGGCGACATCGGTACCCACTTCCCGTCGTCCGACCCCAGGCTGAAAGGCATATCCAGCGTGGCGATGCTGGATCGAGTGGGCGGTATGGTCGGCGACGCCGGATGGCGTGTCGAAAACGTTGACGGCACAATCGTGGCTCAGCGCCCAAGGCTCGCGCCGTACGCCCCGCTCATGAAAGCTGCCATCGCGAAAACACTTGGCATCGAAGAAGAGCGAGTGAACGTCAAAAGCAAAACCACCGACGGGCTTGGCTTTACAGGCGACGGCGAAGGGATGGCCGCTTATTGTGCGGTGATGCTCGGACGTGAGAGCAGTAATACAGCGCGTACGGAGTAGCTCCGTCGTGGTCGATGGGGAGGTTGTGGGTAAGATCGGCCCTGGCCTCCTTGTTTTGTTGGGCGTTGGCGTGGGTGATACCGAGGAAGATGCGCGCTTCATTGCGGGCAAGATCGCCAATATGCGCATTTTCTCGGACGCGGAGGGTAAGTTCAACCTTGCGCTGGGCGACGTTGGCGGGTCGGTGCTGCTCGTATCGCAGTTCACCCTCTACGCCGATACGCGCCGTGGTCGCCGCCCTTCCTTCACAGACGCCGCTCCGCCCGACATTGCGGAGGCGCTGGTCGAGCGCTGCGCCGTCTTGCTACGCGCTGCAGGCGTTCACGTGGAAACAGGCCGCTTCGGCGCACACATGGAAGTATCATTGCTGAATGACGGCCCTGTGACTGTTTTGTTGGAGAGTGAACGGAGAAACGAGAAATGAGAAATGAGATACTGGGGCCCGAAGCCAACTTCTCATTTCTCATTTCTCATTTCTCCCGAAGGGAAGGTAGCTTATGTATGAAGCAGCAACCAGGCAGGTTTCGGTCGACCCTATCATATCGAGGCTGCGCCCACGCACTCTGGGGGAGATACTCGACCAGGCGTTCAGGCTATACCGCAAACATTTCCTGACTTTCGTTGCTATCATTGCAGTGGTGCATGTGCCTCTGCAGCTTGCGACGCAGGTTATTTCTGCACTGCTGCTCGGCAACCTTACCAGCTACGAAAGCAATGCATTTTCGGGCAATCTCTCAGGTAACAGCTTCTCGAGCGCGACCACAAACAGCCTTTTCTCGTATCTGGGGGTATTTTATGCTGCCACCCTGGTGCTAGGTTTGCTGTACGGGTTGCTACTGTCGCTGAGCCAGGGTGCGCTTACGGCCGAAATCGCCAACAGCCACCTTGATAAGCCTGTCAGCTTCAGCGATGGCTACCGGCAGATGTTTTCGCGCCTGGGGTCACTGCTCGGCGTCATTTTCCTGGAGCTTGGTATCGGTATCGTGGTCTTCATACCTATCATCCTCCTTTTCGTACTGGCATTAGGCATCGGCATCAATTCGGCGTTTAGCAGTGGCGGGGGTTCCAGCAGTGCCGGTAGCGGGGCTTTCATAGGCCTCATTTGCTTCTCTTGCTTCCTTATCATCCCGGCCTTCTTGCTATTCGCCTATGTTTTCGTGCGATTCTACGTGGTAACGCCGGTGATAATGGTAGAGCGCCTTGGCCCGGTGCAAGCTTTGCGTCGTAGTTGGGAGCTAATACGCAACTACTGGTGGCGGACCTTTGGATTGCTGGTGATCCTTGCGATTCTCGGCTTCATTGTGCAGTTGGGCCCCAGCTATCTTATACAGGCCATCGTTACTATATTCTTGCCTCGTGACTTTGTGGTGCAGCAGCTAATTAGTGGCGTGATAACCGTCTTCACCACGCTCATTTTCATTCCAATCCAGCTAACCGCCGTCACTCTCTACTACTTCGACCTGCGCGTGCGCAAGGAGGGCTTCGACCTGGAGACGGCGGTTTCGCAGCGATATGCTATGGCTCCTGGCTTGCCACCTGCCTGGGCCGGCGCGGGTGCAGGCTACGGCCAACCAGGCCCGAGCCCGGCCACACCCATGATGCCTCCTCCGTCGTTGGGTCAGGGACAGAGCTACGGTTATGGATACGGATCCTACGATCAGTATGGGCAGCAATACGGGCAAGGAATGCCAACTCAGCCGGTCGAAGAAGTGCCCCGGGCGAGCGCGGACACCGGGCCGTTGCCACCGGAGGATGCCGCCCCACCGCCCTCCGCCAAACAGTCGGGTGACGCAATGAGCGCTGTTCGACGCCGTGCCGCTGGCGAAGCGGAAGCAACCCGCAATATGCGCTGGGTCACCGCCCCCCCTGTCGAGCGCAAGACGGACATCCATCCGAGCGCCCACGACGACCGGGAGACCGATTTGTGAGAAGGCTCATGGCATGGTTCAGGCGGATTCCGTTGTGGTGGAGGCTGGTTGGCCTCGGCGCAGTCCTCTTGCTTGCCGGATTCCTTCTCTGGTTCTTCTTCTTGCGTGAGGGTGGTGGCACTGCGGTTGTCGTGCAGACGCCGCCGTCCCGGCCAGCTTTAGGCAAAGTGGTTACCTTCACCGAATATCGGAAAGCGGTCGGCGATGCGCAATCCGACCTGGGCGCGGCCCGCTCTTCCTCAGGGGACACGCAGAAAAAGGCTATCCAGAAGACGATAAGCGACCTCGAGAGCGTAGAGGGCGCAAGCGTTCTCCCCGTCGCGAACGACGGCAAGCCGAGCCAGGTAGACAACACCCTTGTACTGGGCGAATTGAGGCGGGACGCCCCCAATCTGGGTGCCGTGGACGCCGCGCTGTCGGCCCTTGGCGACGGCCTGGACGCTGCTTCGTCGGAGGGTGTGCAGGGTGTGCTCGTGGGGCAGCCTGCTATTGATGCGCTGAACAAAGTGTTGAGCGATCCCATCTTCGACTATACGCGGAGCGAGACGCCTTTGCAAAAACTGGCGGATTGGCTGGCCGGGTTGACCGGCCAGGCGGATCCAGGCGACACGCTCTGGCGCTGGTTCCTCTCGATCGTTGCGGGACTTTCAGGCGGCGCGCTCATCTACCTGGCAACCGACCGAATCCGCAAGCGCTGGCAGCGCCTGGGTATATCGGCGCTGGGTGGACTGCTGGTGGGCATCGTATTCTTCTTCGGTGTGGGCAATCTGGACCTCACGTTCCAGCTACTGGGTGCCGTTGGGCTGGGAGTAGCGGCACTGGTGCTGGCGCTGGTCGTGGCAGGTCTGAACCGCGCATCATCTCCCGGCAGCGTGACGGCCATATCGGAGCTTGCGCAGGTGCTGGGCATGAGCGCCGTGGAAGCGCGCAGGCGCGCCGAAGAGGCAGCAGGGACGGGCGACTATCGCAGCGCTATCAGGTACAGGTGCCTGGCGGTGCTGCTCGCGCTGGACGAAGCCGGGATGCTCACCTTCGACAGGACAGCCACCAACCGCGAATATCTCTTCAGAGCGCCCGGCACCATCCACGACGACCTGCAACCCCTCCTCGACCGCTTCGACCAGATCTGGTACGGCGACGCGCCCACCAACGCCCAGGAATGGGCCTCCTACAACGCAAAAGCCGCCTCCATAGAAGCCCGCGTCGCCACTGAAGTCCGTTCGAGTAGCAAAGCCGCTTGATTTATTTTCCACCGCCAAGACGCCAAGGTCCGCCAAGGTCGCCAAGGTTTCTTTAGTTTTGAATCACGAAGACCACGAAGATCACGATCACGAAGGTTTCTTTTGTTTTGAATTACAGAGATCACAGAGGGCCAGAGATCACAGAGGTTTCACGGTTTATAACAATAGAAACCTTGGCGACCTTGGCGGAACTTGGCGTCTTGGCGGTTACGTCTCACGTTTTACGTTTCACGCCGTCGTCGGATTAAGCAATAAGCAATAAGCAGTAAGCAGTATGACGACTAATCCGCAATCCGCAATCCGCAATCCGCAATCCACCCTGGGCCAGCTCGCCCTGCTGGGCGTACTGGTGATTGTTGCGTTTGTGGTGCTACTCTGGCTGGTGGGTGTGCAGGGGGTTGCCGAGACGCCGGAGAGCGCGGGGTCGTCGCTGAGCAGTGGGCAGAGGGGCACGCTGGCCCTCTACCGGTGGCTGCAAGATTCGGGGTTTGAGGTGAGCCGGGTGCAGAGCGGCGAGCGGTTTCCGCCTGAGAGCGGCACCCTCGTCATGGTCAATCCCAACAGCGATTTCCCGGAAGGGCAGGCGGGCAGCGTGAAGAGCTGGGTGGAGGACGGTAACACCCTCATCCTGGCGATGGGCAGCCGCCAGGGCGACCTCAGCACTGCGCTGGGCAGCAGGCACCCGATGTTGCGCGAATTCGGTATCGACCTTGATCTCGCTACAAGCTATTCGGACACGGTGCCCGTCTCGCAGCCTCTATTCAACACCCCGCCTGTGTCCCGCGTGAGACTGGCCGGTGTCTGGAGCCTCGCAATGCCCGTGAGCGACACGGTTGTGCTCGTGTCAAGTCAGGATAGCGACGGCAATAGGTTGCCGCTCGCCGCCATGGTGAGGGTGGGCAAGGGCCGCCTCTATATCATGTCGAGCGATTACCCGATGAATAATACGGGGATAAAAGCTGAGAGCAACGGCGCGTTCGTTTACAACCTCGTGGAGCTTGCGGGCAACAAGCGGGTGGTATTCGACGAAGCCCACCATGGCCAGAGCGTGGGCGGCGATATCCTGGCGCTCTTTACCAGCTATCCATGGGGCTGGGCGCTCATATACGGTGCGGTGCTGCTTGGCCTCTATTTCTTTTGGAGCGGGCGGCGGCTCGGTCCACCCTTGCCGGTAGTCGGCCCAGACCAGCGCAGGCCCACCTCGGACTACGTGCGCTCGGTGGCAGGACTCTTCAGGCGAGCGCGCAAGCCGGGCTACGCCGCCGAGCGCTACCTGCAATTCTTCAAGCGCACCCTCTCGCGCCACGCCGAACTCGACCCATTCCTTACCGATGCGCGCTTCGTGCAATCCCTATCCGAGCGAGGCCGCTACCCCTTCAACCAGGACGAAATGCTCCATGCCATCGAGCGCCTGCGCAAGCTGGAAGGCGGAGGCTCCGCTTCCGAAGCAGTCGAGACGCAGACGCTCGATGCGATACGGGATGCTGAGAAGGTGCGGAGGCAGGCCCTGGGGATGCGGGAAGAGGGATAGAGATGCTTTCAGTCAGGAAGGACGTTATTAATGGCGAAGGACGATATTTACGGAACTCGATGTAAGTGTGAGAAGCAATTGCTTTGAGTTGTTCGAGCAGCGCCTGTTGGACCCTGAATTGACAGGTGTGGACGGAACCGGCAGGGTTGAATACCTCGATACTGAAACAGGGTACAGCTACGTTTGCACGTCTGCAATATCGGACGAAGCGATATCGTGGCCTGATGGTAGAATGCAGGATGATAAGGGCCGGGCACGCTTTCGATACCCTCAGCACATGCGCGTAGAGAAGCGCAGGCTAACTGCCGATAGGTTCGCGTATATTCTCCAGCCGCTGACTGACCTATTCCAGGCAGCAATAGAGACAGACAATCCTGTGCGTTGGTCGTAGCTGATTGTCTGGTATCCAGACCAGCCAATCGCCGTATGTGTTGCCTTGTATTGCGCAGTAATTTACGCTTATACTGCGGATAGCGCAAATAGCGCAAAATCGAGGTGAGTAAAGATGGAAAAAACAGTTAGCGCATATGAGGCGCGGCGAAACTTCGGCAAGTTTCTTCAGGAAGTATCTGCAAAAGGCGAAAAGATAGTGGTGGAGAGGCATGGCGAGCCTGTAGCGGTGGTGGTTCCGGTGGAGGTCTACAAGCAATGGCAGCGTAGTCGCCAGGGTTTTTTTGATAAGCTTCAAGAGATGGCTAACCGTGCCAACCTTTCACCTGAAGAAGCCGATCAGCTAGCAGAAGAAGCGGTCAAGTGGGCGCGCAGCAATAAAGACGCATGAGAGTCGTAATAGACACTAATGTGCTTGTCAGTAGCGCTTTATCCAACAAGGCTGCCCCGGCACGTATCTTTGAGAAGCTTCGAGATGGCGTTTTCGAGCTTGTCGTAACGGAAGAGATACTTGCCGAGTACCGCGGGGCCGCTCGGATACGAACACGTACGCGAGCTTCATGGCCTGACAGCCAAGGAGATAGCAGATTTGGTCGGTGCATTGTCGGATTCGTCAGTGCTGATCGTTATGCCCGGTGAGACTGCCTCGTTATCCAGCAACCCTGATGACGACAAATTCCTGTACTGCGCACAGGCCGGTGTTGCCGACTTTATTGTAAGCGGCGACAAGCACCTTCTAAGCTTGCAGCAATATGCCGGCATACCAATCCTCTCGCCAGCCGCATTCCTTATTATGATCACTTAAGGGCGGTAGCATATAACGCAAGATCATTCTGGAGCGAAGGAGCATAAATGCCACTTATAGACCTCTACCGGGCGCTCGATACCGAGCGGCGCAAAGTTATAGTCGGCCAGCGGTGGACGTTCGACCAGTTGCTGGTGGCCCTCTTGACCGACGGGCACGTTCTGCTTGAGGGGGTGCCGGGCGTCGCCAAGACTTTGATGGCGCGCACGATCGCCACCACTTTGCAGGCAGATTTCAAGCGCGTGCAGTTCACGCCTGACCTCATGCCGTCGGACGTGATCGGCACGAACGTTTTCGATCTACAAACCACTTCATTTTCGCTCAAGAAAGGGCCTGTGTTCACCAACATCCTGCTGGGCGACGAAATCAACCGCGCTCCGGCCAAAACGCAGTCGTCCCTGCTCGAAGCGATGGAAGAGCGACAGGTGACAATTGACGGCATAAGCCACCCACTGCCCGGCCTCTTCATGGTGCTGGCCACGCAAAACCCGGTTGAGTACGAGGGAACCTACCCACTCCCGGAGGCGCAACTGGACCGCTTCCTCTTCAAAGTGCTGGTGGATTACCCGACGCACGACGAGAGCTTGCAGGTGCTGAAGAACTACCAGGCAGGCTTTAATCCGCGCAAGCTGGCCGAATCGGGTATCCAGCCCATCGCGGACGAAGCTGCCGTCAATGCGGCTCGCGCCGAGATAGCCGCCGTGAAGGTGACCGACGCCATCCTGGACTACATTGAGCGCATAGTGGAAGAGAGCCGCCGCTCGCCCGACCTCTCCCTGGGCGGCTCGCCTCGCGCCGCCATAGCCCTCCTGCAGACCAGCAAAACCCTGGCCGCCCTACAGGGCCGAGATTATGTGGTGCCCGACGATATCAAGGTGCTGGTAGCCCCGGTTATGCGCCACCGTGTTATTCTCAAGCCCGAAGCCGAGATAGAGGGCCTCAACGCCGACCGTGCTCTTGAGAGGATACTGACGAGGGTGGAAGTGCCCCGGTGACGACCGACAGCGTGAAACGTGAAACGTGAAACGTAACCGCCAAGACGCCAAGTATCCGCCAAGGTCGCCAAGGTTTTTAGGTTTTTATCACGAAGATCATGAAGATCACGAAGCGCACGAAGGCTTTTATGGTTTTGAAGCACAGAGATCATGGAGAACACAGAGGTTATTTTGAGTTTTGGATTTATCGGTCGCCGGTCGTCAAGTCGAGTAGTGAGTCGTACGCATGGAAATCAGGCAAGCACGTTCAGAAGATGCAGCCGCCGTGCATGAAGTTGTGCAGGACGCCTTTAGGGAGTACCGTGGGGTGCTGGCTGTGTCATTGAGCGCGCTGGGCGAGACACTGGAGGATGTGCGGCGGGAGATTTCTGCCGGGCGGGTGCTGGTGGCACTGGAGGGTACGGAGGCTGTGGGGACGGTGAGATATGAGCTGAAGCCTGATTGCATCTATGTGGGGCGGCTGGCGGTGCTACCCGCGTACAGGAAGCGTGGGGTTGGGGCTGCGCTCATGGATCACGTTGAGAGACTGGCTCCTGCTTTGGGGCGGACGCGGCTCCAGCTTGCAACACGCGAATCGGTTCCCGGCAACTTGCAGTTTTACGAGCGGCTGGGCTACAGAGTTGTCGAGAGAGTTGCGCATGCGAGAGGGCCGGACATTACGGTTTGGTTCGAGAAAGAATTGGGCGCGCAACCTTGATAACACGCCGTACTCTCTACTTACTGCTCGTGGCCGCGCCGATCCTGGCGCTGGCGACGCTTACTACCGCGGCTCTCTGGGCGACGGGGTTCTATCTGCTGGTGGTGCTGGGGCTGGTGGCGGCTGATTTCGTGCTGTCGCCGGGGCCGAAGGACTTCCGGCTGGTGCGGGAGAACGAGTCGAAGCTGTCGCTTGGGGCAGACAACCGGGTTCGGGTGCCTGTGCGGCGGCTGGGGTCGCCTGAGACGGCGGGTTTGCGCGGGCGGCCTGTGGAGTTTGTTGTGCGCGACGAGCCGCCCTACGAGTATGTCATCAGCGAGATGTTCCTGCCGGGGCAGGTAGGGCCGGGCCAGACCACTACGGTCGGATATACCGTCAAGCCCCTCAGGCGGGGCGATTACCGGTTCGGCGGCTGCAACTTGAGATGGCGTGGTGTGCTTGGCCTGGTGATGAGGCAGCACAAATACCCTACCGACGCGGCAGTGAAAGTCTATCCTAACCTGCTCGAAGTGCGCAAATACGAATTATTGGCCCGGCGCGACCAGCTATTCGAGATAGGGCTGAAGAACGCTCGCCGCCTGGGCGAAGGCACAGAGTTCGAGCGACTGCGCGATTACGAACGTGATGACGACTACCGCCGCATCAACTGGGCCGCTACCGCTCGCCTCCACAAGCCGATCACCACCGACTACCAGCCCGAGCGAAGTCAGAGCGTGATCGTCATGCTCGATGCCGGCAGGTTGATGACCGCGCCGTTAGGGCCACTCTCAAAGCTCGATTACGCGATAAACACGACGCTACTGCTGGCGTATGTCGCGGTGCAGAGAGGCGACCGCGTGGGCCTCCTGACGTTCGCCGACACAGTGACAGGCTACTTCGAGCCGGATAAAGGGCGGCGGCAATTTCTCGCTCTGTTGGAGGCGCTGTATAAAGTGCAGCCGCAGCAGGTGGAAGCTGACTATATGAAAGCGAGCGCCTTCCTCTCGACGCGCCGTAGCAAGAGGAGCCTGGTCGTGCTCTTTACAGACATAATAGACAAGCAGCAGGCGGGCGCGATGGTGGCGGGATTCGGGAGGCTCGCGCCCAGGCATCTGCCTCTGGCCGTCACTATGGCCGATAACGAGGTGCTGAAGATGGCGGCCCAACGCCCAACCGACCCCCAGCAAATGTACGAGCAGGTGGTGTCCCGTGGCCTCCTCGATGACCGTGCTGCGGCACTGGAGGCGTTGCAACGACGCGGGCGCGATGACCATTGACGTGCCCGCGGATAAGCTGACCCTGGCGGTGGTGAACAAGTACCTTGAGCTGAAGGCGCGTGGGAGGCTGTAGCCGCACGACTGGATCAAAGCGATTGGGAGGGAAACTAAGATGGCAAAGGTAAAAGGTATAGGCGGCGTCTTCTTCAAGAGCCCCCACCCTGCGAAGCTACAAGCCTGGTATCGCGAGCACCTGGGTTTCGAGCCGGAAGAAGGGTCGGAGACCGTGACCTTTTTCAAGTGGAGAGATGCCCAGGACCCGTCGCAGGAGCTATTGACGGTCTGGGGCGCATTCCCTGTCGATACTACCTACTTCGACCCCACTGCGGCCCAGCACATGGTCAATTACATAGTTGACGATCTGGACGAGATGTTACAACAGCTTCGCGCCGCCGGGGTGCAGGTGGACGATAAGGTTGAGGAAACCGACTATGGCCGCTTCGGCTGGGCAGTAGACCCTGACGGCGTCCGCTTCGAGCTTTGGCAACCTCCTGCTGGATAGCATACCTATTTAGAGATTGTCAGGATAGCAGTTGCTGGGTGATCATGCCATCAACTGTCGACATGTAATACCTGCCCTGGCTGTATAGTCTCCAAAGCAGACAGGGCATTCGGTATACGTAGTTGGAGCGTTTCGATCTTGTTATCCTGAGCGACAAGTAGGAGGATGGATATCTGGCGGTTGGCCACATTCTGCTGAAATGGAATCCCTCTGTCCACAGTTAGCAGAACATCGAATTGGCTGTCCGCTAGGTTCAGCAATTCGCCGTTCTTGATGCCGGACCAACCCATCCGGGCAACAGTTGCGACAAAATGGCCGGTGAAATACCGTCTGAGCGGTCTTGGGACACATTCACCGAGCAGGATTTTTATCCGGCTTGCTTGGCCTGGTTCACAAGCCAATCAGATGCCAATCTCAGGACTGCTATTGCATGCTCTTTGCTGACAGAAGGGAAGCTATACAGGTAATCATCAATCGTGTAGCCATCTTCCAGCCAATCGAGCAAACTGTCCACTGGCACTCTTGTGCCTTTGAATACAGGTGTACCTCCCATGATCTCGGGGTCGCTGATAATCAAATCTACGCTTTTAGTGACCTTAGTAGCCATGGTGCCCTCCTTTGCTGTAGTCTCTATTCGCTAATATGAAATACATCCCCAGGCCGTACCGTCTCAAGAGCCTTGAGGAGCTTAGGAATCAATAGGCGCAGGGTTTCTCTCTTGTTGTTTGGGGCGACTAAGACACCAAGCGCCAGTTGGCGGCCCCCAAAGACCTGCTGGCGCTCCATGTTTCGATCAGCTGTAAGAATTATAGCAAAGAGCGGCTCCGCAAGGCTAAGCAATCGACCGTTTCTGACGCTTGACCAACCCATTTCGGTCACAGTGGAGACGTCATGGCCAGTTATGTCGTACTTCAGTTTTCGAGGCAAGCACTGCATCCAGCAGGATTTTCATCTTACTTGCGCTAATAGGGACTTCCTAGATAGTTCTAGCACACTGATTGCTTGCTCACGCTTCACGCTTGGGAAATCATCTAGAAACTCTTCGACGGTCTCATCGCCTTCCAGATAATCAAACAAATTTTGGATGGGCACCCGGGTTCCCCTGAAGACAGGTGTGCCGCTCATAATCTCAGGATCGCTGGTTATTAAGTCGTTACCATCGATGTCCTTATCACCCATTCCGGCGTCTCCTATATTGCAGTGCTACTACCTTTATTCTACACTATCTCTCCGGGTGTATTGATTGTGAGCGGGTTTGCGCAACGCTGATTGCGGTAGCCAACAAGTGCCTGGTCTTGAACTGGACTTGAAAATGAAGATCGTAATTGCGATTTAGCAGCGTACAGGAGCCACATGAACCGAGATATGCCAATGGACGATTTCAAAGGCGACCTTGAGCTTGATACTTCCATACTGCCCATATTCCAGCAGTACAAACAACTAAATAAGTCATGGTTACCCAGTTTCCATTTGTGGAACTATCTAAACATGAGGGCTGATCTCGATATGGCAGCAGCTTTTACCAAGCTTTTTTGGCCCGACTTTATCGAAGTTGACGGCTGTGTTTTGCTCAAAATCGCCTACTCTCCAAATTCCTTTCAGAGCTGGGTTGAGCACTATCATGGCGACACCAGAAAAGTCGAAGCCATGATAAATCATGTCCACATTTCAGATTTATTCCTCAACCCGCCAAAGGGATGTCGACTTTCCAGATCAGCTATTCGACTATCTGGCAAATGCACTTGTGTTTGGTTGGAAGCAAGCGCTTCAGTCGGCATACCCGGATAAGCAATTCGTCTTAACTCTCGGGCATGGTTATGGGCCTGAGATAAGTTTTCATCAGGCCGATGTATCAGGTGCGTAAGGTTAGTTTGCTTATTATCCGCCGCTGACGGCTGCCGCTTGCCCGCGCCGCCCCACGAAAATCCAGTAGCCGTACAGCAGCAGGCCCGTCAATATCCCTGTGGCGAATTTCACCCAGTCGGGCGCGTCGGACGGCGAGAGGAAGCCCTCGATTGTGCCCGCGACTATGAGGAGAGCCGCTCCACTCAATAGCAGGAGCACAGCGCGGCTGGCGGCGAGGCGTAGGGCTTCGCCACGTGTGAGCATTCCGGGGCGCAACATGGCGTCGGCCAGCATGAAGCCCGCGCCACCCGACAGGCATATCACGCTCAGCTCGATCACGCCGTGGCCCGACACGAACGATAGGAGGTTGAAGCCGAGACCGTAGCGGGTGACTATGCCGAAGATCGCGCCTAGCTGTATGCCGTTGGTGAGCAGGACGTAAAGGGTGCCGAGGCCGAGCAGCATGCCGCCCGCGAAGGCTAGCATTGCCACCTGGATATTGTTGGTCATGATAGTGGTGGCAGCCAGCGAGCGCTCGACCCCAGGGATTGTGGTCCATAGCTTGCCCTGCTCGGCGTATGAAACGATCGACTGGTAGGTGTTGCTGTCGAGCAAAGTGGTGGCGGTGGGAGGGTAGATGAGGGTGGCGAAGAAGGAGAGGATGCCCGTGCCGAAGAAAGTGAAGACGGCCAGCAGATAGTAGCCTGCCGTCTGGCGGAAGAGGCGCGGGAAGCCGCCCGCGAACCACCTGCCTATATCGCGCCAGCTAAAGCCCGCGCTGCTGTAGACGCTCGCGTAAGAGGTCGATACCAGGCGATTGAGGTAGGAGACCACCCGGTCGCCGGGGAAATCGCGGCGGGCTCGAGCAAGGTCTGAAGCGGCGATGCGATAGAGGCGCGTCATCTCCTCGAGGTCGTCAGCGTTGAGGGCGCGCAACTGTCCCAACTGCACCCGCGAAGCCAGGGCTTCCAGCCGTGCCCAGTCGGCCTGCCTCTCGACAACGAATCGTTCTAGCGCGCTCATGGAGATTATTGTAACATAGTTATCAGTTGTCAGTTGTCAGTAGACCGGCGGACAACTGGCGGGGAGACCTATGGACGAACAGCTAACTATTTCTACGCCGGAGCAGGTCGCTTTCCATTATGAGATGGCGGGCATCGGGTCGCGATTCGTGGCCTCGTTGCTGGACCATCTTATTCTGGGAATAGCGCTGCTATTGGTCTATTGCGCGGCTTCCTCATTGTTAGGGGCGGGTCTGTTCCTGTCAGGTTCGAGCAGCGATAACAGCGCAGCGGGCGTTTATGTCATATTAGCTGTTATAGTTCTCATTGAGTTCCTTATCTTCTGGGGATACTTCGTGCTGTTCGAGCTCGTATGGCACGGGCAGACGCCCGGAAAGCGCGCCGGAAAGCTACGCGTGATACGCCGCGACGGGCAGCCTGTCCACGCGGGCGAGGTGCTGGTGCGCAACCTGTTGAGGATTGTCGATTTCCTGCCCGGCTTTTATGGCATCGGGCTGGTGACGATGTTCATCGACAAGGATGCGAGGCGGTTGGGCGACCTGGCTGCGGGCACGATTGTGGTGCGCGAGGGCGAGCAGATACGCCTGCGTGATGTACAGGTAGCGCAGGCTGCTCCTTCCGCCTATGGCGCGCAGGCTTCCTACAATGCCCCGGATTATGGGCAGCAGCCGCAGGCGGCGCAGGCCTACCAGCCCTATGCCTCGTACGGGCAGCAAAGTCAGGGCTATGGTCCGCCGCCCTCCATCGCGCCCAGGTATGACCCTCTTCCCGGCATATCCATTCGCGATGTGACGCAGGACGATTACCGCCTCATACGAGAGATGCTGCAAAGAGCGAGCCGGGGAGAATTGGGCCGCGACCGGGCCGAAGACCTCGCTCAGAGACTTGCATTCGGGGTGGCCGGGCGCATGGGCCAGGACTTCAGGGAATGGCACAGCCAGGGCTGGGACCCGCTCGTCTTTTTGGAGTGCGTGCTGACTGCGAAGGAAGCGAGGGAGTGAGCTGTGAGTGGCGAGTTGTCTGTTCTGAGTTATAGCATTTCGGCGGTGGCAATGCGTTTCATGCAGTTCTACGCACGCCGAGCAAGGGACGTAATAAGGGGCGTATGAGGAAGAGAAGCAGCCATAGAAACTCACCATAACTGGGATCTATCAAAAGCGCGACCGGTATGGATACCAGAAAAACCGCAACTGACACAAGGCCACGGACCGTGTTGTAGCGGATAACAAGGGGATTGAGCGCAGGATCTACCAATCTGTGCTTGTAGGTTGCATAAATCCAGATAACCGAAGATAAGAGCCCTGCGATAGCCACGGTGGCTGCGTAGAAGCATACAGCAAATGGCACGTTCCCATACTGCCCGAGAAGAGAAGTTGGAAATGGAAGGAAGGCCACGAACATCAAGAAGATGATGTTCAGCCAGAGCAGCCGCCCATCATAACGCTTAATATATTGGAAGGTATGATGGTGAACAATCCAGTAAACGCCCAGCACCAGGAAACCAACTGCGTAACCCAAAAATAGTGGCTCAAGGGTGGATATAGCCAACTGCAAGTTATCGGGTGCAAGGTTGTACGTTTTGCCGTCAACGGTAGAAGTTGACGGCAGCTTGATGTTCAGCACAAGCAATGTAATAGCAATAGCGAACACTGCATCGCTAAAGAAGATGAGGCGCTCCAGCCCCAACCCGCTCTCGTATTCCCTTTGCTCATGGGTATCTGCCATCGAGAGAGTATTGTACCAGATGTAGTCAATGCTCTTGACGCTAAGCCGGGCGTTTGGTTATCCTGTAGGCGAAAGCGCGAGGGGGTGGATAGGTCCCGGTGGGCTTCACAGTCTTCAAAACTGCTGTGCGTTACGTAGAGTGGCGCAGGTGGGTTCGACTCCCATGCACTCCCGCCACATTTCGAGAGGAAAAGTACGAGATCGGTCTCCATGGGCCGATTTTGTTTTTACTTCCCGGGACCGTTGCGCGCTTTGTGGCGTATATTCACAATGTTGCTTTGGAGAGTGAGGGCGAAGACGTTGCGCGTTACCTTCAGACGATATTGCCCAGAGACGATGCAGAGGCTCTTCGCGGCAGTATGGTACGACGATGCCAGGATCCCGCCTCGTGCAAGCCTGTAGCACAGAAGGAACGAAGAAAGGGACAATAAGATGAGCGATGGCGGCGACCTGAGCGAACAACATGATTTGCTGGAAGAGTCACGCGACATCTGGGATACCAACGCCGAAGCCTGGGACACCAAAATAGGCGGTGGCGGCGGCTGGCAGACCACAGTTATGGCCCCTATGGTCGAGCGTATGCTGGAGATTCGACCGGGCGAGAGGGTGCTTGATGTAGCGTGCGGCAACGGTATTTTCTCACGACACCTGGCCGGGTTGGGCGCTTTCGTGGTGGCGTCTGATTTCAGCCCCAGGATGATAGAGTTCGCACGCTCGCGCACTACCGAGCATGCAGACCGCATAGAGTATCATGTGGCCGATGCTACGGACGAAGCACAACTGCTGGCGCTTGCCGGGGAGGGCGGGCGGCAATTCGATGCAGTGGTGTGCAACAACGCTCTTATGGATATGCCCGCCATCGAGCCGCTTTATAGCGCGGTGGCCAAATTGCTCAGGCCGGGCGGACGCTTTGTTTTCTCGATAATGCACCCATGCTTCAACGGGCAGTCAGTTGCCATGCAGGCTGAGATAGCCAATTACGACACGAAGCCGTCTCACTCGATAAAGGTATCGAGCTATCTGTCGGCGGATGTGACGCAGGGGCTGGCGATATTCGAGCAGCCACGGCAACAATATTACTGGCACCGCCCCCTGCATGCTCTCTTCAATCCCGCTTTCGCATCCGGCCTGGTCCTCGACCGCCTGGAAGAGCCGCAGATAACAGCGGACGTGCCCTCGGCAAACCCGCTCAACTGGGCCAATTTCGACATGCCCCCGCTCCTTTTTGCCCGGCTACGCAAGCCAGTGGGATAGGGGACGTAGTTGTCAGTTGTCAGTTGTCAGTAGACGGCCGACGAACGGCGCCTAATCCGCATTCCGCATTCCGCATTCCGCATTCCGCGTTCCCTCCTTTACAGCAAGTTACTTAGCCCAAGATACGTAATTATGACGATCCGATTCCTCTGGTGGCGGGGCTATAATGTCGTGCCGTTAGTCGGCTGGTGGGCGCGAACTCTAGGGCGACACGAGGCTGCCGGAGCCGCTCTTGCCATCGCCGTTTCGTATAGCCCATTCGGGCTATCCTCAATGTACGGGGGATGGGGCGACTAACAGCCTATTGAGCCTGCCCCCGCCCTACCTTACACTCCTTTTGGGCGTCTCGACACACCCAGCCTTGCTATTCCACATCCGGCCTATTATGGGCTGTCCTGGAAATGCAAGAAAGGATACTGCTATGAAACCACATTCCCTTTCCCCTTCTTTCCATTCAAAGGCTAGCTTACGAATTATTGGGATCACTGCCGTGATTGTGGCGCTCATCATGCCATTCGCACAAGCGCAAACTTCGCTGGCACAAGGTAAACCCGGCTCCAAGAGCGCCGGCAAGCCGGCGGCTCCGGCCATCTGCATCGTCTCTTTCCTCGATGTGCAAACCACCGATTTCTTTTATGATGGCGTGCGCTACCTCTTCTGCCAGGGCGCCATCGGCGGCTATGCCGACAATACGTTCAGGCCAACCAGCAGTACGACGCGTGCGCAGATGTCCAAGATACTCGTTCTGACTATGGGCTGGCCACTGCTCAACCCGTCCGCTCCCAGCTTCAACGATGTGCCGTCGAGCAGCCCATTTTATGAATATATCGAGACGGCAAAGGCGCATGGGGCGATTTCAGGTTACGCGGACGGCAATTTCAAGCCGGAGAACCCTGTGATCCGTGGACAACTGTCCAAGATGGTGACGCTGGCCCAGGGCTGGCCCCTGGATAATCCGCCCACGCCCACCTTCAACGACGTGGCTCCAGGTAGCCCCTTCTATTCATATGTTGAGACTGCCGCGTCGCACGGGGCGATCGCAGGATACGCGGATGGCAGCTTCAGGCCGGGCGTTGTGACCAACAGGGGGCAGGTAGCCAAAGTCGTCTACTACGCAGATACCAGTCTGCTCACACCGCAGGAGCAGCAGACGATCGACCTTATCAACCAGAGGAGATCCGGCCTCGGTCTGGTAACGCTGCGAGAGAACGCGGCACTGAGCAGGGCCGCTCGGCGGCATTCCTACGATATAGGGCCGCTGGCATTATGCCAGCACAACGGTACCGACGGCACTTCTCCCTGGGATCGCGCCGCGGAAGCGGGCTACACCGGCTTCGCAATGGGCGAGGTGGTGGGCTGCAACTACCAGACGCCTCAAGCAGTGGTCGATGCCTGGTGGGCGAGCCCTGCCCACCACGATGTGCTGGTCGACCCCAATGCTCGCGACCTGGGCTGCGGCTGGTGGCTCAACACGAGCGGCTACGGCTGGCAGACGTGCCTGACCGGCACGCCCAATCCGTAGTCTTTATTAGAGAGTAGAGATATTTCGGGGACACTATGCCCCGGCGGGGGCGATCCCTGCACCCTCTTTTGGGTATAGAGGATCCTGGGGACACCCATGCCCCGGCAGGGCGGTCTCCTGCACCCTCCTTTTCTCTTTTCGCCCGGGAATACGCCTTCTGACCCTGTTGCCATGCCACGCGGGTGACTATAATAACAAATATCTAAATTGCGACAGGAGGGCCTCAAGTTGCCTAATATCACGGCCAAAAGGATGGTGCCGCACAGGTTCGTGCCTGAGGCGTTCGATCCACTTGATCTGGAGGCTTTGGGCGAGCTCTACGACATATTGCAGGCTCGCGAGGTTGATACGCGCGACGCGCTGGAAGGCTTTATCCTCGATTGGCAAGAGTTTGTGGGGATGATCAACGAGTGCGATTCGGCGGCATATATCGATATGACCCTGGACACGACCAACCCGCAATACGAGGAGCGATACCTCAAGATCGTAGAGAACGTGCTGCCTGTATACGAAGAGCGTGACTTCGCGCTAAAGCAGAAGCTGCTGGCCTCGCCCGCGGTGGACGAGCTTGACGAGCAATATGCCATGCTGCTGCGCAACATAAGGTCTGAGGTGGGTCTGTTCCGTGACGAGAACGTGCCCTTGCTGACCGAGATACGCAAGCTGGAGCAGGAGTACAACAAGCTCGTGGGCGCGGAAGAGGCCGAATTCGAGGGCAAGACCTACACGCTGCCTCAACTGATGCCTTTTCTCGAAGAACAGGATCGAGCTACGCGAGAGGGAGCCTGGCGGGCTCGCTGGGGCGCGAAGCTGAAGGATGCGGGTCCGCTGGATGAATTGTACGATGAGGATGTACAAGGTGCGGCAGCAAATAGCGCACAACGCCGGGTATGCGAACTTTCGCGACTATAGCTTTGAGGAAAAGAAGCGCTTCGACTATTCACCTGAGGATTGCCTGGCTTTTCACGCCGCCATCGAGAAATATATCGTGCCGGTGGTGACTGAAGACCGCCAGGAGCGGCGCGAGAAGCTTGGCCTGGAGGCGCTGCGGCCCTGGGACCTTGACGTCAACCCTGATGGCGCGCAGCGGCTGAAGCCGTTCGACAAAGTGGAGCGCTTACAGGAGGGCTGCGAGCGGATCGCCCGGAAGCTCGATCCGCAACTCGGCGATTTCATGCGTGAGATGATCGATTCGGGGCTGCTGGACCTGGAGAACAGGCCGGGCAAGGCTCCGGGCGGCTATATGACGGAGCTGACGGACACGCGCGTGCCGTTCATCTTCATGAACGCCGTGGGGTCGAAGGATGATGTAGAGACACTGCTGCACGAGGGTGGGCATTCATTCCACTACTTCCTGGCAAGCGAGCTGCCACTGCTGAGCTATCACCACACCACTCACGAATTTGCCGAGGTGGCCTCTATGAGCATGGAGCTGCTGGCGCGACCCTACCTGGGCGAGTTCTTTCCGGAGGATGAGCTGGCTGGACTACTGAACGAGCAGTTGAAGGATAAATTGCGCTTCTTCCCGTTCATGGCCATGATCGATGCGTTCCAGCATTGGGTCTATACGGCTAAGGAGCATGGACCGCAAGCTCGAAAGGCTAAATGGACTGAGCTTGAGGGGCGCTTCAGGCCGGGCGTAGATTGGTCGGGGCTTGAGCAGTTGCGCGATATCGGCTGGCAGTATCCACACATATTCGACGTGCCTTTCTACTATATAGAATACGGAATAGCTCAGCTTGCCGCGCTACGGATCTGGCTCAATTCCCTTGAAGACGAAAGGGCGGCGATCGAAGCCTATAAGCGCGGCCTCGCCCTCGGTGGGTCGAAGCCGCTGCCCGACCTGTTCGCCGCTGCCGGTGCCGAGTTCGCCCTGAACGACCTGGTAGTGCAATCAGTAGTTGAAGGGACGATGCGCAACGTAAAACGTAAGACGTAAGACGTAACCGCCAAGACGCCAAGGTCCGCAAAGGGCCGCCAAGGTTTCTAGGTTTCTATGGTTCTGAACCACAAGAATCCTCTGCGGCCTCTGTGTGGTCATGAGCCGGGTGCTCTCTGGGCCGCGAACTATGATTCAAACCAATAAAAACCTTCGTGGTCTTCGTGACTCTTCGTGATCTTCGTGGTTAAAACAACAATAAAAACCTTCGTGGTCTTCGTGTCTTTGGTTAGACCGTAGAGGCAGCCAATCATCGGCGGTGAAGGCACGGACGAGCATTGGAGATTAGCATGATTTCCTAATGCATATTACGTATTGTATTTTTAGACCGTATGTTCTAGCGATAATTGCTAATAGGAGAGGCAGAAAAATGACAACATTTGTTATGGGGAAAACTGCCAAAAAGGGTGGAAATGGCTTGACTTGGCATTGTGGATAAAGTATCTTAACGGGGCTTCGGGGTTGCCCCACTCAACAGGCCCCAAAATTGCGGAGCGGACGGTAGCCTTTACCACCCGCTTTCTGTTTTATCGGGATCGGACTTCAACAACTGACCAGTAAATGAATAGGTTTACCGCTGCGTTGCCCAGCTGCTGAGGGAAACGTGTGGATTACCGCATATTGGCACTAGACAGTGCCGTCAATATGTGGTATAGTGTGGTCATTCCTGGCACAAGATGTTGATGTGACGCCTGGGGGCAAGGGGATATACACAGAGGGCGTGGAATTGTGGATAAGTTTGTCCACACGGTATGTGGAAAAGTCCACGAGCGACCGGTGACCGTGCGTAAGATATAAGCCAGTCTTATGGAAATCCAGCCTAAAAGTTATTGTAAGTTTGGTCGTTGTATTGGTATCATCGGGGAAGTAACGAGACGAGAGCAGCGGGAGAGGTTGCAAAAGCGGAGGCAGGTTCCATGGACGGGTCGCAGAAAACACCTACCAGTGCAGGAGGAGAGGGCCGCATGAATGCCAAGCAAGTATGGCAGGCCGCGTTAGGCGAACTACAGGTAAAAGTGCCTGGACCGAGCTTCCAAACGTGGCTAAAGAACACGTCTATCGCATCGTTCGAGGAGGGCAAGGCGATTGCCATTGCCGTACCGAGCAACTTCGCCAAGGAATGGCTCGAGAAGCGATACAGCAAGCAGATCGCCGAGACGCTCCAGAACGTGCTGGGCCACGCGGTGGAGGTGCGCTTCGAGGTGAAGACGCCCGCACGCGGCGAGAGCGGGCGCGCACTCCATGCGCTGGACGGGGTGGGCAGCGACCCAGGTAGCAGGGAACTGCCGATAGCTGTTGGCCAGAACGCAGGCAGTCCCGTCATGCAGCAGAAGCCGGGCATGATGGGCCACATAAGTAATCAGCATAACGAGCCGACGCCGATCAGCGCGGGACGCGATCTGCACGGGCACGGCACAGGCGCGCAGGGGCAAATGCCACAGGGCGCCGGGGCGCAGGGTTCGCTCGGCGCGGGCAATATCACCAATATCGCCCGGTCGAACGGTACGTCAGCGCTGGCCGCCGGACGTGGTGTGCAGAGCCAGGCTCCTTCCTATATTCGTGGGGGCGTGGGCGGGTCGGGCGTGACCGGCGGGCGCAACGCTACGCAGCTTGAGATGAGCCTGGAAGAGAACTCCATGCTCAACCCGAAATATACCTTCGACAGGTTTATCGTGGGCAAGAGCAATCAGCTTGCTCACGCGGCGAGCCGCCGGGTGGCCGAGACGCCTGCCATGGGCTACAACCCGCTCTTCCTTTACGGTGGGTCGGGGCTGGGCAAGACGCACTTGCTGCACGCGATAGGGCACGAGGCGGTCAGGCGCTTCCCCGGTATCAAGGTGGTCTACGTCACTTCCGAGAAGTTCACCAACGACATGATCAACGCAATCCGGGACGGGCGCAACGAGCAGTTCAGGAATACCTACAGGTCGGCCGACATTCTGCTGATCGATGACATACAGTTCATCGCGGGCAAAGAGAGCACCCAGGAAGAGTTCTTCCACACGTTCAACGCGCTGCACGGGTCGAACAAGCAGCTTGTGCTCAGCTCGGACCGGCCTCCCAAGGCGATCTTGACCCTTGAAGAGAGACTTCGCTCAAGGTTCGAGTGGGGCTTGACTGCGGACGTGCAGCCGCCCGATATCGAGACAAGGATAGCGATACTGCGAGCCAAGGGCGAGAGCATGGATGTGCGGATTCCTAACGAAGTGACCGATTTCATCGCCCGCAAGGTGCAGAGCAACATCCGCGAGCTCGAGGGCGCTCTGAACAGGATCGCCGCATACGCCCAGTTGAACGGGATGCCCGTAACGGTAGACCTGGCGGCGGCCACGCTCAATGACCTGGGCGGCAACCAGAGGCGAAGGCCCATCACGCACGAGAGGATCACGGAGACCGTATCAAGCTTCTTCAACCTGGAGCCTGAGGACCTCAAGACCGGGTCGAGGAGCCGTGAGGTGCTGGTGCCGAGGCAGATCGCGATGTACCTGATGCGCGAGGAGATCGAAACGCCCTTCATACAGATCGCAGCCTATTTCGGCAAGCGCGACCACACCACCGCAATGCACTCTTACGAGAAGATAGAGGGTATGGTTGAGAGCGATAACCAGATGAGGCAGGACGTCCTTGTCATCAGGCAGATGCTATACGGGGAGCACGAGCGCTGACGCGGGTTGTCAGTTGTCAGCCCGGTAGGGGAGGATGCTTTGGCACCCTCCCTTTGGCTTAAGGACCATTTGTTACGCAGGGGTTATACTGGCCTGACGGCAGCAATCGAGGCCGGTCGCTGAGTAACGCCTTGACTATGGTATTCTGAGTAATCATGGCCCTGAGGGCCGCGCATCACCAATGAAAATGAAGGATGGAGTATTGGGGACACCCCAAGCCCCGGCAGGGGAGCGCCCCTGCACCCCCTATAACGAAGGAGGGAAGTTGGGGACAACCCCAAACCCCGGCAGGGGAGCCGCCCCTGCACCCCCTTTGTCCCCCAACTTATGTGTATAGAGGGAGTATTGGGGACACCCCAAGCCCCGGCAGGGTTAGCCGCCCCTGCACCCCTTTTTAGAGGAGAATACTAGATGAGGGTTACGATTGGAGGGTGATGTGGGCGGTAGCAAGCTATACCTGGGGTTGAAGAAGGCGGTAGCGGAAATCAAAGAGGGCGGCCCTTCAGCTTTTGGGCTGTCGAGCGCCTATTTGTACGCTCTTGCGACCATCCGGCCCGATTCCGTGGCTCCGCAATTCAGGCAGGAATTTGATGAGATACGCGTCGCTTATGCCGGGGCCGATCCATCGAGCGAGATAGACGATAGCCTGGCAGCCAACAGTATGCTTATGCTCGATGGTGAGGAACTCGAGAAGCTGGCAGACCGAATCATAGCCTTGTTTCGCAGGGTAGCCGAAGCCGAGGGGCTATCAGTAGCGACCTGATAGGAGCAGTGTTTGGGTCATTGGGTGGTTTCGCCGGCACGGGGATGGAATTGCTATCGCCGTAACGGCAACTTTGGAGAGCAAGCGAAGTAGATCGTTTTGAACTCCTAAGGCAGATCGTCGCGAGTAGTAGTTGAGGTAGTCGTTGTGCCGGTGGTACCTGTGGTGCGGTGGTAGTGGTCGTGTTAGTGGTAGTGCCGGTCACGCCGGTCACGCCGGTGGATGTTGTGGTGCTTTGGCGAGCGATGGTTGTGGTCGAGCCGCGCCATGTGAAGGCGCCGATAATGAGCAGAAGGAGAATGATGGCGACAATGAGGATCCACCAGGGAAAGCTCCCGCTGCTGGCGGCCGCGGCGGTGCCTCCGGTGGTGCCTGTGCTGCCGGTGTTGCCATTGTTCTGATTGGTGGTGTTGCCGGTGTCGGCAGTTGGGTTAGCGTTTGGGGTGGTATTGCCACCGGTGTTGCCGTTTTGGTTGGACGTACCAGGAGTGGCTTGCTGGAGCACGCTGGTGTAATATCTGTTCGGTGAAGAAGCGGCTGCCGGTTGGGCCCCTGCGAGTGATACCGTCAGCGCGAGCAGGAAGGCAGGAACCAGCAAGGCGAGAGCTAAAGCTGTGCGGAACGAGGGCGGAGCAGAGTTATGGTGTCGAGGTGGATTATGTGGCAGGCTCATACCGATTGCTCCTTCTTAACTATATCGGGACGCTATTTTGCAGTGAAACAGATAGCAAGGTGAATGCCAGGTGATTAAGGCGCTTTGAATCGTGACCTCCTGTGCAGACCGGAGCAGCTCTCAGGAAAGAGGGGTGCGCTGGGGACAGGGGCCCGGAAAAGAGCAGAGAAAGGAGAGGTTTATGGGGACCATAATCCGAGAGGCGAAGGCAGCAGATGTGCAAGGGGTCATAAAGTATATGAAGGAGCTGTCGGACGAGCCGGGGCTATATATCGGGTTCGAGCCTGGGGAATTTGACCCGACAGTCGAGGGGGAGCTGAGCTGGATCGAGGATCACGCGAAGGCGGACAATTCAATTATTTTATTGGCGGTGGCCACAGATAGTGAGAAGGAGAAATGGGATCTGGAGGACGGAGAGATGGTGGGGCTGATGAACTGTTGGGGTGGGTCGCGGAGGGCGACGAAGCACGAGACGACGCTTGGGATTACGGTGAAGGCGGGGTGGCGAGGGCATGGGATCGGGACCAGATTGATGCTGGCAGCGATTGCGTGGGCTCGCGCTTCGGGAGTGGTGAAGAGGGTGCAGTTGGAAGTGGTTGCGGAGAATGTGGAGGCGAGGAAGTTATATGAAACGCTCGGGTTTGTGGCGGAAGGGCTGAGGAAGAGGGCGTTTTGGAAGCAAGAGAGATGGATGGATTCGGTAGTGATGGGTTTGCTATTTTGATGCTGTCTTACGGGGCTTGATGAGCCTGTTGGCCTCTCACCTGCTCAACCAGTTCTCGTATGGCATCGGTAACCACTTGCGGCCGGTCGATCTGTATGAAATGCCCGCTATCTTCTACAGCAACGAACTTGCTGGATGACGACAGCCGGGCCAGGTCTCTCTGTAGGTCCTGCCATACATTGTGCATGTGCGACGCAAGCCGGGGTTCCGGAACCGACTGAAGGAACATGCCCGACGCCAGCACGACCATCGGGACATCACCAAGTGACATCACGGGGCGCATCTGCTCGTGGCTCGTTAGCTGATCGAAGCCTTCAGGATTCTTGGCCGGGTCCTTGTAGTCCCTCGTGAAGGACTGTCTGAACCACTTCATGCCTTCCGGGTCCTGCGGCGTCTCCGGTGGCAGAGCCTGCTCGAAGCGGGCGAATTGGCCGGGATGCATTGAATCAACGAGAACGAGCCCAGCAACGTCGCCGGGATATTTATGAGTATACAGGCGCGCATTGAAGCCGCCGAGCGAGTTGCCAACCAGGATGTAAGGTCCGGGTAGATGCGCATTCGCCAGAAGGGTATGGAGGTCGGCCACCATATCCTCGCTCGTGCGGGGCGTAGGAGCGGGATCGCTCTTCCCTCTGCCGGCCCGGTCGAACGCACACACCCGGGTGAACTTGGCAACAGCCTGCTGTACCTGGGCCCAACTGTCGCTCTCGGTCGCCATGCCATGCTCCAGTATCACAGTGGGAGTGCCTTCGCCCATGCAAGTCATATAGAGGCGGCGACCGCCCACGTCTACCAGCATCTCATCACCCGATACGCCGATTGCTGCAGGCCTCTCATGGTCAATCTTGTTCCTGGAATCAATCATGCTCATTCTTGTCATGGCTCCTTTTCTGGCCCCAGCTAAACTACTTTACACCGTGTCAATTGACTGTGACAGGACTATAGCATATACTTTACACCATGTCAAGTACTGAATCGCAAACTCATGAGCGGATATTGAAAGAGACCTGGCGGCTGATGGAAGAGAAGCGGGGGCGAGACGTGCGGATCGAGGATATAGCGCGCGCGGCAGGGGTGTCGCGGCAAGCGGTCTACCTGCATTTCGGGTCACGAGCGGGGCTGCTGATCGCCACGACCCATTATGTGGACAAGGTGCTGGGCGCGGAAGATAGGCTGAAGCCGGTCATGGCAGCGCAGAGTGGGGCGGAAATACTTGAGGCTTACGTAGAGTTCTGGGGGAATTACATACCGGTGATATACGGGTTGGCGAAAGCGCTGTTGCAGGTACGAGATACCGATGAAGCGGCTGCTGCGGCCTGGAATGACCGGATGGAAGCCATGCGGCAGGGGTGCTGTTGGTTTATACAGAGGCTAAATGCAGATGGGATGCTCGCGCCCGAATGGACGCCCAAAGAAGCGGAGGACATGCTCTGGTCCCTGCTGGCGATCCAGGTATGGGAAGACGTTGTTTTAGAACGTGGATGGCCGCAGGAGCAGTATGTAACGTGGATGAAGGTGGTTTTGAAGCGGACGTTTGTGGGGAAGACAGATGACGGACGATAGTTCGCTACGCTCATCGACTGAAGACTGAGTGAAACTTGAGCAGCAAGTAAGGAGAGATGGCGGGTAGAGAATGGGTACTGCCTTGAGTATCGAGTATATATTGCTGGGGGCCTCGGTATTATTGCTGGTGAGTATTATTGCCAGCAAAGTATCCGGGAAGCTAGGGATTCCGGCGCTGCTATTATTTCTGGCGGTAGGGATGCTGGCGGGGTCGGAAGGGCCTGGCGGAATTTACTTTGACGATGCTTATGTGGCGCAGTTTCTGGGAGTGGTAGCGCTGGTTTTCATTTTGTTCGCGGGCGGGCTGGATACGGATTGGGCGAGTATAAAGCCGGTGCTGGGGATGGGGCTGGCGCTGGCGACGGTGGGGGTGGCGGTCAGCGCCGGATTGGTCGCGTGGTTCGCTACGGCTATCCTCGGGTTTTCGCTACTGGAAGGCCTGCTGCTCGGAGCGATTGTTAGCTCCACTGACGCTGCTGCCGTGTTCGCGGTATTACGGGCGAAAGGGATCAGGCTGAAGAGCGGGCTGGGGCCGCTGGTTGAGATGGAGTCGGGAAGCAACGACCCTATGGCCGTCTTCCTGACGGTAGGGCTGACGGAGCTGCTGGCACGACAGACAGCCGGCGATGAGCGAGCTGCGGCGGAGGCAGGTGGGCTGGCGGGGTTATTGGGGGAGCTGGCGGGTCTGCTGCCGGAGTTTCTCTGGGAGATGGCGGTTGGGTGCGTGCTGGGCTATTTGCTGGGGCGCGGCATTGTGTGGCTCATAAACAGGATAAGGCTGGATTACGAGGGTCTATATCCTGTGCTGACCTTGACCCTGATGCTGCTGGTGTATGGCGGAACAGCAGCGCTGCATGGGAACGGCTTCCTGGCGGTCTATATCGCGGGGCTTGTAGTTGGGAATAGCGATTTCGTACACAAGCGGAGCCTTATGAGGTTCCACGATGGCATGGCCTGGCTGATGCAAATCGCGATGTTTCTAACGCTGGGGCTGCTGGTCTTTCCGTCGCAGATTGTGCCCGTGATAGGTACGGGGCTATTGGTGGCATTGTTCCTCATGCTCGTGGCCCGGCCCGTGAGCGTCTTCGTCAGCCTTGCGTTTAGCAAGCTCCGATGGCGGGAAAAGGCGTTTGTTGGGTGGGTAGGGTTGAGGGGCGCTGTGCCTGTTATCCTGGCTACATTTCCCCTGCTGGCGGGACTTCCGAAGGCTCCCACCATCTTCAACCTGGTTTTCTTTATCGTACTTTTTTCGGTAATGCTGCAAGGGACGACCCTGGGGTTGGCAGCGAAGTGGCTCGGAGTCGAGGAGAGTGCAGCGCAAAAGTCCGCGCAAGTTGCCGGGAGCTACCATTACCCCTTGGAGTTTGTGCCACTGGTGGGGACGGAGAGCAGGCTTGCCGAGATTACGGTGCAGGAGGGCTCGCGCGCCGGAGGCAAATCGATTATGGAGCTGGGGCTGCCGAGAGGCGCGCTGGTGGTCCTGGTGCTGAGAGGTAATGAAAGTCTAGTGCCGACGGGTGCGACAGTTGTGCAGGCAGGCGATAAGCTGATGGTGCTGGCGGACGAAGCCGCGCGAAACCAGGTGATTGGGAGGTTGTGAGAAATGAGAAATGAGAAATTATGGTAACGCAGGTCCTTCTTCTCATTTCTCATTTCTCATGTCTTACGTCGTACGTTTACCTATAAACCCGAGCATACGACGCCAGGCATCGGCGCATTCCTGGGCGTATTCGGCGAATTTGCGGTCGAAGAAAGAGTGGGGTGCACCGGGGTAAGTAACTATTTCGTGTTCGACGCCGGTGGTATCGAGGTTGCGGTCCAGTTGGTCAAGCATTTCGGGAGTAATGCTCTGGTCTGCGCCGCCGAAGAGGCCGAGGATTGGGATACGGATATTTACCGATTGGTCGAGGGCCGTGCCGCCGGAGCCGGGGAAGGTGCGGGTCATGCCCGCATAGAAGCCGATTGCACCTGCCAGCGAGAGGTCCTGGGTGGCTGTGAGGAGGGAGAGGGTGCCGCCCATGCAGAAGCCGACTGTAAAGGTGGAGCTTTGGGTTGTGGCGTTGCCGCGCAGGTAGGTGATAGCGGCCTGAACATCGGCCAGGAATGCTGGGAACTGCATTTGCTGGACGTGAGCCATATACTCGAAACTGTCATCGCGTGGGATATCGTGGGCGGTGCGCCCGAAGTAGTCGATGGCGATGGCGTCGATGCCCTGCTCAGCGAAGCGCATAGCTAGCTCTTTATAGAACTGGTGGAGGCCGCGCACGTCCGGGTATATGACGATATTTGATTTCGCCGGCTGGCCCATCGCGGCGCGGGCGATGTAAGCGGCGAAATGCGTGCCGTCCGACGAGACCAATTCGAGGTCCTGGCCGCTGGCCTGGCCCGGAGCGCCGGGCGGGTCAGGGGGACGAGCGTTAGTATCGTAGCACATTTCTTTATGCTCCTTTTTCTATATGTGATTGTGAGATAGGGAGGAAAATTGGGAACAGGTGCTGACGATTATACCACAGCTTCTCTTTCCGTAGTTGCTTACTTTGGTTTCTCGGGATGTCTGAGGGTATGGCCTTCGTACGCTTCGATGAGAGCGATTATTTCAGGTGGCAACGGCTTGGACCTGCCGGTATCGTGGTCGAAGTGGACGACGACAGTGGAAATGTTGGCCAAAACCTCGTTGGTTTGCGAGTCGCGAAGCTCGTGGACCATAGTCAAGGACTTGGTGCCTATGCGGGTGGTGCGGGTGTAGACGAAGATGGTCTGGCCGTAGAAGACAGGAACCAGGTAATCTACTTCGGCGTGGGCGAGGGTCATGTCAAAGTCGCGGGGGTCGGGGATGCCCGTGATATGGTTGTAATAGGCCGACGCGGGCCGATTTGGCATAGGTGAGATACGCGGCGTTGTTCACATGATCGAACATATCGATGTCGCGAAATCGCACTTCTACTGTGTAGCAGAAGTTCCAGCCTGGGGTGTCGGGCGGCGTGGGAAGGGTGTTTGTGGTGGTCATGTAGGGAATATATGAGCAAAGAGGGAGCGTGTCAAGGTTGGTGATATAATTGAATGGAAGCAGATTAATCACAGCCATATCCTGAGCAGTCGGCAGCCGTCTGGTAAGGAATATTGATATGACTACCTTGCAAGCACGCTTATTTTGGGCAATTATCGGCATTTTGATTGGGGCGGGCGCGATCACGATTTTCTCAGTGGGTATTGCCCTGGTGTTGCTCGGTATCGTCCTGGTATTCTACGCTGCAAGCAAAAAGCTGATGCAGCCTGATCCTCTCCTATTATGGATAGCGCTCTTCACTATGGGTCTTCCTGGCATGATCTTGCTAATTTCTGATTATGTGACTTCAGACCGTTCGGCTGACTTCTTTGCGGACGGGTCCTGGGTTGGCGTGCTGCTCATTGGGGCGTTGAGCCTCGCCGGGATCGTCGGAGGCGCAGTCACATCGATGCGCAGGCAAACTTGATGAGGGATGAGCTGCAATGCGGCACATAAGAGAGGGCCTTAGCGGGCCTCTTTTTAATATGTCAGGCTATGGAGTGGGTGAGCTGATTGAAGAGTGCGAGAAGCTGCTAGCCGCGAGAGGTGGCTGGTCGGGTGCCGTGCTGGCTTCGCGCGCCACCGTGGGGCTGGCGGCCGTCTTGAAGGCGCTGGGGCTGCCGCGCGGGAGCGGGGTAGTAATGCCCGTGATGCTTTGCGCGAATGTGGTGCACGCGGTGAGAGGGGCGGGACTTGAGCCGGTGTTTGTCGATATGGAGGTTGGGGAGTTCGGGTTCGGGATGGATCTGGCGAAGGCGGAGAAGATTGTGGAGAGGCGGAATGATATCAGGGTGTTGCTGGCGGTGCCGTTATTTGGCGGCGGGCTGGATGCGGTGGGGCTGGTTAGGTTTGCAGAAAGGCACGGGTTGGCGGTTGTGGAAGACGCGGCGCAGCGCGGAATGCGGAATGCGGAATACGGAATGCGGAATGGGAGCCGGGCAACTGTGTATAGCTTTGGGGTGGGGAAGATTGGAGACGCGGGAGGCGGGGCTGCCGTTGTAAGTGATGATTTAGGGTTGTTGGAGGCGGTGAGAGAGAAGTGGAGCGGTAGGAAGGACCTAGGAGTGCTTGCAGGTCGGATACTGAGATCTCTGGATGGCCTGGAGGATGAATCGGCGGGAAGGAGGAAGGTGGCTGAGGGTTATCGAGAGAGATTGCGGGTTGACGGAGTAGAGCACCCGGGCGGAGAGTTGCCTTTGTGGAAGTACAGCCTGTTATTGCGGGACAGAGGAGAGCGGGACAGGGTGCTGCGGCGACTGCTGGAGAGAGGAGTGGAGGCAAGCAGCCTTTACGTGCCATTATCGAGGTGGTTTGGGGGTTATTCGGAGGGGGGCTGGGGCAGGGAGGCGTTTCCGGTGGCGTGGGATATCTCTGAGAGGATCATCAATTTGCCACTCCGGACTGTTCATGATGGGTTGCTTGAGGATGTATTGTGGGCGTTCGGCCCCAAACCTTCAACTTGTAGCTAAACCCCCTTCCTGCCGCCTTCGTCGGCGCACATCACCACTCTTACCTCGTGCTTCCTGCCGTCGTCCAGCAACGGCACTTTATGGTGGGGCAGGGCCGAGCCATCCAGCTCGACGGCTTGCACACAGCGCGTGCCGCCGTGAGGATTCTCGACGCTGATATGGTAGCTACTCTTCCCGTGGCGGTAGGTCATGCTGTAACCGGGCCAATCTGACGGGATGCGCGGCTCGATCGTGCAGTGATCGCCATGCAGCTTGAACCCCAGTATGTATTCAACACCCAGCCGGTAGAACCAACTGGCCGAGCCGGTATACCAGGTCCAACCGCCCCGGCCGGTGTGCTGGGGGTGTGAGTAGATGTCGGCCACTATGGCATAGGGCTCTACCATGTAGCGGGCAGTTTCTTCGGGACTTTGGGTGTGGCTCAGAGGGCTGAGCATCTCGAACAGCCGGTAGGCACCTTCGCCGTCTCCCTGCATGCGCATGCGCTATAGCTGTCCAGATCGCCGCGTGCGTGTACTGCCCGCCGTTCTCACGCACGCCCGGCAGGTAGCCTTTTATGTAGCCGGGGTCCTGCGGGCTCTTGTCGAACGGAGGGGTAAGGAGGAGTATCATCTTTTCCTCTTCCCGCACCAGTTGCTCCTCGACCGATCGCATCGCCTGGGCTGCACGCTCCTTGCCGGCAGCGCCCGATATGACACTCCAGCTCTGGGCGATAGAATCGATCCGGCATTCTTCGCTCTTTGCCGATCCCATCGACTCGCCATTATCGTAGAAGGCCCGCAGATACCACTCTCCGTCCCACGCCTGGCTCTCCAGGGCATCTTTGAGCTTGGCCATCACATCTCTGAACGCGGCAGCGTGCTCGCTGTCGCCGCGCCGCTCGCACAGGGGCACGAAGCCGGCAAGGGTGGTGTAGAGGAACCAGCCTACCCACACGCTCTCTCCCTTCCCACCGATGCCCACCCTGTTCATGCCGTCGTTCCAGTCGCCCGCTCCCATGAGAGGGAGGCCGTGCGCGCCTGCCGTCGTGCCGCGCGTCAATCGCTCGCAAGCAGTGCTCGTACACGCTTTCTACTTCGTCCGATACAGCAGGTGTGCTGTACATATCTTCCTGGTCAGGATTCAGGGGAGGTGCCTGGAGGAAGGGAAGGACCTCGTCAAGGATCTGCGTATCGCCTGTTGCCTCAATGTAATAAGCGGTAACGAAGGGGAGCCAGAGCAGATCGTCGGAGAAGTGGGTACGCACGCCTCGCCCGGTCGGCGGGTGCCACCAGTGCTGCACGTCCCCCTCTTTGAACTGGTGCTCCGCGCACCGCAAGATCTGCTCGCGGGCCATCTCGGGCGCGGCATAGACGAGGGCCATCACGTCCTGTAACTGGTCGCGGAAGCCGTAAGCGCCGCCGCTCTGGTAGAAGGCAGTTCGACCCCAGATGCGGCAGGATACGCTCTGGTAGAGGATCCAGCGATTCATCAGCAGATTTAGGCCGGGGTCGGGTGTCTCGACCTCCACCGCCGACAGGAGCCGGTCCCACATTGCCAGCGTGCCCTGGTATTCCTCTTCAGCCTGTTCCGTATCGCTATATTTCGCGGCGAGCAGGCGCGCCTGCTCAGCATTATCGCCCTCGCCGAGCGCGAACGTAACAGAGCGTTCTTCACCCGGCTGCAAATCCACAGCGCATTGAAGGGCGAAGCATGGGTCCAGCCCGGCCCCCGCCCTCCCCGATAACCAGCGCCGTTTCAGCGCTATAGGAGCCTGTGTAGAGCCATTGCGACCCAGGAATTCGGCCCTGTCAGTGGTGAATGTGAAGCTCTCGGCGCTCGTCGTTGCGAAGGCTATGCGCTCAGCGAACTCATTGTTATACGGATTGCGCGCCAGGATCGCTGCGGCTCTGCCTACATCCTTCCCGCCGGGGTTCACGCTCTTACGGACCGCTTCCGTGACGATATAGCGCGAAGTACTCTCACGATTCACGCCCATCACCAACTCAGCATAATAGGTCACCGAGAGTCTTCTGGGGGCACCCGACCGGTTGAGTAAGGTCAGCTTGCACACTTTCAACAGGGTCATCAGAAGGGACCGACACGCGCAAAGTCTGCTCTATGCCGTTGCTGCTGTGGCTATAGATAGTGTAGCCCTGTCCGTGCCGCACCGTATAGGGCTCAGAGTCGCTCAGGCCTGTAAATCTTCCTATTTGTGCCGTTGGTGACGAGACTGCTCCACTCTCTTCGTCACGTATATAGATCGCCTCAGAAGCAGGGTCGGAGACCGGGTCGTTCGACCAGGGCGTAAGGCGGTTCTCGCGGCTGTTCTCCGACCACGTGGAAGCCATGCCACTCTCAGTCACCAGGCAGCCGAAGCGATGGTTGGCTACTACGTTGGTCCATGGCAGCGGAGTCGATACCCCGGCTGCCAGCGTTATTACGTATTCGCGCCCATCAGGGGAGAAGGCGGACTGCAAGGGCATGGCTGGGGCTTGAGCAGGCGCAGGTAGTTGCGTTGAGGCCGGCGCATTCAGGCCGGGGGACGCAGGGCGAGCGAACGGACTCGATGCATTCCTTACAGCACCGGTGCGGCTATTCGCCGCCTCATTCCTCACACGCAGCGGCGGCAAAGGTGCCTCGGGAACTTCCCGGTCAAGCTGGGCGTCCAGGCTGCCGCGACCACCCACAAGGACCACGCGGGCCACGCTGTTCAGAAGAATGCGGTCGGCGTCAGGCATTACATCGGCCCGCTTCACGTAGACGCCCCCCGGCTTGTTGATCATCTGGTTTGCGTGGCTTGCGGCCACCAGCCGCTCCAGCATGTCCTGAACAGGCTGCAAATAGCCGCCAGGGTACTCGTTCAGTACGACCAGGTCGGCCTCAAAGCCATTCCTCTGCCAGAACTCGTGGGCACGCAGAGCTTGATTTACCAGCGGCGCTTCCGTTGGGTCGGCGATTCGAACCAGAAGGATCGGGATAGTCCCCACTTATACCGTAAGCCCACAGGCCGGGTTGCCCTTTGGTGTTCTTCGCGAGCGTGGCCTCAGACGGGCGGGTGCCACGCTGCGGATAGATCATGCGCGAGAAGATACGCTGGTACTGCATCGAACTCGTCCACCGACAGGTCCAGCATCCGCAATTCGAGCCGCGCCTGTACAAGCGCCATCCTGACAGCCCGCTCGCCCCAGGTGGGGTCATGGTACTTGTCGCTCAGGGCGTAAGCCTCTTCTTTTGTGTCGGTTGCGGCCGTGACGAAGGAGATCTGCACCTTCATGCCCGGCTCGATACGCACCTTCTGGCGCAAGCTGAAAATCGGATCCAGCACCGCACCTTCGCTGTTGCTAAGCTTCTGGCCGGGCATCATGGCGCGTGGGGCTGAGGGCGTGCCGCCCCTCCCCAGGAAGGCCATCCGGTCGGTCTCGTACTCATCAGGGAATGGAGATCCAAGAGCGCCGGTGGTGTTGCCCTCGTGGCGCGACACGGCCACCACGTGCACCAACCAGCTCCGCTTTTCCGCCGCTGATCGTGGCCTCCTGCTCGCAAAGAGCGCTCCATGATCGGCGAAGTACTCGGTTTCAACGAAGAGCTTGCTGAACGCGGGGTGGGCTTCGTCGGCAGGCTGTGGCGCGAGGGCGATCTCGGCGTAGCTTGTCAGGTCCAGCAATCGTGTGCGGGCTCCACGGTTGGAGAGGGTCACCCGCCTGATCTCGGCGTCGTCCTCCGGGCTTACCACCACCTCCATGTGGGTCTCGATGTCGCCATCTCGCCTGAAGAACTCGGCTTTATCAAGGCCGAACCGCGCATTGTAGCCTCTCGGTTCCCCGCCGAAGGGGGCGGCAGCGGCCGGCCATACAGCGCCGCTCTGCAGATCACGTATGTATATGAAGGAGCCGTATGCGTCACGCACCCAGTCGTTGCGCCAGCGTGTGACGGCAAGCGCGCTACTTCCGTTGCCCCAGCGACTATATCCCGCGCCTGAATTGGTTATCATCACCGTGTATCGCCCGTTGGAGATGAGGTGTGCGCGAGCAACGTCAGTGTTGGGCGTGTTATAGCTCCGCACGACCGGGGGCAGCTCGTCGCGCTCCGTTCGCTCACGACCCACCTCGATGGGGTGGGGCTGGATAGCGGGCGCCTCGCGGGGGATGCGCTCCTGCAACAACAGTACGGTCGCACGCACTTCAGGCTCCGCCTCGAAACGCCTGACCATCGGGTCGGCACCTTGAAGTGAGCTCTCTCCCTCGGGAGAATCCTGGCTGAGGAAGTTGTTGATGGCGACAAGACCCATGCCGAGGTGATGCACCATGAATGTCTCGGCGATGGCCCCCTTGAAACGATCAACTTCCTCGTTAGATGTGAGACGTGAGCGGGTAAAGTCAATCGAGTCGTAGAAGCCATAGCGCCCTTCCAGGCCGAGCGATGAGAGGCGGCGCAGATTCGCGAGAGCACGTTGTGGGTCGATGCCGAGGGCGAGCTGCGTAGCATAGGGCGCCACTACCAGGTCGTCGGAAAGGCCGCGCTTGAGGCCAAGCTCGGGCAATCCGAAGGCGCGGTAGCGGTAATTCTCGGACAAGTCGAGCGCGTTGTAGGCCGACTCGGAGATGCCCCAGGGCACGCCCCGCTTCCGCCCGTACCGCTCCTGGTAGCGCACGGCGGCAATGCATGCCTGGTCGAGCAAGCTGCCGCTATACGAGGGCATAACGAGGTTGGGCATCAGGTACTCGAACATCGTACCGGTCCAGGAGATGAGCGCCGTGTCGCGGCCCTGTCCAGTTATGGGCCTTCCCATGCTGAACCAGTGTGATTGTGGCACATCGCCCCGAGCTATAGCCACGTAGCTCCCCAGCCTCGCTTCCGTGGCGAGCAGATCATAAAATGAATTGTCGCGACGTAATTCGGCCACGTTGTACCCGATCGAGAAGAGCTTGCGTTCCTCATCGTACAGGAAGCCGAATTTCATCTCGCGGCTCATTTTGTCCGCACGGGCTATAAGTTTATGGAGCTTGCTGATGGCGGCATCGTTTGCCACCCATGACCCCGATACACGCCGGCCCAGCTCGTCCAGCCACCGAAGAGCCGCCACACCTTCGGCGCCGGGTACCCCCTGGGTGCCTGCGGCCTTGATCCGCGCCCGCAAGCGCCTGATGTCGGCTATGCTGCGGGTGCACCAGGCCAGCGTGCTGCTCAGAGAGGGAATGGGGCCAGGGCGTCCTTCGGGGCCCGGTAGCATCTTGAGCCTGGCCCAGTGGCTCGCTATCTCCGGCTGCTTATCACCGGTGAGTAGCTCAGGCGGAGATTCGAGCATAGCGGCCCAGGGCATAAGGCTGGTTATCTCCTGTTCCAGGGCTTGAACCGCCCGCGCCAGTGTGTCGGCCCAGGAGGCAAGCTCATCTACGGAAGATATATTGTTGCCAGGGTTATTACCGTCTCGCTCGCTCCCTTTCCCCCACCCTGGCGCGCTGACAAGCTTGCGAGCTTCGGTTGCCAGGTCCGAGGAGGGCTGCACGAGAGAGTCCGTCAGCCTCACCCACTCGGTCAGCGTGTGCGGAGTGGGTGCTAGCTGGACGGAGATCGCCTCCACTCTTGCCGCGATAGCCTCCAACGTTGCGCGCTGCGAAGCCTGCAGCGGTCTCATATGCTCGTTGACCAGCTTCGCAACCGCTGCCCTCATAATCTCGATAAGGTCGCGCAGGCTTTGTACCAACAAGCCGGAGAAAAGGGGCGCGTCAAGCAGCTCCTGGCAGCCGTTCTTGAGCACCAGCAAGTGTCCTGCGAGATTGCCGCTGTCCACGGTGGAGATATATCTGGGTGGCAGCGCCTGGGCTGTCAGTGTGTCGTACCAGTTGTATAAGTGGCCGTTGTACTTCTCAAGCCTCTCCATGCTTAGCAGAGTGCGGTCGACCCTTGAAACCAACTCGGAGAGGGTAATATAACCGAGATCGTGAGCAGAGAGCGTGGAGAGGAGCAAGAGACCGAGGTTGGTGGGCGACGTGCGGTGCGCCAGCTCTCCTTTCGGGTACTCCTGGTAGTTGTCGGGGGCCAGCCAGTGGTCTCGCTCCCCGACGAACTCCTCAAAGTAGCGCCAGCTCTTGCGGGCGACGCGGCGTAAATAGAGCCGCTCGGCCTCGGTGACGCTATAGGTCGTGGGAACCGTAGGCTTGCTGATGCGGTAGTCGACGAGGGGCGATAAGAGCCAGGCGACCAGCCAGGGGGCGGCAAGAGGAGCAGCTTCCGGCCTCCACACGAGCACAGCAGTGCCGGCCAGCACAGCGAGCAGGGAAGCCGGCCACATCCTCTTCATAGAGTTCGAGCGGGGCATTGCCCTGCATGCGTTGCAACTCGCTGGCTGTCACCCATTCGAGGAGATGCCGGTGGGTGATAAATATGCGCACCAGCGTGCGAACTATGGCATCGAGCATCAAGTAGGCCGTATGCGCCAGGAAGGTGAGGTTCATGAGGAGGTAGAGCAGGTTGGTAAGCGCATCGTCTGACACAGCGGAGAGATGCCTGGCCCAGGAGGTGTCCAGGGGCTTACGCGGTATAGCCGTAAGGAGATGGGAGTAGAATGGGAACCCGAATACCAGCAGGATAAAGGCGGACCAGAAGATGGGAGATAGCGCAGGCACGGCCCAACCCATGCCGAGCAGCAAAACTGAGGCAGGTGCAACCAGCGAGCGGCGCAGATTGTCCGCTATCTTCCAGCGGTTGATGGGAGTAAGCGGGTTGCGTTCCCGTGCCTCACCGGTGGGAACGGTGGGAAATAGCCAGCCCGCGATCTGCCAGTCGCCACGCACCCAGCGGTGAGCGCGGGCAGCAAAGACGCTGTAGCGGGAGGGGAACCCCTCGTATAGCGTTATGTCGCTGGCAAGGCCCGCGCGCGCATAGGCCCCCTCCAGCAGGTCGTGGCTCAGGATCGCATTTTTTGGAAAGCGACCTCTCGTGGCTTCCTCGAAGGCGTCTACATCATATATTCCCTTGCCGATGAAAATCCCTTCCCCGAAGAGGTCCTGGTAGGCATTTGAGACTGCCGTGGTATAAGGGTCCACCCCTGTGTGCCCAGAAGCGAGCCTTGAGAAGGGCGTGCTGCCCAGGCCCTCCCAGGTGCTCTCGACGCGCGGCTGCAATATTCCATAGCCGGTCGTGACAGTGTAGAGTCTGGGGGTCGATCTCGGCGTGGTTGAGAGGGTGGGCCAGCGTGCCCACCAGCCGGTGCGCCGCTTCCCTGGGAAGGTCGGTATCGGTGTCGAGCGTAATCACGTACCGGGTACCTGTAAGGTATGCGGGATCACCCACCCGCGTGGTGAACGACTCGCCGCCCTGGCCTCTGAGGAGAGCGTTGAAATCAGCGAGCTTACCCCGTTTCCTCTCCCACCCCATCCAGACGCCTTCCTCCGGATTCCACTGCCTCTTACGGTGGAGCAGGTAGAAGCGGCTCGAACCGGCGGCTAGAGGCCTGGGGCCTGGGGCCGATCCGGTGCCGGCCCCAGGCCCCAGCCCCTAGGCCCCAAGTCCCTGGTCAGCCGGGGTCCGGTATTTGGAGTTCAACGTCTCCACTCCCTCGCAAGCCACCCGCAGCAAGTCCGCATCGCCGGGCATCTCCTCCGAGGGTGCATCTGCGAAGTCGCTCAGGATAGCCAGGCGCAGGTTGGCATCCTGGTTGGCAAGGTAGACGATCTCGACATGCTGTATAAGGGACTCAACGTCCTCGATCCTTCTAAAAAGGGTCGGTATAACCACAAAGGTGCTGTATTCTGAGGGAATTCCATCCGACAGGTCGAGCTTGGGTAGCACCCTTGGTGGGAGGAGCAGCGTCACTACCATGTTCACCAATCGCGACGCCAGCTCGCTTGCCGGGAAGATAGCGATAAGGAGCACAAGGACCGTCAACAGCGGATAGGCGCTAAAGGCGAAGGATTCAGCCCCTCCGGCCAGGAAACCGAGTAGCAGGACACTGCCCAGGAGGAGCGCGGTGACGGTAGCTATAGAGCCAATGTAGACCGTCGTAGGATAGGCGCGTACAAAGCGCGACAGGGTCTCGCCCAGGCGCGATTTATAGCCTGTAGCTACACGCAATTGGTGAACGCCCCGTGCGGCCAGGTAATAGCCCACGTGGGAGCGCCGGATATCGTCGGGGTCAGCCTCTGTCGCGGCACGCGCTAACCCTATCGCTTGCCCGGCGACAGCTATCTCCGGTTTGCCGGCGCGTCGTGCGATCCGCTCTACGGTGTGGCGGTAGCGGTCGCGAGTGGCGAAATCCATCTTCGCGTAGACGCCTGCGGGGTCTGTACGGAGGAGCGCTTCAACCACGCTGAGCCGTTCCACGAAATCGGCCCAGTTGGCCGCCGACAGGCGGCGCATGCTGCTGATTGTGTTGCCGATCGATGCCTGCAGAGCGGCCTGCCTGTTGAACTCGATTCGCACAGCCTCTTCAGGACTGGAGCCGGCGCTTGCCAGCTCTCTTCCGATCCAGGCAACCACAGGCGTAACCGCCTGCCCGGCATCGCGCATACTCTGCAATAATCTTACAATGAAAGTGGGCGTGATTTGCTCTACATTACGCTCGAGCTCCCTCGGCAAGACGATTTCAGCGCCGGGAGAAGCAGAGAGAGGCTCTGCCATGGCCAGTATGCGATCAGCCCACGCATCAGCCGCCGCCATCTCACGTCCCGCGTCGAGGAGGGTTTGCGCGAGGGAGGCCAGGTTCTCCACGAGCGCCAGGCGGATCATAGCGGGCACGGCCCATAGCTCGCCGAGGTTGAGAGGGAGCGCCGATTGGTAGCCCCTGACAAATGCCTCCACATTGACCGTATCCACAATACCGTCGGTATGGAGTATCATCTCGCGCACGGCGGCGTAGACGCGCGGATAGCCTATCCATGGCCCTTCGGCCAGCCTGGGGAGCTGAAGGTAATAGCGGCGGGGCAGATCTACCTGGATCTCAGCGATCGTATCACGCACGATATGGTAGTTGTCGAGCAGCCACTCGTCGCCGGGCGTAGGGAGGCCCTTGCGGTTCGAATCGGAGGCGAGCCGGGTGTAGGCATTTTCCAGGGTCCGCCCGCTCTTCTCGGCGTCTGCGAGCAGCGGCCGGGCCGCGACGCGACCTGTTATAGCCTTATGATTGGAAGCAAGCTCGCGGCCAAACTCTTCGAGCCTTTCCAGGCTGAAAAGCTCGCTATGCGGCTGGGCCTGGAAATTGGAGGGCTGCCTGGCCTGGTTGCCGCGCCGTCGTGGCGATCTGGTAGTAGCTGTCATCGTACTTCAGAATCTTAATCCAGTCATGCCCTATTCTATACTGAATTCATGATTCTCTACAGGTTTGGAGATCTTTGCGGTGCTACTAAGCCGCGATAGTGCGAGATATAGCCGTACTAAGCGACGGTCTGCACGAAGACTTTCAACCCATGCCGGAGGGCTGTATCGCGCAGACTGCGGATACCCGGGGACTTTCCGTCCCATATCAAAACCAGGGCATCGGCGTATTCAACCATCTCTTCGTTGCGCTTGACATCCGCGCTCTTTCCGTGGCGTGCCCAAGTCAGTAAGAAATATCTTCACCGGAATGTGCGATAGAGCAGCCCATTCCTCCCCAGCCCTATTCACGCCCAAAGCCCCGCCTGAGACTACTTCATCGATCTCGCCTCTGAAACCAGAGGCGGTGACGGCTGCATCGACGCTTATGTCCCCAATCTCTCGGCTGCCCGCTATGATAACTTTCATGGCTACTCCTTGTGTGACCCCTGAGAAATAAAAAGAGCCGGGAGATTCCCAGGCTCTATTAGAAAACAGAATGTGACGGGTATTATACGCTAATCTCGCCCCAGCAGCATAACACCCGCGGTAGAATATGTCAAGTCGATCATGACACATGAAGAGAGCAACTGCATCAAAGTTCGTCCTCCACAGACTGCTATTAGACTTAGTACTCCTTGCTCTCCACGATCTCAACAATATGAGCCTGGGGGTTCCACATAATCGTACCCTCAACGCGGCCCCACACCTCTCGCATCGCGGCGAGAAGGGCTTCCGCTTCGCTCTTACTGTCGAACTCAAGGTCGATCATGACATAGTTCGGGTCGTCTATTGATCGTAAGATCCGGTATCGACGGACGCCTGATCGCTCTCGACCAGCGGGATCGCTGTCGAAGGCGGCCTTCCAACCGTCGAAACTGGGCACCGGGTGTTCTATCCTCAGGATTGGCATATTATCTCCTTTACATTCAGATATTCATATGACGAACTATCGAACGTCAGCCACTCACGGGCTGACGGGGGCGGTATCGGTAGGCTGGGCAGGGGGCGGCGTATCCTGTGTGCCCGGTGTATCGGTGGAACTCCTGGGGCACTGCTGTGTCGACCGGCGCGGGTGGGGCTGGAGTGTCTGTGCCTGCGGCTTGCTGGGTCGCATCGGCGCTCTCGGCACCCAGGGCCATCTCAACGAATGCCGTCTGAGTGGCCGCTGCCTGAGCCCTCATGGCCTCCGCTGTAGGTTCTGTAACAGGCGTGCCTACCGAGGCGATATCGCTCGACTTCACCGCAAACGCCGCCCGGTTAGGCTTGAAGTCCTGAATGATCCACACCAGGTCGCCCGCATTTGTGGGCAGCAGGTAGCCTACCGAGCCGCTCTGCTTGGCTCCCGGCTGGATGCCCCCGTCGAAGTTAGTCGTGTTCGGGTCGAGCATTATGGTGTCGGGATCGAAGAAGTATTGCTTGCCTGTGGCATCTTCCCAGTGCGTGCCCGTCATCATGTTTAGCTGGGAGGCGCTCTTGCCTGTGTTCTCCACAGTAAAGTAGGCGAACACGAATCGGTTACCCGGCGTGGGCAGAATGGCGTCGGCGCCGGGCAGGGTCACGACCTTGTCGAGGGTAACGCGCAAGTCGCCCACGGGCGCAGTTTGGCCTATCTGGTAGCTCGCCGGCACCGGGGTCGCCTGCGATTGCGCGCCGGGCAGAACGACATGGGATGCGTCAGCTGTGGCGTTCGGACAGGCATCTCCCACGGCAGCGTTGATCGCGAGCGACATTTTGACGAACTTGGCACCAAAATCCATCAACTGCTGGTCAGTCTGCCCGCGCCGTTAGCAGAGGGGGTGCTGCCAGGTAGCGGTGGCGTTGGCAACCTTATCTATTAGGTCCAGCATCTGGCGGAACTGTGGAATGGCTTCGCTGGGCTTTCCCATTAAGGAAATCTCTGTGGCGTCAGTGGGATCGGGCAAGGCGGCCAGCACATCGAGGTCGGCCCGTAGCTTGGCGGTGTCCACATACATGGGTGAGTCGACCTTGTTCACAGCGGTGCTCCACCTGGGGCGGCCAGGATTATCAGGGATGGTTGGTTGCCATTGAGGTCGAAGGCTGCGTTGGCGAGGGCCTGGCAGTCCAGGTTGGTGTTCGTTTTGCTGCCAGCGGGCGTATTCGCGGCAGTAGCCCCACTCTTCGTGGGCGCGCCCGCGACCGGCGTGTTTCCACCCGTAGCCGGGGCCGGGGCGGCAGTAGGGACGCCACTACCGCATGCCGTGCTTATGAGGGCGCCTATGATTACGAGCGCCAGTGTCGTGGTACCACGTAAGCTGCTGAAGTGTCTCTGGGTGTGTCATCTTTCGTATCCTTTCATTAGATGAGCGTTGTTACCTGCCGGTCACATCATCTTGTGCCGGCTTGCTGTTGAGCCGAAGTGTAATGAAGTCGTTCAGTCGCCCATGGAGGCAAAATAAAGCCGCTGTGCCGACGGCACATGCTCTACCGAGCCGCGCCACTGGTCCGGCTTGTGGCTGCCGACTTCCTGCCACATGCGCACTATAAAGAGATGTTGAGAGCGGTCGTTGATATCAGGCAATAAATCCTCCGGACACAAGAATGATTCTCGCTATCAAGGACCATTGTGACATGGCCGGTGTCCGAAAAACGTCCGAAACTTGAATAACGTATTTCTCCGGCCCACAAGCAAGAGGCTGCCGTTGTGCCGGCTCCCTTGCTAGCTGCTATTATGGTGGCCCGCGGGATCGTCACACGCTCAAGGCGGGCCTTCGCTACTCTTAGAAGTTACCTGTTGCTTGGGGTCTGGCAGTTGGGGAAGAAGGTGTTAGCCACAATCTTGGATGTTTGTCCTCTGGTGGCGTTGGCGTTAGGACGGAAGTAGGGCAGGTTAGCGGGCAGTATGCACGGCTCTCCTACTCCTCCACACGAGTAACCCCCCATGATCGAGCGGCTCACCAGCCGGTAGGTGTATGTGTAATAGGTTGAGCCCGGGCACACATCCTCGAATTGCTGCCCACTCGGTGTGTTCGAGAAGCCCGCTGCATTGGCGTCTATCTTGGCTATCTGGCCTCTTGTCGCGTTGGCGTTGGGACGGAAGTAGGGCAGGTTAGCGGGTACAAAGCATGGCTCTCCCGCACCGCCGCACCGGTAGCCGCCTATCTGCCCGCGAGAAGCGAGCCTACCAATGAAGACCTGGAAGGTAGAACCGACGGGCACGTCCTGGAACATCTGAGTGGTCTGGGCATCCGAGAAGCTGGCGGCATTGCTTATGATCTTAGATAGCTGGCCCCTCGTCACGTTGTTGTTGGGCTTGAAGGAGCCATCTGCGTACCCGTTGATGATGCCTCGGCAGGCCAGGCAGCGGATGAAGGGATAGAAAGTTGAGCCTTGTGGCACATCCGGGAACTGGATGGGGCAGGCTGTTGAGGTAGCTGCCGGAGTAACCGATGGAGACGATGAAGTAACCGATGGAGTAGCCGAGCGGATAGGAGTGGGGCTGGGTGGGCAAGAGATGTATTGCTCTGCCAGCGTCTGATCTGTGGAGCTGCCGGCGTTATCGTAATAACCCACTGCCCACACATCGCCGGCAGATACTGCTGCTACTCCTATGAGTTCGGCGGTGGCGCCCAGATTGGAGCTGGTGACTACATTCCACGCGCTGCCGTTCCAATGTTCCAACAGCGTCTGGTCGTTGCTGCCGTTGTACTGGTACCCGACAGCCCAGGCATCGTTGTTCGTTAGCGCCGACACTCCAAAGAGCCAGCTGCCACCGGCACCGGGGTTCGGACTGGCGATCACAGACCAGACTGCACCGTTCCAGTGTTCTATCAGCGCCTGACGGGCGGTCCCGTTCTCGAAGTACCCGACAGCCCACACATCGTTAATCGTTAGCGCCGACAGGGCACTCAATTCGTTGGTGCTAGCGCCCACATTCGGGCTTGGCATGACAGACCAGGCTGTGCCGTCCCAGTGTTCCACCAACGTCTGGCCGTTGTTGCTGCCGTTGACATAGTTTCCGACAGCCCAGACATCATTAGTCGCCAGGGCGGATACGCCGTTCAGGTAGTTGCTGGTGCCGGCACCGGGGTTCGGGCTGGCGATCACAGACCAGACTGCGCCATCCCAGTGTTCTACCAGCGTCTGGTAGACGCTCCCATTGAAATAGCTTCCGGCAGCCCAGACATCGTTACTCGCCAGGGCGGACACTCCCCCCAACCAGACGTTGGTGCTTGGGGGGTCGGGCTTGAGATTACCAACCAGGCTGTGCCGTCCCAGTGTTCAATCAACGTGTTGGCGCTGCTGCCATTGTTGTAGTTCCCGACAGCCCAGACATCATTACTCGCCAGGGCAGATATCCCGTTAAGGGCGTCTCCGACGCCGGAGTTCGGGCTTGGCACGACAGCCCAGGCTGCGCCATTCCAGTGTTCTACCAGCGTCTGGTTGGTGCTACCATTGGAATAGCTTCCGACGGCCCAGAGATCGTTGTTTGATAGAGCCGACATCCCACTCAGATCATTGATGCTACTGCCGACGTTCGGGCTGGCGACGGGGTTCATCTGCCCGCACATGGGCGGAAATTGCGCTCCTGCAACTCCCCCGTCCCCGCCGGGCGCCTTCTGCGCCTCGACACTCGGTCCATATAGCCCCCATGCTAGCAGCGCCAGGGCCAGGGCTGCCGCCGTGCCGAATATCCATGCTTGCTTCATCGCCTTACCCCTTCTCATAAGAGCCGGAACGAGGATTGATAGTTGCCTTGTGACCTCAAGGTGCACGGGCGGTGTTGCAGCCGGTGATACCTGATCGCTAACAGAGTCCAACACGGGCAATGAGCTGGTGAGCGGTAAAATTGCCGGTAAGACGCTGAAGTTGGTTTGCTTCTTCATTTAGTTTTCCCTTCTGTTGTTCGCCGAAAATTTCCCGCGTTATCTGCCAGCCGTTTCGTCTTCGGCTGGCTTGCCGTTGAGCCGAAGCGTAATGAAGTCGTTCAGATCGCCCATGGAGGCAAAATAAAGCCGCTGTGCCGACGGCACATGCTCCACCGAGCCGCGCCACTGGTCCGGCTTGTGGCTGCCCACTTCCTGCCACATGCGCACGATAAAGAGATGTTGAGAGCGATCGTTGATATCAGGCAATAAAACCTCCGGACGCAAGAATGATTCTCGCTGTCAAGGAACATGGTGGCATGGCCGGTGTCCGAAAAACGTCCGAAGCTTGAATGACGTATTTCCTCGACCCACAAGCAAGAGGGCCGGCCTTATGCCGCCCCTCTTGCTTGTTTCCATTATGGTGGCCCACGAGGTCATAACATGCTCAAAGGCGGGCCTTCGCTACTCTTAGAAGTTACCTGTTGCTTGGGGTCTGGCAGTTGGGGAAGAAAGTGTTGGCTAGTATCTTCGACACCTGACCTCTGGTTGCGTTATTGTTGGGCCTGAAATATGGCCTGCTATTGGGCGGGACACAGGGCTCACCTGCACCGCCACATGCATACCCCTGCATGATGGACCGTGCAGTCAACCGCTGTGTGAAGGTGTAGAATGTTGAACCCGGTAATACGTCCTGGAACGTCTGCCCCACAGGCGGGTCGTTATATCCTGCAGCATTCGATACTATCTTGGAGATTTGACCCCTGGTAGCGTTGCTGCTCGGCCTGAAGTAAGGCAGGTTGCCAGGTAGCACACAAGGCTCGCCGGGACCACCGCACGCGTAGCCGCCGATGATACCTCTGCTCGCCAACCTGAAGCTGTAATCGTAGAAAGCGGAGCCTGGAGGCACATCCTGGAACAGCCGCGCAGACGGAGGATCCTGGAAACCTGCCGAATTGGACACTATCTTAGCTAGCTGGCCCCTGGTCACGTTATTGTTAGGCTTGAAGCATGGGCTGCCGCCGGCGCAACCGGTGGTGTAGCCGTTCACGATGCCCCGGCAGGCCATACATCTGATGTAAGCGTAGAAAGTGCTGTTGGCAGGCACGTCGGTGAACTGGAGCGTACAAACGGTGGGAGTTGCACTGCTCACGGCCGGTATTGTTGCCGTATTTGACGGTTCCTGGGTAGCGGTAGGCCCGCCCGGTGTTTGTGTAGGTAGTCGGGTAGGGGTTTGGGTGGGCGTATAAATAGGGGTATAAGTGCGTGTGGGCGTAGACGTGCGGATATGAGTAGGAATAGGAGTTGCACTGGGACCGCCTGGCGTCTGCGTAGGCAGCATAGTGGGGGTGCTTGTAGCTGTAACCTGTGGAACGTCCGGCCCCCAGAAGCCGCCGTACAGGGTGAACTGGCCGTTGTTCGATAGCCCGGCATCGTGCTGGCCTATCGTGCCGCCCAGACTGAACGAACTGCCCGTGCTGAAAGTGTTCCCACCTCCTGCTACCCTCGACCAGGGTATGCCGAGAATGCCGGTTCCGAAGGCCGAGCCAACTATAAGCATTGCCGTTAGTGCGGTGAGTAGCGTCGCCGCAAGCGCAGCCGTTACAGCGGTAAAACGTCGTCTTTGTGCCATCTTGTTTGTCCTTTCGCGTTCAACGCTACTTAGCGGCTCGACGGCGGTAGTTGCTGCAGTTGCGGCGGTTGCGGGTGCTGGGGCGGGGGCACAGTTTGGTTCTTACCATAGTCCAGGCCCAGAGATGCAGGCTGGCCCAGTTCCTGGGGGTGGAGATATGTGCCTTGCTCATTAGCAGGCTTGGCCTGCTCCGGCTGGATCGGGTGGGCGGCAGCGTAAGGGTCATGGCGCACGCCCGTTACCTGCCAGGAGACTTTTACGGTGGGTTTGTCAGTTTTGATCGTGAAGGTGTTGTTCTTGACTTCGCTCGAAATGATAGCCTGGGAGAACTGGCCCACCACAGTCAGTTGGTAGCGAAAGTCGGTGTTGAGGGCTTCGAAATATGGGGGGAGTTGTACGGTGGCGTTGCCATTGGCGTCTGTTGTGACATTGTCACTCAGGATATCAAGCATATCGGGGGAGGCCACACCCGATTGGTTGAGGTACTTGTTGGCGGGGTCGAGTGGGTCGTCTATCTGGAAGGTGCCGAGGCAGCCCGTGCAGCCACCTGTGACGCGCAGACCGCCATCGGACCATCCTGCATAACCGGTAGTGCTTGTGCCGTACACGCCATTTCCATCCACGCTAATACCTGCTACGCCGGAGGAGGTGTCACTGGTGCCGTGCACACCATCGCCTCCGGAGCCGTCGCCCTCCACCCCGGTGGCACCGCCGCCATATACACCAACGTTACCGTTGCCGGAGACGCCGAAGCCTCCGCCCCAACCCCACAGCCCGGTGGAACCCGAACCTGAAAGAGCCTGACCAAAGATACCTGTACCGTTATTGCCCGTCGAAAACCCAACCATACTGAATCCCGATGCGCTGCTCACCGTCCCATAAATGCCGTAGCCGCTGTTAGTGCTGGTGCCATACACGCCTGTGCCGTTGGCGCTGGTGCCATACACGCCTGTGCCGTTGGCGCTGGTGCCATACACGCCGGCGGCATTGGGGCCAGTATCGGCCTGGCCGATGACGCCACTGCCATCGGTCGCGCTTGTTTGCCCTTTTACTCCGTTCTCGCCATTGAAAAAGCCACCATAGCTGCTAGTGCTGTCCCCTTCCACACCCGGGGAGGCGTTACCGACGCCTTTTACTCCGGCACCAAGAGCGGACGCGCTATTTGTGTTTACCCCGTAAACCGCGCTATCGGTGGCACTGCCACTGAACCCCGCCACCGAGTTGCCGGTACTATTGTTGACGTTGAATGCAATGCCTCCAGCCCCTGTTGCACCATTAATGACAGCTCCAGGCACAAGGCTCATTGCATAAGGTGTCGCTGTAAGTGCCTGCCGGGGAGCGAGGGTGGTATAGCTCCCACCTCCGGTAGGGCGCACAGCTATTTGCAGCCAGCGCGCATCGCCCTGAAAGGCCGTGGTGCCGAAATCGAGGGTGACGGTAAACAGACCGTTGGTGACGGTGTGGTTGAGCATAGGGACTATGGTACCCACCTGGTTGCCGGCTGCAAGTGCATCGAACAAGGTGAAAGTGAAGTCGTACTGCCCGTTGGCGGGGCTTGCTCCGTCGTTGAGGCTACCTTGATAGGTGAAGCCTGTGCCGGCTGTGGTTTGCGGTTGGTTGGTTGCCGGTGAGCCCTGGCTACCGGCTGGAGCAACTGAGGGCGTACCCACAGAGCCATTGGCTGTGGCAGGAACAGTGCCTAACAAACCTACAATAAGCGTCAATAGACCTAGCATAAGTGCACGTTTCATTACAGTCCCCTTCTTGTGAGCGCAGAGTTGTGAGTGCAAGGAAATCCTGAAGAGCGGATGCATCTCATTGCCGGTCTTCTTCTATTTTGTTGTTGACCATCGGCGTGGTGAAATCTTCAAATCGCCCATCGAGGCGAAATAGAGGCGTTGTGCCGACGGCACGTGTTCCACCGAGCCGTGCCATTGGTCCGGTTTACCGCTGCCGACCTCCTGCCACATACGCACTATAAATAGATGTTGAGAGCGGTCGTTGGTACCAGGCAACAGAACCTCCAGGCGTAAAAAATGATCCTCACCGTCGAGGACCATTCTTACATGGCCGGTGTCCGAAAAACGTCCGAGCGTTATAGGACCTGGAAAGCGAGCCTTGAGCCTGCCTGCCGGCTAGATTAAATCTTGGTAACCCGCCTCATGTCGGGCTGACATAACGAGCAACATATTGGGTCATATTAGTGGAGAGGTCCCTCGTGACGTCGGAGCGGAGCTAGGCCGGTGGGCCCTGCGGCGTTGGCACCATGCCCAGTTGGACCATCATGTGAAACCTGTCCGGCACTCCCCAGTGCTCGACCATCTTGCCGTTCTCAAAGCGGCAAATGTCGATTACATCTACTGCTACTTGCTTGCCGGTAGCCGGCCGCCCAAGGAACTCGCCCCCATGGGTGCCCCTTCCCTTCATGCGCGCCCACACTGTGTCCCCGTCAGCCACAACATCCTCTATGGTCAGGGTGAAATCGGGAAAGAGCCTTCGAAGGTCGTTGATCACGTCCTTGACTCCTTCAGGCCCGTCAGGGTGGTTGGGGCCGAAGAATTGATGTTCCTTCGCGCCCGGCGCGACGATCTCATCCACAACGGCCAGATTTCCTTTGCTGAAGCCTTCACCGATCATACGACGCAAGAGCGCTATATTCAGCTCACTCTCAGCCTCTCTCGAGAACTACCGGTTACCTGGGCCTCTGCCTTATTTGGCTGCACTGCTGTTGACATTGTCTATCTCCTACTTGTGTTGTGAAACCGCATCCAGAGAGCTTATACTGGGGCCAGCAAGATGGTTGGCACTCAAGCCTAGCTATTTGAATACAGTTATGCTATAATTGATACAGTTATCATACATCCAAATTGGCGAGGAGTCAATAGGTATGGGGGACCAAAGTAGAACCAAACGCAAGTACGTTTCGCACCGGCGGCAGGCCCAGGCGCGTGAAACCCAGGGCCAGATAGTGCAAGCAGCTCGCCGCCTGTTCATCGAGCGCGGCTACACAGGCACCACCATAGAGCAAATAGCCACAGAGGCAGGTGTGGCCGTGGAAACGGTGTATGCCACGTTTGGTAGCAAGCGTGTGGTGCTATCTCGCCTGATTAGTGCATCGGTTGTGGGAGATACTGAGCCGGTGCCTCTCCTCGAACGACAGGGTCCCCAAGCTGTGCGCCGAGAGCGAGACCAGCATCGCCAGATTGCGCTATTTGCCACTGATATACGCGAGATTCTGGAGCGTGTTGGGCCTGTTTTCGGCGTCATGCGCACTGCAGCAGAGACAGAACGCGATATCGCGGCGATGCTGCAGAGCCTTCTGGACGAGCGCATGCAAGGGATAACGCAATTCGTCGTCTGGCTGGCAAGCAACGGGCCGCTACGCGAAGGATTGGCGGTACCAGACGCCGCTGAGACGGTCTGGACCCTCACGAGCGCCGAGGTGCATCACCTGCTGACGGTGGACAGACGTTGGCCAGGGGACCACTACGAAGAGTGGCTACGAGATAGTCTGACCAGGTTACTGTTGGATTAGAGGAACCGTACCGCCGGTGCGTGCTCGATCAGGCATTCCAATAGCCGGTCGCTACCGCTCAGCGGCCATGCAAACCACTCTATTGCTCTCGCCATGCTTCAACACGCCAGATTGCACGTCCGAATAGCCGCGTCGCACCGGCAGAAAAGACGATAGCAAATAGGAGCAAGCCGGGGGCGAGCAGATAATCTCCACGGATCAGGTCGTTTATCACGTCAAGAACCTGGATGAGGGCGATCAGCACCATAAATCCTGCCAGCATTCGTCTGGCCTTCAGCGCCAGAAGTAGGAGCAGCATCAGCGCGAGCGACAGGTTCCTCGCAAAAAGATAGTCTGCATACACCCGCGCAGAGTCAGTCATTGGGCCACCGTTCGTCAGCATTGTGGGATCGACCTTGCTGATCACAGCGCCCGTTACGGTCAACAGGGCGCCTAGAACCACCACTATGGCCACCCATAGGGGGATACGTCCGACAACCTGAGATTGAACTGGGTTGTTTGCACCTATCAAATCGTCCGGGCGTGTAGAGCGATCATTCATATCCAGCACTCCTTTGCCAGTTACGAATTACGAATTGTTACGAGCTTCTAATTCGTAATTCGTAATTCGCAGCCGGTCACGGCCACTCTTCTCTTTCGTAGGCGCTCGTCAATTCACGATTGAACGGAAGTTCGGCAAAAGTCTCGCGAGATGCGGGGTCGGGGATGGTGGTACTTTTCTCCTGCAAAGCGTGATAAGCCCTGGCGAGTAGCTCGCCGGCATACTCCTCTTGCCCCAGAGCGTGGTACGTTTGGGCGGCTGCCCATAAGATAAACTGTGGATAGGTCATATGGTCCGAGTCTGCCGATAGGAGCTCCAGCATTTCGTCAGCGGTTCGTTGCGCTTCCGGAAGCCTATCCGCCCGCAAGTAGGCAACAGTCAGGTCGCATAAATCGGTGGCTAAATCGATCGGCGTCTGCCCAATGGCCCGCCGGATGCCTAAACCCGCCTCCATGTGGGCGATGGCCCTCCCGGATTGCCCCAACTCTCGCTCGGCTGCCCCCAGGTTGGCCAGCGCATAGGCCTCAAGCACCTGATTCCCCATAGAGCGCGACAACTTCAGAGCGCGTGTCCCGGCCACCTGTGCAACTTGATACTCACCCTGGCGCAGGGAATGTGAGGCGATATTGACGAGACTTACCGTTTGCCCCCTCGTATCCTTCAACCCCTTAAATAGTTCCTCGGCAAGCTGGGAAGCGCCGACGGCCTCCGCATAATGGCCCAGATTGGCCGCAAGCATCCCGGCGTTCACCAGCACGGCGGCTTGCCCGCGCCGGTTCCCCAGCATGGCGTAAAGCGCTTCAGCTTGCTCATAGTGACTTCGTGCCTCTTCGACATGGAAAAGGCGCGCGGCGGCCGTCGCCACCCTCGTGTGGGCGTCCGCTTCGCCTTCTCGATCCCCAATGCTGCTGCACAGCTCCAGCATCTGCAAGCCCAGCTTGTAGGCTGTGTCGATCTCTACCTGCACGATAGCCGCAATGGAAGCGGCTCTCAGCGTCCGCACAAACAGCGACCGGTTAGCCTCGGGATCGCCTATAGAAAGAGCCTGCTTGAGCATCCTCTGAGCTTCCTCGAAGTGCCCGCGATAGGCAGCGACCTCCGACAGAAGCGCGTAACATTCCACCTGGCCTGTGGTGTCGTTGAGACGACGTCTGAGTGCCAGCGCCTGTTCCAGCACCAGGCGTGCAAAATCGTAGCTGCTGAGCAATACCTGGTAGTCTGCCTCTGCTTTCAACGCTTCGGCCTGCCAGTGAGCCTTGCCGGAAGTCGCCGCCCGCTCCTTGAGCGCCATAATCAACTCAGCTTCAGCCTGGCGTTCTCCAAGCAGACGCTGGAGAAGGATAGAACGCAATAACACCTCGCAAATGCGGTCCTCGTCAGCGAGCGTCTCGGCGAGAAGGTCCAACTGTCTCAGATCTTCCTGCTGTGCCAGGCGGTCGCCCAGTCGGCTGTCGATGCTCTCGCGCAGGGCGAGCAGATCGAAGCGGATCGAGGAATCGTGCGAGAGTTCCAGGGCACGCGACAGGTAACGCAGGGCCTCTTCACCGGCGAATATGCTCGCGGCCCGGCGGGCGGCCACAAGATAATATTCCGCCGCCTTGTCATGTTCGTTACCCAGGTCGAAGTGCATCGCCAGCTCGCCCGCCAGCTCCTCGTGGCGCTGCGGATAAATATCTTCCATAGCCTGCGCCAATCGCCTGTGGCGGCGCGCAGCCAGCGCAGGCGGTATATCAGCGTAGACGGCGGCCTGGATCAAATGGTGTGTGAATGAGTAATCCGCCTGGCTGCGACCCACCACTTCGCTCACCAATCCTCGATCGAGCAACTCGTCCAGGCTATCCAGCACCCCCGGTTCGTCCCGCCCGCTCATCTCGCGCACAAGCTCAACTGTGAAGGCTGCTCCCACCACCGAAGCGACCTCTGCCAGCGAGCGGGCTTCCGGCGAGAGGCGCGCCATCCTGGCCGCAATCAGACTGCGCACTCCAACCGGAGCGGAGTCTCCCTTTGATTGCGGAATGGGGAATTCGGAATGCGGAATGGACGAGGTCCCCTCTTGGGCCGATACGGCTTCATTCCGCATTCCGAATTCCCCACCTTCCGCCATTCCTTCCAGCGCATCTCGAATCAGCTCGCTGAGAAAGAAAGGCTGGCCTTCGCTTTCGGCGTAGAGTTTATGGGCGACCGGTCCGGCAGCCGGTCCCAGTTGCGGCATCTGGGCCACCAGGCTCTCCAGCGCTCCGATATGGAAGGGGCCCCAGCGCAAGATGGCGCAACTGGCTCTCCCCCTGCAAGCGGCGGCGCAAGTCGCGCAAAGGATGGGCGCGTGGGGTCTCTTCTTCGCGATAGGTAGCCAGGATGAGCACCGGGTGCTGCGACACGTGGCGAGCCAGAAACTCGAGCAGACTTGATGTCGTGGCGCCCGCCCAATGCAGGTCTTCCAGAATGACCAGAAGAGGCCTGGGTCGGGCGAGACCTTCGAGGCACCGCGCAAGGCCCTCAAAGAGGCGGCTTCGCTCTCGCTCAGGGTCGAGCGGCACCCCGAGAGGCAGGCGACCCGGCCCTTCCCCACGCCGGGTGCGCAGCTCGGGGATCAGTGAGGCCACGGCGGCCAGCCAGAGAGGCTCAATCTCAAGAGCGGCCAGCAGAGGCAGCGCGGAGCGGAGAGCGCCCACCAGGGCTTGATACGGGAGAGGCTCAGCAAAAGTGGTATTGCCGAGCAAGATACGTGCGCCTTCTAGCTCCGCGTGGGTGCCAAGCTGATCTGCCAGGCGCGTTTTACCGATGCCGGCTTCTCCTCCGAGCATGACAAGCCCGCCTTTGCCGCGTGCGGCGCGACTCCACCATCCACGCAACTGCTCGAGCTCGCTTTCGCGGCCAACGAAAGGCAAAAGGAGACGCTCTACCCTGTTAGCTGAGCTTCCAGGCACAGGTGAAGACGCGTCAAACCCTGTCCCCCCTGGTAGCCTTGCTTCCCTGATGACCGCTTCGCGCAAGGCCGCCGTCTCAGGCATCGGCTCGACGCCCAGCTCTTCGCGCAGTCGTCGGGCGAATTGCTCGTACGCCTGGAGCGCTCCACTGCGGTCGCCCGCTTCGTACCGCACAGCCATCAATTGGCGCAGAGCGTCCTCGCGAAAAGGATCGATCTCCAGCAATCTGTGTGCATAGGTGGCAGCCAGCGGGTAATCGCGCTCTGCACGACTTCGCACTATAAGCTGGCTCAGATCGGCCAGGTAGAGATCGCGCAGACGCTCGCGCTCGTAGAAGAGCCAGTCGTCGTAAGAGCTCTCCAGGAAGTCACCCTTGTAGAGCGCCACAGCCTCAGCGAGAGTATCACCAGACCCGCTCAGTCGCTCGAACTCTATTACGTCGAGCCGGTAGTCGCATTCGGGGTTCCACCGGATCGTCCTGGCATCGATCAGTAGCCAGTCACGGCCTGGTGAGCCATCCGGAGCTGGAAGAATACGCTTCAGGTCGTGCAAATGCCGGCGCAAGTTTGCTCGCGCAGAGGCCTCCGGCTCGTCGGGCCAGAGCGTGAAAGCGAGTGTTTCGCGCTTGACGGGATGTGAGCTATGCAGCAGCAGATAGGCCCAGAGAGGCCATGTCCTTGGCAAAGATGCAAACTCGGCAGGCTCCCCGTCTATCAGGAAGTGGGGCCGGCCAAGCAGATGAATATGTAGCATAAGCTTACTTTTAAAGTTATCCGGTTGCCGACTCTGATAGGCGCATCCAGGACCTGACAGCGCCTACCAAAGGGTGTAGGGGCACCCCTCGTGGTTGCTCTGGTGGTGCCCTCGTGAGTGCCCTGGTGGGTAGAGATCCTGTGGGTAACCTGGCCACCCACAAGGTGTGCACCTACAGCTTTCATCCGGTTTGATAGGGATTGAAAGGGTAAGGCTGCGGTAGCTACTCGCGCACTGCTGACCATACCAGGCCAGCCGAGCCGTTTAGTCGCTCTCAATTCCAGGTGGCGATGGCCGGTTATCCTCTCCCTAGTATACCCTTAATACTGCCATGGGGAACATGACTGCTTGTATTATCAACTTCTACGCCCCTACTGCAACGAGCGCAAAAGGCGCGTTGGGATCGGGCTGGTAGTTGCCTGGCCACTCCACCTGGAGTGGGTGCCAGGATTGGCCGGCGTCCTGCGAGCGGAAGATTTCGCCTTTGTGCGTAGCGGCGTAGAAAGTGTTGGGCTCCTGGTCGTCGGAGGCCAGGGCGTAGGCTCGGGTGCCCTGGGGTTCGGGGAGGCCGGAGCACGATTCTTGCCAGGGTTTGCCTGCAGTTTTTCGGTAGACGGTAGCTTCGGCATGGGAGGATTGATGCGCCTGTGTGGGGCCGGGTGAGACCGACACGATAACGGTATCCGGGTCGGCGGAATCGACTGCGAGCGACCAGCAGTAGTGATGAGCCATGCCCTCGTCGAGACGGAGCCAGGTAGCGCCGCCATCGTGGGATTCTGCATAGCCCCCGCCCGCCGCTTCGTAGACGCGATTGGGGGCGAGGGGATGGGTGCGCAGGGTATGGGCGTCGTGCTGGCCGTTGGGCTTGCGGTCCTCCCAGGTGTTGCCGCCATCAAGAGAACGCATGACGCCGCCAAGCTCGATGCCAACGAAGATGTGGGCAGGTTCGATGGCGTCGGGAGCAATCCAGCGGACGTGGTGGGTCCAGGGTCTTGGCGGGAAAGACCATGTGGGTGCGGAAGGGAGAGCGCGCAGGGCAGGACACTCGTGCCATGAGAGGCCGCCATCGTCGGAGCGGAACAAGGCGCTAGGCTCGGTACCCGCCCATACCGTACCGTGATCGTCATTGCGGTCGGCACGGCTGACGGCAACAGCCATCACTTCGGGATAAGCGATGCCCTCGCCGGCTTGCTGCCAGGAAGAGCCTGCGTCGCGGCTGAGCCAGAGCCCCTGGCCGAAAGTGCCGCAATAGACGAGGGCAGGGTTGAGCGGGTCGGCAGCAACGCAATAGGTATGATAATCCTGCAGATGCAGCGTAGCCTGCCAGTGGTCGCCTGAGGGTGTTATGACGGCGATAGCATCGCCCGTGGTGAGGTAGATGGTGGGCATTGCGTTAGTTCTGAGTTCTGAGTTCTTGATCGCCGGTTGTCAATTACCGATTATGCGATTAATATGGCGCTATCCTGGTTGGGTGTCAAGGGGCTAGATTCGGAGACTGACGGTAGCTCACCGCAGAGGCGCAGAGGACGCAGAGTTTCGCAGAGATTCTTATGGTTTCGGTGTTTAGCTACGTTTAATAACTCACCGCAGAGGCGCAGAGGATGCAGAGTTTCGCAGGGAATTTTATTGTTTCATTACTCCAAAACCTTAAACAATCTCTGCGAAACTCTGCGTCCTCTGCGCCTCTGCGGTGATTTACGTTCTCTGTCCCTCTGTGGTGGATTACCGTCGTGCTACTTTGGGATGCCGGTAATCACCAGGTACAATTCGTTGAGGTCTGTACGAAGGGCCAGGTGGTACCTCTGTGGAAACTCGGTATTGAAAGGCGGGACATTGTGGAGATAACTAAGACGCTTTACGTTACGGATCGCGAAGATTGGCGGGCCTGGCTGGAGGAACACCATGCTAGCGAGCCGGAGATTTGGCTTGTCTATTACCGGAAGGACAGCGGTAAGCCCCGCATTCCATACAACGATGCGGTGGAGGAGGCTCTCTGTTTTGGGTGGATTGACAGCACGTATAAGGATATCGGTGGAGGGACGTTTGCCCAGAGATTTTCACCGAGAAAGCCCCGTAGCCCCTTTTCTGCGATGAATAAAGAGAGAGCGCGCCGGCTGATCGAGCAGGGGAAGATGGCGCAGGCGGGGCTGGACAAGCTAGGCGATGCCCTCGCCGGCGACTTTGAGATCCCGGCGGATATACTGGAGGCGTTGCAAGCCGATGAGCAGGTGTGGGAGAATTTCCAGCACTTTCCTGAGAGCTATAAACGCATCCGCATCGGCTGGATTGATGGGGCGCGGCACCGGCCGGAGGAATTTGAGAAGAGGCTCAGGTATTTTATCAAGATGACGGCTAAGAATAAGAGGTATGGCATGGTCCAGTGACGAAGTTATGAGTCATGAGTTATTCGGTTATTCATACTTTCGTGCGGTCTCAATAGGGTCCGGCAATGCCTCGCCCCATTTGAGGTCGGCGGCCTGTCGATAGAGAGGGCGGTTTCGCTTGGGGATACGGGGGCGAACGATGCCTTCGCGGGAGGAGACTATCAGCTCAACGCCGGCTTTGTTGACCTGGGGCTGATGGATTAGGCGGCCCCAGACGGGTGCGTATCTGGGGAATCGAGCCATGGCGGCGTAGGAGAACTTGGCTTCTTCCCAGCCTGCGGTAGCCTCTTTGGCGCGGCGCTGGAACTCGGGACGGTTGAGCCGCTGCGGGAAGTGGCACCAGTCGTTCTGGAGGGGGCATGGGTTGTCGTGAGCGCAGGGGGCGATGGTGTGCGCCCCCTGCTGGAGAAGCTGGTCGCGGGCGGCGCGTACCACCGGGAATGCGGCGGATGTGCCCGGCTCTACGATAAGGAGTAGGCCCGCGCAGTGCTCCCAGGCGGAAGCCACGAGGGCCTGGCGAGCCGGCTCGTCCATCTCGTTAAGCAGATGCCCTATTATGACGAGGTCGAATTGGGGCGTATGCCGTGGCAGCGTGCCCGACAGGGTGATTTGCCGCCACTCGGCCTGCCGGATGGCGGGGTTATCGCTCGCGGAGGCAAGCCGGCGTGCGAGAGTGATAAAGGCAGGCTCGCGCTCCCAGGCGTGCAGGTCGGCAAGGGAAGGATAATGCTCGGCTGCTGCCCAGAGGGCCGTGCCGGGGCCGCTACCGAGATCGAGGAGGGTGGCGGGCTGGAAATCGGAGGGTGTGAGGGCGGCTGTGGCGGCGAGCGCGCCCGCGACCTGTGCGTATGCAGCAGGCAGAATGAGGGCCGCATAGCCGAGAGCGTCTTGAGCGCGGAATGCGGAATGCCGAATGCGGAATGGCTCGTTATCCGGTCGCTCGGCGCGATATTGCTCGCTGAGGCGCTGGGCGGCGGTTATCCATTGGGCCGAAGGGACGGAGCGCAGAGCCACGGCGATGGCAGATTCGAGATGGGCAGGGAGGGAAATCATGATGAATGCGGAATGCGGAATGCGGATTGCGGATTGCGGATTATTTTGCGACTGCTACTTCTAACTTCTCATATCTCATTTCTCGCCACCTAATCTATATCCCAGAGGATCGTATAATCCTGGCAGTGGAGACATTGGAAGAGGTAGATGCCGGCATGGTAAGAGGTTTCGTTGGAGGTTGGGGAAGTCAGGGCGGACGGATTCCCAGAGGTCGTCGAGATCGGTCGTGAGGCCCTGGTAGAGATGTTCGTAGAGGAACATACGCCCATCGCCATTGGGTGAGAGGGCGTTGAGGTCAGGTTTGCCCGCTTCCTTCACGAAACAGGCGTAGTCCTGGCAGTGGGCGGGCCAATCGAAATCTTGCCAGGTGACGATATGGGGAGTGCGCTCCTCGACTTCGGTGGTTTTCTCTTTTACTTGCTCCTGGATTTCCTCCTCTGAGAGCTGCGGGTTAGCTACCTTTATTTGCCAGTAGAGGGTTCGACTATCGGCGCTGTTCGTAGTAGCCTCATGTTCGGCCAGTCTGCCGGAGGCCAGGCATTGCTCACATACGAAATTGAGGTCTTCTTCGCTGTAGAAAGGACCTTCGTAGCCGGGGCGGTCGTGACCGCAGATGTCGCAGGTTTGCGGTTCATCCGTATATGTTGAGAAGTAGTGCGGGTCGCGGAAGTAGCGGAATGTTGTGGGTGCCATCGTATGGTCCAGTCAGGAAGCGGTTTGTGCTGCCATTATAGCAGGATAGGCGTACTTGTAAGGGCACCCATATGGGCATTGATAACAATCAATTCAGCGCGGAGCCGGCGACACGAGCAACGCACGGCGGTTGAAACCGCGTGCTATCTCTACAAAGCCTGCCAACGCAGGCTACGACCCCACGATTGTGCCTTGGGACCGGCACTATTGTGGCCTGAGCAGTCCGCGTAGGCGGACTTCGTAAGGCTAGCACGCGGTTTTAACCGCCGTGCATTGTCCGCCACTCAATGCCCACGGGGGTTGCCCTTACATTGGTGCAGAGGTATGAGGCTGCTATACTCTATGTGCACATGCTGTCAGTGTTGGGCCGAGGCCGGGAAGGAGCGAAGATAGATGTTCACCGTAATCGAGAACGGCGAGATATATGCCCCGGAGCCGTTGGGACGGGGAAGCCTGTTGCTGGTGGGTGGGCTAATCGTGCAGGTCGGGGGCGAGATAGACATAGAGAAGCTGGAGGCGACCGGCCTGGGGTGCGAGGTGGTGGACGCTGATGGGTGCGTGGTGCTGCCGGGATTCATCGACCCGCACCAGCATATCCTGGGGGCGGGTGGTGAGGCCGGGCCCGCTTCGCGGATGCCTGAGATTCCGATAAAAGATATTCTGCGGGCGGGGATGACCACGGTGGTCGGGATACTGGGCACAGATTCGACCACGCGGCACCTGACTTCGCTGCTTGCGAAGGCGCGCGGGCTTGAGGAGCAGGGGATCACCACCTACATATATACAGGCAACTTCCAGGTGCCGCCGCCCACCTTTACCGGGTCGGTGCGCGACGACATGGTTGTTATCGATAAGGTGCTCGGAGTGGGTGAGATCGCTATTGCCGATTTCAGGTCGTCCAAGCCGGCGGTGGAGGAGTTAGGGAGAATAGTCTCGGACGCGGTGGTAGGGGGCACGATGAGCGGCAAAGCGGGCGTGGCGCACTTCCACACGGGAGCCGGAAACGAGAAGCTGGGGCTGCTCCACGCGCTGCTGGATAGATACGATATTCCGGCGAAGAATCTGCACGCCACGCATATTACCAGGAGCCACGCATTGATAGAGGACGCCGTGGCCCTGGCGAAGCGCGGCGCGTACGTGGATATGGACACGATTGACCCCGACTTTGGGCCGTCGTTCAAATATTACCGCGAGCATGATGGGCCGCTCGACCATCTCACTGTGTCGTCGGACGCTGGGGCAGGCACGAGCCAGGGTCCGCACACATTTTACCGCGCTTTTGTGGATGCGGTGCTCAAGCATAGCCTGGCGATTGAGCAGATATTGCCTTGTTTCACGCTCAATACGGCTACCGTATTAAAGCTGCCGCAGAAGGGGCGGCTGAACGCAGGTGCGGCCGCGGACGTACTTGTGCTGAGGAAGGATACGCTGGAGATCGAGCATCTGTTTGCGATGGGGAAGAAGATGATATACTGATAGCCGCGATGGGCAACGAGAGCAAAAAGGAGCGGAAAGAAACTAGAAATGAGAAAAGAGCTTATTTCTAATATCTCATATCTAATTTCTCATTTCTCCGCCAAGGAGGTACCGATTTGCTGAACATTGATTTGACCGGCCGCAGGGCCTTTGTGGCCGGGGTGGCCGACGACCAGGGGTACGGGTTCGCGATTGCCAAGGCGCTGGCCGAGGCGGGGGCAAGCATTGTGGTGGGCACCTGGCCGCCCGCGCTGAGCATATTTCAGAGGCTGCTGGAACGCGGCTCGATGGACGAGTCGATGGTTATGAGCGGCGGGCGCAAGATGGAGTTTGAGGGTATTTATCCCCTGGACGCGGCGTTCGATACGATGGATGGCGTGCCACCTGACGTGTTGACCAACAAGCGCTACCAGGATATGGGCGACTACACTATCGAGGGGGTGGCGACGCGGCTCGTGAAGGAGTTTGGCGAGCAGCCGCTCGATATAGTGATCCACTCCCTCGCCAACGGGCCGGAGGTCAAGAAGCCGCTCCTTGAGACGAGCAGGGCGGGCTACCTGGCGGCGATAAGCGTGAGCGCCTACTCGAAAGTGGCGATGGTGCAACGCTTCGGACCGCTTATGAGGAAGGACGGTGCATTCCTGTCGCTCACCTACCTGGCAGGCCAGCGTGTGGTGACAGGTTACGGCGGGGGCATGTCGTCCGCCAAGGCCGCCCTCGAGAACGATACGCGCACGCTGGCTTACGAGGCGGGGCGCAAGTTCGGGGTGAGGGTGAACTGCATCTCGGCCGGGCCGCTGGCCTCGCGGGCGGCGCGAGCAATCGGCGGGATAGACAAGATGGTCGATTTCTACGCCGCCAATGCGCCGATCCCCCATGAGATGGAGGCGAGCGAGGTGGGCAACACAGCAGCGTTCTTGTGCAGCCCTCTCGCCAGCGGCGTCACCGGGGCTGTGCTCTTTGTCGACCACGGCTACAACATTATGGGCGCGCCGTCTGAGAGTGGGCCTACGCTCGGCAAATAGCCCATGCTATGCCAGGCCCAACCCCTTATAGCGACGTAAACAGGCTTCTCCTCGCCATGCTGGCGCGCGTGCAGGCTGCGCTGCCTACGAAGGTGGCCGGTTTCTACCTGTTCGGGTCGCTATCGCTGGGTGATTTCGACCCCGAGTCGAGCGATGTCGACTTTTTGATCGTGACTACCGGGGAGCTCTCCGAAAAAGAGCTGGCTTTGCTGAAGGCGATGCATGCGGGTATTGCCGACAGCGGGCTTCCGTACGCCAGGCGATTAGAGGGCTCTTATATCCCCCTAGCTGCCCTCCGGCGATACGACCCCGGCAATGCATCTCACCCCACTATTGGTGTGGATTGGGATTTTGTCGTCGCCCCGCATGGAAGCAACTGGATCCTTGAGCGCTATATCGTGCGTGAGCACGGCATAACGGTATACGGTCCGTCACCAGGCACACTGATCGACCCCGTTCTGCCTGGCGATCTACGCGAAGCGGTATGCAAGACGCTGGCGGGATTCTGGCAAAGACAGGTTAGCGGGCCTGACGAGCCGGAATGGCTTCGCCCGCGTGACTACCAGGCCTTTGCCGTACTGACGATGTGCAGGGCGCTCAATACCTTGCAAGAGGGCACGGTTGTCTCCAAACCGGAGGCCGCAGCCTGGGCGCAGCGCACTCTAGACCCCGAGTGGCAGCCGCTAATCGAGAAAGCATTGGCGTGGCGAAGCCAGCATGCGATAGATGACCTGGCAGAGACGCTGAATTTCCTCCGTTACGCAATCAGGCGTCGGCATGGAGATGTGTGATGGCCCTAAAGCCGGCTAGCGCCTATCCTTAGAATTGATAAAAGAGGGCAGTGAGACTGCCCACTGGCAATCTCACTGCCCTCTTTTGCAAACTTGACAGGGAGGCAGGTATAGGCTAGTATACTGCTACCCCGGTAAATACCCCGCACGAGCCGGGTCCAGCGGCGTCGTTGAGACAAGCCCCGCCTTTTGCTCAACCTGTGAACCCCAGTAGCCAGGTATCCACCCTTATCAGAGAAGGAAAGATTTCATGGAGAGCCAGCCGCTTGCGGTAGTTGTTCTGGCGGCGGGTCTTGGCAAGAGGATGGTCTCGCGGCAACCCAAAGTGCTGCACCGCCTTGCCGGGCTGCCTCTTCTCGCGCACGTTCTGCGCGCTCTCGTCCCTCTCGGTCCTACACGCACGGTGGTGGTGGTTGGGCACGAAGCCGACCAGGTGAAGTCTGCCATAGGGCAGAGCTACGGGCCGCGGGACTCCCTCTCGATAGAATACGCTACCCAGTCTGAGCAGCTTGGCACGGGGCACGCCGTGCACATGGCGAAGCCGCTGCTGCACGATTTCCATGGGTCGGTGCTGGTGCTCTACGGCGACAGTCCCCTGCTAAAGGCTGCCACCCTCAGCGCGCTGCTAGCCCGGCACCGCCAGGCGCGGGCGCGCCTCACCATCCTCACCTGCATCGCGGCTGACCCCACGGGCTACGGCAGGGTGGTGCGTGACGTCCATCAGCGGCTGGTTGAGGTGGTGGAGGAGAAGAGCGCCACGCTCGTCCAGAGGGCCATCTCGGAGGTGAATAGCGGCGTCTACGTGTTCGACTCGGGCTGGCTGTGGCCACACCTTGAGAAGATCGAGCTGAACCCTCAGGGAGAATATTATCTCACCGACCTGATAGGGATGGCAATTAAAGAGGAGAAGGGCGGGCCGAGCCAATCGAGCCTGGCGCGGGGGACACCGCAGAGCAACGTCATTACCTTCACGCAGGAAGGGCTGGACGAGGCGATGGGCATCAACAGCCGCGTGCAGTTGGCCGAGGCCGAGCGGATAATACAGTCCAGGCTGCGGCAGAATATGCAGGAGTCGGGCGTGACGATGCTTCTGCCTGAGACAGTTTATTTAGGCATGGACGTGAGAGTAGGGCCCGACACACTACTCTATCCGGGCGTAATCCTGGAAGGGAAAACGGAGATCGGAGCCGATTGCGTGCTCGGGCCAAACACGCATATCATCAATTCGAGCGTGGCCGAAGGCTGCCGCATCGTTTCATCTATGGTCGAGAGGAGCACGATCGAGCGCGGAGTGAGTGTGGGGCCGTACAGCCACTTGAGGCCGGGCACTCACCTGGGCGAAGGGGTGCACCTGGGCAACTTTGTGGAGGTAAAGGAATCTACCCTGGAGCGTGGGGTGCATTCGGGCCATTTCAGCTATCTGGGCGACGCGACGATCGGCGAGGATACGAATATCGGCGCCGGCACCGTGACCGCCAACTACGATAGCGCCACCCATAGCAAGAACAAAACGATTATAGGCAAGAACGCATTCATAGGGGTCGATACCATGCTGGTCGCGCCCAGGGAGATCGGCGACGGGGCCATCACAGGGGCGGGAAGCGTCGTGACGAAGGACGTGCCGCCCCACACGCTGGCCGTAGGCGTGCCGGCGAGGGTGATAAGGCACCTGGAGCGGAAGGAAAAGACAGAGATGGAAGACGTGAAACGTGAAACGTAACCGCCAAGACGCCAAGGTCCGCCAAGGTTCGCCAAGATTATTGTTGTTTTGTTTAGATCACAGAGCTCATAGGGCATACTGAGAGCGCAGAAGTTATCAGGGTTTCACGTTTCACGTTCTTCAGAGGAGGCATAAAGCTATGATGGGGCAATTGCAGGTGTTCACCGGCACCGCGCATCCTGCGCTGGCTCAAGCAATAGCGAACCACCTGGGCATTCCGCTGGGCGCAGCTCTCGTGAATGAATATAAGAATGGAGAGACGCGGGTCTGTATAGAAGAGAACGTGCGCGGGTCGGACGTCTTCGTGGTACAGCCCACCTGCCACCCTGTGAACCACAACTTGATGGAGCTCCTTATCATGATGGATGCCATCAAGCGCGCCTCGGCCACGCGGATCACGGCTGTGATCCCATACTATGGATACGCCAAGCAGGAGAAGAAGAGCCGCTCGCGAGAGCCCATAACCGCCAAGCTGGTGGCCGACCTCTTGCAAAGCGCGGGGGCGCACCGGATATTGACCTGCGACCTGCACGCCCCGGCCATCGAAGGCTTCTTCAATATTCCGGTGGACCACCTGCAGGGGCGCAGGCTGCTGGCCGACAGATGCCGCGAGCTCGACCTGCCGAACCCGGTGGTGGTCGCGCCCGACCAGGGCCGGGTAGGGTGGGCGCTCGAAGCGCGCGAGCGGCTGGGCAGCCACACCGACCTTGCGCTGATCGCCAAGCAGCGTCCCACGGCAGATAAGGCTTACGCCGTTGAGATGGTCGGTAACGTGAGAGGCAAGACGGCGCTACTGATCGACGACATGATAATGACCGGTGGAACCCTTGTGGCGGCTGCCGAGATGCTCCTTGACAGGGGTGCGCGCTCGGTGTACGCCTGCGCCACGCACGCGGCGCTCGCCCCCGGCGCTCGCGATTTGCTGGAAGCCTCGCCCTTTACCAAGGTGCTTTTGAGCGACACGGTGCCTCTGCGCCCGAACGGTGTGCACGAAAACAGCAAGATAGAAGTAATAAGCCTGGCTCAACTCTTCGCCGACGCCATCTTGCACATCCACGAAGACCGCTCGGTGAGTGCGCTCTTTCGGTAGAGAAGAAATGAGAAGTGAGAAATGAGAAATGAGAGCTTTGATACCTCTCGAATCTCGTTTCTCATTTCTCACTTCTCATTTCTCGTTAGTAGGAGTTCTCCCATTACTTGGAGCCTGAAAGTTGGATAGCGCTTGTTGGGGCGTTGTTGTGCCTTTCGCTCATTGCGCTCGATTCGGCGGTTGAGACGGCGCTTACCAATATATCGCGGCTGCGACTGCGGCAACTGTTGGAGAGAGGCGTTCCCCGCGCCCAGGCCATCAACGACCTGCTGGATAATCCCCAGCGCTTCCCCACAACGCTTTTGTTCGTCAATACGATTGCCCTGCTGACCCTCGGCTCGCTGGCGCTCTTTGTGTCTCAGCACTTCGTCGACTGGTGGGGGCACGTGCTGGCAGTGGTGGTGGCGGCGATTCTGGTGCTCGTATTCGGTATAGCCGTGCCGAAAGCGCTGGCGATGCGCAACCCAGAGCGAACGGCGCTGGCCCTTTTCGCGCCGATAAATATCATCAGGCAAGTGGTGCTGCCTCTCGTTACATTAGCGGGATGGTTGGCGAGACCGGTTGTGCTGATAGTGGGTGGACGCACCGCGCCCGCGGGCCTCTTCGTGACGCAGGAAGAGATGCGGATGCTGGTGAACGTCGGCGAGGAAGAGGGGGTGATCCAGCAGGAAGAGGAAGAGCTGATACACTCGATATTCGAGTTCGGGGATACGGTTGTGCGCGAGGTGATGGTGCCCAGGCCATATATCGTGGCGGTGGAGGACGATGCGACCGTGGGAGCGGCGGCAGATCTCGCCTTGCAGAGCGGGCACACCCGGCTGCCGATATATAAGGAGACCATCGACACGGTGGTTGGCGTGGCGACGGTGCAGGATATTTTCAGAGTTATAAGGCAAAGCGGGGAGAACGCCACCGTAATGCGGGTCATGAGGCCCGTCTTTTACGTGCCTGAGACCAAGAAGGTGGATGAGTTGCTGCGAGAGCTGCAAAAGGGACGAATGCACATGGCTATCGTGGTGGACGAGTACGGCGGCACAGCCGGGCTGGTGACGATAGAGGACCTGCTGGAAGAGATCGTAGGGGAGATACAGGACGAGTACGACGTCGAGCCGCAAATGATCGAGAGGGTAGACGAATACGAGACCCTCGTGGACGCCCGGGTATCGCTGGACGACGTGAACGATTTGCTGGGCACCAACTGGGAGGCCGAGGATTCGGACACGATAGGGGGCTTCGTCTACGAGCAACTAGGGCGCATCCCAAGCCCAGGCGACGCCATACAGCAAGGCGACTACATCGTCACCGTGGTGAGCACCGAGGGGACGCGCCTGAAGCAGCTCTCCATCGTGAAGCAGCGGCCCCCTGAAGACGAAGAGATCGAGGAAGAGGAAGAGTGATCCCAACCAAGCCTTGTCATTCTGAACGCGAGTGAAGAATGACAAGGCAAACTGGGCATGCCGGGCACTGACTTTCCATCAGCCTTGCTTACGGAGATTTGTAATTGTTCAGAATAGATGTATAAACCTCAGTAGGGACACCCTTGTGGATGTCCCTACTGAGACATCTTCTCTACCCTAAATCTGAACTCTTGCTTAGCTAAGAGAGTTTGACGCAAAAGTAATGGTGTAGTAGAAACAGGAGCAAGGAAAGGAGTGCATCAATTGGACTCAGCTATCATCAAGCGCGAAAGTCCTGATACAGACGATGCTATCGCCCTGATCAATGAGCTCGAAGCGCATCTTGCGCCACTCTATCCAGCCGAAAGCCGCCACGGGTTCAGTGTGGAAAAGCTACTGGCCGAAGATGTGCCGTTTTTCCTGCTGCGCTATGACGGGACACCTGCCGCCTGTGGTGGTGTCAAACTCGTTGGCGAAGAGTATGGGGAGATTAAGCGGATGTATGTGCGCCCAAAGTTTCGCGGTATGGGATTTGGAAAGCAGATACTCAACCACCTGGCAAAGTATGCTCTGGCTAACGACGTCAAGCTCTTACGGTTGGAAACGGGTATTCACCAACGTGAAGCCATCGCCCTATATGAGCGCATCGGGTTTAGACGCATTCCACCGTTTGGAGAGTATAAAGAAGATGCGCTAAGTCAGTTTTACGAGAAACAGATCGATGGAGGGGTGTAGCGTTGGTCGATATTGACTATGACGCGCTGGTGAGGGCGGCATTGGAGGTGCGGGAGATGGCTTATGCACCCTATTCGCACTTTCGCGTAGGGGCTGCGCTGCTGGCCAGGAGCGGGAAGGTTTACCTGGGGTGTAATATCGAGAACGGGGCTTACTCGCCCACGATGTGCGCGGAGCGGGTGGCGGTAGGGTCGGCGATTGCGGCCGGGGAAGCGCCGGGAAGCTTCGTGGCGATGGCGGTGGTGGGCGACCAGCAGCACCCGACCACGCCCTGTGGTGTGTGCAGGCAGGTACTGTTCGAGCTTGCGCCCGGGTGTACAGTGGTGATGGAGCCGCCGCCCGAGAAAGGGTCGGGGCGGCTGGTGATGACGGTTGAAGAGCTGTTGCCGAAGGGATTCAGGCTGGAGGATTAGAATCAGCGATTGGTATATTTCAGAGTAGAAAAATTGTGGCGATCGCATAACCCTTCAGAGAAGATAAAGCGATTGCGGTCAGCAAGGTAGCTGCTGATGTCACTTATCTTTGGGTTGCTTTCGCCAGATAATGACCGGTTGGAAAGCTGATGCAGAAATATTTCGTGGCGATAGCCGGCAATATCGGGGTAGGGAAGTCGAGCCTGACAACGCTGCTGGCCGAGAGGCTGGGGTGGGAGCCGTTCATTGAGGCGGTGGTAGAGAACCCGTACCTGGCCGATTTCTACGCGGACATGCGCAGGTGGAGCTTCAATTCGCAGGTCTTCTTCCTGTCGAGGCGGCTGCACGACCACAAAGCGTTGATGGACCACCCAACGTCCGTGTTGCAGGACAGGACGGTGTACGAGGACGCCGAGATATTCGCGCGCAATCTCTACCGGCAGGGTTACATGAGCGAACGTGATTGGGGATCATACTGGGACCTGTACAGATCTGTGTCTTCGCTGTTGCCTCCGCCAAACCTGGTTGTATACTTGCAAGCGTCGGTGGAGACCCTTCTGAAGCGCATCGACCTTCGCGGTCGCGACTTCGAGAGGGAAATCGGCGGAGAATACCTGGGCCGTCTGAACGATCTCTACGACGAGTGGGTAGCCGGGTTCAATCTTTGCCCCGTGCTGACCATCGCCACCGATCATCTCGATTTCGTGCAGCGACCCGCGCACCTCGACACGATCGCAGCCCGGATCGAAGACCGCTTGCGAGGCAAAGAAGTGTTGCGCTTTGATGGTTGACGATGGGCCGGGGGCCGGGGGTCAATGACGGCCGACGACCGTATTTTCAACGCCAAGACGCCAAGACGCCAAGGATTCTACGGTTTGAACCACAAAGGCACAAAGATCACGAAGGCTTTTATGGGTTTGAATCACGAAGACCACGAAGACCACGAAGCCGACACGAAGGCACGAAGATCACGAAGGTTTTTATGGGTTTGAATCACAGAGAGGGCGGAGTACACAGAGATCGCAGAGGATTGTTATGCGCGTAAACAATAAAAACCTTGGCGAGCCTTGGCGGATCTTGGCGTCTTGGCGTTGTTACGTTTTACGTTTTACGTTTTACTGCCCCGACCTCTGGACGGTGACTTCTTATGGCCGAATATACACCTGAGGTTATACAAGCTAAGCTGAATACGTTGGTACTGGGGCGCAGGATTGAAATGTACCGGCAGGTCGGCTCGACGAACGACCTCATAAAAGAGGCCGCCCGGAAGGGAGAGCCGGAGGGGCTAGCGGTGGTGGCCGAAGAGCAGGTGCGAGGACGGGGGCGGCTGGGGAGAGTATGGACAGCCCCGCCCGGGAGCAGTGTTCTCTGCTCGATATTGTTGCGCCCTCGCTTCCCTGCTGAGCAGGCATTCTATCTGACGATTGCAGCCGCCCTCGCGATCTACAGATCAGCGGGCAGTGCGCAGTGGGCAGTGGGCAGAGACCGACGACCGGCGACCGACGACCAACCACCGACGACCGGCGACGGTACGACTGGCCAAGTCAATCCGCAATCCGCAATCCGCAATCCGCAATTGGAAGGTCCGCATTCCGCATTCCGCATTCCGCATTCCGCAATCAAATGGCCCAACGACGTGCTTATCAATGGGAAGAAGGTGGCCGGGATATTGAGCGAGAGCGAGTTTGTGGGTGGGGAGTGGGTGTTCGCGGTGATAGGGTTTGGGATAAATGCTAATCTTGGTGCTGATGACCTCATGGAGCTGCGAGCGGTCGCTCCCAGGCCACTTCGCTTTCGGCAGAATGGGGCGTCGAGGTAGACCGTGCGTGGCTGCTGGCACGGGTACTGCGCGAGCTTGAGGGATTGTACCTGGCGATGCAGAACGGGCAATTTGGCCCCGTGTACGACGAATGGGCAGCGGCGCTCGAGACTGTGGGTAAGCGCGTGTCGGTCGATAATGGCGGCGAACAGATAAGCGGGCAAGCTCTACGCGTCGAGCGCGACGGCTCGCTGGTGATAAAGCCGGATATGGGAGAGGAGCGGCGCGTGCTGGCGGGAGATGTGGTCGGGTAAGGTCGGGTAACCGGTCAGGTGATAGCATTTAAATAGGAGATAACAGCAGCAACCTGGTTTGAGCGAGTAAGCGATCAGAATTGGGGTGTAGGGGCACGGCCATACGTGCCCTCGTGTGACTGGCACTATCTCATGCCCTCTAGGGCACGTCAGCGCCGTGCCCCTACAACATTTCTCCACCTTTACTCTGAACGCTGACTTGAGCGAGCTTACTTCACGACGCCCGGACATGATTGTATAATGGAGATCAGAGGGCATATGAGCTTCACATACGAGCAGAGAGCATCGGATTCTCCTTTCGTGCGCACTGTCTGGCACACGCAAAATCAGCGCGATGGCTGTTATATTGCCTCTGCAGATGGGTGTTGGGACATCATTGTCAGCAAGCGACATGGCGTAACGCAGGCAATGCTTTGTGGACCGGCATCCAGGGCTGGAAGGGTTGAGTACGAGGCAGGTACGGAGGCCCTTGGTATTCGCTTCAGGGTTGGGACCTCTATGCCCCATTTGCCCGCAAACAAGCTCCTCGATAGGTCCCTCGTATTCCCCGGAGCGGCGAGCAAATCTTTTTGGCTGTACGGCTCTGCCTGGGAGGCTCCTAACTATGAGAACGTGGAGACCTTTGTCACCAGGCTCGTACGGAATGACCTGCTCGTAAAGGATCGGGTCGTCGATACCGTCTTGCACGGAAACATAGTTGACTTGTCGGAGCGTTCGGTGCAGCGTCGTTTCTTGCGGACGACAGGGCTGACACAAATCTACATTCGCCAGATTGAACGAGCTTTGCTGGCTGCCGATTTGTTGCGCCTGGGACTGCCTGCTTCCGGCGTCGCTTATCGGACGGGCTACGCTGACCAGGCGCACATGACAAGATCGCTGAAATATTTGATAGGATACACCCCCACCAAGGTCGTTCATACCGGTAGGCGTAACGGATAGGCGATAACTCAGCCAAGCAGGAAAGCACAACCCGGCAGCTTGACCTGCCGGGTTGTGCTTTCCTTGCCAGGAACAATGTAATTTGGTTGTCGTTTTTGTTCAAGACATGCTTCGCCGGCGTTGCTATACTGCGTGCGGTACCCTGAATACAGCACAAGGAGGATACAATGGCAACGATAGCAGCACAACCTTTCAGGATTGAAATCCCAAAATCCACGCTTGATGACCTGCGCGAGCGGCTTCGGCGCACCCGCTGGACAGATGAAGTCGAAGGTTCGGGCTGGGGTATGGGCACAAACCTGGGTTACATGAAGGAGTTGGTAGATTATTGGGTGGGCAAGTATGACTGGCGAAAGCAGGAAGCAGAGCTTAACAGGCTCCATCACTTTCGCGCCGAGATCGATGGTATTGGCATCCACTTTATTCACGAGCGCGGTAAGGGAGAGAATCCTACGCCAATCATCCTCACCCATGGTTGGCCGGACTCATTCTACCGCTTCCACAAGCTCATCCCAATGTTGACCGACCCGGCAAGCTATGGAGGTGACCCGAACGCTTCGTTTGACGTAATCGTGCCGTCTTTGCCGGGTTTCGGCTTTTCAGACAGGCGTGCCAGAACAGCGGAGCAGACAGCAGACCTATGGGCAAAGCTCATGAAAGATCTACTTGGGTACGAGCATTTCATAGCTGCGGGCGGCGACCTGGGAGGCCCTGTCACCAGGTCCCTGGCGCTCAAGCATCCTGAGGCGGTAACCGGTATCCACCTGACCGATGCCGGCTATCCGACCGGCAGTGAAGATTTTGCCACCATGTCCGACGCTGAACGACAATTCGCAGGCAAGTCCCAACAATGGTGGTACACGGAAGGCGCATACAATGCGCTCCAATCGACCAAGCCGCAGACTCTGGCCTACGGGTTGAACAACTCGCCCGCCGGGCTGGCAGCATGGATCGTCGAAAAGTTATATGCATGGAGTGATAGCAAGGGCGACATAGAAACTCGCTTCACGAAGGACGAGATACTCACCAACGTCACGATCTATTGGGTGACCGAAACGATCGGCTCTTCAATACGCACTTACCTCGAAAACGCTCGTGCTATCTACGCACACGGCGGAGGGCCAAAACCTGCGCAGCGCAGCACAGTTCCAGCCGCGGTTGCGTCATTCCCCGGCGAGACGGTACCTACGCCTCGAGAATGGGCCGAGCGTACGGTAAACCTTGTGCGATGGACAGAAATGCCACGCGGAGGCCACTTCGCTGCCTGGGAAGAACCTGATCTGCTAGCCCAGGATATACGAGAATTCGTAGGCGAATTACAGGCGAAAAGCTAGCAATCCTGGTTGCTAAATGCGTCGAATTGAGTGCAAAATTGATTGCATGTGCCCAGCTTACACGGCAGGACATATGCAAGCTCAAAGCAGGGCCAGGGCAAACGCAGCTAAATTGGCGAGGAAAGATGGGAGGCAGGCACAAAGTGGGCCTTTGTCATTCCGAGCGCAGCGAGGAATCACTGGGAGTAGCACTATGCTCGGATTCCAAGCTCAATCTTCCCCCAAGTGATCCCTCGCTGCGCTCGGAATGACAAAGGAGAGAGCATCCTTTGGTCCACCATTCCCTGCTCAATTTAGCTGCGTTTGCCCTGAAAGCAGGGCGGCGGTAAGCGTTCAGATTTAGGGCGTAGGGGCACGGCGCTGACGTGCCCTGGTCGGGTTAGCATTGTCTGTTGCCCACGAGGGCACGTCAGCGCCGTGCCCCTACACGATTTTCTCCACCTTATATCTGAACTGTTACAGGGCGGCGCGAGTTTGGCGTATTGTGCATGATAGGGTATAATTGGGGCAGTTTGACCGAGATAAGCTTGCCCTCATCTGAGCAATACTGCTACCTGACGACTACCGGTCGGAGGACAGGCAGAGCGCATACTGTAGAGCTATGGTTTGCCTCGGAGCCTGGGAGTCGCACGATCTACATACTCGCAGGGGGCCGTTATAGGGCCGACTGGGTGAAGAACCTCGGGACGACCCCGAATGCAGAGGTGCGGATAGGCACTGTAACATTCGGCGGCACCGGGCGGATAGTCCAGGAGCCCGAGGAAGAGCGGCTGGCGCGCAGGCTGGTAGTGGCGAAGTATTACGGTCGCAACGAGGTTCAATCAAGCGGCTGGGAAGCAGAGGCGCTGCCGGTGGCGATAGACCTGGAGCTAACGAAGTCGAACTAAGAAGAGCCGGAGTGGCGGAACGGCAGACGCGCCCGCCTCAAAAGCGGGTGAGGGTAGCCTCATGTGGGTTCGAATCCCACCTTCGGCACTACGATGACACTGAATAGCACTGAATAACACAGCCTGATACCACCTGATGCCAAACGGACTAATTTACACTGACATGGATCTAGGTCGAATCTCTTGAATAGTTAGCGTCCAATAGCTTCAGGTGCCAGCCTATGAGTGGCAATTGATCGGCATAATGATGCGAAGAGAAAGGCGGGCCATAGGGTCCGCCTTTCTCTTTACTCCGATCTGATGAGTGGTTTTTGTCTCTAAGCCCGCACGAGGAACATATATGCCAGATCTCTCAAGCTGAGCTTGTATCATGACCTTTATAATACAACCGGTAGGATGACGTCCGTTGGAAACTACAGATAGTCGAATTACTTATTATTCAGCGGGGTCGTGGGTGGCCGCTCGGCCAGGCAGAATGCTCTCGGGTACGTCGTGGGGCCCGGTACGCGAGAGTAGCAGACGCGCTACCGCACTGAGGTCGAGCCCGGCGCCGTGGGCCAGGAGTGTCTCCCACTGTTCTGTGGAGAGTGCCGGCCGCGCGGCCGCACCGGCCCGTTCGATGGGGCGCAGGAGCCATGGCTTGCCGGCGGGCTGAAGACCGATCATCCCAATTAGCACGGCGGCAGGAGCGGCGAAACCGGCACGCGCCCAGGCGTACGCGAGACCGATCGTGCATTCCTCCAGGATCACCATATTGCCGGCTGCGAGGGAGAGCTCCATAGCCTCACGCCAGAAGCCCCACGCCGCCGCGTCGTCACCCCTGACACTGGCCACAATGCCGCTCCCGCTCAGCACATTGGGCATCATCCGGTGCTGCTTGACGCGGCGGCCGATGAGGCGTGCCTCGGCGAAGGCATGGGCGGCGAGCTCAAAGTGGTTGTCATCGACGTAGACACTGGCGAGATTGTTGAAGGCAAGTAAGAGACCGCTCCAATCGCGCAACTCTTCATACAGATCGATCACCTGCTGATATAGCGAGATGGCCTCGTCGTGCCGCGCGGAATCATAGTACGCGATGGTAGCCTTGGCGTTCGTGAGATTGGCTGTCGAGCGATGATCGCCGCAGGCTGTACTCGCCTGTAGCCCCTCCTCCACGACATGGGTGGCCTCTTCAAAGGCACCGGCAAAGATAAAGGGCCAGGCGGCCATGGTGGAAGTCGTCGCGAGGTTCTCCAGTGATCCGAGGCTGCGCGCATGGTCCAGAGCCTGGCGTGCCAGAGAAATGGCCTGCTCATGCGCCTCCACATCTGATTCGATATTGGCAAGCGTACTGAGACTGTAGGCGAGTTCACGATCGCTGCTTGCACTCTCCCCGTCGGCCAGGCTTATTGACGTCGTCAGGTGCAGGCGGGCTGCGCCGGTATCACCATACTGGCGCTCCAAACGCCCCAGCCGCCCCAGCGCTCTCATCCTCAAGGACGTGGGCAACCCATCGGAGCTATCCTCTGCGCGTGCTACTGCTGTTTCGATCCAGCGATGCCCTTCGCGGGAATGCAATCCGACGAGCCAGAACTCCGTAAGGTCCAGGGCCGCCTGGAGCGCCATCAGCGGGGTGTGATCCAGCGCCCAGGCGAGCACCAGGCGAAGGTTGTCGAGTTCGGCTTCCAGCCGCTCAACCCACTGGCGAAAGTGCGGGCCGCGCATATCCGTCGCCGATGCATCGGCCAGGCGCGCGTACCACGCCGCGTGTCGCCTCTCTATCTCTGCTGTCGCCTCTCTATCTCTCTGGAGCCGGGCCCAGGAATACTGGCGTAGCAGTTCGTGCAAGTGGTAGCGCCCTTCACTATCGGTCTGTATGAACGCACGATCGCGTAACGCGGCCAGCAGAAACGGTGAGACGTCCGCGACATCGAATGCCGCCTCCACTGTGAAGCCGCCGCGAAAGAGAGCCAGACCGCCGATGCATTGTCGATCGTGCTCTGCCAGCAGGGTCCAGAAGAAGTCGAACACCACCTGCATAGGTGAGCTCACGGTCTCTATGTCATCTCCGTCTCCCGATGCGTCACTGCTACGGGCTTGCACGTGCCGGGTGAGGCGTTTCGCGATCTCCTCATTACCAAAGAAGGCTGTCCAGCTTGCCAGCATCTTGATCGCCAGGGGATAACCTTGCTCCAGGCGGCAGATGCGCCCTATCGCCTGCCAGGCTCTCCCCCTCCGGCGGAGTAGAGGATCCATACAGGCTGGACGCCTGCAAAAACAGAGCGCTCGATGGAGCGACAAGGGTACGCTCGGCGAGTGCGGAGAGGAGCGCGGCACCGGTCAACGGATGACCTGAGGTCTGTCGCTCCGTACGCGCATCACTCGCCTGGGCGACCTCCGCGTGCGCAATGTCAGATGGGGCCAGCGGTGCGGTCCAGGTCTCACGATGGTCGCTCAGTCTCTCGTCACGCAAGCCATGCAGCGTGATGACGACATCCGCCGGCACAATCGTCGCATCGCGCGTAGTGATGAGAACCCGCACTCCTGGGGCCGCCATGAGACCCTGGACAAGAGCGTATATCCCAGGCAGATGTTCGACCGCGTCGAACACCACCAGCAGCTCACGTGTGGCTAAATAGTCAAGAGCAACGGCTTGTGGCTCCTGACGCCCGGCAACCACCAGCCCCAGTGCACGAACCAGTGCCGACGCGACGAACTCCATCTCCGTAATCGCAGCCAGGGGCACCACAATCACTCCATCGGCAAACTGGAGACCCAACTCCGCTGCCACCTGCAAGGCCAGATGCGTCTTCCCTACGCCACCGTGCCCGGCCAGCACAACCACCCTCTGGTCCGCAAGTGCGCGCTTGAGCGTCCGCAGTTCCGCGCTTCGCCCGACGAGTTGCCCGTAGGGCCGCACAACGGCGCTTGCCTCCTCCTCGCGCCCACGAGTGCGCAGCAGCCAGGCGTGGAGCGGATACTCGTGGACAAAAGGACTGACCTGCCACCCATCCCCATTGGGGATACGCGTGAGCACCCCGTCGGCGGCCAACTGCTGCACAGCTGCCTCCAGCAGAGCCGGATAGCCGTCCGTCTCCTCGTGCAGCCAGGTGCTGAACTCTATTGGCACCTCCCAGTGCAGCACCCCCCGCAGCCATACATGCAGCGCAGCCAGGCTAAAGGGCTGGAGCCGGATTTCGGCCCTGATAGGCAGATCTGGTAGTCGCACCATCTCAGCGAGCCCGAGATCCAGGCCCACCACCAGCCCAACGCGCCCAACGGCGGGTGGGCTACCAGCTGCCAGAGGAGCTCCAATGTCGCCGCGTCAACCTCTCCCACCCGGTCCACGACCAGGAGGAACCCGGTGGCTTCTGCCGGTTGAACCGATGCCAGCAAGGGCTGGAGGTCGGGCAACTCGCCCTCGTCATAGCCGGTGTCGCCCAGAGACTCCGCGAGCGCCCCATAGTGCCGTAGGCGCAGTGCAGGGCTCCCGGTCAGCGCCAGAACCTGATAGCCGCGCAACCGGGCCGTGTCTCCACCGCGCGCAGAAAGCGTGTCAGCCCCACGCCCGGAGCACCGAGGACGCGCAAGAGTCCGCGTTCCCCCGCCGACAACTCCTCGAGCCAGGTCAGCATCTGCGCGAAGGCACCGTCGCGCTCAATCAAGCGCCCTTGCTCATCTGCAGGCTCGATCAGCGGTGCGACGACCGGTAGCGCCTCCTCGACCGAGACGACCCGGTTACGTCCTAGTCGCTTGGCCTGGTAGAGGCGGGCATCAGCCTGTGCCATCAGGTCGGCCAGGGAGAGTTTGCCTGTCGCAGTGTCCACGACGGTGCAGCCGATGCTTAGAGTCACGGTCAGCGGGGGCGTACTGGGGAAGGGGCGGCCGCTGACGTACGCCCTCAAGCGCTCAGCCACCTCATGCGCCGCGGCTAGCTGTGCATTCGGCAAGATGGCAACAAACTCGTCGCCGCCATATCGGATGAGGAGATCCCCACCGCGAAGTATCGCGCGGGCACGTACGCCAAATTCGTGCAACACAGCGTCGCCGGCGGCATGGCCAAACGCATCGTTGATGCTCTTGAAGTGATCAAGATCGATCAGTAAGAGGCCGACGGATGTGGCATGGCGGCGCGGCTGTAGCAAGCGCAGGGGCCAGCGCCGAGCGCTGCAAGGCACCGGTCAGGGGATCAGTGCTCGCCGCGGTGCCTGAGGTGTCTACCTGGTGCATCCGCTCATCTTCAACCTGTTCGTTTAGGGTAAATCTTTAAGAGATAGACAGAGTTTCGTGCGGATGGATTTTCCGCACATTACGGGGTGTACTCCTGCCATCTTTGTCTCGCGTCCCGTGCTGCCCACCTACGATCTGTCGTGACCGTCTCGAGCCACGTTGCTCGGGGACAGAAGTTGCCACTCGGGGCAGAAGTTGCCAAGCGTGCACTTAATGCTGACACTATAATACTTGAATCACTGTTCTGGCCACAAGTTGATCCAAGAAGACACATATCCGGCAGTGTGACTTTCCTTGATGAACGCCTGCAGTATGGCCGGCCCCTTTTATGTCACGGCCATGTCACATTCTAGTCGGCATGTGCCATCACTGGGCGGCACACGCTGACATTTTTGCGGCACAGCAGGCACGAAACGACCCTAGACAACCCGCCGCAGCCATTTCCCACCTTCGGCACACTTGGATAGAATATCCTAATTTTACGCACAAAATGGGAGCCTTTGAGGCTCCCATTTTGCGTTTTATCACCGATTTATCACCGGCGCTCCCGCACGTTATTTCCTCCTGCCCTCGTCATCAGGTGATCGAGCCGGTCCGCTGCATCCCCCGCATGTCCACCTGCCAGCGCGCGATAAATTCGGGTAACAGTAATACCATGCCAGATCCTTCCGCATATAGTACACCGGAATCGGGGTCCGCTTCATGCCGCCGCATGGGCTGCGGCTAGCAAACGATCAGCGTCGTCGCGGTGGAGTTGGAGTTGGGGCCACATAGGGCAGCAATTTAAAGTAGCCGTACATCTTTCGATGATTCTTTACTCCTTCCATCGTCACCGTCCATATGCCGTAGTACGGAGTTTCAGCATCCACGGTTAGATAGACCGTTTCTGTGCTGCTGCCCTCGTTCCCTATGACCGGCACGTGGAATGGCGCGCCAAATACCTGGCCGTTGGGCATCGTCGAGTAGACGCCTACCTCAGCTTCGTCTGTCCAGCCTGTGCTGTTGATGCTGAACCGGGTGAAGAGCGGAGCGCATCTGGGACGGATGTCCACGCCCTGGTTGTCGGGTATCCCACTGCAATCGGTCAGCGACACGGGTGTATTTGTGGGGATAGCTGTGGGTAGGGGCGTACCGGTAGGCGGCAGCGGGAGCGAGGTGGCTGTTGCAGGAAGTTGAGTAGGCGTTGGTGGGGTTTGCTTTTGTCTCAGCCTGAAGGTGCCAAGCTGTGAGAGCAGTACATCATTGGGAGGCTGGTTCTCCGGGTGGTATTCGAACTCTGCTCGCTCGAAGTATTGGACCATGTAGGTATTGCCATCCAGGTCACTCTTCTCCTGGAACTCGTCAGAAATAGGGTAGCCCTGCTGAGCTAGACCTCCATTTGTTTTCCAGTAGTCAAGGAAAACGCCACCCAGCTTGTGACCGGTCTCTGAGAACGTCACTGCGTTAGTGTCATTGCTTGGGACTTGATCCGGCGCTCCCGCTGGATACTTCTGCTGGTATCGAAAGACACCGAGGAGAGAGAGGAGAACGTCATTAGGACGGTTGGTTGTCTGGGTGCAACTCGAACTCGGCCCGCTCGAAATATTGCACTGTGTAGGTCTTACCGTCAGTATCGCTTGTCTCCTGCATTTCGTCAGAGATAGGGTAGCCTTGCTGGGCTAATCCGCCGTGGCTATTCCAGTAGTCAAGGAACGCCCCTTGAACGGTCTTACCCGTCTCTGGGAAAGTGTGGCTGCTCCCTTGAGCGCGAGCATACTGGTTTGCTGCCGTCGACAGATCAGTGGCCAGCAACAAAATCAACGCGGCAAGAAGCAAAGACATCCGCCGTATGCGTAAGGTAATAGACATAGCGCTGAGTACTCCTTATCATCAGTTCCGTTGTATTGGTTTGCACGCATAGTTTACTACAATTTACTACGCAATAGGGCTTTCGTTTATCCACACCAGCGCAAGCAAAAGTTGCTCAGCCGGATAAATCAAAGTCATGATCTCATGCTAGCAACGATTGTCTTACTGTGCTTTTACCGCGAACTCTCATATTCAGACGGCCTTCGCCCCGATAGTGCCATAGTGTTGGGAGATGCGGCCGTGTTCACTGTCTGGCTCAAAATATCGCCAGACCTGAATCTCGCTAAGAGTTGTTGGCCCTAGAGTCACCCTAACCGAATGCTACCTTCGGCACTAAATCACGCTGAATAAGACGAACTGGTACGAGTACGAGCCAAATAACACGAGAAAACATGCGCTGTGCCGAAGACTCGACATAGTAGTTTCGCGGCTGTCTGGCCTGAGCCCGCTGCGCTATCTCCTCTACCAGGGTCAACCCAAGCTAAAAAGGCATCAGTACCCGCTCGTGGCGCTCCCCGGTCATCACTCAAGCGCTCTCTCTTGAGCCAGTAGAATGGCCGCTTGCAGGCCGATATTCCGCCCGGCAGCCCAAATCCGGCTATCCAGGTGGTCGCGGGCCGGGGCCAGGATAGCGCTCTCATAATAATGGCGTTGATCTGCCGCTAACTGCACTCCTAAGCTGTCCAGCAGCAACTCCGCTGCCCCAAATAGCCTGGCCGCTGTCTCTTTTTCCACTGGCTCGCCTCGATCTAGGCTGATCGCTGCAATTACCAATAAGCACTCTGCGATTCCCTTGTTATATTGAAGGCGCTCGAATATCGACAGGCTCTCTGTTGCATGAGCGAGCGCTTCTACAGGCAGTCCCTGTTTGTGCTTCGCCTGCGCAAGCAACTGCAGCGACCTGGCTATGCCCCATTCACTTGGCGCCTCGTGCCTCAGCCTCAGAACTCTCTTCGGCATGCCTCCTTGCAGCCTTGTAGTCCCCTTTCCGAAATGCAGCTTCGCTGAGATCGCTGTGTGAGTAGGCCAGCTCGGTCTTGTTGCCGTGGGCTTGCCGTATCTCCAGGCCTGCAGTAAATGCCGCTATTGCCTCGTCATATTTTCCTTGCGCCATCGCTATCCTACCCTGGCCGGTCAGCGCTTCCAGCGTGGATATCTCCTTGTATCTTCCTTTTTGCCGGCGCGCATAGACGAGACATTCTTCATAATGCGCTTTTGCTCCCTCGTAATCGCCCTGTCGCCAGGCAAGCTCCGCAAGGTGGCCAAGCGCCCCAACGGCACCTCTCGTGTGATTTGTCTGCCTGGCTAAATCCATCGCCTCGCATAGCCGCTGCTCCGCAAGCGCGTAGTCCCCACTACGCAGAGCGGCGAGCCCGATCTTATTCAGTACACCGGCAACTCCCTGCTGCAGCCTGGTATCCCCGCTTTTGGATGCAAGCCTGCGCCTGATTTTGAGGCTATCCTCGTCCAGGGCTATTGCCTCGGAATAGTCGTTCTGCAGAAATGCCAGCCTTGCCGCCGCTTCCAGGGCGTCCACACGATATTTATCGTGTGCCGTACGTTTTCTAATGCGCAGCGCCTGCGCTAAGCGATTTCGACCTTCGCTTATGAAGCCGCGGCGCTCCCAGAACCGGCCTAATTCGGCAGCTAATTGTAAACCCAAGACCTGATTCCTGCCCTGCTTTCGTCTTTCGTGCCCATTCAAGCGCGCTCATCAGGTCGTCATAGTCACGCTCTATCTTGCTCAATCCAAGCTGCGGGTCTTCGCCCCATAGTCGCGCTGCCTGGTGGCTGGCGAACTCCACGAAATACTTTGCGTGCTCTTGCTGAAGCCTCTCCACTTCGCCCGCGTGCTCCCGAAGCCTCATGCCCGCGTACTCTCGTACCGTCTCAAGCATGGTGAAACATGATTCCGTATCGTGCGCAAGCCCCACCTTTATGACCAGGTTCTTGCGCACCAGGCCGGCCACAATTGTTACCAGCCTGGCCTCGTTCCCGATTCCCTCACCAACGCACACGCTCTCCGCTGCCTTCAGCGACCACGCCCCCACAAAGATGGCCAGCCGGCGAAACACGGTTGCTTCGTCCGGGCTCAGCAGCTCATAGCTCCAATCTATCGCTGCCTTGAGCGTCTTATGTCGCGGGTCTTCTTCCCTGCGCCCAAATACCAGCACATCAAAGCGCTGTGACAACCCCAGACGCTTCTGCATATCGTCCACGGACAGAGTTGGCGTGAGTGATGCCGCCAGCCTGATCGCCAACGCATTGCCATCCAGGTGCGTGCAGAGATCAGCTATCGTGGTGACATTCTTCTCCGTGACCTTGAACGTGGGGTCGGCGTTGCTTGCCTCTGCCACAAATAGCTCTACCGCGCCATATGAGTGTACGCCGTCAACTGTAATCTCCTGCGGTTCGTCCGGCACCGCCAGCATCGGCAGGCTATACGCGGTCTCGCCGTTGATATCAAGCCGCTCTCGGCTGGTGGCTATTACCTTTAGCTCCGACGATTTGCTCAAGAGGGCACTAATCAAGCCGGCGCACGCATCGAGTAGATGCTCGCAATTATCAAAGACCAGCAACAATACCTTTTTCTGCAGGTAGTAGACCAGCTCGTCCCGCAGGGACGCGGCTCCGCTCTCTCGAACGCCGAACACGGAGGCAACCGTTTGCTCAACCAGGCCAGAGTCTGATAGCGATCCCAGCTCAATAAAGGCTACGCCGTCTTTGAAGCTTGTTCCGACCTCATTTGCCAGGTGCAACGCTATACGCGTCTTGCCGGCACCGCCCGCGCCCGTGATTGTGAGTAAGCGTGTGCCCGATAATTGCTCGCATAATGTTCTTAGCTCCTCTTGGCGCCCAATAAACGGGCCCAACTCGGTGGGCAGGTTTGTAAAGAAGGTTGCTTCGGCCCTCAGCGAGGGAAAGCCGGTCGGAAGGCCGGGCGCTACCAACTGGAAAACATGCTCGGGCAGTCGCAGATCTCTGAGCAGGTGTTCGCCCAGGTCGCGGAGCTCTACGCCGGCAGGCAAACTATCGCGCACCAGGTCGGCGGTGGTTCGAGAGACAAGGGTCTGTCCACCGTGAGCAGCAGCCCGCAGGCGAGCGCAGCGGTTTACGGTGGTTCCATAGTAGTCGCCCTCTCGCAGGTCGGCCTTTCCGGTGTAGAGGGCCATTCTCACGCGCAAAGGCGATGGCGTCGGCCATGGCTCGCTGTAAAGCGCCTGCTGAATTGCGGCTGCCGCGGCCACTGCATCTGTAACCTTCGCGAAGACAGCAAAGCGGCTGTCTCCTTCGCCGCGAGGCCGCACGACACTGCCCTCATGCCGATCGACTGTCTCTTCGATTATCCGGTCGTGGCGAACGAGAGCCGAGCGCGCTTGGTCGGGGTAGCGTTCCCAGAGTTGAGTGCTGCCTTCTATGTCGGTGAAGAGGAATGTCACCGTGCCGGTTGGGAGGTGGGGTGTCTGCATAGCCATAGACGCTGCCTGGGATGGCGCCGGGGTGGGGCCATGTGGCACCGAAAAGAAGGGAATATCACCGAGCCAGGGTCCAAGTACGTCATTATATCACTAAAAATTGAGGCTCTTCCAGACTGTCTGGAAGAGCCTCCTAGGTTTGGAGACTAGAGAGGTAATTGCTGCACAGTAGAAGGCCAGGGCTCGCACTGAGAGGCTGGCGCGCTTGGGGTACAGGTCGTGCTGTTCATGTTTTACGCTCCTGGCTGACTGTAAGCTCGCTGGCTCAAAGCCAAAGGGAGGCTTCCGATAGAGAAGCCGCATGCTCTGGGCGGGTAGATGTCCGGGGTCCTGGCGCTAATGTGGCTCATGTGACCATTGTACGTATGGGTAACGGGAGTGGTTAAAGCAGAAACAAGCAGAGCAGTAAAAGCATCAGCGCCCGAAGTGCACTAATCATAATCTCGCACTGTAATACCGTCAATAGCTCAGATGGCGGTCATTAAGCCCCGGGTAATGTTATGAAACGGCGCAAAGCAAGGCGCAAGATTACGGTCTCTATGGTATATTAGGTGAGGCCGGAAGTCGGTCCTGGATCTCCGGCCAGCAGCTCATTGACACGTGCCCAGCCTGGCTGGCGCATAAGGATGATGGAATAGAGAAAGGGAACGATTCTTGAGACGAAGCCTCGATTTAGCCGGTAAATTGACACAATTGCATGTCCTTGTCCTGTTACTGGTCGCGGTGGCCATATTTGGGTCGGCTTGCGACTCGGGAACGCCGGCCAGCCCACCACCGGCTTCGCCGACGGCGAGTAATTCGCTTGTACCACCCCAGAACCCGGCTCCTACGAACCAGCCAAGCACGAAAGTAAATGAGGTAGGCATAATCCTCAACGATTCCGGCATTTTGCCTAACAGTCTGGGCCTACCTGCGGGCAAGGTACAATTCATTGTAACCAACCAGGGCAATGTCGCACATGACCTGGTTATCAGCAACGACGCAGGCGTCGTAGCAAAGACGCCCTCGTTTACCAAGGCCGACGGCAACAAAACGCTTGATGTTACGTTGCAGCCCGGCACCTACAAGCTTGCATCTGATCTTCCGAGCGATGCTGACAAGGGTATGACTGGGGAGCTTGACGTAAAGTAGCGCCCTGTTTGGCATTAGAAGATACTGGATTGCCTCTGGAAAGATGCAAGGCCCGGCGACTGTCGCCGGGCCTTGCATCTTTTTTCCATTCCAGATCCAGGTTGAAGTTACCTTGCGTACAGGCGAGGGCGGGGACTTTTACTTTGTGCTGAACTACTCCATAACCGAAGAAGTAGTCGCCTCGCTGGGGCCGTGATTTGCTGGCCGGTTGCCGGAGAGGTTTGTCGATCATTTGCGCCGCTTGTCTGTGCTGAAGCCGTATGCTATTATATTATTTATGTACATGGGTATTCTTTTAATTTGCCTTTTGTGGGGGTATATATCGGCATGAGCACTTCTATACAGAGGGCCATTGCAAGCTCGCCTTCGCTCGCTGCCCTGGGGCAGCGTATACGCACGGCACGCAAAGGTCTCGGTATGACCCAGCAGGAGCTTGCCGAACCGCGATTCGGGAAAGCCTATGTTAGTGCGATCGAGCGAGGAACGGTCCGTCCGTCTTTGAAAGCGCTCGAATATCTTGGGGAGCGATTGGGCATCCCTGCCAGCGTTTTACTCAGCGCGCAAGAGGAACGCACACAGGACGCGGAGCTGCAGCTCGCGGCCTTCGAGGACGACTTGCGGTACCAGATCGACTATGCAAAGATGCTGATCAGGTCCAACCAGGTGGATAAGGCTCTCCAGGTAGTCGCTGAGGCCCAGCGTGCCGCCCAGCCATACTGGGACAGGTTACCGAGCAACGTCCGGTATCTTCTACCCTTCACTCGTGGCCGCGCTTACATTCAGTTATCCGAGCCTGCGTTGGCGCGTCCGGAGCTGGAGGAGGCACTCAAGTTAGCCAAAGATGATGAGGAGGCTGTAGTCAGAGTGCACAACCTCCTGGGGGTAGTATTTTATGAACAGGAGCAGCCCCGCATCGCACTTGATGAGCATCTGAAGTGTTTGGAACCGGTGCGTAACAGAATCAAAAACCCAAATCTGCGCGTGAGCGTCTATCGCAACCTGGCAAATGATTACTTTGCTGTAAACGAACCTTCGGAAGCCATTGGCATCTATAGAGAGGCTCTGATCCTACTGGAGGACCTTGATGATTTACATGGCCAGGCCGGTGTCTTCTGGGGCCTGGCCATGTCATATAGAGCGCAAAACAACTGGGCCCAGGCCAAACTCTATGCATCGCGTGCCCTTCACATATACGAGGCGGCAGACAACCGCTCGGACGCTGCAACGATCGGCACGAATCTGGCCGAGATTCTGATTGATGAGCAGCGGTATGCCGATGCTGAGCAGGTGCTCGATAGGGCCAGGCGCTACCTGGCCGATACAGGAGACAAAGTGCGGTCGAGCTTCCTGTTCAGAGCTTATGCAGAGATGGCCCGCCGGCAGGGGCGACTTGAGGCCGCAGCCGAATATGCGGATCAAAGCGTCAAGTTCGCTGAAGAGGCACTTGATCCTTTACAAAGTGCAGGCAGCCGCCCGCAACTGGAGGCAATCCGCGCCCATGCGGATGCACTGCATACTAGCGCGCTAGTCCAGGAAGCGATGGGGCACAGGGAAGCTGCAGATGATTTGTTCAAGCGTTCGCTCGAGAAGATCAACGAGACGAGCATTATTGAGACGATACGCTCTATCAACTTGAGTTATGCAGAGGTTTTGCAGGCTCGAGGTGATTTCGAGCGAGCAGTTGAGCACTATCGCAACGCCTCGAATTCTCATATTTATGGGGCTCGATACAATGGTTAGCGGGTAAGGCGTCTCAGCCGGACCGGTGAAGGCTTTGTTATAAATATAGGAAAGGGGGTCGCTTTGGCCCCCTTTCCTATATTACGCGTCACCGGCTGCCTGGAGATCCAGGACGCGTACGCACGCATCACACTAGTTCCCGGGAGGGGTTGGTGTTGGCGTTACAGGACAATCCGGGTCGGGCGGAGGATGTCCTCCGTCGCACCCGGAGGCGTAAACGACCATTATTCCTGCCGGTCCTTGCGAGGAACTGTTGGGAGTGCTGATCCCACTCAAAGCTGCCAGCATCAGAGCCACTAACAGTAGGAAGCTGACCACCACTTTCGACATTTTTAGCCGTAGGATTTGCATTTTATGCTCCTTTTGGTTGCTTGATAGGCTTGGTGTCCTCCGGCTTCTATCTGTTGCTCTATTGGCGCGGCCGGGCAACCGGATGCAGTTCTGCTCCGATCTCCGCCCTTCACCCCACCCGTTCTCCTCTGCCGGATCGCGATTCGTTGGCAGCTATCGACGCGCCAGACGAGACTTCCAGGCACTAAAGCTCGTTGCATGGTGACAACAAGGCGCTCATAAGACGCCTTGTGAGACATTCGATAAACTGTCCGAACTTTTTGCCGGCAATAAATTGGATCAGCAGGAACCCTGAGGCGATGGAATAGGCAACAGCAGAAACGTTGGCCTCATAATAGCAGATATCAAGTAATAATATACAGCAGTTCGCTTCGAATTCCTACTATTTAGCCTAAAACGTGTATAATCTGTATAAATATAGTAGATATATGCGGGGCGCTCCGGTTTGTTCAGCCGGTCGGAGCGCCGAAGCGCAACGAGCCATGGTTGACTTCCTGGCAAGGCGAAAGGCTCCGGGATGGAGAAATCAGAGCACAACCAGCAAATCAGACTACCAGCCGGCGATAGCGAGCTATTTCGTGCTGCCTGGCAAATGTCGTCTGATGCGATGGCCCTTTTCGACCGGGACGGGCGGGTGCTTGAGATCAACCAGGCGTTCAATGACCTGGTGGGCTTGAGTCGTGAGGAAGTGGAAGAGCGCGATGTCTCGCTGATCGTTGCAGGAGATTTCGGAGAGGAAGTGCGCGGCCGCTTCCGCGAGCAGTTCGATGGCACGAGCGCACCCACTGTCTACGAAACCTTGATTACGCGTGCCGGCGACAATGAACGTGTGCTCGAGGTGCACATCGCTTTTCTAGAGAGGTATCCCGATAGAAACGAGCGGGGAAGCAGCAAGGGGGGCAAGCCGCGCATCGCTATGCTTGCCACAGTACGCGACATTACCGAGCGCAAAGAAGCACAACGCAAGCTGGAAGCGCAAGCCACTCGCCAGGTGGAGCTACTCAGGCAGCTCACAACTGCCCAGGATGCGGAGCGCCGTCGTCTCACGATGGACCTTCATGACGGGCCGTTACAATCCCTTGCTGTGACCCTCATGGCGCTGGACAGGGCAAAGATGCGGGCTGAGCGAGGCGAGTATGACCTTGCCGAGAAGGAGCGGCATTTTGCGCGGGAGGTCCTCACCGAGATAGTGCAGGAGGTGCGCGCAACCCTTGCCGATATCAGTTCAGAGCCGCTGGCAGAGAGTGGCTTTTCGGTAGCCCTGCTGCATCACGCGGCTCTAATCTCCGAAGCGACCGGGATAGCCGTGCGAGTAAACGACCGGCTGGGAGAGCGACCGCCCCTCGAGATCGAGATGCTTCTATACAGGCTTATACAGGAGGCCGTTTCTAACGCCCGCAAACATTCGGAAGCAAGCGAGATAGTAATTACGGCAAAGAAAGTAACGGCGCGCGGCAGAGTTGACTTGCGTCTCAGCGTGGAAGACAACGGCAGAGGGTTTGATGTCGTGGAGGGCCTGAAAAAGCGTGGTGACGGTTCGGGGCTAGGCCTGGGGTCGATGCGACAGCGGATTGAGGCTGTCGGCGGCGAGATGACGATCACCTCGCATCTCGGGAAGGGAACCATTGTCAGATTCCGGTGCCCTCTTCCGGAAGCGATTTGATGATAGCCTTGTTGGCGCTTGAATAAGTCAGGATCAGACTATCAGCGTATCATCAAGCACCTTCAATGTCCCGGTGATCAGTCAAGAAATAGTGCCATCACAATAGCGTCCATCCACTTCCCATCTTTTTTGTAAGCCTTCCTCCTGATCCCTTCCTGCTCAAAGCCCAACTTTTCGTAAAGATGGATCGCCCGCTCATTATTCGTGAATACCTCCAACTGCACCCTCTTTATCACTCCACTCGATCTTGCCCAATCGAGAGCTGCCTGCATCACTCTCGTTCCCAGGCCCTTATCTCTGTACTCCATCTTCAACGTGATCCCGAGCGACGTCTCGTGGGCAGTCGACCTTCTGCGCCCGCCCATGCAACCGACCAACCCAACGATCTCTCCCTCAGGCGTCACCGCCACCATCAGCGCCGAATTCTCCATTTCCTGGTAGTTCCGTATCACATCCTCTTCCCGCTCCACCGTGTACTGAATCTCACCCGGGTCGGTGGCAATCCCGATCCCGGGCTCCATCGATACTTGTTGCCTGAACGCAATAATCCCAGCCGCATCGTCCACTCGCGCCTCTCTGATCACTATCTTATCAATATCCATCCCCGTCCTCCCTTCTCTCCAGGCTACATCATTCAAAATGGGAATTAAGAATTGTCCTCTGTCAAGTCGTTCTGAACGCGGTGAAGAATCTCGTCGCTGAAGATTCATTTTGACATTGTACGAACCCTAGAGTACACGAGAGGGACGAGATTCTTCGCGTCGCTCAGTGGAGCATCCTGCAAGTTCGTGTACCTTTCCAGCTAATGAATGAGGCGACACCGGCAACGCACTGCGGTTGAAACCGCGTGCTAGGCTTACGAAGTCCGCCTTCGCGGACTATAAGGCCGTAGAGACGTATTGCAATACGTCTCTACGAAGGCAGGCACAATCGTGGGGATCGCAGCCTGCGAAGGCAGGCTTTGTAGACATAGCACGCGGTTTTAACCGCCGTGCGTTGCCGGTGTCGCCTCATTCACGCTGCGTTAGTTGGAGCCACAGATAGACCGGTCTACCAATACCAATCGTACACCAACTTGCCGGATGCTCCACTCAGAATGACAAGGTCGAGGTGGCGCGCCAACACGAACGTTGTGCCCAGCTCAGCACTCAACAGGCGGAGGGCGAAGGACGGAGGTGGCGCGCATACACCCAAAATATTGGCTGGCAAACTCCTCAGAAGGGCAAGGTCAGCCTGGCACCCCAGGCACAGACCTTGCATCAGCTATGTTGCAAGGAAGCAGCTCCGCTGTTACTTTGGCGGGGTAATGCTACAATAACTGCAACTGCGTTGACTACCGTAATATACAACTGTCCCGGTGCCAATTACCCGGCCAACCGGGAATGTTGGTGCTAAGGGGAGAAACAGCCTTGGAAAAGAAAGTCGTAATCGTAACAGGCGCGTCAAGCGGCATCGGCCAGGCTGTCGCACAGCGGGCCGCACACGAGGGTTATCGTGTCGTTATCAACGCCCGCCGAGAAGACCGGCTTGCCGGCGTGGCTGCTCGCATCAGGGCATCGGGGGGCGAAGCCCTGGTCGTTGCGGGCGACATCGCTGACCTCTCCACCCAGCACCATCTCGTCGAGCAGGCAGTGGCCCACTTCGGCCGCCTCGACGTGCTGGTAAATAATGCGGGCTTCCCGCTCCCGGGTCGTTTCGCGGCCAGCCCGGCAGAAGAGCTACGCCGGCAATGGGACGTCAATGTCTCCACCCTCTCCACTCTCACGCGCATCGCTCTGCCCCATCTCCAGGCCACGCGGGGCACGGTGGTCAATATCGGCTCGGCTATCAGCCACTTCCCGGTGCCTGGTATGGGCAACTATGCCCCCACCAAAATTGCCGTCGCTGCCCTCTCCGACGCCCTTCTCCTAGAGCTGGCTCCGCTGGGCGTCAAAGTCTGCCTTGTCGAGCCTGGCCCCATCAACACCGAGTTCAGCGAGCGAGCGGGCAGGGGCTCAGGCAATCCGAGGCGCTTCCATATCCCTGTCGCCAGGAGCGCGATATCTATCGTCCGCCTTTTCGAGCACCCGCGCCCACGCATAGCCATCCCCGAATACCTGGGCCCGGTGCTCATCCTGGCTGGCTTCCTGACCCGCCTTTTCCTGTCTGTCGCGAAACCTCTCCTTATGCGCGCCGCCCTCAAGCGCCCCCGCTAAAAGCGAGTGGGGTGCGTGCCTGCCGACCCTAGCAGCATAGTAGCGGTTCTATCCGGCTATCGTGCCCGCCAGCGCTCTCGCCTGGGACTTCGGAACCGGCAAGCTCTTTGTTATGGCTGCAGGCCCATCTCGGACGATTTCAACCGGTGGTACAATAGGTTTGCGATGTATACGTACAGATTTACACCGCAAATCTGAATCCTTAGCTGTGCGGGCCATCGCCGCAAGAAACAAGATATCAGACAGGCTATTTCGATGGAAAACCGGGCTGCCAAAGAGTAGCCGGAGGATGCTGAATGAACAACACCGGCACCACTACTACAGACGCTCAGGGGGTGGCGCCACCCACGCCCACCTCCGCGCCTTCGCTTGCGTCGAACTCTCCGCAATCTGTGAGTAATCCTTCGCCGCCGGCGGAGCCGTCCAAATCCGACGCGCTGGTCTTCTTCGGCGCTACGGGCGACCTGGCGTATAAGCAGATCTTCCCTGCCCTGCAGGCCATGGTCAAGCGCGGACATCTCGATGTGCCTGTGATCGGCGTTGCAGGCTCTACCCTCACCGACGACCAGATCAGAGCGCGTGCTCGCGACAGCCTTGAGCACGGCGGCGGGGTCGATGAAGAGGCTTTCGCGAAGCTGGCGGGCCTGCTCCACTACGTGGGCGGTGACTACAACGATCCGGGAACATACCAGAAGCTGAAACAGGCCCTGGGCACCGCTGCCCGCCCGCTCTATTACCTGGCGATCCCGCCCGCCCTTTTCGCGACCGTGACGGCAGGGCTGGCCCAGGCGGGTCTCACCGAGCAGGCGCGTGTGGTGGTCGAAAAGCCGTTCGGGCACGACCTCGCCTCCGCTCAGGAGCTTAACCGGACACTCAAGCAATATTTCTCTGAGGAAGCAATATTCCGTATCGACCACTACCTGGGCAAGGAGCCGGTGCAGAATCTCCTTTTCTTCCGCTTCGCCAACACCTTCCTTGACCCTATCTGGAACCGCAACTACGTTGAGAGCGTGCAGATCACCATGGCGGAGAACTTCGGGGTGGCGGACCGGGGTAAGTTTTACGACTCTGTGGGCGCGATTCGAGATGTGGTGCAGAACCACCTCTTACAGGTGACCGCCCTGCTGGCGATGGAGCCGCCTTCCCCCAACAACCCCGATGGCGAGCGGGACCAGAAGTCGCTGCTCCTCAAGTCGATATGCCCTCTAAACCCGTCAGACCTGGTGCGCGGCCAGTACAAGGGCTACACCGCAGAGCCGGGCGTGGCTCCCAACTCGCAGACCGAGACGTTCGCCGCGGTACGCCTTTCGATAGATAACTGGCGCTGGGCAGGCGTGCCCTTCTACATACGAGCCGGCAAATGGCTGCCTGTGACCAGTACGGAGGTGATCGTGCAGCTCAAGCACCCGCCGCTCGACGTGTTTGCCAGCCCCCTGGACGAGCCGCGCAACTTTATGCGCTTCCGCCTCAGCCCGGATGTGCTCATCGCGATCAACACACAGGCCAAAAAGCCGGGCGAGCAGATGGAGGGCGAGACGGTCGAGCTTGCAGTTCGCTACCAGCCGTCCGATGTGATGGCCCCTTACGAGCGCCTGCTCGGCGACGCGATGCGGGGCGATTCGATCCTCTTCACGCGTGAGGACGCGGTCGAAGCGGCCTGGCGCGTCGTGGACCCGGTGCTGAGCAACCCGCCTCCCCTCCACGAGTACGACCAGAACAGTTGGGGTCCGAGCGAAGCAGATGCGGACATCAAGCCGCCCGCAGGCTGGCACAACCCCGCAGCGTCCTAGTGCAGCTTCATAGATTAAGAGGGGGTGCAAGAGTCTCCCTGCTGGGGCTTGGGTGCCCCCAAAATATCTCTATTCACATAAGTTGCGGATAAAGGGGGTGCAGGGATACTCCCTGCCGGGGCATGGGTGCCCCCAAAGTTCTTCTATTCCCTAAATCTAAAGTAGTAACGTCAGTTTACGAGCATTTTACACCCTTGTGACTCTGCCCTAACAAAGAAGGGGCACAATGATATTGGCGCGGCATATCTCATCACTCACTTGTTCTTCCACGGATCCGAGACGGCCCTGGAAGCAAGAGGAGGGCCAAAATCATGAAGTTCCTTCGAAATACCAATCCTGTCCGCCGGGCACGCTCGCTCCGGTGGCCTATCGTGTTACTTTTGCTGGCAGCACCTTTAGCTCTCAGCGCGTCCAGCCTGGCCCAGCCGGGTCAAACTATCGCTGCCGGCGACATACATAAGATCCAGCATGTCGTTATGATCATGCAGGAGAACCGCTCCTTCGACAGCTACTTCGGCACCTTTCCGGGTGCAGATGGCATCCCCATGCAGAATGGCGTGCCCACGGTGTGCGTGAACGATCCCACCACGGGGCAGTGCGTCACGCCTTACCACGACTCCGCCGATCTCAACAGGGGCGGGCCGCACGGCGAGAGTAACGCCTCGGCGGACATCAATGGCGGCAAGATGGATGGCTTCATCTCCCAGGCTGAGGGCGCGCCCAAGAACTGCAAAGACCCCAACGCGCCCAACTGCGGCAAAGTCGGGCAGACCGACGTCATGGGCTACCACGACGCCCGCGAGATCCCCAATTACTGGAACTACGCTCAGCAATTCGTGCTGCAGGACCATATGTTCGAGCCAAACGCCTCCTGGAGCCTCCCCTCGCACCTCTTCATGGTGTCAGCCTGGTCGGCAACCTGTTCGATTCCCGACGACCCGGCGAGCTGCGTGAATGCGCTACAGAATCCGGGCGGGGCCAAAGCCGTGCGGGGCACCGCCGACTACGCCTGGACCGACCTCACATACCTGATGCACAAGGCAAATGTCAGTTGGGGCTACTATATATCGGCGGGCACCGAGCCCGACTGCGAAGACGACCAGATCGGCTGCAATCCCACAGCCCAGAACGCCAAAACGCCTGGCATCTGGAACCCGCTGCCTAATTTCGATACCGTGCAGCAGGACGGCCAACTCGGCAATATCAAGGGCGTGACCGACTTCTACGCATCGGCCAAAGACGGCACCTTGCCCGCAGTTTCGTGGGTTATCCCGAACGGCACGGTGAGCGAGCACCCGCCCGCGCTCGTGAGCACAGGTCGAAGGCTACGTGACCAGCCTGGTCAACGCGGTTATGCAAGGCCCCGACTGGAACAGCACTGCCATATTCCTCTCCTGGGACGACTGGGGTGGATTTTACGATCACGTTGTGCCGCCCACTGTGGACCAGAACGGCTACGGCCTGCGCGTGCCGGGCATAGTGATCAGCCCTTACGCGAAGCAGGGCTACATCGACCACCAGGTGCTCTCCTTCGACGCTTACCTCAAGTTCATCGAGGACGATTTCCTGGCGAGCCAGCGCCTGGACCCGGCCACAGACGGGCGGCCCGACCCGAGGCCCGACGTACGTGAGAATGTGCCCGTGCTGGGCAACCTGGTGAACGACTTCGATTTCTCCCAGACGCCCAGGCCGCCGGTGCTCCTGGCACCGGTGCCGGGCAACCCGTCCCCAACCCCCGCTTCAACGCCCACCTCACCGGCGGTGCCGGGCTCCGGCAGCCTCACTTTCCCGCAGACCGGAAAGACGGTGAGCGGTATATTCCTGGACTACTGGAACACGCACGGCGGGCTGATGCAGCAAGGCTACCCGATCTCCGATCCTATGACGGAAGTATCCGACCTTGACGGCAAGGCCTACACGGTGCAGTACTTCGAGCGGGCGGTATTCGAGTACCACCCTGAGAACCAGCCGCCCTATAACGTGCTCCTCTCTCAACTGGGGACGTTCCGCTACAAGGAGAAGTACCCCAACGGCGCGCCCAACCAGCAGCCGGACGAGAGTGCAGGTTCGGTGCTCTTTCCCCAGACAGGGCAGCGGCTAGGAGGGGCTTTCCTGCAGTACTGGAACCAGCAAGGTGGATTGGCGCAGTTCGGCTACCCGATTTCGAATCAGTTCACCGAGGTAAGCCCATTGAACGGCAAGCCGTATACCGTGCAATACTTCGAGCGGGCGGTCATGGAGTACCATCCTGAGAACCAGCCGCCATACAATGTGCTCCTCTCGCAGCTCGGGACCTTCCGCTACGACGAGAAGCACGGAAATGGCGGGGAATGAGCCGCCCGCCATACATGTTCTTGCGGCCTGATCCTGGTAGCCCGGGTCTCACGATCTCCACGCCGGCGAGGGTACCGCGATATTAGGAGGACGCGCCGGCTACCCGGACGTGGGTACAGGGCTTGCGAAGATGGTCGCCTGACTGCTTTGCTTATCCTCGGCGTCTTTGCTGGTTTCACCGTCCTTGTTGAAGAGGAATGGCAGCACTACCCTGGCCAGCTTGCCGGGCGCGGAGAACTGGACGGCGTGCGAGGCCCCTGGTATGATCACCAGCCGGGCCGAGGGGAGCAAGCGGGCAACACGCCTGACCCAGGGTAGAGGCGAGACCGAATCGTGCTCGCCGTGCACTACGAGGGTACTCACTCGCATAAGAGGCAGCTTCTGCTCGATCGGATCGCGCAACCCATATCGCAGCGTGACGGCGATTCGCCCAATCCCCGCTGAAAGGTAGTCGGTCACGATGATAGGCGACAGAGCCTTTGGCTCCCAGTGTCTATCTCTGGAGAGCCTCCACAGGAGCGCCAAAAGGGAAGCACGAGCCTCACGGTCGAAGGTCGGTCCGGTAAGCACGGCTCGCTCCACCCGTTCCGGGTAGCGCACCGCCAGGTCCACTATAACCTGGCAGCCCATCGAGTTGCCTATGAAGGCAGCGCTGCGCAGTCCGACCGCATCCATCCAGGCGTCAAGCGCATCGGCCATCTGCGGTATATTGAGCACATGCCGGGGGTGTGCGCTCATCCCGAACCCCGGCAGATCGGGCGCATATACGGCGCAGCGGGGCGCAAGCCGGAGCGCTGTCGGCACCATATAGTGGCTCGAAACACCCAGGCCATGCACCATAACGACGTTCGGCACGCCCGGCCCCCACTTGCTTAGCGACACCCTTGCGTGCATCGGCAGCCCGCCCACGAGCGCCCACATACTCTCCAGATTTCCGGTATCATAGCCCACGGCTATCAACTCCTACCATGACACGCATAGTATATTCCACGGCTCCATTATATCCCGCTTGGCTCCTCGACTTGCGAGCTCTTTTCTTCAACGCAAAGACGCCAGGATGCCAAGGTTTTTACGGTTTGAACCACAAAGGCACAAAGATCACAAAGGTTTTATGGGCTTTGAATCACGAAGATCACGAAGGACACGAAGATCACGAAGGTTTTTATGGGTTTGAAATCATAGTTCGCGGCCCTGAGGGCACCCCGCTCGTGACCACAGAGTACGCAGAAATCAGAGATGAGCGAAGCGAACTACTTCGTTCATGGATTTTTATGGTCTTAAACAATAGAAACCTTGGCGACCTTGGCGTCTTGGCGTCTTGGCGAGTCTACGTCACTGACAACTGACAACTGACAACTGACAACTGATCTCAATGTTCCAGAGCTAGCGACTGGATATCTTCCAGCACCAGGTCGCTGGGCTTGTGGCCTATGGTGTATTCGTGCACGGCTGCAGCAAGGGGCATTTCTCCTTGCTTTATGATCTCGGAGTTCTCCCTGGCTCGGGCTGGCCATGCGCGGTCGGCAAGCTCTATTGGGTCGGCCTTCTCTACTTCCTGGCGCGGTAAGTTGAGGTGTTCCGCCCACAGGTCGACGCGTATCTGGCGGGCCAATTCGGCATCGTGCACCACGGCATTGATTTCGCCGTCAGTGATCAGTCCCCGGTTATTCAGGTTGGCGGATCCCACGGTGAGCCACTCGTCGTCGATAACCGCCACTTTAGCGTGGACATAAATGGCCCTGTAGGTGAAAGGGTGCTCGCCAAGGTTGGGGCCCGAGCTGTACGGGGAGTAGACCGAGACGATGCCACGTCCTTTGTCGGCTTTTCTCAGGTCGGCAACGTGCTTGTCGTTGTCCCATCGCCCGTCGCCTGCGAACGCGGGGAGCATGATGACGATACGGAAGGGCTCTGTGTGGGGCGCGTCCATTGCTGCTATCAGCGCCTTCATGACGTGCGGCGACCAGATATACTGGTTTTCGATATAGATGAGACGTTTGGCGCGCCTTAAGGCCTGCATATAAAAGTGGAAATTACCGAACTCGCCGTTCGGCGCGAAATCGTAGACGTCGCTCGGCACGGTGCGCGTGATCTGAACGGGCGTTTTCCAGGATGGCTTGACTGTAGGTTCTCTGTGGGGCAAGTGCATCTGCGGCGTCTCACCCTCAACTGTGGCCTCCCATCGCTGTCTGAAATTGTGCTCGACGTCGGCCACCGCTTCGCCTTCGATGCGCACCTGAACGTCGTGCCAGTTCTGGGCGGCACGCAAAGGGTGAGCAGGGCAATCGTAGCGGTCGCCCGAGAAGGTGGTGAGGTCCATCCCTCCCACGAAAGCCACCTGCCCGTCCACCACTACAGCTTTCTGATGGTGGCAATGGGTGGGGTGAGCGCTATGGTCGAGGATGCAAAGAATGTCGCCCCGCCCTTCCTTTTCGATGGTGGCTTGCACTGCCTCGACAGAGTGCGTCGTGGGTTGCAAGAGCGCGGCGTCCCCGCTCCAGAGGAGGATACGCACGGGCAGGCGCTCCGCAGTCCTGGAGAGCAACTCCAGAAGCTGCGTATCGATGAGGGCGCACCGGTCTTCCCTGCCCAGAGGGATGTGGGGCGTGAGGCACCAGCCTACGATGTAGACGTAATCCTGGGCCGTTTCGAGGGCCTGGCGGAGGGCCGTGAAGTAACTCTCGCCGTCGATGAGAGGGGTTATGCGGTTATGCTGCCTGGGAGGCGTGCCGCCGACATACCACTGTGGGTCTGCGCCCCACCACGACGATGCTCGTGCTCGGCTCGCCGCTTCTTTGTCGAGTGCACCATGGTGAAGTATGTCGCTGTAGCTGCGCAGGCGGTCCACACTTCGCAGTGCGCGTAATATCCAGCGCTTCGAGAAAGCGACCGGTGCATCTATCATGGACATTGCAATCTACCTCTGCCCGCCGCCCGCGGGCCCGGTTTGCGAGCTGGACTTTCTGGACCCCACCACTCGATAGAAGAAATCTAAGCCGCTGAGCAAGACTGCCAGCCAGAGGCCGGACGATAGATAGCCGGCGATCACGTCCGATGGGAAGTGGGCGCCCAGGTAGATGCGGCTTAGTCCGATCCCAAGTATCAGGATCACCATCAACGCAACCCACCACGCCCTTGCGGCTCTGCTCTTGATGAACTGCCAGCCTAGCCAGGCGAAGGTGCCGAAGAGGCAGAGCGACAGAGCGGCATGGCCACTGGGAAAGCTGAAACCCGCAACCTGCGCGCCGGGCCACAGCTCGGGGCGCGTCCTGTGGAATATCGCTTTCAGCGCCTCGTTGATAATGACGCCGCCGACGACGGCGAGCGCCAGCCTCCAGGCATCGTGTGCGTGACCACGCCATAGGAGAAGCACGAACCCCACTATAGTGAGGACGGTCACGCTTATTACCCCTCCGATAGTGGAGAGCAGATTTGCGATGGTGTCGAGCAAGGGGTTGGCAAAGCTATGCACCCAGAGGGCAACGTTGTTGTCGAAGGCCGTAGTCTCGTTGGAGAAGACCTCATCGCTCAGCTTGGCGAAGAGGACGAGCAGCACTATTGCTGCTACGATCCCCAGGAGGGCCAGTGGCCCCACCTCCTTCAACAAATCGAGCAATGCTGGGCCAGGTCGACTTTCATGCGCCACGTTTTCGGTTGGTTTGCTCATCTCTCTCATATCATCCTGCCAGGAGTTTTGCAGGTAAACCCTATTCCTCGCCTCAAGATGGGCACTTTATCACTTTCATGAACGGCTCTAGCTGTGCGTGGGCATCTCACCATAATGCGCTTGAAAGGCAAGAATCTTGCCATCATACTCTGAGACTAGATGAGAGCTGATGCAAAGTGGGTGCCTGGAGTGCCCACTTGCCCCTGTCATTCTTCGCTTCGCTGCTGTGAAAGTAGGGGTGCATCAGCCCTGAAGGCTGGCTGGGGTAGGCGTTCCAACAGACCTTGCAATAGCGTATAATCGAATTGGTAGGTCACGGCACTCTTCCATGGGATGAGTTGTAAATAACTCGAAGGATGGGGCCCGCGCTGCTCTTGGCAGCCGGCCCGGTCCCCAGATTTTGCGGTAGTTCGGAGGAACCAACAATGGAATACGCCCCCACTCCGGGCGACAAGTTTACCTTTGGACTGTGGACTGTAGGCAACGTGGGGCGCGACCCCTTCGGCGAGCCTGTGCGGCGGGCCCTTTCGCCCGTTGAGATCGTTCATTTGCTCGCCGAGGTGGGCGCTTACGGGGTCAATTTCCACGATAACGACCTCGTGCCTATCAATGCTACCGGCGCTGACCGGGATCGCATAGTGCGAGATTTCAGGACGGCTCTGCAGGAGACAGGACTGGTGGTGCCGATGGCAACCACCAACCTCTTCACCGATCCCGCCTTCAAGGATGGGGGATTTACTTCTAATGACCCTACCGTGCGCGCTTACGCCTTGCAGAAGACGATGCGATCGATCGATCTTGGCGTTGAGCTGGGGGCAAAGGTCTACGTCTTCTGGGGCGGGCGCGAGGGTGTCGAGAGCGATGCGGCCAAAGACCCCCTGCAAGGGTTGAAGCGCTATCGTGAAGCGCTCGATTTTCTGTGCGGGTATGTGCTCGACCAGGGGTACGACCTCAAATTCGCACTCGAGCCTAAGCCGAACGAGCCCCGCGGCGATATTTACCTGGCCACTGTCGGCTCGGCTCTGGCCTTTATCGGCACGCTGGATCACCCTGATATGGTGGGTGTGAATCCCGAGATGGCGCACGAGCATATGGCCGGGCTCAACTTCCTGCATGCGGTGGCGCAGGCGTGGGACGCGGGCAAGCTATTTCATATCGACCTGAACGACCAGGCTTTCGGGCGCTACGACCAGGATTACCGCTTCGGCTCGGTCAACCTGAAGTCGGCGTTCTTCCTGGTGAAGTTCCTGGAAGAAGTTGGCTACCAGGGAAGCCGCCACTTCGACGCGCACGCCTACCGCACGGAGGATTACGAGGGCGTAAAAGACTTCGCGAGAGGGTGCATGCGCACTTACCTCATCCTGAAAGAGCGGGCGCAGCGCTTCAGCAGCGACCCACAGATCCAGGAGCTGCTAGCGCAGGTGAACAAGGCGAGCGGGGAGACAGCCACATACGAGCAGGGCTACACGCGAGAGGCCGGCGTGAAATCATGGACACCAACTTCGACCGCCAAAGCCTGGGACAAAAAGGCTATGCCTACGAACGCCTGGACCAACTGGTTGTTGAGCTACTCCTGGGTGTTCGCTAGTCTTGACCGGTGGGCGGTAAAGCGTAAGACGTAAGACGTAAACCGCCAAGACGCCAAGTTCCGCCAAGGGCCGCCAAGGTTTTTATTGTTTAGGACCATAATAACCTCTGAGACTATGCGCGAAGTAGTTCGCTTCGCTCATCTCTGATTCAAACCCAAAATAACCTTCGTGATCTTCGTGATCTTCGTGATCTTCGTGATTAAAACAACAATAAACCTTGGTGCTCTTGGTGTCTTGGTGGTTCAACCCGTAGAAACCTTGGCGTCTTGGCGGTAGAAAACCCGTCGTCTACTGACAATCGTTCGCTGTGCAGACCCGCAGTGTCATGATTACCCACACTAACAAACCCGATCCTGGCGCTCCATAGCCCAACTTTGAATAGTGCTTCTGGCGTGGGCGCGCCCATCGATATGGTGGGCAGATGGCGGGGTAGGCAAAAGCAGGCTGGAAGTCATCAGCCGCTAACCAGAGAGTAGTAGAGAAATGCAAGAATTATCTTATCAAGAGCGTAGCGCCGCGCTCAGGGATATGGCGGGCGAGGGGGTTGACATCCTCGTCATAGGCGGGGGCATTACCGGCGCGGGGGTGGCCCTCGACGCCGCAGCGCGCGGCTTCAAAGTGGGATTGGTTGAGAAAGCCGATTTCGCCAGCGGCACCAGCAGCAAGTCAACCAAGCTGGTGCATGGCGGCATCCGCTACCTGCCGCAGTTTGATTTCGGTCTGGTGCGTGAGGCGCTGGTTGAGCGCGGTCTCCTGACACGCAACGCGCCGTTCCTGGTGCAGCCGATCGGCTTCGTATTGCCCCTCTATAAAGGGGCGAAGAAGCCGCTTGGCACCTCTATATCGCCGCCTGGCGGCATCGGCATGAGCTACGTGCTCCTCTTCGGCTTGATAATGTACGACCTGCTGGCCGGGCGGCTGGGGGTGGGGCGGCACAGGAGGCTAGGCACGCGCCGCGCCGCGCGAATGGTGCCGTGCCTTAGCCAGGAGGGCCTTATAGATGCCTTCATTTACTACGACGCCCAGACCGACGACACCCGGCTTACTTCTACGGTCATACGCACCGCCGTCCGGAAAGGGGTGAAGGCGGCCAACTATGCTGAGCTTATAGGCTTCACACAGGCAGGCGGGCGGATCAGCGTCAGCCCAGGTGCGCGATGTGCTGAGCGGCGAGCTACTTGACATAAAAGTCGGCACCGTGGTGAATGCGGCGGGGGTGTTCGCCGGGCGCATCGAGTCGATGGCGGGTGACGATTTGCAGGTTCGTATCGAGCCCGCCAAGGGCATCCACTTGACGGTGCCGCGCAACGCCCTCAAGATCGGCAAGGACGCCGTGGTGCTGCCTGAGACCGATGATGGGCGTATCCTCTTTATCGTGCCCTGGGGTCCTCGCGTGACGATCGGCACTACCGACACGCCTGGCGGCGACATCGACCACCCGGTGGCAGATGACGTCGATATCGCTTACCTGCTGCGCCATGTGAATCGCTATATGAGCTGCCATATCACCGAGGCCGATGTGATCAGCGCGTGGGCCGGGTATCGCCCGCTCGTCAGCTCGAAGAAAGGCTCCGTAGGTGTGACGTCGTCCAGGTTGTCGCGCAGCCACGTTGTACTGGACAGCCCGGGCGGGATGGTCACGATAGTGGGCGGCAAGCTGACCACCTACCGCCGGATGGCGCAGGATACGATGGACCACGTGGAGCGCGGCATGGGCAAGCCTGTTTCGCCGCATATGACCGAGCATTTGCCGCTGGAGGGGTCCGAGGGTTGGCAGCAGGCGCAGGAACAGGTGCAGGCGGGGGCGGGCACCTATGGCTTGCGACCGGACACAGTGCGCCATCTCGGATTGTACGGGTCGAGCGCCCTCACGATATTGGGCTTGCTGGACGAAGACCTCTCACTGGCGCGCCGGGTGGTAGACGATCTGCCTTATATCATGGCTGAAGTGGTATTCGCGTGCAGGTACGAGATGGCGATACAACTGGACGACGTGCTGGTGCGCCGCCTGCACATCAATTTTGAAGACTGGGATCACGGGCTGAGGGCCGCTCCCGACGTGGCAAGCGTCATGTCGCGTGAGCTGGGCTGGGACGCCGGCCAGGCCGCAGATCAGGTTGCCCGCTATAGCGAATTAGTCGCGCGAGATAATCCGGGACGAATTGGCAGGCGGGGCAGCGGCGAGAATCGACCAAAGGATAATGAGCGTGCGACTGTGGCTCGTGCGTAATAGAGGAGGTAGTAAATCTGAAGGAGTTAATCCAATGGCAGATAACAAGTACATTTTAGCCCTGGACCAGGGCACGACAAGCTCGAGGGCCATCATCTTCGACCACAGCGGCACGATTGTGGCCCAAAGCAACCAGGAGTTCGAGCAGATATTTCCCCGCCCAGGCTGGGTGGAGCACAACCCCGAAGACATCTGGAGCAGCCAGATAAACGTCGCCAGGAAGGTGATGCAGACGACCGGATCTGCACGCCGTCGACTTCGCCGCAATCGGCATCACCAACCAGCGCGAGACCACCGTCGTGTGGGACCGCACCACCGGCCGGCCGATCCACAACGCCATCGTCTGGCAGGACCGCCGCACCGCAGGCTATCTGCGACGAACTGAAGAGAAAAGGCTGGAGCGACAAAATCCGGAGCAAGACGGGCCTGGTGATAGACGCCTACTTCAGCGGCACGAAAGTCAAATGGCTGCTGGACAACGTCGAGGGCGCTCGCGACAAGCGCGAGCGCGTGGCGAGCTGCTATTCGGCAATATCGACACCTTCCTGATCTGGCGGCTCACCGGCGGCAAGGTCCACGCCACCGACTACTCGAACGCCAGCCGCACGATGCTGTTCAACATCCACGATCTCGCAGTGGGACGAGGAGATCCTCGCCGAGTTCGACATCCCGGCGTCCATGCTGCCCAGGCGCGATGCCCAGCAGCGAGGTCTATCGGGAACACCACAGCCGACATACTGGGCGGCGCGATCCCCATCGCGGGCGACGCGGGCGACCAGCAGGCGGCCACCTTCGGCCAGGCCTGCTTCGAGCCCGGCATGGCCAAGAACACCTACGGCACCGGCTGCTTCATGCTGATGAACACGGGCGAAACCCCCGTGCCGAGCAAGAACAACCTGCTGACCACCATCGGCTGGGGCCTGAACGGCAAAGTCACCTACTGCCTGGAAGGCTCGGTCTTCATCGCGGGCGCGGCGGTGCAGTACCTGCGCGACAGCCTGCAGCATCATCGACAGCGCCGCCGAGACCGAAGCTCTGGCCACCTCGGTGGCAAAGCTCGGGCGGCGTCTACGTCGTGCCGGCTTTCGTCGGCCTGGGCGCGCCCTACTGGGACCAGTACGCCCGGGGCGCCATCCTGGGCCTGACCCGCGGCAGCGGCCGGGCCGAGATCGTCCGCGCCACGCTCGAGTCGGTCGCCTACCAGAGCCGCGACTTGCTCGAGGCCATGGTGGCGGACAGCGGCGTGGCCCTGAAAGAGCTGCGGGTGGATGGCGGCATGGTCGCCAACAACTTCCTGATGCAGTTCCAGGCCGACATCCTGGGCGTGCCGGTGGAGCGCCCGGTGGTCGCCGAGACCACCGCGCTCGGCGCCGCCTATCTGGCCGGCCTGGCGGTCGGCTACTGGAAGGATACCGGCGAGGTCAAGCCAGAACTGGGCGCTCGACCGCAAGTTCACGCCCAGCATGGACGAGGCTACCCGCGAGAAGCTGTATAGCGGCTGGAAGAAAGCGGTGCAGCGCGCTCTGAAGTGGGAAACCCCGGACGCTTACGGTTGAGCAGCAATTTGCAACCTATCGTACAATACAATGGCATTGCTTCTGCTGTATAGGCTAACGTCATACCGGTCCGACCGCGCATCGTCCACAGCAGCCCTCACGCGGCACTAATCACTATTTAGAAGAGCTCATACGAGTGGAGGTAAGTAAAATGCAGTGGCTGGAGCTGATTTTACTTGTAGCAGGGGCATACCTGCTAGGCTCCGTACCCAACGGTCTGGTGATCGGGCTGAGCCGAGGGCGCGACCTGCGGGACCATGGCAGCGGAAAAACCGGAGCCACCAATATGCTGCGGGTGGTCGGGCGGCGGGCCGCTGTTATGGTGTTCATCCTCGACCTGGCGAAGGGGGCCATACCCGTCATCATAGCGCGCCTCATTCCATGGCCGGATGACTCATGGCTTGGCGTCGCGATGGGCAGCGCCGCGGTGGTGGCGGTAGTGGGCCACATCTGGTCGATATGGATCCGCCTCTTTACCGGCAAATGGGGTGGGGGGCGTGGAGTCGCTACAGTGTTCGGGGCCATGCTCTTTGTCCATCCACTGGCGGCCCTGGCGGGATTGCTTGTGGGGGTCGGGGTCATAGCGGTGTCGCACTACGTGTCTCTTGGCTCAATCATCGGTGTGGGCTTCGGCAGTCTCGTGCTGCTATTATTCGTCGCGCTCCAGCAGATACCGCTCTGGTTTCTACCCTGGGGTATCGCCTGCGGGCTCCTCGTGGTCGCCGTGCACTACGACAATATTCAGCGATTGCTCAAAGGCACCGAGCGCAAAATCGGGCAGCATATCTAGTGAAGAAATGAGAAATGAGAAATGAGTTATCCAGACCAACTCATTTCTCATTTCTCATTTCTCGTCAGGAGACAAAGAGCTATGCCAATACCAACGCTGCCCTTTGGCCGGCTCGGTCACCTGAGCACGCGCACCATATTCGGTGCAGCGGCGCTTGAGTCGGTGTCGCAGGATGACGCCGACCGGACGCTGGAGCTATTGCTCAAGTATGAAGTAAACCATATAGATGTGGCGCCCTCCGATGGAGACGCCGAGCTTCGTATTGCGCCCTGGCTCAAGCACTACCGCAAACACTTCTTCGTCGCTACCAAGACGGGCCAGAGAAAAGCAGCCGGCGCTAAAGAGGAGTTGCAACGCTCGCTCGACCGTATGGGAATCGACTATATCGACCTGTGGCAGTTGCATAACCTGGCCGATCCCGTAGAACAGGATATAGCGCTCGGCCCCGGTGGGGCGATCGAGGCTGCCATTGAAGCCAGAGAGCAGGGTTTGATCGGCGGTATCGGGGTCACAGGCCACGGCTCGCAGATCGCGGCCATGCACCGGCGCAGCCTGGAGCGGTTCGACTTCAACTCGGTCCTTGCCCCTTACAATTACATCATGATGCAGAACAAAGATTATGCCGAGAGCTTCAACGCCCTGGCCGCCACATGCCGGGAGCGGAATATAGCCGTGCAGACCATGAAGACTATCGCCTACACGCCCTGGCTGGGACAGGAGCACACCCACGCAACATGGTATAAGCCGCTCGAGAAGCAAGACGATATCGATGCGGCCATATGGTGGGCGCTGGCCCAGCCGGGCACCTTCCCGATCACGGCAAGTGATATTGAGCTTCTGCCTAAAGTGCTGGATGCCGCCGGCCGTTTCGATGAGAGCACGACGCAAGCCATGCTGGAAGACCGGCTCTCGAAGCTGAGCATGCTGCCGTTGTTCGGTTAGACGCCCATCCTTTCCTTCGCGTGTTATCAAGTGTGGCGTCTAGAAATCTACTATACGCCCCATAGCCGGTTGTTGGCGATCAGACTTCTGTCGTGTTCCGGTGGCTGGCTGCTGATGGGCGGCAGTGAGACTAAGTAAGCGTTCAGAATTGGGGTGTAGGGGCACGGCGCTGACGTGCCCTCGTGGGCAATAGATTGTGCCAGTCCCACGAGGGCACGTCAGCGCCGTGCCCCTACGTCATTTTCTCCACCATTACTCTGAGCACTTACGAGACCAATCTCATTTGCACACGGCTGTCACTTTTGCTATACTCTGCACCGGGCGAGAGGCTATACCACGTCCGGCAAATCACTCTTTCGATGTGCCCTGTTCCTTTTGGGTGCCTCTTCCAGTCCATAGAATTCCGACTGTAAGGTATATCTATCGCCGGGCCGGATCCGGGCACCCATAATCAAGCAAGGAGAAACAGATGGGAAACGGCATGACACAGAACGACTGGTGGAAAGTAGTCGCGGAGCTTGTGGGCACCTTCTTTTTCTTCTTCATCGGCTTCGGCAGTATCCTGGTCACCGCGAAATCTACGCCTGAGATCGGCTTGCTGATTGCCGGTATCGCCCATGGTCTTGCGCTTGCCCTCGCAGTCACAGCTCTGGGTCATGTGTCAGGCGGCCATTTCAACCCCGCTGTCACGATTTCTATGATAGTCACACGCAATATCAGTATCGTGCTGGGTCTGCTGTACATCGTGGCACAAATCGTGGGAGGCCTGCTCTCTCTACTGGCCCTCAAGCTGGTTGTGCCCGCCGCATCTTATCCGGCCAACCTTGGCACGCCCTTACCGGCGGCGGGCGTTGAGTGGTGGCAAGCTGTCATCTTCGAGGCCATCCTCACCTTCTTCCTGGTGCTGGTCGTCTTCGGTACAGCAGTTGACAACCGGGCCGCCAAAGTAGGGGGGTTCGCCATCGGCCTTACTGTCTTCATAGATATCCTGGTGGGCGGCCCTTCACAGGGGCCCAGATGAACCCTGCCCACGCTATCAGCGCGGAGTTGGTCAACGGCCCCTTTGACGGCAATTTCCTCATCTACTGGATCGGCCCTATCGTTGGGGGTGTGCTGGCGGCCCTTCTCTACAAAGGCCTCTTCCTACCTCCCGCACTCCAGCAGCCCAGCGAGCCTCCGACCAGCGAACCAGGCCTTCTGAAGAAGGGATAGCGCTGAGCAGTTACTGCCAGGCAGCGAGAAGCTTTATGCTTCTGATAGCAGCATGGCACCTCTAGCACGCTGGAGTGTACAAGTAATGCAACGCCCACACAACAACCAGTGGCATGGGAAGTAGGCAAGATGATGGATCTAGCTTTAGCCGATCCTGAAGGCGAATTTGCCGTGGATGAACTGACAATATTCGGCGCGTGTGCTGTCACCGTGATGCTCATCTCGTATACGCTTGAGTTTCGCTCAACGGGGTGGACCCTTGTCTTCGCACTGGCTTGCGCCGCTTCCTCTCTATACGGCTGGCTCGCCGGCACCTGGCCTTTTGGCGTTATAGAGGGTATCTGGTCGCTTGTTGCCTTGCGGCGTTGGCTCATACGACGAACTCTCCGTCCTACAGCGCCGACAGCACCTACCAACTCGTAGAATGCTGACAAAAAGGCAGGTACGCGTCGTGCCGGCCTTTCCGGCTGTTGGAGTGGCTACGATGGGACACAGATGTGCTACCTCTGCTCGACCTCCGGGCGCAATGTCTTCAGCCAATCTCAAGGAAGGCTGGTACTTGTGGCATCCACCGATTAACCTCTCCTAGCTATTTCATCTATCCTGAACTATATGGTATCGTATTGATGGACGATTCTGTTGGTAAGGATATGAGAATGGCCCACTGGGGCAAAGTCAAGCTCGTTGGTATTGCGATAAGCACACTCTTCTGCATAGTGCTGCTTTCAGCCTGCAATTATACGGCGCTGGACGCGGACAAGAGCAACGCCGTGTTGTTCAAAGAGGCGGTTGCGAATACGAAGACGGCCCAGAGCTACCACCTGAGCGTTGTCGATTCCGATGCCCGAGGGCAGGCAAGCGATATATCGGGTGATGTGGACGCGGCAAATGGCCGCTTCGATGTCACGCTCACAGGTGGGGGCCGGGGCGAGCGTTACGTCCAGGTGGGCAAAGACACTTTCATCAGCGACGATGGCGGACAATCTTACTATAAAAGTGGCGATGGCGGCTCTGCCGGCGACGCTTCGGTGCCCATGCTGGCCGGCTTTACGGGGCAGTTGGGTAATCTCGGTTCCGAAGAAACGGATAGCGCCCTCAACGCCCTCAAAGACGGCAATCCTGCTCTTGAAAGCATTGACGGGGTTGTCACCAAGCACATAATCGCCCGCTACTCGGATATTTCGTCGCTCGTACCGATCAGCAAATCGGTGCAGACTACGTCTCCTGATGTCGTTGAGATGTGGCTGACCCTGGGGGCCTCGCCTACAGTTCGCAGGTTGAAGCTCGAAGGCGGCAACAAAGCTGCCGGCGTGACGCTCGACTGGACCGCGCTTGACGAGCCGGTAGCTATTGCGACGCCTAAAGATATCCAAATGAGCAACTCCGACCTGCTCCAGAAGGCAGGTCTCGATATGCAGGCTGCGAAAAGCTACCAGATGGATGTCGACCTTGTGTCGGACGGTCAGGATGTCACGCTGACAGCGTTAATGGATGTCGCCAACAATAACACCAGGATGGACATCGTATCGGGCGGCCAGAATGTCAGTACTATAACAATCGGAAGCGACACGTATATTAGCCTGGACAACGGCAAAACCTACACACAAAGCGACCTTGGCTCGATGTTTACTTCAAGCTTTGGCAGCTTCACAGGGATGTGGCAAAGCTTCACGCCCGGCCAGTTAAATCTTGACAAGCGCATTCTTACGAATGGCATCCCGCGCACAGAGAAGATCGGCGGCGTCTTTACCAGGCACATGGCTCTCGATGCCAGCCCTCTCGCATCGTCCCTCATGCAGGGCAGCCCAGGGAGCATAATCTCCGGCAAGCTGGATTTCTGGATTTCGACAGACGCCACGCCATACGTATACCAGATCAAAATAGATAGCTCTCAGGGCAGCCAGGTATACACAGCTACCCTCAAATGGAGCCGCTTCAACGAGGACCTTGGTATCAAGGCTCCGCCCGCAGATAAGCTATTGCAGCCTACACCTGTGCCTACCGCGATCTCCGACACCGACACTGTGCCCCGCATTTCGCTGCCTGATTTCAAGGCGCTGTACGATGACCCGGCAAAGCGCCCTCTGATCCTGGATGTGCGCTCTAAAGACCTGTACGACGCGGGCCATATCAAGGGAGCCATCTCGTTCCCTGAGGCTGACGTGGACACTCGCGTGGGCGAGCTACCCAAAGACAGGCTCATCGTCGCCTACTGCCAATGACCGGCAGAACAGGAGAGCGCCCGTGTGGCGCTGAAACTACACGACGAGTACGGCTTTAATTATGATAATCTCAAGGTTCTCCTCGGCGGCTGGTACGGCTGGCAAACGGCCAATGCACAGGATTCCACGGCTTATCCAATTGAAGTAGGTCCCGGCTCCAGCGGTTATCAAGTACCCGGTACGAAGTACGAAATACGAAATGCCCGGTACGAAGTACCAAGTACCCAGTGCCCGGTAAGCAGTAAGCAGTAAGCAGTAAGCAGTAAGCACTATCGCACTGCCGGGCCGGCCCGGAGCGGGCGCAAGCATGAGCTTCACACGCCATATCACAACTATTGAGGCGCACACCGCGGGCGAGCCGCTTCGCATCGTTACGTCGGGCGTGCCGGTGATCCCGGGTGCGAGCATCCTTGAGAAGCGGCGGTGGGTGCGCGAGAACCACGACGACATTCGGCGCGCTCTTATGCACGAGCCGCGTGGACACGCGGACATGTATGGGTGCTACGTCACGCCGCCGGTTACCGAGAAGGCCGACCTGGGCGTGATCTTCATGCACAACGAGGGTTATTCAACCATGTGCGGGCACGGAGTGATCGCGCTCGCGACGGTGGCTGTCGCGCACGGTTGGATTACGCCTGTGCAGCCGGAGACTCGCGTGGGGCTGGATACGCCCGCAGGCTTTGTGGAAGCGTGGGTGGAGTGGGATGGGCAGCGTGCCGGAAGGGTACGGTTCCGCAACGTGGCGTCATTCCTCTTCAAGCGTGACCTCGCGATAGAGACGCCGAATTTCGGCTCGCTCACAGTCGATATAGCTTTCGGCGGCGCATTCTACGCGTACATAGATGGCGCGCAGGCCGGACTGGCGGTGCGACCCGAAAACTACCGCCCCCTGATACAGCTTGGGGACGAGGTGAAGCACGCCGTCGAGTCTGTGCTGGAAGTGGTGCACCCGCTCGAACCGGAGCTACGCGGTATTTACGGCACGATAATCGATGGCCCACCGGTCTCGCCCGACGCACACCAGGCCAACGTTTGCGTGTTCGCCGACCGGGAGGTGGATCGATCGCCCACCGGCACAGGCACCGCGGGCAGGGTGGCCCAGCTTTACGCCCGGGGCCGTCTGCAGCCTGGAGAAACTCTGGTCAATGAGAGCATCATCGGCACCCGCTTCACCGGGCGGGTCCTTGAAGAGACCACCGTGGGCGATTTCCCCGCCGTTATACCCGAAGTGGCGGGCCATGCCCATATAGTAGGATTCGCCCAATGGGTGATCGACCCCGACGACCCCGTGGGCGAGGGCTTTTTCCTGCGCTAGGTCGTGCATAGACGGACGACCACTACTTACTGCTTACTTCCGTCGCCGGACGTCCACTGCTCACCGGTCTACCGACAACTGACAACTGACAACGCACTGCGTCAATAGCCCAGGAAATGGGGGAGCCAGGTGCCGAGGAAGTAGCCTCCGAGGCCGGAGATGGTGCCCACGGCCACCACTTCGAGGGCGCTTACGCAGCAGGTTGAGCCTGGCAAGCTTCCCGCGCACGACACCGATCACCAGCAGGAAAAGAAACGTCAGCGCCAGCGAGAGAACAAAGGCTATCTGGAGGGGGAAGAAGAAATACGAGATGAGGGGTACGATCGAGGCCACGATGTACGAAAAGCCCATCGTTAGCCCGTCGGCTATGCGTACCGTATCCGGCTCGACCGTGAAGCCCAGCTCTTTCTCCACCATTGTTTTCACATAGGAGGCCGGATTGCGCGCCAGTCGTTGCGCGATCACCAGGGCGTCTTCGGGGCGCACCCCTTCGTCTTCGAGGATGACGACCATCTCTTGAAACTCGTAGGCCGAGTTGGTGCTCATCTCCTCTTTCTCTTTGGTCACTTCGGCCAGTTGCACCTGGGCCTCTGCTCGACCTGAGAGGAACTCTCCGAAGCCCATAGAAAGCGCCCCGGCGAACGATTCGGCGAGGCCCGCCACTATCACAGCGTTAATGTTACCGGTGCCGCCCGCCACCCCGCTTACCACGCCCAGAGGCACCAACAGCCCATCCAGCGAGCCGAATACAAACTGGCGTATCTTGCTTACACGCGCTACCCTCTGCCTTTCTTCTTCCAGGTGCGCGCTTGTGCTCTGGTGTTCCTCGGGGGTGTGGGTCATGAGTTCTGAGTTCTGAGTTCTGAGTTGAAAGTAATAACTCAGAACTCGGTCACTGGTCAATTGCTGTGGAATTTTGCGACGGCGTCGAGCAGGTCCATGACGTGAAAAGGCTTGGGTATATATCCATCAGCGCCTATCTCTTCTGCCCAGCGGCGCGCATCCTGGGCGGCTGTCATGACCAGGATCGGCACCCTTATGCCACGCTCCTTCAATATGCGGGCGAATTCCCAGCCATTGAGCACAGGCATTCGCATATCAAGCAGAATGAGCGTGGGCTGAACGTTCTCAAGAATAGAGAGGGCAATAGATCCATCCGTGGCTGTCTCGACTGTATATCCCTCGAAATCAAGGATATCTGCTACCGAAGAGAGTATATCCGGGTCGTCCTCGACGACCAGAATAGGCCCTTGCGCTCAGACGGCGTTCCTCCTCATGGCTGCCCTTGAGCAGCGCCGATCTTTGCAGGTTCGGGCGATTCAATGGCCGGTAAGGCGGGAAGCGCCACGTGGAAGGTGGTCCCAGGGTGTCGTTGGCTAAGGTCATAGTTGATGTGTCCATCGTCGTTGAATTGATTGTCCCCACTATAAGGGATATCGCTGCTGTCGACCATGCCGGGCAGGTAGCCGTCGTTGTGCCCGTTGTGCCTGTCCGTAACCGGGGGTACAGTTGCGGCCGGACTTTCCACCCATATACGCCCGCCGTGTTGCTCAACAATTCCATGGCATATGAAGAGTCCCAGCCCCATACCTGCGAAGTGGCGGTCGTCAACATTGGAGCCTCTGTGGAAACGTTCGAACACATTAGGCAGGTCCTCCTTCGGGATTCCTATACCGGTATCGGTCACAGTAAGGTGATTCCAATTGTGGATTGCGGATTCGGGTGCTCCCTGGGCGTTGCGGATTGCCGGAGTCTGATTTCCGATCTCCAGGCCCTGGTCACTCGTCTCTTGCCATATTCTTATAGTCACCGGGCCACCGTCCGGGCTATATTTTATCGCATTTTCTACAAGGTTTTCTATAAGCTGGATTATTCGATTGGGATCGTATACGCCCAGCACCTCTCCGTCGGCGTGCACGGTACATGGGTGGCGGTGGGTGCTGCGGCGCGCGCACACCTCGCTCGCGGAGGCGGCCAGGTCCATATTCTGGAACTCGCCTATCAGCTTGCCTTGCTCGGCGCGAGCGGCATCCAGTAGCTCGAGGACAAGATCTTTGAGGCGATAAGCTTCCTTCTTCAACTTTTGCAAGGCCGTGAGGTCAACCGGAGCTTCGGGAGAGCGTTGAGCGCGACGCTCGAGCATCTCAGTTTGCATTACCAGGATTGTAAGAGGGGTCTTCAGGTCGTGCGCTGCGGCGGATAGAAAATCTTCTTTCAGGCGGGTTACTTCCTCCCTCGCCTGCACGCGCGCTGCCTCGTCTATGAGTGCCCGGCTCTCCAGGATAACGGCGGCCTGGTCGGCAAGGAGGCGCACCAGCTCCAGGTCCTCTTCAGCGAAGATCGGTGCACGGGTAGAATAGACGGCGAGCACGCCAAGTCGCTTTTCGCCCGCGGTTATTGGTGCGGCAAGTAGCGCAAGTGCCTCGTGCGAGCGTGAAACTTCGGCGTTGGCAGGATTGTCACGCGCTGTGTTGTCTGAGAAGAGCGGCTTCTGGGACACAAAGACTCGCCCGTTCAGAGATTTGTTTGGATCCGAGTCAAAATAGCCGTCGTCCATCTTGAACCGTAGCCGCTTTATGCTATCGTCCCATAAGCCGATACTGGCGCCGGGAGCGCCCACTGCCGAGGCTGCCCCGCGCTCCAGCTCGCGAACAATCGCATCTGTGTTGGGCAGCCTCGGCAGGCTGGCTGCGCGGCCCAGGAAGGCCCTCAGCTCAGGCTCCTGCCACGCTCGCCTTATTATGCCTGGCGTAGCGAATCCCAGGTAATACATGATACCAGAGCCAAGCTCCGTTAAATCGACGAGCCATGTCAGGCTACGTATTGTGCCTGGAAAAAAGATGAGCACTACGACCAGTAGAAAGAGCGCGCAAAGCGTAATAGATCCAAACGCCACTGCCATCATGCGGCGCATAGTGACCCCACTCGAACGGCTCAACTCGCGAATAAATTTGATTGACGTGTAGATGAATAGAATGATCCCGTAGAGCAGCTCCAGCGTGGTGAACCATTGGGGGCGTGGTGGGGCGATCAGGAAGTTAGCGACCACAAATATCGCCAGGACAACCGGGGTGGAGCGCACCAGCCATCTTGGCACTGTCGTGAAATCGTCCACGAGTTTGAAGAGCATATAGCTGAGGGTTATCAGTAGAGAGATCGAGATAGCACTCGTGATAGCAGTCGTCGTGGGATTGGGTTGTATGATCTGGAGCGAGTTTGCCACGCTTATACCGATCGACAGTGCAGGTACAGCGAAGAGCAGCGCGATATCAACGTTCGCTTTTATGGGACGCCGCGCTGCTTTGGCCCCCACAATGCAGAATATTATGATGTAGATAGCCCAGGTCAAATACTGGCTAAACTGATCAAAGGTCATTGTCGGCGTCCCCGTCGGCTATACTAGCAGGTCCCGTCCCGTCAGATATGTTTGGAGGCGTTACACGCACCGTGGCACTGCGCACCGTAAAGAGCCTCTGGCAAACTCAAAACAAATACACTGCTGCAGCTTCTAGGGTTTGTATACCATCACAATTCGTGCCATCGTGAACACAATCTGTAGCACGTTCGGCCCACCTGGTAGGGTATGGAGACTTATGGGGGACACCCCCAGACCCCCGGCAGGGGAGTACCCCTGCACCCCCTTCCCAACTTAGGGAGTGGAGAGATTTGGGGGACACCCCAAACCCCCGGCAGGGAGATCCCTGCACCCCCTCTTTATGGGGAAGAGAGGATTATGGGGGACACCCCAAACCCCCGGCAGGGGAGCGCCCCTGCACCCCCTTCCAACTTAGAGTATGGAGAGACTTGGGCACCCAAACCCTCGGCAGCGTAGGACGAAGGACGAGCACCCCTCTTTCCCTACCAGGTGTCCTGATCCTGCACTATGGCGTGGCTACCAGGGGCCTAACTTCCGACTTCCAATTTCTGGGGGTGTTCTTCGTCTTTTGTCTGTTCGTTTGGGGCGTCGCGCTTTAGCAAAGAATAGCCGAACCAGAGGCCGTAGAAGAAAAGTAGCATCAAGCCGCAGCATACCAGGGCAATCATGCCTGAGTTGGTAACTTGATTCACCACAATATAGAGATCGCCCACGATGCCTAGCCCGAGAAAGAACATGGAGCCAAGCACCATGGCGCTCGCAAAGCTATGAAGGCGCTCAGTATTGTGGCCTCGATCCGCCAGCCGGTGGTAAGCCGCTGGGGCCATAAGCATGGTCATAGTGATAGCTACAGCGAAGAGGCTTGCAAGGTGTAGATACTTCAGGAAAGGGTCCAGCTTATCGAAGGCGTCCGTCAGCATGATTACCACCTGAAAGCCGAGCAAAGCTTGCGCACCGGGCAGCACCACGCGCGTCTCGGTGAGCACGAACTCTATCTTATCTTTCAAGGGCGTCGGTTGGTTGTTCGATTGCATAGACGGTCCCTGTCCTTTGCTTGCTTGCGCGCCGCTGTTTTGCCGGTCTTTCAATTCATCTTCCTGGGGCGGCAGACGTTGCAGCCACTCGATGCCATACCAGAGAGCGACCGCGAGGCATATCGTGACGGCACCCGCTACTATACCGGGCAAAATCCCGGCTACTTGTTGTACAGCGATATATATTTCCGCACCCAGGCCGATCGCGAAAGGCAGAAGGGCCATACCCATGACGGCGGTGACAAAGCTCAGGCACCTGGGGTTCTCCGCACCATGCTCCACGATCTGGTGAAAGGCCGCCGGCGCCATCGTAAGGCCCAGTGCGACCAGCAGCAGCAATAACGAAATTATTTTCAGGTCCTGGGAAACGGCGGGTAGATTTACGAAGTTCTTCTGGAAGACAGCCTCAAAATCAAAGCCGACCAGCACCTCTATGCCAAGTACAAGGATGCGCGCTTCGTTGAGGGCTGTTCTGACTTTGTCCTTCAGGTCGTTCATAGCGCCCCATGAGGCAATGAATGGGAGGTTTGGACGCACCACATGCCTGTACGCCTGCTCCCTTTGTAGGCAAGTTTTGTGCCTCACCGGTTGGGGCTTGATTATCCTGATCTATTGGATATGAAAAGGGGTGCAAGGGTCTCCCTGCCGGGGCGTGCGGGTTGCCCCCAATTTCCGCCCCCTTTTCATCTGTGGGTGATTTGCCCCACTCCTGGTTACTCTGCTGAAAGTGCTCCGCCTCACAGAGCATTCTCAGTAGATACTGATATGTTGTTACGAAGCAACTCCTGGTACAATATTGTGAAAACGTACTGAGGGTGGAATGGTTTATGGCATTGAATGATATCCCGGCTGTGAGTGACGCCGGCAGCACGGAACACGACGTGGTGATTGTTGGAGCGAGCTTCGCCGGGCTGGCTGTAGCGAGACAACTGAGGGGTCGTCGCGTGCTGCTGGTCGACCAGCGGCCGGTGGGCACGCACCAGACTTCTACCTGCGCCATGCCTCTCTCGCTTGTGGCGATGCTGGGTGTAGAGAGCGCTGTTCAGGAAAGACACGACACCCTGAACCTGCATACGGGTGGGAAGATGGTTACTTTCAAGTTGCACGAGCCGTATGTGACGTTCGATTACTATGCCTTCTGCCAGGCTATGCTGGCCCAGACTGACGCCGAAGTGTGGCTGGCGAAGGCCACAGGTTACGAAAATGGAGTGGTCCAGACTACAAGAGGAGAAGTTAGAGCGCCCTTTGTGGTGGATGCGTCAGGTTGGCGGTCGCTGGTGCGGCAGTCTCCATCGCGTGAGATACCGATGCTCGGCTATGGCGTCGAGACTGAGCTGCCTGTGCGTGCCCCTCTGCACCCCGGCCTTCACTTCTTCTACGAGAAAAAGATCGTGCGCAGCGGCTACGGTTGGGTCTTCCCGTGCGGGGAGAGCGTCCGCATCGGGGTATGCAGCTTCGATAAAGACGTGCCGCTCGGGCCGGTGCTTGATGCCTTCCTTGCGCGCTTCGGCCTGGAGCGCGGTACTACTCACGGCGGCCCAATGCCGGTTGCGCTCCGGCAGCCTTTAGCGGGCGATCTCTTCATAGTGGGCGACGCCTGTGGGCAGTGTATGCCGCTATTTGCGGAGGGGATACGCTCGGCCATTTATTATTCGGTGGCGTGCGGGCAGGGCATCGCGGAGGCTCTTGATGGCCGGATTTCGCCGGTCGACGCGCGCACTCGATATGCCGCGCTCGTAGGGCGCAAGGCCTATTTTCATGAAATAATGCTCCGTTTGCAAGGAGCAATAGCCGCCATGCCCGAACGGATGCGCGTGCCGATATTGCGGGTTGCGTCATGGCCGCCTATCTCGCGCCACTTCATAGGAGCGTACCTGAGAGGCAGCGGCTGGCTGCGCAGCTTGCCAACCTTGCCGCCGGTCCAGCAGCAATCGTTTACGCTTGATACGTAAATGTTCAAAGTTGCGGCGAAAATGTCTCTGTAGGGGCGCCCCTACAGAGACATTTTCGCACGCCAAGCCTAAGTCGTTACCTTGATGCCCTCTATTTGTGCCCTTTTTTGGGCTTGCCTTTATTATCGCCCTGTCCGTTACCGTCACCTGGTCGGGGAGCAGGGGCCGCAGGGGCAGCAGGGGCAGCATGCACAGCAGGTGGGGGCGGCTTAGGGGCGACGGTCGCGGCGGGGACCTGGCCCAGGCTGAGACTGACCGTGACAGGGCTTCCTGCCACTACTTGCTCTCCGGGCGCGGGCTGCTGCGCCATGATATCGCCTGCAGAGTAAGCGGCGTTGTAATCAGAGGGACCTGGTGCCAGGCTCAACCCCATGGTCCTCGCCATGCTCGCGGCCTGGTCGAAGTTCTTCCCTCGCAGATCAGGCACCGTAACGTTGGTCACCACGCTGCGGGCAGTCACAGGCGTGCTCGTTGGGCTGACGGCGGATTGCCCTTCCACTCTGGTTGCAGGGCTAAGCAGCCGCAGCAAGACGAACCCCAGGATGAGCAGGATAACGAGAAGCGACACTGGCAGAAGCCATGGGACCGGCCTGCGCCGCTGGGCCGTGTGCTGCACGCTGCCCACCGGAGGGGAGTACGCGCCGAGTGGCCCCAGTGGCATGGTGCTGCGCTCGGGCGTTCCTGCCGGCTGATCGCTTACCCTTTGCTCTGCTATTTTGTTCATGGCCAAGTCGGGCACGGGCAATACGGGTGCGGGCAATACGGGTGCAACCAGGGTTGGCGCCTGGGAGAGGTCCTGAGTATGGCCTATCGCCGCGTCTGCGCCCGAGGCGTCTCCTCCCTCCGGAATCATCGAACCTGCCTGGTAAGCCTCTGTCTGCTGAGTTGAAGCCATCTCGATAGCGGCTATCGCAGCGGCAACGTCACCGGGCGAGGCCAGGCTGTTGCTTTGCCCAGGGTGGAGACGATCAAGCAAGGCTATGACCGCACCCGGCACCTGGGCTGCGTATAATTGGGCGTTGCTCGCATCCGGACGCCCAGCCAGCATCAGCCGAAGGAGGCTGCCAAGGCCGGCTAGGTCGCCTGCTCCACCGGGCGCGACCAATCCCTCGATGATGGCGAGGTGTGCGTCGCCTTCGGGGTCGATAAATATCGCTTCGGGCGAGAATACCCAATCGGCAAGCCCTCCTTGCCGGCATCTCTGCAATCCCTCCGCTGTTTGCCGGGTGACCGCCAGAGCAAGGGGCAGATCGGGTGGGTAGCCAGGGCGAAAAACGTCACTCGCCGGCATACCGTCGAGCCTCTGCATCACCGAGTAGGCGCGCTCCTGCCGTACGTCGGCATCGTATACCGCGAAAAGCACTTTGTCCTGGATCGATGAAGCGGCTCGCTGGTGTTTGAGGAAAACCTCGCATACCTGCGGATTTGCCGACTCGCTCTCAGCCAATATCTGGATAGTCACCGGGCGCTCAAGCTGCTGGTCAACAGCCTCCCAAAGCTCGGAGATACCTATCCGCTGTGGTTTCCCCTCGACGAGGTATCTCTCGGTGATTATCTGGTTAGTTAATACTTCCATAACTTGAAATTATCCCCATGGATCCATTGCAGTGGTAGTAGACGGCCTTTGAGCAATAAGAATATACGCGCCCATAATAGTAATCGCAAGCAGAGAGCGTGCCACAGATATACTCTCGTACGTCCGGTAGTACGATTAGCCTTTGCGTCGGCGACCTTTCTCCCATACCCTATATCACGCTTTAACTTTATGCTTAAATCGCCGGATGCCGCACTCTTTTGGCGTTCGCGCATATCCGGTGGGCCGTTTGCTAATGCTCCTCTATTTGAGCGTGTAACCCGGTGTCCAGGGATAAGGGTTTCGTGGTATGACACTCCAAAGCAAGGCTTTGCTCATAATCGGCCTGACTTTCTTCGGGCTGATCGGCGTACTGTACGCGGCATCCCAGGTCATTGTGATGGGCAGCTTTTCCGACCAGGAAATCCTGGTTACCCGCCAGAATGTGCAGCGCGTGCAGAGCGCGCTGGACGATAACCTTGCCTCGTTGGAAGGCACCACTCGCGATTGGTCTCTGTGGGACGACACCTACCAGTACATACAGGACAAAAACCAATCCTATTACGACGCCAACCTAGCCAACGACAGCCCGATGATCAGCAACAGGCTGATCTGATGCTCTATGTTGATGAGCATGGTAAGGTTGTCTTCGAAAAAGTCTCGATTACCAGAAGGAAGTGGCGATTGCCTCCCCTCCCAGTCTGCTGAAGGATATCTACCAGGGGAGTCCGCTATTAAACCTCCCCAGCTCCGAAAGCAGCATCACCGGCCTGCTCGCCCTACCGGAAGCCCCCATGCTTATCGCGTCGGAGCCTATCTTGCCGAGCGCAGGCATGGGCACCATAAAGGGCACTCTGATCTTTGGGCGCCTCCTCGACAAGGATGAGATCCAGCATCTTGCGAAGACCACATTCCTGGGCCTCTCGTTCCAGCCCCTGAGTGGAGTGCCAATGCCCCCCGATTTCGCGGACGTGCTACCTGCTCTCAACGAGACCTCCGGGCAAGGCACGCCGATCGAGGTGCGTGTCACCGGTTCTGACACCATAGCTGGATACGCTCTTCTGAACGACGTGTACGGCAAGCCCGCGCTCGGCCTAAAGGCGGAAATGTCCAGGGATGTCTATATGCGCGGGCAGCAAACGGTTAATTACTACATGATCGCGCTCTTTGGGGTCGGCATAGTGTTCGGACTTGTGATGCTTCTTCTCCTCAAGAAAACCGTTCTTTCCAGGCTGGCGCGCCTTGAAAACGCAGCCGGCAGCATCGCGGCCAGCGGCGACATGTCCGCTCGCATGGCGGTGAGCGGGTCTGATGAGCTATCACGCCTTGCAATCTCAATGAATAACATGCTGGCGGCGTTGCAGAGCAGCCATGAGGAGGTCAAAGAAGGCGAAGAGCGCTATCGCGCGGTGATCGAGCAAACCGCGGAAGCTATTTTTCTTATAGATAACGAAACACGCCACTTCGTTCAGGCGAATGCCGCCTCACAAATTCTGCTCGGGTATAGCGAGGAGGAGCTCAAGAAGATCACCCTCGAAGATATTATGTATAAAGGCGACCAGACAACAGGCCACCTGATTTACACGACAGGCACGTTGCGTCCTGCGACCGAGCGGTATTACCTGCGCAAGAACGGCACCGTTGTGCCGGTCGAAGTGAGCGATAGCCATATCGTTTATGGAGGCAGAGATGTCTTGTGTGTGGTGGCTCGCGACATTACGGACCGCAAGCGCGCAGAAGCGTTGTTGCGGGAGCTTGCGATGCGAGACGGCCTGACCGGCCTCTATAACCGCAGAGAAATGCAGCGCATTCTAGAGGAAGCGGTCGAGCGCTACTACCGGTTCGGAGAGAGCGCCGCTCTCGTCATGCTAGACCTGGATCACTTCAAGTCGATAAACGATACATACGGGCACCAGGTCGGAGACGACGTATTACGCTGGATTGGGCGTCTGCTGCCGGGCCTTGTGCGTCTCGGCGACAAGGTGGCGCGCTATGGCGGCGAGGAGCTGGCCATTATATTGCCATCCTCCGCTGTCGAGGCAGGTGTCGAGATCGCCGAGTACGTTCGGCACACGATTTCAGCCCAACCTTTCGAGTTCGCCCAGTTGGTCGACGATACCGAGCACCCGGTGATGGTGCCGATAACCATTAGTGCGGGTGTGGCTGTGTTGTCCGAGCAAATCAATTCGGTGCAACTGTTGATTGAAGCAGCCGACCAGGCTCTGTACGAAGCCAAGCGCAACGGACGCGATTGCACGGTGGCCTACAGCACGGTTTCGTCGCAACTTCGGCCTTTGTAAACAAGGTCTTTCTATAGGAAAGGGGCAAAGAGGTCGTCCATGGACGACCTCTTTGCCCCTTTCCTATAGAAAGTAAACGCATCTATTCTGACCTATCAGGCTCAAGCTGTTACTCCGTTTTATCGGAGGCAGCCCATGCCTTCCGGATGTAATCCATATATTCCAGCATCCTGGGGTCGGTGAGACCGCCGGAGGAGGGATCCTGCTGGTAGGCGTTTTTCAGGCTCTGCTCGATGCCGGGGTTGCCGCCGGTGAACTCTCTGACGAGAGATTTCCACTTCGCGGCAAGCTCCTGCACGTGTGGGTTGGCGGGGTCGGTGCCCCGCTCCATCTCCACGCGCACCTGCTCGATCAGCACAGGCCATTCGGCCTCGACCTCGCGGATGCGCGCTTCGCCCACCGATTTCGGCCCTCTTCTTGAGCCATTCCAACTGTTCGGGGGTATAATGACTTTCCACTTTGTTCATCACCTCTATTACTTTTATTAAGTCGTCGGCGGAGGGTTCTTCCGCCGAGCGCAAACTGTACGCTATCGCCTCCAGCTTCCGGCACATCCACTTCTGTAGCTCGATCTGCTCCTTGAGGCGGGCGATATGCATGTCGAGCACCTCTTCGGCGGAGAGATCGGGCCTTTCAAGGAGATCGCGAATCTCCTCCAGAGTGAAGCCAAGCTGCTGGAGCGACCTTATCTGCTGCAAGCGCGCTATCTCGCCTGAAGCGTAAAGACGGTGGCCCACCTGGGTGTGGTGCGACGGCTCAAGCAGACCGATCTGGTCGTAGTAGTGCAGCGTGCGGACGGAAACGCCCGTGCGCCTTGCAAGCTCGCCTACTTTCAGTGTGGTCCTCTTTGCCGTCTTGGCTAGTGGTGAAGGCCTCAACTTGTGTCCTCTTTCGTTTCTATATTTGCGGCCACGTTGTTATCATACAACCTGACGTAACGTCATGGTCAAGGGGAAAGCATACTTCTTACTGCTTATTTCGTATCGGTCTGGAGATTGAGGTGATAGTACTGATTTGCCAACTAATTCGGTAGGCGGACATCGCACTGCGGTTTAAACCGCGTGCTAGTGCTACGAAGTCCGCATGGCGGACTACTCAGGCCAACATTCTGCTCGCTATCGAGCACTTTCGTGGGCATATAGCCTGCGAAGGCAGGCTTTGTGGACGTAGCACGCGGTTTCAACCGCAGTGCGTTGCTCGTGTCGCCGTCACTCTGCATTAGTTCGAAGTCGTTGCCACTCGGATCTGCCCATACGGTCATATTCAACCTGTACACGGACTTGCCGGATGTACAACTCAAACTGACAAGATCAAGCCTGGACACGCGAAAATGTCAGCCGGTGGTCCAGCCGGTGCCGCCCTCTGCTCGAAGCTTGCAATAGGCGTAGAGGGCATCGTAGATGGGCATCATTCGCTCGGTGAGAGCCGCGTCACTGCCGTTGACCAGCACCGAAATACCGTTAGCGATGGCCCACAGGCTGTAGTTTTCGCTGCCGTCCTTCGCGAAGCCGGTCCTTTCGGCCTGGCGCACCGCGTTCGGCCATGATAGGGAGGGCCGGATCGCTCTTGTCGTAGCCGTACTTGGCGATCAATCCAGGGAGATTGAGGCGGTCGGTGGGCAGGTCTTCGGCTCTTCCTGTCCAGGAATAGTTGTGGTAAGGCTGCGCCCCTGCCTCGATGGCGGCGGGCATCTCTTCGGGTGTGAGGAAACCGAACTCAGCGTCCGGGTCCAAAAACCGCTTGATAAACCACGCACAGGCCGTGCGGTCGAATTCTTACCCCTTTGCGTGTGACCCATTTCATGAATTTACTCCTTATTGCTTACTTCTTACGCTCCGCTCGTGATCTCTACCACCGCGTAGGGGAGGCAGATGGGTGTGCCTCGTTCGGGGTCGGTGATGATGTGGGCGTGCACGCCGAACACGTTGGCCAGCAGTGTGGCGGTGAGCACGTCGGCGGGCGTGCCGTCTGATACGATTTTCCCTAAATCCAGGGCTACCATGCGGTCGGCGTAGCGCGCAGCCTGGTTGAGATCGTGCAGTACCAGGATAATGGTCATGCGCCGCTCGATATTGAGCCGCTTCACCAGCTCGAGCACTTCCAATTGGTGGCCTATGTCGAGGAAGGTGGTAGGCTCATCGAGCAAGAGAATAGGCGTGTCCTGGGCAAGGGCGAGGGCAATCCAGGCGCGCTGGCGCTCGCCGCCGGATAGGCTATCGAGCGAGCGATGGGCGAACGAGGTCATGTCGGTGAGGGCCAGGGCGTCCGCGATGGCACTGAAGTCCTGGTGGCGCAGCATCCTGAGCGCGCCCGCGTGCGGGTAGCGCCCCTGCTCGACAAGCTCGCCCACGGTGAGACCCGCCGGGGCAACAGGGCCCTGCGGGAGGATGGCGATCTCGCGGGCTACCTCCGAGGTAGGCATCTTGACGATTGCCTTGCCATTGAGCAGCACCGCGCCCGCGCTCGGCTTGAGCAGGCGGGCCAGGGTCTTGAGCAGGGTCGACTTGCCCGAGCCGTTCGGCCCGACCAGCGCGGTGATGCCGCCCTTCAATATCTCAAGAGAAAGCCCCTCGACCACGATACGATCGCCATAGCCGATGTTGAGCGCGCCCGCCTCAATGACGGGGGCGTCGGATTGCGGATTGCGGATTGCGGATTGCGGATTGAACATACTGCTTACTGCTTACTGCTTACTGCTTACTCACGTTTCACGCCATGGTCGGTCGTCGGTCTACTGACAACTGACAACTGACAACTGACAACTCCGTCCGTTCTTCGTGTTCATCTGGCACCTTTACGCAACAGGTAGATCAGGAATGGCGCGCCCAGCAGGGACATCGTCACGCCTACAGGCAATTCGAGCGGCTGTGTAAACCCGCGCGATAAGGTGTCGGCCAGCAAGAGCAAGCCTGCGCCAATTGTCATCGACATGGGGAAAGCGCGGCGTGCATCGTTGCCCACGATCCGCCTCGCTATGTGGGGAGCGATCAAGCCCAGGAACCCGAGCGCGCCTATCGCTGCGACCGCGCCGGCGGTCAGCAGAATGGCGGCCCCCAGCAGGAAGATGCGGCCTCGCTCCACTCTCATCCCCAGGCCCCGCGCCGTGTCGTCGCCCAGGTGCAGCACATTGGCTGTGCTGGCGGTTGCCAGGCCGATGGGTATTGCGAAGAGCGCCCAGGGCCAGAGTAAATTCCATTGCTCCCAGGCGCGCCCGTTAAGGGAGCCGATCATCCAGAGGAATATAGAGCCTGCGGCATTCTGGTTTACCAGCAGAATCAGCGACGTGCCCGCCTTCAATATGCTGGCGAAGAGCAGACCCGTCAGGATCAAGCGCAGAGGGTTGCTTCCGCCCTTCCAGCTTATAAGATAGACCAGTCCTCCCGTAATCAAGCTGCCGATCAGGGCCAGCACCGGCAACTCAAGGCCGCCCGGCGCGAAGTCCCAGCCCAGCTTGTCGCGCGAGAGATAGAGCACCGCGAAAAAGACACCGCCCGCCGACGCGCCGGTAAGGTCGGGGTCGGCCAGGGGGTTGCGCATGGTAGATTGCAGAAGGGCCCCTGCGAGGGCCAGCATGGCACCCGCGCCCATTGCCACCAGCGCCCTGGGCAGGCGCAGCTCGTAGATGACGTTGTAGGTGATCTTATCAACTTGCTGGCCGGTCAATACCTTGATAACGTCGATGGGAGTGGTGCCGCCGGTACCCACGTTGATATGCGCCACCAGCAGCACGAAAACAAGCACCAGCGACAGCACGAACAGCAGCCCGAAGTGGCGCACGGCGAATGGCTGCACCTCCGCAGGCTGCTGCGCGGGTCGCTTGAGAGTTCTGGGTTTGGCGGTAATTGCTGTCAAGAGTTACTGCTTGCTGCTCGTCGGCCGTGTTCTAGCCTCAAGTGCATCTTCAGCCAACGTATTACGATATAGAGAGATTTTGGGGACACCCCAAGCCCCCGGCAGGGGAGCGCCCCTGCACTCCCTTAGACAATCGTCTCCCAATCCCCTAGCCCTCAACCGTCCGCCTCCTGCCTAGCTCTCGGCGCAGCATCAGGATCAGCAATGGGCCTCCGATGACTGTAGTCCAGATGCCCACAGGCAATTCTATCGGAAAGAAGAGGTTTTTCGCCAGCAGGTCGGCCCCTGTGAGCAGAGTGGCACCCATCAAAGCGGCAAGGGGCAGGACGGCGCGGGCGTCGGTTGTGCGCAGAGCACGTCGCACGATATGAGGGCAGACCAGGGCAATGTAGCCGATGGGCCCACACACCGCCACCACGCTGGCGACCAGCCCTGCGCTCAGTATGGCTATCAGGAAGCGCATGCGGTTTACCTTCAGGCCAAGGCCCTCGGCCATCTCGTCGCCAAGCTGAAGTAGATTGAGCGAGCGAGCCATAAGGAGGGCCAATGGGATGCAGACCGCTGCCCAGGGCCAGATGATGTTGAAGTCGTTCCAGGTGCGATTGGCTATGCTGCCGAGCACATAGAGATAGAAGAGGCCAACCTGGTTCTGCTGGCCGAGCGAGACGATAGCGATAATGGCCGCATATAGCAGCGCGCCCATCGCTACGCCCATCAGCACAAGGCGAGTGGAGTTGCCCAGGCGTCTCATGCTAAGGATGACTATCGTGCCGCTTGCCACGCCGCCGAGGAGGGCTGCTACCGGGTAAAGCTGGAAGGCCAGGGGAATGCTGAATATGGTGATAATCGCCATCACAACCGAAGCGCCCGCCGACACCCCCAGCAACTCCGGCCCGGCGAGCGGGTTGCGTAACAAGTCCTGAAGCATCGTGCCCGCCAGCGCGAGCATGGCCCCAGCCGTCAATCCGAGCGCGAGCCGCGGCAGTCGAAGCTGGAGTACGACAATCCGTGATAGCCTATCGCCCTGGTTGTTAAAGAAGATGCCGATAAGGTCGTTCAGAGTTAGCTGGGGGTTGCCCAGCGTGAGAGCCAACAGGACAATGGCCGCCAGGATTACCAGAATGACCACAGTGAGAGCCAACACGCGGCTGGCTCTCACTGTTCTATACGTGGGTGCGGATGCAGATTTCGGAACGGTCTGTGCTATCGTTGCCATTTGGTACGAGAAATGAGAAATGAGAAATCAGAAGCGAGTTGACCTTGCAGGAAGCATTAGCACATATCTCATTCTCATTTCTCACTTCTCATTTCTCCGTCGTTATGGTAGTGGGTTCGGGAAAGTCTCCGGGTAAATCTTGGTCATGGCGTCGTCGAGGGCAAGGCCCAGGGCTATGGTGCCGCGACCGGCAACGTAGTACTGGAAGTTGACGTCATAGGAGTGGTTGTCCTGCACGGCTTTCAGTTGGGCCCAGATCGGGTTCTGTGACAGTATACTCGAAAGGGTGCCGTTTGCGGTCGAGCCTTGCGTTATGACGAGGAGCACGTCGGGGTCTTTCTGCAATACCTGCTCCAGAGAATAGCCGAGGGAGCCCGGCTCCTGGTCAGGAGAGCCTTTGTCGTTGGGACCGGGGGCGGCCCATGGATAGTTGGTCACTGCGGAGAGCACGCTGCCGAAGAGCGAGCCCGAGGTGAAGATGCTGAAGTTGGCGGTGTTGCCGAAAAGTATCAAGGGCACCTTGTTGTTGGGAGCCTTAGCCTTGTAGGCCAGCATCTTGTTGACGAACTTCTGGATGGTCTGGTCCGCCTGGTACTCTTTGCCCGTGAGATGGCCCATCGTGCGGATATAGTCGAACGTGTCCTGGTATTTCGCCGGGTTCATGATGAAGAGCGGCGCGATGGGCTTGAGGGCGTCCGCAAGCCCGCGTGCGGGATGAAGCCGATCACCAGGTCGGGGTTCTGCTTGGCGACGTCTTCCAGGTTGGGGGTGCCAAAGCCGCCCGTGATAGCCGGGAGGTCTCGCGCTCGGTCCCCAGAAGTGCGGGTCCTGGTAGAACTTGTCGTTCACGGCGACAGGCTGGATGCCAAGCTCGTGCAGGATGTCCTCGCAGAGCGCGATCAGGCAGACGATGCGCTCGGGACGCTTGGTGAGGGTGACAGTGGTGCCTGTCGAGTCGGTGAAGCGTCAGGCTGGTGCGGGCCCTGTACTGAAAGGTGCCAAGCTGGCTCAGGAGAACGTCATAGGGGGCCTGGTTCTCGGGGTGCGCTTCGAAGACGGCGCGCTCGAAATACTGCACGGTGTAGGTCTTGCCGTCGAGGTCGCTTTTCTCCTGGAACTCGTTGGAGATCGGGTAACCCTGCTGGGCCAGGCCGCCATTGCTTGTTCCAGTAGTCGAGGAACTTGCCGCCGACGCGTCAAGCCGGTCTGAGAGAACTTCTGCGCGTTGGCATCGGTGCTGGCCGTCTGGTCGGGCGCGCCGAGGGGATATTTCGGCATGGTACTGGAATACGCCGAGCGAGCGACAACTCAACATCGAATGGGTGCCGGCGTTCTCGGGGTGCATCTCGAACACGGCGCGCTCGAAATATTGCATCGTGTAGGTCTTGCCGTCGGTGAGCGAAACGTCCTGCATCTGGTCGGAGATGGGATAGCCCTGCTGCGCCAGGCCGCCGTGGCTGTTCCAGTAGTCGAGGAACTTGCCCGAGACGGACTTGCCGGTTTGGGGAAACGTTTGCGAGCTCCCTTGAGCAGCGGCAGGCTGAATAGCCGGCACTGCCACGACCAGCAAGGCAAGCAGGGAGATAATAGAAAACCAGCGCCATTTGTGTGTCACGTTCTTCCTCCTGAAGAGACTATTTCTGCTGTGTCCACTTGAGAGAACACATCCTGCCCGCATGCTACGCCTGAGTTATCGAAGATCCGGCCAAAAATGAGCTGAGAGGCCAGGGTCGTCATAAGCAGGTACGCAAATTGGCGACGCAATAGAAGCCGCACAACAGGCGCATTATAGCAGCAAAGTGAAGTTAAGTTTAAGAGAATCTAATATTCCGAGACGTTTTATGATATAATCTTAATGTCACAATTGAATAATTTTAAGTAAGATAATATTCTTCAGCGCTGTCATAGCGTGTTTAATATTCTGTGAGGCTGCGAGAAAATATTCTCGATGCGTGGGCAGGATCGAGAAACGCGTGGCAGAGGGGAAGGTCACGTGCTCTGATCGGATACAGGAATATTCACAGGTGCGCCGGTCCGTTCGAGGGGTTCCATGAAGAAAGGCTGGGCCAGCAGGAAGACCACAATCAGTGGTGCCGTAACGATGACCGAGCCCGCCAGCAGGATGGGCCAGTTGGTGGGGTCCAACTGCTCCAGGTAAGCCAGGCCCACAGCCAGGGTATATTTCTGGACGGTTTGTATATAGAGAAGCGGCTCGGTGAACTCGCGCCAATAATAAAAGAAAGTAAGAACGCCCACGGCGGCGTATGCGGCGCGAGCGGCAGGCACGCCGAGGGTCCACCAGGTGCGGAAAGCCCCGGCACCGTCGAGTTGGGCGGCCTCCCAGGTTTCGTCGGGCACTCGGCGGAAAGTCCAGTAAAAGATGAGCGTGTAGATAGGGGTTGTGCCGAATATGGAGGGCGCGACCAGCGCGAATGGCGTATCTATTATGCCCGTCCACTTGTAGAGGATGAAGCGGCTCACCCAGAGAGCCGTTTCGGGCACGAAGAGGATGAGGAAAGTGCTCGCGATGATGGTCTGCGAGAGCCGGTTGCGAAGCTGCGACAGCGCGAACCCGGCCCACGAGGACATCAATAGCGTGACCGGCACGGCCATTGCTTCCACCACCAGCGTGTTGATAATATAGCGGCCCAGGTCCACCACCTGGAACACCTGCACGTAGTTACTCCACGCGATGGGCCTGGGCAGCCACTCAACCACCCGGGGCGGCGGGAGGCCGGGCATCCTGAGCGAGCCGACTATCATGGAAGCCAGCGGGATCAGGAAGATGGCGCTGATAAGGATAGCGGCCACGTGCCAGACCGGCACCTTCAGGCCGAATCGACGCCGCGAGCCTACCTGCTTGCTAATCATATGCAGCCTCGCTCCAGCGGCGTGTGCTGACATATTGCAGGAATACGATAAGGGCGGTGACCCCATAGAGCACCCAGATTATGGCCGCAGCGTAGCTGAACCGAAAGTTCTGGAACGCCTCCGTGAATATCTTGAGGGGCAGAAAATAGAGGGAGTAATTGAGAAAGGTGGGGTTGTTGTGGGTCAGGATGTAACGAAGGCGCGAAGTTATCCTGCAGGCTCATGATAGTGGTGCGGAAAAGGAGCAAGAGGAACGTGGGTGCGATGAGAGGGAGAATAAGCGTGCGAAGGCGTGTCCACCAGCCGGCGCCGTCTACCACGGAAATGTCGTAGAGGTCTTGCGGTATGTCGCGCAGGGCCGCCAATGTGACAACCACCCCTTCGCCTATCTGCCACGTACTCATCGCCACCACAATACCGAGCGCGCCTCCTCCCTCCACGAGCCAGCTTTGCGTGGGCAGATGGAGAGAGCGCAATACCTGGTTGATAGGGCCGAACAGCGGGTTGACAATCCAGAGCCAGGTAAGCGCATATGCCACGTCGGGGATAATTGTGGGGAGGTAAGCGGCGGCGCGGACCACACCTATGCCTTTGCGCCTCTTTTCGAGGAAAAGAGCAAGGCCAAGCACGCCTAACATCCTGAGCGGCACGGAAAGAAGCGTGTAGAGGAGCGAGTTGCCCAGCGCCCGCCAGAATTGCGAGTTTGCCCCGAGCAGCGAAAACTGGTCGAGGCCGTCCCAGGGGAAAGTGGTTGATTTGAGGGGCGTATAGTCGAAGAATGCCACGGCGAGGCTGGCTATGGCAGGGATAATTACAAGCACTGTCAGGCCCAGCAGAAAAGGAGCCAGCATTATGAGAAGTTGGGTTCGGTAGCGCATATTATTGAAATGACTATTTAAGAAGAAGCCCACCGGGCTTGGTGGGCTTCTTCTTTTTGTCAATGCGGACCCATCTTTAGAGCCACATTGAGAAATAACCTACTGCCAGGCTTGTTCGTTGCCGCCTTTATAATCTTGGTAGGCCTTTTTCAGTCCAAGCAAGACCTCAGCTGTGGTCTCGAACAACGCCTGGGCTTTTGGCTCCTGCACCATGCTGATATCATTTCTGACTTGCTGTACAAGCTTATCGATCATCTGGCTGGTATTGTCGATGATCTCGTCGGTCCTTCTGGAGAGACCTGTGGCGCTTCTATTCATGATGTGGCACTCCTTTCATCTTGGGGCCAATAATCGGGTGTGGAATTTCCCACACTCGGTTATCGGCAGCAAATGGCGTGCCAGCAATCCTCAGCCAACTGCTTTCCTTCGGCTGACGGCACCCAGCGCGAGAAAGCCAAGTGCAAGCACGGTCAGGCAGACGCCGAAGGGCAATATCGTATCGCCGCTCCCGCCGTTTGGTAGAGCGTTGCCGCCTGAGCCCGCGAACATAGTTGCGGTTTCGTTCACCCGAGTTTGTAATTCGTTCGCTGCGGCAGAGGCTTTGGTCCAGTCACCCGCCTGGATTCCGTCGTTCACTTCGTTCATAGAAGCGTCAATATCAGACTGTGCGCTGGCGTTCTGAGCCTTGATATCGTTTTCGCTGGCTGAGAAAGTGGTATTAAACGCGGTGTAGGCAGCGGTAGCTCCGGCCGAGTTTTTGTTACCGGTCTCGCGAACGAGGTCGCCGGCCTGGCTTTGCAAAGTGGCCATTTCGCCGGACAAGCCTGTGCCTGCGTTACCGGCTGCACTGGCGATACTCGCCAGAGCCTCCTGGGCATCCTTGACTTTCTGGACCAGCGTCGCGGCTGCAGTGGCTGCTGTGTCCCAATTGCCCGAGCCGAGCGCTGCGTTCACAGCGGTCATAGCGGCGTCGACTTCTTCCTGGTCGGGGGAGACGCGGTCTTGATGTCGTTTTCGTGGGCCGTGAAAGTGCCATGGAACGCGTTGTAGGCATTTGCCGAGGCGTCGACTTCCTTCTTCTGTATGGTGCCTTGCAGCTCGGTGGCCTCGTCAAGCAGGGTGCTCGTTACCTGGTCCATCGTGAGTGTCTGACCATTCGCTATCGCGGCCGAAGGGAAGAGGGCACACGAGATAACGGTATTGTCCGAAGCAGATTTTGCGACCAACAACGCGTATTTGCTGTTGAGCAAGGTAGAGAGGGGGGTCGTGATAGCGGTTGTGGATTTCAGGTCTTGGACCGGATTTAATGCAAAGGCCACGTCGGCGTCCGGGCTTATGCAGGTTCCAGCGTGAATGCTGGCGGGCTGCGCGGCGCCTTCAGGTTCGTTAGTCATGATCAATTCGATTTTAGTCGTGCCGTCGCCTTGATCGGTAATCTGTGACGAGCCGTCCTCACCCGAGCCGTTCTCGTCTATGAGAAGTCGATATGTACTACCTTGGCCTGCGCCATGACGTGCGTCATCGGCCCAACCGCGATAGTAAGGGCCAACAGCGCCGCCATACCTGTAACGATGAGTTTCCGCATCCTCTTCCTCCTGTCCTCGATATATTGTCTTACTGCTTACTGCTTACTCGTAACCCTTAAAGAATCCTTGGTGAACCTTGGCGTTCTTAGCGTCTTGGCGGTTAAGACAATCCGCAATCCGCAATCCGCAATCCGCAATCCGGAATTGACCTAGTCGTCTTCCCCGGCTTTGCCCGGCTGTGGGGTGGGAACGACCAGGGTATTTGGGAAGTTGCCCAGCTGAAGTCGAGCAGTGGTGCCTTGCTCTATTTCCGTGATAGCCTGGTCCACGGTTATGCCGCCATAGAAGGCCTCCTGGATGCCGTTATTAGCTCGTAGCTCGATGTCGGGCCAGGTGCCGATCTGGGGTGGTAGCGCAAGAAACGGCCCCATATTCAGGAAGACCTCGTGATGGCCGGCGGCTTGGACGAATTGAAGATAGACAGGCGACTGGGCCACGCTCTTGAGCGAAGGCACAGTGCGCCCCGTCTTGGCGGCGATCATCTGCCCCGGCGAGGCTGTTCGCGTACTCGACAAACTTCCAGGCCAGGTCGTGATACTTAGAGGCTTTGGACGATGCAATAAGCGTCGGTATGCAGGATGCTCCTCCGACCTGTCTTGCCCATCCGGCAGCGGGGCCACGTCCCAGGTGAAGCCCGAAGACTGGTGCGCAGCGCGGGCACCACTCGCCGGCTGAGCAGCCACATGCCCAGCGTGTCGAAACAGGAAGCGCGTTTCGTCCTCCTCCGAGGCGTTCTCCACCTGGCTGGCGACGACGTGATATTGTTTTGCAGGTCGACGAACCACTGGAAAGCCTCTTTAGCCGGCGGGTATCCAGGGTGAAGCGCGTGGGGTGGTCCGTCGTTGTCCACGATGTCGCCGCCGTTCTCCCAGACGAAGGGCGCCAGGCGGATCAATTGCGGGTCAATGCCCACGCCGTAAATCTTATTGTCGGGCGTGCTCAGGGCGGTGATGGCTTTGGCATCGGTCAGAAATTCGTCCCATGTCCAGCCGGCCGCCGGATAGGGCAGTGCGCCTGGTCGAACAGGTCTTTGTTGTAATAGACTTCCAGGCTCGACATATTCATCGGCAGGCACTGGAGCACGCCGTTCACGGTGAAGGGCTCCATCGGCTTGGTGTAGAAATCGGTGGCATGGATCACTGTGCTCTTGTCAAGGTGCGCTGACCGGCTCAATCACACTGGAGTTTTCCAGCAGGCCAAAGCGGCGATAGTCAATCACGAACACATCGGGCGGATCGCCTGCCGCGAACTCGGTCGCCAGCTTCACAAGGTGGTCGGGCTGTGAAGGCACTCATCGGTGTTGATCTTTACGTTGGGGTTAGCCGCCATAAAGCCTGCGGCTACGTTGAACGAAAGCCTGAGCCTCGACCGGCTCGCCGAAAACGAGGAAGCTGAGGCTACCGCTGAGGTTGGCATTTGAGGCTGCGGCGGTAGGGGTATCAGCGACCTGCGCGGCAGCTGCTGTGGTGGCGGTCGGCGCGCGGTTGTCGCGCCGGTTGTCGCGGTAGTCGGGGTCGTGGCGGCAGCGGAAGTGGAGGTCGGGGCAACTGATGTAGTTGTGGGACTGGATGAGCTATCGCAAGCGGCGAGAAGCAGGATAAGATGACAAGCGGGTACGATAAATCGCCTTGGCGTTTGATGTATGACATGGCTTCTATTCCCTTCTCACGTAGGGGCAGTACGGAGCGATTAATCGTGGAACCGCGGGACCGAGATCAAACAAGAATGCTTCTGGCCTCATGCGACAGGGAGCCGCAGGACAAGGCGTACATTATAGCAGTGAATCAACGTACGTCAATAGATTCTACTCACTTTTGGCCATATTATGGTATAATCTTAAGGTAATAATTGAGGAAATTAAGTACAATAATATTCTCTGACCTTCAAACCGCTCTGGGGTATATTCTGCAGAGGCTATGAGAATATTTTTCTTCGAGCGTTGATGGCGTTAAGAAACGATTTGCGTTCTGATACAATAGCGAGTGTCAGGCAGACATATTGATGCTCAAAGGGGGAGTTGCGATGAACTGGGTAACACGCAGGGGGGTGCGCCTCGACCGGACGGCTTGCGCCTGGCTGATCATGAGACACATAGATCCTAAGGCCAATATAGAGTACCTGGAAGCGGAGGCTCTGCCCGACGCTATCGAAGAGGGGGCGCTGCCCTTCCACAACACAGTGTCAGAGGATCCCGGCACGCGGGAGCGCACCAGCTTTCAAGAGCTGCTGGCTGAATACCGGCTGGATGAGAGCAACGATGCGCTCGCGCTCATGGGCGATATCGTGCGGGGGGCCGAGACCAAGGAGCCAGGCTCGATAGAGGAGGCCGAAGGATTGCGCGCTATCGCCAAGGGGATGAACGCCCTTGTGCACAGCGACCAGGAGATGGTCGAGCGCATGCTGCCTGTGTTTGATGCGCTGTACTCATACTGCACGCGGCGCGTTGCGGGCCATCGCGGCTGGGCAAACGCGGAGAAGGAATGGCAGCAAAACCCGGCTTAAATACAATAAGCCGGCCCGACCACCGGCTCATTGTAGCAAGAAAGGAATATGAGAAGGAGCTTTCTCTTTCCGTTGTTAGGGATAAAGTACCATAGCTCCAGGTCTTTGTCAATGGGTATAAGACACGAATATGTGAGCAATTTTAGGCGATAAATATATTATTCCACTAGGATAATATTCTTTCTGGGGAGAAAGATTTCGGCCTGGGAATGGACGGGAGAATATTGGGAGCGAGAATATAATAGCTCGCACAACTAAAGTTGCAGAGCAGCTGTATGAGGGGAGGATACGCCTGAATGGATGGCGAAAAGGTCCGAGAGCAAGACTGGTTCTGGGAGGGAAACGTCCAGGAGCGAGTCATCGAATATATGAGGAACGAGGAAGGCTTCTCTATACTCAGCCCCGGCAACCCCATGGGTGTCGAGCAAGGGCTTGAGATCGTAGCCGAGCGCAACCTTGACGGCGTATCGCTCCATCGCATCGTAACGGTGCGCGGGTGGCCCAGCATGATTTATAGACGCGGCCCTTTGCAGGGCCAGTCGCGGGCCGCCCGGCCTGAAATAACCGCGCGAGGCTGGATTGCCCAGGCGGTGCTCGACCTGGCGCTGGGGCGCGGGGCATCGCCCGATCTCGAGATGAGCCTGGCTCTGCCCGCGATGGCGAGCTATATCACGGTATTTGCAGCGCCTGCGCTGGTTCCTCGCGGCGGCCCGTGTTGCGGTCTACCTGGTGTCGCAGGAGGGCGGAGTGACGGTGACGCCTCCCGGCTCCGCGCCTGTGAGCGTCTTTGTGCCCACCAATATCGCACCCGCCACCACGGGCACGCGCCGCAAGCTCGGTCTGCCGGGCGCGACCCGCCTTGCAGATGCCCCTCCTGCACGCTCTCGTGCAATCGGGCGGCGAATTGAGCCGCTCGGATGCTATCACTCTGGTGGCGCGCTGGTTCCCCGAAGTGCCCCAGCCTATCCCCGCCGAATTCGGCCAGCGCGTGTCGGTAGCCCAGCGCGCCCTGCAGGTAGCAAGCCAGAGCGAGCTGAGCGGCCGCGGTATGTGGAAGATCACCGGCGAAGGCCGCGCCCGCCACGACGCCGAGTGGGAAGATTGGCAGAAGAAAGAGGAGCATTGATACGGAGTTGTCAGTTGTCAGTTGTCAGTTGTCAGTAGACCGACGATCGACGACTGACGACTGACGACCAGTGGGTTACTGCTTACTGCCTACTGCTTACGTCCGTTGTAATTCGTTAGCCCTGGACCCTTCTTCCGCCCCTTCTTGCCGTTGACCGGCATAATTGCATATACTCAAACATGCCCATGCACTTATTTCTTTGATAGCCCTATTCTTTGACAGACCCTTTTCCGAGTTGATCTCATGTCGTTAGACCAAGCTGCCGGCCTGCAACAGGCGCCTTCTGCCGCACAGGAAGCGGATAACGAGAAGAGCGACCTGATAGTACCTTCGCTCTTTTTGTCGGCTGCCGCTATCATCCTGGGGTACATCGACCCAATTTATCTACACTTCGAGCAGCAGATACCTCTGACTGTAGGTTTGCTTCTGCTGGGGCTGGCCCTGCTCTGGCCGGGGGCGATTTTGCGCCGGCGCGTAATCCTGTACGCAGGTGTGGTGGTGCTGCTCGGCGCTATCGCATTGGAGGCAATCAGCCAGCCTACGCAACTGAGCGTGCCGTCTGGTGGCGGTGTGGCCGCTGCGAATCCTGCTCGTGCTGATGGTGGGGCTATCGTGGGCCTTTTTGATGCGCCCTCCTCGCTGGCTGTGGCGTGCTCTGGTCGCCAGCGCGGTGCCCACTGTGCTTGTGCTGGCGATATGGGGCGGGCCGGCCACCGGCGCGGCGCTCTTCGGCTGGAACTTCTATATACCGGTCACCAATTTCACTCCCTACTGGCTGGCCATCGACAGCCATGATACTCTCTACGCCACGGACGCCAGCGGCGACCTCATCTGGGTGTTCGACAGCACCGGCGCCCCGCAAGGCACCATCAGGGCCAGCCGTGCTCCGGCAGTGGGCACACCCGGCCCCGGCATCCTACCTAATGGCCTCGTGGAAGAGATGAATCTCGCCAACGTCAGCCTGGTGCCGTCGCCCACGCCTGTAGGAGGCGCCGGCACGCTCATCTTTGACTTTTGCGGCATCGCGGTCGACTCGCAAGATAACCTCTATACCGTCGATACGATTGACCCCACCGGCCCCAAAATCATCCGCTTCGACAAAGACGGTATTATCAACCAGCGTTTACCCGTGCCCGCTCAATACGGCCCCACAAAGGGCTGCATCGCCGTGGACGACAACCACATCTACCTGGCTTCACGGTACGGCAAGGTTTACGTCCTGGACCATACAGGCAAGGTGCAGCAGGACATAAATGTGGCTTACCAGCCGCTTGGCATAGCGGTAAGCAACAAAGGTGAGCTGCTGATAACAGGCCCCAATATCCTCAATAAGCTGGAAGTGAGCACAGGAGAAGTGCTCACGACGACCCTGCCTGCCCCCCAGGGCCAGCTTCAGATACCCTACCAGGCGCTGGTGGTCGAGAAGAGCGGCGATGTGCTCGTAAGCGATTGGGGCAGTAACGACATATTGAGGGTAAACCTCGCCGGCAACCAGATAGTCAGCAAGATAGGGAGCCAGGGCTTCCTGCCGGGCCAGTTCAGAGCCATGGGAGGCATGGCCCTCGACCAGGAGGGCCGCATCTACGTGGCCGACTGGCAGCACAGAGTAATAGAGCGCTTCACCCCCGACGGCAAGATAGACTCGATCTGGTGGGCCGCGCGCCCCGTGCCCGAGCAACAGGGCGTGGTGGAGAAAGATTAGACGAAGTTGTCAGTTGTCAGTTGTCAGTTGTCAGTAGACGGACGACCGACCACCGACGACTGCTTACTGGTCACTGGTCTACTGACAACTGACAACTGACAACTGACAACTACGTCACAAGGAGCTTTCGTGGCGCAAGCTGAAACAGCTGAACCTGTACAGGTAGAGGCTCCGGTAGAGAAGAAGGGGCCGTTTGCGCGCGTTGTGGCGGGTATAACGCGCAACGTGGTCGTGCTCGGTATGGTGAGCTTCTTCACCGACGTCAGCAGCGAGATGATTATCCCTGTGCGCATCCTATTCCTCGTGCTTGTGCTGCGGACACCTCTTCCACTTGCCGGTCTTATCGAGGGGGTGGCCGAAAGCACCGCCAGCCTCTTGAAGATTGTCGCCGGCCGCCTGGCCGACCGGGTGAGCCGTCGTAAGCCGCTCATCATCTTCGGGTACGGGCTGTCCAACGCGGTCAAGCCTCTGCTTGCGCTGGTTGCGTCCTGGCCTCTCGCCCTCCTTTTTATCTTCCTCGACCGGGTGGGCAAGGGCGTGCGGGGCAGCCCGCGCGATGCCATGATGGCCGACTCGACCGAGCGCAAGTATATGGGCAAAGCCTTCGGCTTCCATCGTAGCATGGACACCCTGGGCGCAGCGGTGGGTCCGCTGCTCGCTTACTTGATCCTTCTCCTCACCAGCGGAGATATTCGTGCGGTGTTCGGCTGGACCGCCATACCGGGTGTGCTCTCGATAGTGGTCATCGCCCTCTTCCTGCGCGAGCGCAAACCCAAACCCAGGGAGGGCACCGAGGCTCCAGTGGCAGCGGCACCGGTTGAGGCAAATAAAGTCGAAGCCAAGCCGAAACCGACCTTCAAAGCCTCTGAACTGGGCACTGCCTTCTGGATGTTCACTGCTGTCTCGACTATTTTCGCAATCGGCAACTCGTCAGATGCTTTCATCTTCCTCAAGACGGCGGGCCTGGAAAGCTCTATCGAAGCTGTGCCGCTCATCTATTTTCTCTATAACCTCGTGTACGCTGCACTCGCCACGCCGCTGGGAGCGCTCAGCGATAAGTGGGGCCGCCTGCCCGTGCTGCTGACAGGCTACGTCGCTTTCGGGCTTGTCTATCTAGGGTGGGCGTATGCGAACGCGGGCTGGGACGCCTGGGTGCTGTTCGTGGTATACGGCGTATACGCCGCCGCCACTGAGGGTGTGGCCAAGGCGTTCGTCACCGACCTGGTGCCGAAGGAAGCCCGGGGCACGGCCATGGGCTGGTTCAACGGCATGGTAGGCTTTTCAGCACTCCCCGCTAACGTGATCGGCGGCTGGCTCTGGGGCGTGGCAAGCTCCACAGCCACGTTCATGTTCGGGGCGCTGATGTCGGGCATAGCGGTGGCCCTGGTGATAGCCTGGTTCCCCTGGCTGCGTAGCAAAGCCAAGTCTGTCGCTCTCGCGCCCGCTCCGCCGCCTGCGTCGGAAGCTACGCCCGCCTCTTAGCCTGTACAGGTCCTTTAGAGAGTGCTGTAAGAAAGAATGTGAGACTTTAGGACCCTTGATTCCCGGAGCACTATAAGGGGCGTGCCCAGTCGCCCGTTTGTAGCATTATTAGAAATAAGAGGTTAGCGACAGTCTATCGCTAACCTCTTATTTGTAATTTCTAATTTTAAATTCCTACCGCGTAAGGGTGAAGGTAGCTTGAACGAGCACTCCGTTGGTGGTGTCGAGGGCCTCGAAGAGAACCTGCCTGGCATTGGCGTAGTCTCGACCTATACTGATCTGGGCGGTGAAGCTGCCATTAGAGTCGGTTGTGATCGCATTGCGCAGCCACAGGTCCGACCTGTTGTCGGCGGAGCGCTTGCCGACCAGCAGAGAGCGCCCTGCCGGCCAGTTCGTGCCGTGCACGGTCACTATGGTACTAACAGAGCCTCTGGTGGGCGTTACGGTGAGCACCGGCTGGGCTATCACACGTAAGGCGTTTGATTCAACCCGGTAGCCGTCGTCGGATTGTCCTATGATGTCGATGGACGAGCCCACCGGGACATTACCTATATTGATCACGGTGTCGAAGGTGCGATCGTTTGCTATTAGCGCGTTGCCCACCCAGGTTATCGTTCTACCCAGGTGCACGGCGAACCTGATATTCTGGCCCGAAGGCATCCCAACTCCGTAGACACGCAGATTGCCGTTGGTTGGCACCTCGCTGTAGTCTGTGAAGATTGCCTTCACGATATAGACCTGGCTCGCGCTGACCGAAGTGCCGTTGGCCGTGGCAACGATTGTTACCAGGCCAAGCTTGGCGGCATCGACGGGGATATTGACAGTCGTATTGAAAGCACCACTTCCATTCACCCTCGCAGTAGTGAGGCCGCGGTAGTAATTAGCTCCGGTGTTCACAGCGGAGATCGTCACGGTGGAGTTTGCCGGGTAGTTCACGCCGGTCACTTGCACGGGCCCCTTGGCATCACCTCGCGTAGGATTGATGGTTATGCTGGCTCCCGAAACGGGCACCGGCGTAGGCGTCGGGGGCACGGGCGTGGGTGTAGGGGCGGGCGGAGTGGGGGTATAGCGCCAATCGTAATAAGCACGGCCCACGTTGCCCATCTCAACCTTCCATCCGGTGGGGTTGAAAGGTGAGTAGGTCAGGATACGTCTCTGAAATGCCTGCATCAGCACCCAGCGCTCTTGCCCGGCATCCTTGATCCTGATCCAGTAAGGCTCGGTGAGAGGATAGCCCATCACATACACCCAGTTCATGAGCGGGCCGTTGACGTAATGCCCGTTCTGGTAGATGGGGCCTTGCTGGTTCAAGAAGCTCCAGAATACGTCGGGGATGTTGTGCCCCAGGGTGGGCTCGTACACGCCATATTTACTGTATTGTGCCAGGTTATTGAGGATGGCGATGGCGCCTGAGCTACCCAGGCCCTCGACGATATTCTGCCCTGTGCGGACAGGGGCGCGGTTACCGCTGTTGATCGAGGCCACCCTTGCCAGCGAAGCGTAGGTGGGCGTGTCGGGATAGGCGTCGGCGTCGCCCGCCACGGCAAGATTGGCAGGCGAGGACTGTATATATTGCTGGTCGCCGGCCTGGATCCTGCCGGAGATCATCTCTGCAACGAGAAGACCGTTGGTGACGAACCACGGGCTGTTGCGGTCGCCGGAGGGGTTATTGATCTCCATGCGGCTCTTATCGAAGTATTCCACCAGGTGCTGTCCGCCGGGCCCCTGAAGGTAAGGCTCGTAGGCTGTGTAGAAGCCCGTTGGCCCCCACATCCAACTTCGGCTCACGACACCCGTGTCCACAGGCTTGTCGGTAACGTTCCAGAGGAGCGAGAAGGCCGGATCGGCGAACGAGGCCGGCGCCGCCTGGGTAGCCGGGCTGAAAGGGAGGGCCAAAGCGCTCAGCACGACGATACCTACAGATATCGCCGCCCCTCTCTTTGTAAGTTTTGATGCAACCATTGCTTTCTCCGTTTCTAGTGATGCCCTTCTATACAGTTCAATGCTGGAGAGACCTTGCCCGCAACTGCAGGCTATGCTGCTATATTGAAATGCCACCGGCATGCTTCAATATTAGCGATTTAAGCGAAAGTCGCAGACTTCCCAAAAATGCCTGGCGCAATCGTCCTATTACGGGACATAGGTGATTACATATATCGGTAGACTACTATTAGTATACAACATTGCAGGCATACCCGTTCATCGTGGCACTCCTCACGCCCGCAGCGGCCTCTAAATAATTAACGATGGAGCTTTGCTAAAGTTCCGGTGTTTCGCCTTCGTAGAGCTATTAAGCTTCGGAGCAGGTGCAAACTCCGCGTTTGGCGCGCCAAAGTTGATGCGTCACTGCGTACATCGGCGCATAGTGCTCACTAACCAGGTTGGATTTGTCATTCTGAATGCTATGCCAGCTAAATGTTGAGGAAGAGTGCCAAGTAAGCCTTGTCATTCCGAGCGTAGCGAGGAATCACTAAGGCAGCAATATGCCTGATCCAACCACCATCTCCCCCGCAGTGATTCCTCGCTACGCTCGGAATGACAAAGGAGAGAGGTACTCTTATCTCCAACAATTTAGTTGGTACAGCACTGAGCGAAGCGAAGAATGACAAAGGACAGTTGGGTGGCGTTTCCCAGGCAGATTTTGGCTTTGCACCGGCCTGTTAGAGACGATTGCGCCTATCGACGCTGCAGGTATCATGTAAGCGTTCCGATCGCTATGGCAGTACCCACCGCAAACCGCAATTCGCAACGCCGGTTCGCTCCGCCCATGGGCACCCGAAGCCGCATTCTCTCTTTGGTGCTGGCTTGCGTGGGCGTGGGCGGGTATCTCCTGTGGCTTGGCAGCGGGGTGTTGGTGAAAGAGGGCAACTGGGTCGGCGTAGACTTCCATGTTTATTACGCGGTAGGCCGTGTACTCTCCCAGGGCGGCGATCCCTATTCGGCGGGCATCAGCCCTCCCTACGTCTACCCGCCTTTTCTGGGGATCCTGGTGTTGCCCTTATCGGCACTGCCGGTCAATACGGCCACTATCATCTGGAAAGTGTTGCAACATCTTTGCCTTCTATTGGCTGGCGCGCTGCTCGTCAGCCTTTTGCCCAGGGGCGTGCGGCCGCCGGCGGTGGGGGTTCTGCTGTTCGGCTGGCTGCTCGTGCCGCTGCAAGACGAGATACTGCTCGGAGAGTCGAACAGCCTGGTGCTGCTTCTGGTGGTAGGCACGGTATGGCTCACGGCGCGGGCAGTGGAGCGTGAGGCGGGCACCCGTGAGCAGGGCGCTGAAGGGGGCGCGCCCCAAGGGCAGGGAGATACGCTCATGGCCGCTGCGGGAATGCTCCTTGCGCTGGCGGCCGGCATCAAGGTGCTTCCGTTGATGCTGGTAGGATATTTCTGGTGGCGTGGGCCGAGACGGGTGGCGATTTCTGCCACGATTGGCTTTATTGCCCTGCAACTGGCTTCGCTGGCTGTTACCGGGTCCACTATTCGCTACTGGTTCGTGGAGCTTCCCTCGCTTTTTGGGCAGACTTTCCCGTTCCTGGACAACCAGAGCCTCAACGCAGCTATCTCTCGCGCTCTTCTACCCACCGACCCGTCGCTGCCCAATATGCAGCTCCTGAGCGGAGATTTGCTGCGGTCTTTGTTGACCTGGCTGGCAAACCTGCTGGCTTTCTCGGCCGCCTTCCTGGTCATTCGGTCTTTGCCTCCATCTGAGCCGGCGACCAATGGTAAGGAAGCCTACCGGGTAAGATTTCTCCTGGAAATAAGCCTCGTGCTCCTTACCATCCATCTCGTATCGGGCAGCACCTGGATGCATCACCTGGTCGACCTGTGCGTGCCTGTATGCGGCTTGCTGGCGGCATGGGGGAGCGGGGGAATGCGGAATGTGGAATTCGGAATGCGGAATGTTGAGCGGCCCGAGCTTGCTGAGCAATCGGCGACCGGGGATCACAGTCTGAGGGGAAAGGTCCACTCCGCATTCCGAATTCCACATTCCGCATTCCTGGTGCTTGCCTTTTTGTTGTTATTCCGACGGCCCGCCGATTGGCTCGCTTTCCTCAATGGCTTCGCGACAATCAGCCCCCTGACAGCCTGGGTAATAAGCAACAGTGCGTTGTGGGCGATCCTTCTCGTTTGGGTTGCAGTGGCCCTGTCGAGAAAATCTGTTTTGCAACCGGTTGCGTAATCTAGAAGGGAATGGCCTGTGTAAGGTTTTGCAACCAGTTGCAAAATGGCTTATACTATCCTGGTCCGCCCAAGCCAGGCGCCCGCCTAGCACTCTACCATCCCAGGATTTACAACTGAACGTGGGGCTAAGGAGAAGCATTGATGAGCAGCATTACTACACCGGCGCGGGTTAATATCTTTGCCCGGATGATGAACGACCAGTCGCAGGAGGTCCGGAGCAAGATCGTCGCGATGTACGTTGTACTGGCAATATTCAATGCGGTACTCTGGACTGTTGCTTTTCTTTCCTCAATTCAATACCCGGTAATTTTGGGAACCGGATTACTGGCTTTCACGTTTGGCTTGCGCCATGGTGTGGATGCCGACCATATCGCCGCAATCGACAACGTGACCCGCAAGCTGATGCAGGACAATAAGCGGCCTGTGGCTGTAGGCTTCTTCTTCTCGCTTGGCCATTCCTCGGTGGTCGTGCTGCTGAGCGTGGTGGTGGCGATTGCCGCCGGGGTTGTCCAGACTGATCTACCCCAGTGGAAGGAAGTCGGCGGCCTGGTAGGTACATTTGTGTCGGCGGCTTTCCTCTACCTCATCGGGTTCATCAACCTGCTGGTGCTCATAGACATCTACGGTATGTTCCGGCGTGTGACGCGCGGCGGCACCTACCACGAAGAGACCCTGGAGAACTTCCTCGCCAATCGCGGCTGATGAACCGCTTCTTTGGTCCCCTGGTGCGGCAGATCGACCGAAGCTGGAAGATGTACCCGCTCGGATTCCTCTTCGGCCTCGGCTTCGACACCGCCAGCGAAGTGGCGCTTCTCGGCATCTCGGCGGCGGCAGGCGGGACCGGAATGCCATTCTTTTATGTGATGCTATTCCCGCTGCTGTTCGCGGCGGGCATGAGCCTGGTAGATACCACCGACTCGATATTGATGCTTGGTGCGTACGGCTGGGCCTTCGTTAAGCCGGTGCGCAAGCTCTACTACAACCTCAACATAACCCTTGTGTCGGTGCTTATCGCGCTAGTCATCGGCACGGTCGAGCTTTTGAGCATTGTAGTCGATAAGCTGGGCCTCAAAGGCGGCGTCTGGGACTGGCTGGGCAACCTGGACTTCGAGCTGATAGGCTATATCATCATCGCTATCTTTGTAGTAAGCTGGACGGCTTCGACCATCATTTACAAAGTGAAGCGATACGACCATATCGAAGCGCGCACCGAACCTGGACCGACGGTTTAAGATCCGCGCCGATAGGCGGAAAGCGGTGGGACGGGTGCAAAGACAGGGCTTGGCGTGTCACCTTGTCGCCTGTTGAACGCAAGACCCTGCTTTTCCATTTTGCCTCATCTATGGTACAACTAAGGATGCCATTCCCTGGCTTCTAAGAGTAACCCAGCATCGTACATTCCCTTTGATGCGCTTACTATTTCCATCGCGGCGGACTATCAGGTAGTCAGCTCTTGAACACACGTGTCATCTCTCGGTTTCGTCGGATCTTCTTCTTCCTGTTAATCGTACCCATTGCCTTATGGGCGGTCAGCCCATCTCTCGCATCAGCACACGCTGAGCTTGTTAAGTCCGATCCGGCATCAGGATCGCTCCTCGATACGGCCCCCACGCAGATACAGCTTGTCCTGAGTGAAAGCGTCAGCCTCGACTTCAGCCAGGTGCAGATGTTCGACCGAGCGCGCACCGAGATAAAGCTGGGTCCGCTGGGCAGGGTGAATGGTGATCCCAACAGCATACTTGCCCCAATCACCGCGCCTATTTCGCCCGGCACTTACACTGTGGTGTGGACCGCCTTGTCGAGCACAGACGGCCACCTTACCGAAGGCATATTCGCTTTCCGCGTAAAAGGCGGGTCGGACAGCACAGAGCCGATTGTGCCTATCGCACCGATCGCCGCCGGCCCTACTATACCCTCCGGGACGGGCTTCGATAATGCCGACCCTTTCCGCTGGTTTGTGCGCGCTCTCTCGCTGGCCCTGGCCGTGCTATTGCTGGGCGGGGCGATTTTCACGGTGCTCGTGGTCGAGCCCACCGCCGCTGAGATCGAGGGCGAAGGACGACCGGCCATTGACGAAGGACGAAGGACGAAGGACGAAAGGCGACGACCGACGACCGACGATAGTTCGCGTGCCGCTCATCGACCGACCACCAGGAGTCAGGGGTCAGGAGACGACCGACCGCCGGCGACCGGCGGCAATTCAATCCGCAATCCGCAATCCGCAATCCGCAATAGAGAGGTCCGCAATTCGCTCGGCCAGATGGCACATGTTGCGAGCTTGCGTTTCGCGAAGATAGGGGTTGTTGCGGCTATTATGCTCTTCGTTTTGCTGCTGATCGACCTGGTATTGCAGGTCTCCTCTGTAGACCGTACGGGTTTCTTCGGGGCGTTTGGCCGCCTCAACTCTGCGGTGCTCACGGTCCAGACGACCCGCTACGGGTTTGCCTGGCTGCTCAAGATCGCGGCGACGCTGGTGCTGATAGGGCTGATGGTGGCCGCATTGCGGATGCAGAGGCGCAACGGCTCGTGGGTGTGGGAGATAGCCCAGGCTGCGGCCTCCCTCCTCTTCCTTGCTGAGGCTCTGGGCAGCCATGGCGCGGCTGCATCTGAATCGGGCCTCACCGGCAATCTGCCGATCCCGATAATCAGCTACTGGCTGCACCTGGTGACGGCAGGTGCCTGGATGGGCGGGGTGATTTACATGGCGCTGGCTCTCTTTCCTGCCTTCCGCATCGCGGGGCTTTCCAGGGAAGATCGCCGGGCGTTCCTGGGTCGCTCGATACCGCGCTTCACACGGCTGGCTATCGTCAGCGTGGTCGTGCTTGGCATCACCGGCACGTACAACCTCGTCATACACTCTGTCGACATTGGGCTGATATTGAGCACAGCTTACGGGCAATTAGTGGCGCTCAAGGTGGTGGCTTACTCGCTGTTGGTGGCTATCGGCGCGATTAACGTGCGCAGGATCACCCCACTCTTGAGGACCAAAGGCTCGGCATTGAAGGAGGGGACGGGCGAGGTTGGGCCTGCCGCCAGCCTGGGGCGCAACGTTCGTATCGAAATGACCCTCGGCGTTGCGGCGCTCATCTTCGCGGGCGGCCTCACTCTTCTACCGCCTCCGACCGACGTAACCGGGGCGGGTATAATCGCTTCGGCACCTCCCATTACAGTTGGCCAGGCTCCCACACCCCCGCCGACCCCCGGCCCTGCCACTGTCAGCAGCGAAGTTGCAGGCTATACATTCACCCTGACCACTACGCCCTCGATAGATGGTGACAAGATCGTGCTCAACCTCGAAAAGACCGATCCTGCATCACCTCCTCTTACCGACGTGGCGAAGGTCTATTTCAAGGTAACCCCGCAAGATGTGGACGGCGGCAGCATCTCTTACCCGGCCACCGCGGTAGGTACGCCCGGCCCCAACACACAGACCTGGCAATCTGTCCAATCGTTCTTGACCCTCGACGGTGGCTACCTGGTTACCGCCATAATCCAGCGCACCAAAGCGGACGACATGAAAGCGGCCTTCAGGCTCGATCTGTCGGGAGATACCGGCCTCAAGGCGTCGCCCGCCGATGTTGTGGACGTGCTTCTCGCCACCGATCCGATTGAGCCGGTCAGTGGCACGGTGGTGCTGACCCTTACTGTAATCGATGGCGCGCATAAGCCTATCAACGGCGCGAAAGTGACCATCACACCGTCGATACCCGCTCGCGGGTACGTGCAGCCTTCGGGAGTGGCGCAGCCGGTGGCCGGCCAGCCGGGCATATATGCCCTCCCCGTGCAGCTCAATCTGGGCGGCAGTTGGCTGTTGACCTTCACAGTGGAGCGCGCCGGCAAGCAGCCCATTAAGACCGATGCCAGCATCGACGTGGTGGACCCGAATGCCACACCAACACCCTGACCGATTGCGGATTGCGGATTGCGGATTGCGAATTACGAATTACGATATGTGGAGTTTTGCAAGTCAGAACTCAGAACTCAGAACTTGTGATTCGTAATTCGGGGTATAATTGGACATGGTAAGTATGGAAGCACATCGCCACTACCATAGGCGGACTGGATATCTCGTCTACTACGATAGACGAGGCAGCCGTAGCTCTTTACGCTCGTTGATACTTGGCCTGCGGCGTATACAGTGGTCGCGTACCGGCTCAACGCTGCTAGCTCTGATTGTGGGTCTTACTCTGACGCTGGTTTGCCAGGGTCATATTGTGGACAATCAGAACACCGGCCCTCACCTGACTTTCCTGGGCGACCTCGGTCACAATGGATTGCATGCCGCTCATACTCATGTTGCGGATGAAGGAAGCCTGTCCTTCACCAATAGCTGGGATTTTGCCGCATTGGACCCTATAGACGGAGCCGGCTTTTCGGCTAACAGCGTGGAGACGCTCGGCTCCGGCCAACCCCCGATTCTCCCGACTGCCTTCAGTAGCTCGGCACCCTATTCTGCCGCCTCTGTCGATTCTGCCGGTGGCAACCTGGCGACTGCGGTAGGCAATGCACCATTGGAAAACACCAGCCTCGCCACTCTGAGCTACCTGGTGGGCCTCTCGCTACTCTGGCGCGGTCTGAACGTCCGACCGCATGAGATAGCAGCGACCACGCCAAGAAAATCACAGACCGGCTCGAAACCCGAGCCTCCCCCTCCCCGCATCCCCTCTCGATAAGCTCTCCAGAGCTAACCATTCTTGACCGACCATCCCACAGCAGCCGCCCATGCGCGTAGCTTCTTCAGACGCGACTGCGAAATAGTAGGGTGCGTTGAATATGGATTGACTGAACAATTACCATAAAGATGAAGGGGAAACTAACCATGCAACGATTTCATATCGCTTCGTTACGCGTCTTGCTGACCACTACTACGATGGTGCTGCTGATGACCCTGTTCGTAGGCAGTGCAAGCGCGCACGCTCACCTTACAAGCTCTAGCCCCAGCGATGGGGAAGTCCTGACGTCCGAGCCCGCCACCGTCAGTGCCGTCTACGGGGAAGATACTTCGCTTACCAAGACCACATTCGACGTCTACTATGCCAAAGACACATCCTCCGCGCCCAAGCTTGTGGCCCAGGGCAAGGTTGACCTCAACGTGCGCACAAACGTGAGCGCGTCGCTTCCCGCGGGTCTCGGCGATGGCGTCTACAGCGTCAAGTGGCACACCCTCACGGAAGACGACAACGGGCAAGTCGATGGCACTTTTAGCTTCACGGTAGCCAGTGGCCAGTCGGCATCAGGCCCAACCGGCAAGACCGGTACCCAGCAAGAGTTAGCTGCGAGCAGCTCGAATAGCACCTTGCCCACAACAGGACAACCTGACACCCTTGCCTGGATGGCTGCTCTGGGGGCCGGGTTGATCTTGCTGGGCGGTGGCCTGGCTATACGCCGTAGAGCGTTGCGCTGATTAATTACGTAATTACGAATTACGAACTTAGCGAATTACGTTTAGCTAAGCGTAATTCGCTAATTCGTAAAGGCCGTGGCCTCTGCCCTGAGGTCTCGTCTATTTGTCTTCACTTTTGCGCGGCTCCGACTGGAAAGGCCCGGGAAGCTATGCGAATCCGATTCATCCTGACTGCAAGTCTGCTGCTGGCCGGCTTTATTTTTCTGCCGATTGCAGGCGCGCAGGCCCACTCGCTTCTGGTCAGCTCGAATCCGTCTTCGGGTGCCCAGGTGGCCACCTCACCTGCGGCAGTGCAGATGACCTTCAGCGAGGGCGTTGAGCCTGCCTTCAGCAGCTTTGCCGTTATCGATCGAGCACGTAAGCACTACGAAGCCGGTGCGCCGACCATAGACCGTGTGAAAGGCCTGGTCACGCTACCTTTGCAGCCGAACCTGGCACCCGGCAACTATGTTGTCCAATGGAAAGTCGTATCGGTTATTGACGGCCATCTTACCATCGGAAGCTTCGCGTTCGGTGTATTGGGTAAGGGTGGCGCGAGCGGTGGCACGACCCGTGCGCCCACTCCCTCAGCGCCTCCATCCGGCGCGGCACCGGCACCTCAACGACCGCCACACCCGAGGCCACCTCCGAAGCGCTGCCTGATTCGTTGTCGCCCTCGGATTCGAGCACGACCGGCGAGTCGATCGCGCCGGGGTTCCTTGACGTTGCCGTGCGCTGGCTGGACACTTTGCTGGCTGCCAGCGTGGTCGGTGGTGCAATTTTCGGCCTGCTCATAGTGCCAGGGGCGATCGCCCGGTTGCCTCAAGCGCCCAAGCGCCCCAAGCGACATCGGACCCTCAGGACCTGGAAGAGCGAGAGGAGGTACGAGCGCGCCTCGAGATGCGGTTCGTCCGTGGAGCTCTCGTTGCAACCTTGCTACTTATACTTACGCTTGGTGCCGAGCTGGTCCTCCAGGCCACGCGCGTAACGGAGACCGATTTTGGCGCGGTCTTCTCCCAGCCGGACGTGTTCGGCGCAATTCTAGGCTCAAGCTTCGGCGTTTCGCTCGAGATGCGCGCGCTTGCAGCCGTGGCTATCGCCGCGTTGCTCCTTGCGGGCCTGGCTACGCGCCGGGTGGGTCGCAGGCTCACCTGGCTCTGGATCCTGCTCGTGGTGGTGGGAGCCGGGTATTTCTGGGCGCAGACGGGGAGCGCGCACGCTACAGCCTTGAGCCAACAACCTGATGCAGGCGTCCTGCAAGTCCTGGCACCATTCGCCAACCTGTTGCACTTGCTTAGCACGGCTGTCTGGATAGGTGGTGTCTTTTACTTTGTCCTAATCCTCCTGCCCGTCCTGCGCGGCCTCACTCCCGTGGGCCGCGCGGCCCTGCTGCGCGAGAGTATCGCCCGCTTCAGCCAGATTGCCCTGGTGGCGGTGCCGGTTGTAGCGCTGAGCGGCACGGTGATCTACCTGGCCGAGCAACCTAGCGTTGCCAGTACGCTGGATACCGACTATGGCCGTGAAGTGCTGATCAAGGTAGGGCTGCTGGCCGTGCTGATGATCCCTGCCGCATATAATCTTCGCCGGGTTGGCCCCGGGTTGATGCGGCTGCGAGAGATTCTGAGCGAACGAAGGATCAGCCCGGCTTTCCAGGCTCTGGCGAGAGGCTTCCGCCGCTCGAATTCAAGTCGAGGCCCTGCTGGTCAGCACGGTGTTGATCTTTTCAGCGCTCCTCACGCTATCGGCACCGGCCACCGACCCATCGGTATACGCGGGCACTGCCTCTACTCCTGTGGCCGTGGCTGACGTGCCTACTCTGTTGCCGGACGTCTCTCCTACTCCTGCCGCGCCTGTGGCCACCGATACTACCCCACCACCCGCCATCCTTACGCTGACGCAAACCGTACGTGGCGTCGATTTGAGCCTCACCATCGCGCATAGCCAGGTGGACGATTTGAGCGTTTCACTCCAGGGTGCAAAGGGCCCGATCACGGCCTGCGGCCCGACACCCGTGGCCGGTGTCGATTGCGCTCTGACTGTCAAGCTGACACTTACTGAGCTGGACAACGATGCCAGCAACACTGTTGATGCGCTGCCTGGCGGCAACGGTTCCTCTGGCCAGCCGGCCTTCTCAGTTCCCGAAGGCCCTTACCTGCCTTTTGACGGCCCCTGGCAGGTAGTGGTTGCCGTGCGCCGCTATAACCAACCGGACGACCTGAAAGCAGCCTTCCGGGTTGACCCGGAAGGAGCAATCATGACAGGCAAAGTCAGCGATTACATCAACGTTGATGCCTCGACTAACCCGGATCCTCCACGTTCCGGCATGGTGAGTTCTCGCTTTCCACCTGACGGATAACAATGGGCAGCCGATCAACGATGCCACAGTCACAGTGCAAGGTCTCATGCCGGCCCACGGGCACGTGACCGAGGCAAAGCAAATGAGCAACAGCGCTGGCACTTACACGGCGGACCTGCTGATGCCGATGAGCGGTGGTTGGTCGATCGATCTTTCGATTACCCGGCCAGGGCATGATACGGTCGCCGCGGAAGTGGCGCTCGACCTGGCAAGCTCGAGTTTTGACCTTACACCCTACCCCAGTCCGAACTCAACACCCGTCGGACCGTGATGGGGCCTGATATGTTTACGGGGCCATAGCTACTAGCTGCTTCTTGTGCTAAGATAGAATACAACTTACATGAAAACTCCTAAGCCTGAAGCGGCAGTTCGACCGGTCCCAAAACTATTATTCGCCATGATGGCGCTGCTTCTGGCGTTCGCTATCGCTCCTGCACCGGCATTGGCTCATGCTCAGATTGCCACCTCATCCCCGCCCAATGGCGCCGTTGTGGCCCCTGGACTCACTCAGATCATCCTCACCTTTACGGAGGATATCAGTCCCGAGCAGTCATCGGCTCGGCTTACAGGCCAGGACGGCTCGGCGATGGCGGGGGTGGCCTCGGCGGTAGACCGGGCCAACCGCACGCGGATGACCGTAATCACCAAGCCACTTCAAGCAGGCAAGTACACGATCAAATGGCTGGCGGTGACTGAGAACGATAATGGGCACACCAACGGCACTATCAACTTCGAAGTGGGGGCTTCAAGTAGCGTTGCTTCAAGTCCCGGCAGTAGCACGACGGGCGCGAATAGATTGCCGGATGCGAATAGCTCTCCGCCCACCACAGGGGCTGACGGTACCTGGCTCGTGCTACTGGGCGTGTTCTCCGGCGCTCTGTTGCTTCTGGTGGTAATCATTGCGATACGCCTCAAGCGTGCTCAATCTGCAAGGCCTCCTACCGGCAGAAATTCGGAATAGAGCAGACCCCCTGGGTGCAGGTCAGAGACGCATTGCAATGCGTCTCTACGGCCCGTGCTGAGGTGTTAGGGGTGTCCCCTATGGCTTTTTACCTTTTCCGTAAGGAATTGGTGTAAGAGGTCAGATTATTTGGCACTAACGGTAATCGGCCCTAGCACTACGAAATCTTGCCTGTTGCCGGGGGCCGCATTGTCGACAGTGAACGCCCCAACCGCCTGGCCTCCCTGTTGCAGGTAGAGGCCAATCCTCAGCATGTAGCTGCCGGGAGGCAAAGTCTTCGGGAGGTTGAGGTATGCTTCGTCAACTACAGGCTGCCCTGGCGTCCACAACGTTGTGGGGTAGGTGCCGTTTCGCGGGCCGGTGTCGCGTTGAGCGAGCACATCTCCTTTTGCGTTGATGAGATGCACGAACACCGTGTAATTGGCGCTTATCGCCTTGTCCGGTATCCAGTACAGCACCAGAGGCAGAGCGCTTCCCACAGTCGCTGTTGTCGGATAGTCGGCCCCGATTAGTTGAATGGTGGCCCCGGTGCCGCCTATTTCGTGGAAGCGCGTGCCGGTAGGGTGCTGCGTCTTCAGACCCTGAGGGCTTTGCGGCGGCACATACCCGGTTCGATATATCTTCACGCTGGGGCCGGGCGTGTCCGTTTCGTTGGTATCGAATGACACAGCCAATCGCTGCTGGTTGGCCTTGAAGAAGCTCAAGTAAGCGTCCCGCGTCGGAGGGTCGGAGTTGGGCTGGTCGTACACGATGGTCTTGTAGGCATTCGCGTTGAGCACCAGGTATTCAAAGCGGTTGGTGACGTACCAATCGAGAGGGTGGTCGGTGACGTGATTGCCCTGGTCGGTGATGTAGCGGCCCTGAGTGAGCGTCGGTCCTGCAGCCTCCAGCCACAGCTTGGTGCCGGGGCGCGTATTCGTGTCCAGCCACTGCGAGGCCCGCACACGCGTATCCGGCTGCGACTGGCGATAGCCTCTCTGCACAGCTGCCGATGTTGCGGGCAGCACCGATAGAGCGACCACTATAGCCAGCAGAACCGACGAATTGCGGACCTCTCCATTGCGGATTGCGGATTGCGGATTGCGGATTGAGTTTCGCCGGTGGTCGTTCGACCGGCGGAACGCGAAGATCCGTCGAATTCGCCGGGAATCCGCAATCCGCGGTTCGCCGCCCACTGCCAGGCCAGGGCGAGAGGCAGCGCGGCCAGGATGGACGTGAATGGGAGCATGGGCAATAGATTGCGGGTGAAGTTCACCCTGTAGCTGCTCATTGAAAGGTAGAACACCAGGGGAAAGCTGAGCACGATGATGTCCTGCCTTTTGTGTCTCACGAAGGCCACAACTATTCCCAACAGGGTAAGGAGGGTCGGCATCGTGTCGGTGCCCAGGAAACTCTGGATATAGAAGAGCCAGTTGTCGTCTCCTTCGTGCCCGACGTGGCCGAAGTTGTAGTGGGATATGACCGAGGCAACATCGTTCAGGAAGGTGGGAAGATCGAAAATCGCGAAGGGAGTTGTAACGAGGAAAGCGGCTGCAGTGGAAGCAAGTCCCACCCAGAGCCTTGGCCCCAGCAGGGCGCGCAGCCGTTCGCCCGCAGGAGCGTCCCAGGAGGCGTAAAGGTGCGCCAGCAGGAAAGGCAGCAGCACCAGCGCGCTGTTGTATTTAGTGCTCAAGGCAAGGCCGATAGCCACCCCCGCCCACACATAGCGGCTGTAAGGGGCAAGCGCAAAAGGCCCCGCTTCATCGCCGTCCGGAAGAAGCCGGGCGATCATCAAGAACGAAAGTGCGCTGAAGAAGGCAGCGGGCACATCGGTGGTGATTAGCTGGGAAAAGACGATATGGACCGTGCTCGCGGCCATGAAGACAGCCCCAACCAGTCCAACCAGAGTGCCGCATCTTCTGCCGTACAGCCGGCGGCCCGCCAGGTATACAAGCGGCACTGTCAGCGCGCCCAGAACGGCGGTTAGCAGCCTGCCCCAGAGGTAGAAATCGGTGGGTTGCGCGCCTTCAAGGTTAATTATTTTGCCCGAAGAAACCAGCGAGAAGAAGCGCACCAGGTAGACGCCCGCTTGCATGTAGTAGTAGAGGCTTGGATAGACGAAATAGTGGGGGTTGTAGTCGCCGGTCTGGAGGATCTTGAGGGCGCGGTCGGCTACGGCAGGCTCGTCGGGATAGTTGATATAAGGGAGGTTATCGCTGATGCCGAAGACCCGCACAGCCAGCGCGCCCAGCGTAATGCCCGCAACCGTCAGCAGCATGGCGTGCTCGCCCAGCCAGCTACGCACCGATGCTTCTCGCCAGACGCGCCATCCGGCCCACCGGGTGCGTCTTACTGCGAGCACAGTGGAGAGTCCAAGAGCTGCTACAGCCAGGGCCGCGGGCACGATAAAGCGCGAACCCGGTAGCCCAGGAAGGTTGCTGCTTATGAAAGTCGCGATATCGTTGCGTGCAAGGATGGAGACGTACAGGCCGAAAAAGTTAGACCGAGCAACGCCCCAAGAAGCTTGCTTGAGAGCGTGCGTCTTTTACGCCCTGGCTGCGCTCTCTGGTCCAGTTTCTCTTCTACATCTGGAGTGGAGTTTAGTACGTCCCGATTGGCCGGCATTACAATTAGTCTCCACTGGTCCCATCGAGAAGGAGCAAATAATTAGCAGCCAGGCAGGCGCATACCGCACAAAGGGGTATATACCAGAGAGGTGGAAGCGCCACGTTCGAGCGCATTAATAGCCTGTTGCTGTGCCGCATATTATTACACATAACTGCTTCCATTTCCACTATACCGGTGCGTTTCACGTTCAGGGCTGATGCAAAGTCGAGAACCCGCCCGGGAAGCACCGCCCAACTACGCCTTGTCATTCGTAGGGGCAGACGCGAGTGTCATCGACGCCAACTAATTGCACCAGAAGGGGCAAGGCAAACATCGCACAGCGGTTGAAACCGCGTGCTAAGCTTACAAAGTCCGCCTTCGCGGACTGCTAAGGCAACCATTAGACCCATTATCAAGAGTTATGCTGCACAATCATGGGAATAGGAGCCCGTCATGCGGGCTTCGTAGAGATAGCACGCGGTTTCAACCGCTGTGCGCTGCCCGTGCCGCCTACCATGCCAGAATTAGGTGAGTCATTGACCTACGTGTCTGCCCTGTGGGCAGAGTCCATACCCGACCAGGGCAGACACTCGGGTCTGCCCCTACGGCGCCTCCCCATCCCGAGATCCGTCTAATTGCATACCACTTGGCCGGAATCTTGCGGTAACAGAAGGCACGAAGCGTGATATAATTGGCCTGTAGAGTGGGCATTCTTCCTCCAAGCCTTGGCAAGCACGAAACAACGATAGAGAGGCCATATGGTAGCTATACTGAGCACACCTGTAGTCGAGAACCCGCTGCGATTTGGGCTGCGGATGCGGCGCACGCCCGACCCGTGCGTACTGGTTATCTTCGGCATCACCGGGGATCTGGCGCACCGCAAGCTGCTGCCGGCCCTCTATAACCTCTCGGTCGAGAGAAGGCTACCGGGCAACTTTTCTATTGTAGGGGTGGCGCGGCGCCCGATCTCGCAGCAGGACTTTATTCAGGGGGTCAAGGATTTGGTCGAGCAGAACTCCCGCAACAAGCCTTCACAGCGGCCCGGCGTGTGGGAATCGTTCGCCAAAGGGCTATACTACGTCCAGTCCAATTTCGATGACCCCGAGGGGTTCAAGAGGCTGGCCGCGCAGTTGGAGCAGGTGGACCGCGAGCGAGGCACGCTGGGCAACCGCCTCTACTATCTCTCCACGCCGCCCGACGCCTACCCCGTCATCGTGCAAAACCTGGGCGCGGCGGGCCTCGCCAATATGCGGCCTGTAAGCACCTCCAACGGCAATGGCAGCACAGCCTACCAGCCTCTGCCTGAAACCGACACTTCTTGGCGGCGCATCGTGGTCGAGAAGCCGTTCGGCCACGACCTGCCGAGCGCGCAGCAGCTCAACCGCCAGATTAGCGAGGTGTTCCAGGAAGAGCAAATCTACCGCATCGACCATTACCTGGGCAAAGAGACGGTGCAGAACATCCTCGTTTTTCGCTTCGCTAACGGCATCTGGGAGCCTATCTGGAACCGCCGGTATATCGATAGCGTGCAGATCGTGGTGGCCGAGAGCCTGGGCGTGGAGGACCGCGCATCGTACTACGACCACGCGGGAGCCCTGCGTGACATGCTCCAGAACCACATGATGCAGATTCTCACCCTGGTGGCGATGGAGCCGCCCACGGCGTTCGAGGCCCAGGCCGTGCGCGACGAGAAGGCCAAAGTGCTGCGGGCTATCAAGCCGTTCACCCCGGCTGAGGTGGCGCACAACACAATTCGAGGTCAATACGGCCCTGGCTCAATATACGGCAAGCCGGTGCCGGGCTACCGCCAGGAGCCTGGTGTTCCTCCCAACTCCGAGACCGAGACCTACGTGGCCGCACGGTTCTTCGTGGACAACTGGCGGTGGTCGGGGGTGCCCTTCTACCTGCGCCACGGCAAGCGGCTGCCCAAGCGAGACACCGAGATCGCCATCCACTTCAAGCCCGCTCCGCTCGCACTCTTCCAGACTACGTCGGCGGACGAGCTGCAGCCCAACGTGCTTGTGCTCCATATACAGCCGGACGAGGGGATATCGATCAAGTTCGAATCGAAGCTGCCGGGGCAGGAGATACGATTGCGCTCGGTGGAGATGAATTTCAACTACGGCGCTTCATTCGGAGTGGAGGTCGCGGACGCCTACGAGCGGCTCCTGTCGGACGCGATGATAGGCGACTCGACCCTGTTCACCCGCCGCGACGAAGTAGAATTGATGTGGAACCTCGCCACCTCTATCCTTGAAGGCTGGAAGCGTATCCCGCCCCCGACCTTCCCCAACTACCGGGCCGGTAGCTGGGGACCCGCCGTGGCAGACGACTTTATCGCCCGCGATGGGCGAACGTGGAGGCGTGTGTAATGAGCAATATCATCAACACTCCCGGTAATCCCAATCCCACCGATCCCGACGCTTTCGGTACTCCAGGCAATCCGTCTCCCGGCGATATAGCCGCTGAAATCGACAAGAACCCCTACACATTCCAGGACAACGACCCCACCACCATAAATTCGGGCGCGCCGATCCCGGTGGCGGTGGACTACGTTGAGGCCCAACTGGCCGAGCTATGGCGCGACGTGGCGGAGGCGGCGCAGGCAAAGGGCGGCTCGCAATCGGTGACCACAGCGCAGGTGCTGAACCTGATTGTACGTGCGAAGTCCTTTGAGGCCGCCAGCACATACGTGGCGTCAATGGCACAAATCACGGGACGGCACCCATCTCGCGTTATCGTGGCAACCTTCGACCCTACAGAGGCCGATATGCCGGTGCAGGCTTGGGTATCTATTCACTGCCAGCTACCGCCCGCCGGCGGGCGGCAGGTCTGCTCGGAGCAGGTGACGGTGGCGGCGGGTATAGAGTCCGAGCGGAGGATGTCCGCCGCGATCATTCCGCTTTTGCTGCCCGACCTGCCCGTTTTCCTCTGGTGGCCCGAAGGAGACCCGTTCGATGAATACTTGTTCCGCAACCTGGCGGACTCGCTCAACCGGCTGATCGTCAATTCGGCCCATTTCGAGAACCCCGAAGGCACAATGGCCAAGATGTCCACCCAGATCAAGAGCCAGTGGCCCAAGATCGCGGTGACCGACATGAACTGGGGCAGGCTCACGCCCTGGCGCGAGATGGTGGCAGGATTCTTCGACGCACCCAACATGCGCCCCTACCTTGACCGCATCGGGCGTATCAATATCGAATATACCCTGTCGGACGACGGGCGCGCGCCGGTGAACCGCTCGCAGGCGCTGTTGATCGCAGGCTGGCTTGCCAGCAGGCTAGGCTGGGAGGTTGGGGAGAACGTTTACCAATTAATTCACAGCGAAACCAGCCACATACCGAGGGCTCACCTCACCCTGAAGTCGGGCAAGCGCGTCGTCACGGTCGATTTAAACGCCGTGCACTGGAAGGCGAGCAGCCCTGGGGACATCTACTCCATCACGATGGAGGTACCGGTGCAAGGGCAGCAACCCGGCAGCCCGCCCAGCGCCAGCTTCTCGGTAGCCCTCACCGACAAACAGGAGTGGTGCGCCGACCTGAAAGTTGATATAGAAGGCTCGGCTCCTACCGACCGCACAATACAAATGCAGCCCCTTGAGCAGCCCGACTTGCTGGACGAGGAGCTCGAGGTGTACGGGCACGACACCGTCTACGAGGAGGCCCTGGTGGTGGTTGGAGCCTTCATCAGGGGGACCAGGCACGCTTCCAAGTCCACCCCTCTCTCGCAAAAAACCCCCAGCGGCGAGCCCATCAGCGCCGCCCAAGCCCAGCAGCAACGCAATCGCCCGCCGGGTAATCGGGGGGCAGGCTATAAGACTTGGGGCCAGGGGCCGGGGAGCGAGGGGGTGCAGGGGCGGCTAACCCTGCCGGGGTTTGGGGTGTCCCCAATATCTCCTCACTCTCATAAGTTGGGGGAGAAGGGGGTGCAGGGGGTCCCTGCCGGGGTTTGGGGTGTCCCCAATATCTCTATTTTCTCTAATATGTTAGTCGAAGTTGCACTAGGATCGCCATCTATGAACGAACAATCGCATGTCTACATCCACCAGAGCATCCAGGCAGTGGCGCGCAGCGCGGCTGAGGCTTTTGTGCGGCTTACTCGGCAGGCAGCGGCTGGGGGCGCGCCATTCAGAGTGGCTTTGTCCGGGGGATCTACTCCCAAGCTGCTCTACCAACTGCTGGTGTCGGACGAGTTTCGCGGCGAAGTGCCCTGGGACGCTGTCGACTTCTTCTTTGGGGACGAGCGGTGGGTTCCACCTGCTGACCCCGCCAGCAACTTCAAGCTCGCTAACGACGAATTGTTTACGCCCTTGAACATCAGCGAAACCAGCATCTTCCCAATACCCACGGTTGGCCTGACGCCGGAGGAAGCTGCCGGGCAATATGAGGCAACGATCTGCAACGACTTCGGGATAGGGGAAGATGCGGTGCCGCAGTTCGACCTGATATTCCTCGGCATGGGCGACGAAGGCCATACCGCCTCCCTCTTTCCACATACAGCCGTGTTGCACGAAGAAGAAAAGCTGGTGGCCGCCACATACGTCGAGAAGCTAAGTGCGAACCGCATCACCCTCACGCCAATTACCCTCAATGCGGCTCGCGAAGTGATCTTCATGGTAGGCGGCGCGGCCAAAGCCGAAGCCCTCAAACAGGTGCTTGAGGGGGAGTATAACCCCGACGAATACCCCAGCCAGCTTCTACGCAATTCGCTGGGGAACGTTACCTGGCTGGTGGATAAGGATGCCGCTTCTGATTTGGAAGGTGAGTACGCGGAAATGTGAAGCGTGAATGAATTGAAAAATAGTAATGGGGCCGCCATGGCGGCCCCATTACTATTTTTCAATTAGCCTACTTTTAGTCTTGCCAGCGTTTGAGCACAAGCACGCCGTTCTGGCCGCCGAAGCCGAAGCCGTTTACCAGGGCGGCTCGGATGGGCATGGCGCGCGCCTCGTTGGGGACGTAGTCGAGATCGCAGTCGGGGTCGGGGAACTGGTAGTTGATGGTGGGCGGCGCTATTTGGTCGCGAAGGGCCAGGGCGGTGGAGACGGCGGAGAAAGCGCCCGCCGCGCCCAGGGCATGGCCCACCATGCTTTTGTTTGATGAGAGAGCAACTTTGTAGGCACGCTCGCCGAAGGCTTTCTTGATAGCAGCGGTTTCGGCTGCGTCGTTGAGGGGCGTGGAGGTGCCGTGGGCGGCGATGTAATCGATATCATCCGGCGTGAGGCCTGTGTATTTGAGGGCTCGAGTGATCGCGAGGGCCGCGCCCTCGCCGCCGGGTGAAGGCGCGGTGATGTGGTAGGCGTCGGCTGAGAGAGCGCCCCCAAGCACCTCAGCGTAAATATGCGCCCCGCGGGTGAGGGCACTGTCGGCGGTTTCGAGGATAGCTGACGCAGCGCCTTCGCTGTAGACGAAACCGTCGCGCTGCGCGTCGAAGGGGCGGCTGACCTCTTCGGGTGGGCGCTCATTGTTGCGAGATAGGGCCTGCATATTGGCAAGGGAAGCAATCGCCAGGTCAGTGATGAAGGCTTCGGTGCCGCCTGCGATAACCATCTGGGCTTCGCCGCGCATGAGATAGTGGTAGGCGTCGATGAAAGAGAAGATGCCGCTGGCGCAGGCCGCGACGCCCGTGGTGGTGGGGCCGTGGGTACCGAGGGTGAGCGACACCTGGCAGGAGGCCATATTGGCGATCATGTTGGGCAAAATCAGGGGCGTGATGGCCCGCTGGCCTTTGTCGCGCATGATCACGCTGGCTTCCTGCATCACGTCCATGCCGCCGCCGCCGGTGGCAACCACCACGGCCACGTCGTCGGCGTTGCTTTCGTCGATAACGTATCCCGAGTCGGCAAGCGCCTGCTTGGCGGTAGCGACCGAGAAATGGGCGAAGCGGGCCATGCGGCGGGCGGACTTCGCGTCGATATAATCCTCGACGTTGAAGCCTTTGACCTCACCGGCGATCTTCACCGGCGAATTGGAGGTGTCGAAGCGGGTGATGGGGCCGATGCCCGACTTACCCGCCAGAAGGCTCTTCCAGAAGTCATGGCGCGGTGTTGCCGTTGGGGGTAATGGCCCCCAGGCCTGTGATGACCACGCGCCGGTTGTTGTTTGCATAAACCAAAAGTGGCTCCTATGTTGGGTTTTCTTTTTCTCACCGCAGAGGCGCAGAGTGCGCAGAGTTTCGCAGAGTTTATTTGAGTTTAAGAGATTATAGAACAAATCTGGAATCTCATAAACCAACAGGTTACTCTGCGAGCCTCTGCGCTCATGAGCGGGGTGCCCTTTGGGCCGCGAACTCCCTCTGCGGTGAGAAGACGATATGCCTGCTCTATACCCGTTTCAAGATTACGCACGAATTATGACCGCCCAGGCCAATGGAGTTGGAGAGCGCTACGTCAACCTGCATGTGGCGAGCTTTGAGGGGAGTGTAGTTGAGGTCGCATTCGGGGTCGGGCTCTTGGAGGTTGATAGTGGGAGGGATGACGTTGTCGCGGATTGCGAGGGCGCACACTATCCCTTCGAGAGCGCCCGCCGCGCCCATCATGTGGCCTGTCATGCTCTTGGTGGAGGAGATAGCCACGTCGTAGGCGGCCTCGCCGAAGACATTCTTGATGGCGATGGTCTCGACACGGTCGTTGAGAGGTGTGCCTGTGCCGTGGGCGTTGATATAGTCTACCTCGTCGGGAGCCATGCCTGCTTTGTTGAGGGCGCGCTGCATCGTGCGGGCCGCGCCCGCGCCGCTCTCAAGCTGCGCGGCCATATGGTAGGCGTCGTTGGTCGAGCCGTAGCCGACAACTTCGGCGTAGATAGAAGCACCTCTCCTGCGAGCGTGGTCGAGGTCTTCGAGAACCAGGATCGCTGAGCCTTCGGAGAGGACAAAGCCGCTCCTGCGGATATCGAATGGCTTGCTGGCGGTTTCGGGGTTGGGGTCATCGGAGAGGGCGCGCATATTGATGAATCCCGCCACGATCACAGGCACGATGATGGCTTCGGTGCCGCCCGCGAGCATCACGTCGGCATCGCCGCGGCGGATGGTCTCCATCGCTTCCCCGATAGCGTGTCCGCCGGTGGCGCACGCGGACACGACGGCCATATTAGGGCCGCGAGCGCCGATGGAGATTGCCACCTGGCCGGAAGCCGAGTCCGGGAGAAAATTGGGGATGAATGGGGAGACACGCGGCGGGGGCCGCGCTCTTCCAATACCTTTTGCTGGGCAAGTGCTGTGGAGAGACCCGCCGCGCCGGTGCCCAGGATAATGCCGGTGTTGTGCGATTCCTCTTCGGTTATCTCAAGTTTTGCGTCTGCCACTGCCTGTTTAGCCGCAGCTATAGCGAATAGCACCGAGCGGTCCATGTGGCGCGCCTCTTTGGCCTCCACATAGCCTTCGGGGGAGAAATCCTTGACCTCTCCCACTATCTGGATAGAGAAATCGGTGGGGTCGAAGAGTGTGATGCGGTTCAGGCCAGACTTGCCTGCCAGGAGGTTACGCCAGATGTCCGGCACGTTGTTGCCTACGGGAGCGAGAGCGCCCAGGCCGGTGATTACTACTCTGCGGGAGATTTGCATCGCATTACTTACTGCTTACTGCTTAGATTTTCGTGCATGGGTAATTAATAGCCTATATACTCGACTTTCGCAAATAAGCAGTAAGCAGCTACACGCCGCGCATTACATCTTCCAGCTTGAGGATCTGCGCATCGTCGGAGATGCGCTTGATGAGGCCGGAGAGGACCTGGCCCGGGCCCACTTCTATGAAGGTGTTGGCCCCGCCTTCGAGCATCTGGCGCACGGAAGCGACCCAGGCAACGGGTTTGCATAGCTGCTGGGAAAGCTCGCGCTTAACGTCTTCAGCAGTGGTAAGGAGGTTGCCGGTGATATTGGCCACCAGGGGCACGATGGGATCGGTGAGGTGGATATTGCTCAATACCTGGTTTAGCTGCTCGCCCGCCTGCTGCATGAGCGGCGAATGGGAGGCGATGCTGACGGCCAGGCGGGCCACGCGAGCCGCGCCTTCGGTCTTGGCAAGCTCCATAGCTTTGAGGAGGGCAGCGATCTCGCCCGAGATGACGGTCTGGATTGGCGAGTTTGAGTTGGCGATCACCACCACGCCCTCCGAGCTTGCGGCCTCTACTACTGTCACCAGGCGCTCGTGCTCGAGACCGATGACGGCCGCCATGCCTCCAGGGTTGCGCTCGCCCGCGTCTTTCATCAGGCGACCCCGCTCCCAGACGAGACGAAGTCCATCCGGGAAGGAGAGAGAGCCTGCCGCTACCATCGCGGTATATTCACCCAGCGAGTGCCCGGCCATATACATCGGGTCTATCTGCCGCCCCGTCTCGCGCATCCACTCGCGCAAAGCCTCAAGGTAGGCGATGCTGACGGTGAAAATGGCGGGCTGCGAATACTGGGTGTCGTTGAGGGTTTCGGCGGGCCCATTAAAGATGAGGTCGCTGAGAGAGAAGCCAAGCACCATATCAGCCTCAGCGAAAACAGCCCTTGCAGCCTGCGAGCTGATATAGATGTCGCGGCCCATACCTACAAATTGTGACCCCTGGCCGGGGAATACGAAGCTTGCTTTCATTGTTGTACCCAGTTGTCAGTTGTCAGTTGTCAGTTGTCAGTAGACCATAGCTGTCGGTCGGTGGTCGGTGGTCGGTGGTCGGCCGTCTACTGACAACTGACAACTGACAACTAGAACATAACCATCCCCACCATCCACGTTGAGGACCTGGCCGGTAATGTAAGCGGCGAGGTCGGAGGCGAGGAAGAGGACGGCGTTGGCTACATCGTCGGGTTCGCCGTAGCGTTCGGCGGGTATTTGCTTGAGCATAGAGGCTTTGAGCTCTTCGGGGAGACCTGCGGTGATATCTGTCTGGATAAAGCCTGGGGCAATGGCGTTGGCGGTGATGTTGCGGCTGCCCACTTCGCGGGCGATGGACTTGGTGAAACCGATGACGCCCGCTTTCGCAGCCGCATAATTGGCCTGCCCGGCGTTGCCCGTGAGGCCCACCACGCTCGACAGGGAGATGATGCGGCCCCAGCGGTTGCGGAGCATAGGGCGCAGCACTGCGCGTGTGGTGAAGTATGCCGAGCGGAGGTTGGTGTCGATCACGGCGTCCCATTCGTCCTGGGACATACGCATCATCAGGTTGTCGCGGGTGATACCGGCGTTGTTCACCAGGATATCGATTCGTCCCCACTCTTTTACCAGGGAGCTGACCATGCTGTCGACCTGGTCGGCCTGGCTTACGTCGGCTTTGATGGCTTTCGCCTCGCCTCCGGTTGAAGTGATGGCGTCGACTACCTCCTGGGCAGGGGCTTCGCTGGCGTTATAGTTCACGGCGACCTTCGCGCCTGCCGCGCCCAACTTTAGGGCAGTAGCGCGACCGATGCCACGGCCTGCGCCTGTGACCAGTGCGATCTTGCCTGAAAGATCAAGCGTTAGTGCCAAATTGCCTCCGGTTACGACGAGGGACCGCCCCTCTACCATATATTATACCAGCATCGTCGCTGGAGGTGTATCAGCCGCGAGCGCGGGGAAAGAGACCGCAATATATAACGCAACAGTGCGCATGTTTGTTAGGGTGCAGCAAGGGGAATATACCAGATGTATAGGGCGGTGTCAACGGGTAAGTATTCGAGTCATCCTCCAACATGTTCGCTTGTGAGGCGTACGTAACTCACCGCAGAGGGAGTTCGCGGCCCAGAGGGCACCCGCTCATGAGCGCAGAGTTACGCAGAGATATTAAAGGAGGGCGCTTGTATCCGGCCAGCCATAGCCTACTTCGGTGAGAGTGGCTCCGCCTAGCTCGAATTGCTGCTCGTTGAGGAGCTGGCCGCCCAGGGCTTCGTAGAACGCGCGGGAGGGCGCGTTATCTTTGATGACCCACAGGAGCATGGAAGTGATGCCGCGGTCCTTGAAGGTTTGGGCACAGGCCTGCACGAGCTTGCGGCCTATTCCCTTGCCCTGGGCTTCGGGGAGGACATAGAGGGCGCATAGCTCGCCTTCGTAACCGGGGTGTCCACTTCGAAGGGGGCCGCCGTTCACGAAGCCCACCACAGGGCCTGTTTCACTTTCCTGTGCAACGATGACAAAGAAGGGGGAGAAAGGAGCGCTGATCTCCTGTGCCCAGAAATCGGTCCTGCGGTCGTAAGAGAGGCTATCCAGGTAGTCGTCGGGAATCATGCCGCGATAGGCGGCGCGCCAGGTATCAACGTGGACGCGGGCTATCGCGGGAGCGTCGGTGTGGATAGCGGGGCGTATAATCATGGCTCCCCCTCTATAAGAGTGGTGATATCAGGCCAGCCGTAAGCGACCTCCTCAATGGAACCTCCCGCGAACGCTTCCAGGCGCTCGGTAACGTACATTCCCCCTAGTCTCTCATAGAACCGGCGGGCTGGGTGATTGTACTTCAGCACCCAGATCAGTATGGAGTTGAGACCCATATCGTGCAGGCGCTCCGCGACCCCGGCTGTAAGTCGCCTGCCCAGACCGGCACGCTGATATGGTCCTGCGATGTGCAGCGCCCATAGCTCTCCCTTGTAATCAGGGTGGCCCGTGCGCTCAGGGCCGCCATAACCGAAGCCAACCACCTGGCCTGGCGCATCCTCCGCAACATAACTAACCGTACCTCTCTGCTGGAAGGACAGCAATTGCTCCCAGCGCGCCAACCTGTCCTCCAGGCGCAAGTTGTCGAGGAATTCGTCGGAAACGAGGCCGCGATAGGTTGAGCGCCAGCTATCGATGTGGATGCGGGCGATGGCACGGGCGTCGGCTAAGGTGGCTTCTCGGATCAGCATGATTAGAGGCGAGGGCGAAGGAGCGTAAAGACGAATGATAACCGTGTTCGTCTTTCGTCCTCATCCTATTGAGCAAGCTTGGTATCTGCGTAGGTATACGGGCGACCTTGACGCCTGCGTCTTCTAGGGCATTGATTTTGCCCTGGGCAGTGCCGGCGCCGCCGGAGATGATAGCTCCGGCGTGGCCCATGCGGCGGCCTTCGGGGGCGGTGCGCCCGGCGATATAGCCTGCGACAGGCTTGGTGACGTGCGCTTTGATGAAGGCTGCTGCTTTCTCTTCGTCGTCCCCGCCGATCTCGCCCATTAGGACGATCTTTTCGGTGGCCGGGTCGTCCTGGAACATGCGGAGGCAATCAATGAAGTTGGTGCCGTTGATAGGGTCGCCGCCGATGCCTACGGCGGTGGTCTGGCCCATGTCCGCTTCGGTGAGCGCCCAGATTACTTCGTAGGTGAGGGTGCCGGAGCGCGATACCATGCCCACGTTACCTGGCTTGCAGATATATCCGGGGATTATACCCACTTTGGCCTCGCCTGGGGTAATGAGGCCAGGGCAGTTGGGCCCGATCAGGCGGCTCGAGCCGCCCTTGATGATCTCCCATACGCGCATCATGTCGAGCACAGGGATCCCCTCGGTTATGCAAACGATCAGAGGGATGCCCGCCGCGTGCGATTCGAGGATGGCGTCAGGCGCGAAAGGCGCGGGCACGTAAATGATGGAGGCATTGGCGCCTGTCTCCTTGACCGCATCCTTTACCGTGTCAAATACCGGCACGCCCAGGGTTTCGGTGCCGCCTTTGCCCGGGGTCACCCCGCCCACCACCTTGGTGCCGTATTCGATCATCTGCTGAGTGTGGAACGCACCTTCGCGCCCCGTGATACCCTGTACTAAAAGGCGAGTATCTTTATTGACTAGAACGCTCACTACAAAACCCCCTCGTTCTGCGAAATAATAGCCCGGAATTATAACATATTCGGCAGACGAGCGGCGACGACGACCGACGACCGACGAAGGTTGAACTACAAAGACACAAAGGTCGCAAAGATTTTTTATTCACCGCAGAGGCGCAGAGAGCGCAGAGGTACGCAGAGATTATTATGGTTTTGGATTACGGTAACTCACCGCAGAGGTCGCAGAGAGCACTGGGTTTGCAGAGATCTTAATGTTAGATACTCGTGAACCTTAAATAATCTCTGTGTAACTCTGCGCTCTCTGCGCCTCTGCGGTCTCGGGTAGGTAATAATTAGCCGGCTTACTCTCCAAGCCCGACGACATCCACTTGTTTGCCGGAGAGGAGCCTGAAGGTGATCAGGAGGGCGAAGGAGGTGACGACCAGGATGGCGGAGAGGACTATGGCGGCGTTGATGTCGCTTTCGAGGGCAGTGTAGATGGCGAGGGGCATAGTCTGGGTGGTGCCCTGGAAGTTGCCGGCGAAGAGGATGGTCGCGCCGAACTCGCCCACCGAGCGCGCCCAGGCCATGACCACGCCGCCCGCCACGCCCGGTAGGGCCAGAGGCAGCACCACATGACGGAAAGCTGCCAGCCGCCCGCACCCTGCGTTTGGGCCATCTCCATGAGATCGCGGGGCACGCCCTGGAAGCCCGCCCGCGCAGACTTGATATAGAAGGGCGCGGCCACGAATGCCTGGGCCAGTACTACGGCGAACAGTGTGAAGGCTATGTCCAGGTTGACGCTGTGGAGAAAATCGCCGACCGGCGTGCGGCGGCCAAAGGCGAACAGCAGAGCCACACCCGCCACCGCAGGGCGGCAGCACCAGGGGCAGTTCAGGATAGCGTCTCCACCACGCCTTGCCCGGAAATTGCGCCGGCCCAGCAGGTAGGCTACCGGTGTGCCGAACAAGACCATCAAGGCCAGGCTGGTCAGGCTGCTCATGGCGCTGAGGCGCAGGGCATCCTGTACCACCGGCTCGCCCAGTAGTGAGCCAGGCTGGTGAGCGGCACATGCAGCAGCAGGGCCAGCAGCGGCAGGCTGATGAACGCCACGCCCAGCCCGCTCGCCAGGGCGAGGAAACCCCACCCGACGAGGTACGAGGTACGAGGATGAGGACGAGGGACGAGGTGTTCGACTATGCACTCGCTACTCGTCGCCCCCTCCTCCGGCCAGGTGCGACGCACTTCCGAAGTGCGTCGCACCTCATGCCTCATACCTGGTCCACTCATACTTGTACCTCGTCCCTTGTCACGGCCGGGGGCAGGAAGCCGTATTTCGCCAGCATGGCCTGGCCGGCGTCCGACAGCATATAGCTGATCCACGCCTGCGCGGCGTGCGGATGGGCGGCACCTTTCACCGCGCCGATATAGTAGACGGCGATGACGTTGTACGGGCGGGGATGGCCAGCGTCTTGACCGGCTGCACGCTGCCGCCGCTGCCCGCGTTGGCCGCCAGGGCGTCGGTCACGTAGACGATGCCCGCGTCCACCTCGCCCAGTTGCACCCGCGTCAGCACCTGGCGCACGTTATCCTCGCGGCTGACCACGTTATCGTAGCACATGTTGCTTGAAGTCGGCGCCATAGGCCGGGTCGGCGGACAGCTTGTCGAGCACCTGCTGGCTGTAAGTGCCCACCGGCACGCTGGGGTCGGCCAGCGAGATCTTCACGCCGGGCCGGGCCAGGTCCTTGAGCGTCTGGATGTTGCCGGGTTGTCGTTGGGCAGCACGACCACCAGCACATTGCGAGCCAGCTCCTGCGGCGTGCCGTCAATCAGGCTGGCCGCCAGCCGCCTTGTCCATGTTGGCCTTGTCGGCGGAGGCGAAGACATCGGCGGGCGCGCCTTGCTGCAACTGGGTGACCAGGGCTGCGAGCCCTGGAAGTTGAATTGCAGGTCGGTGACGTTGGGGTTGTGCCGCCTTGAAGTCCTTGCCGCCGTCGTTGAACGCATCGGTGCAGCGAGGAGGCGGCGAATACGGTCAGGCCGGTCGGGCCGCAGCGTGGGCAGAGGGCGTGGGCGTGTCGCATTGGGGACTTGGCGGTCGGCGTGGGCGCGGGCTTGCCGGCGTCGTTATAGCGCCAGTCATAATAGTGCTGGCCGATGTTGCCCACCTGCACCGGAAGCCGGCGGGCGCCGCGGGACGTAGGTCAGCACGCGGCGCTGGAAAGCCTGGATGAGCACCAGCGTGTTGGCCTGGCCGGCGATCTTCGACGCGCGCCCAGTACGGCTCGGTGATCGGGTAGCCGGAGGCGTAGAACCAGGGGTCGCTCAGCGGCCCGGTGGTGGGCTGGCCGTTCTGGAGATCGGGCCGCTGGCGTTGAGGAACTGCCAGAAGACCTGGGGATGTTGTGTTTCGTTGCCGGCTCGTAGTAGGCGAGCGCGGCCCCGGCGTCAGCTGCCCAGGCTGCGCGTCGTCACTGGTCTGCCCGCCGCGGTCGATCACGGCTGTCACCGGCTGCCCGGTGTGGTCTGTCAGCCCTGCCCATCAGCTTGTTGAAAGTGGCGTAGGTGGGCGGCGTTGGCGTCGTCGGTGTCCGAGGCGAGAGGTATCTGCGCCGGGAGCGCGTGGGATGAACTGGTTGTCGCCCACCTGTAGATCTGCCGGTCACCAACTCGACGGTAAGCAGGCCGTTGGTGACGTAGAAGGGCTCGTTCTTGTCGCCGTTGGGATTGTTGATCTCCATGCGGCTCTTGTCGAAGTATTGCACCAGCCGCGCCCCGCCCGCGCCCTCGGCGTACGGCTCCATGCTTTACCGCGCCAGGCTGCGGCCCCCAGAAATAGCCGCGCCTGACGGTGCCGTCGGCTACAGGCTTGTCGGTGCGCTGCCAGGTGGTCTGGAATGCCGGATCGGCGAAGGTCGCCGGCGCGGCCTGGGTAGGCACGGGAGTTTGCGCCTGCACTATCATAGGCAGACCAATAGAAAGCAACACGAGGCTGGATATGACGAGGGTCAGATTTCGCCTTGCTGCGACCTGATACCAAACGCATAAGTGCTCTTGCCATGTGGCGACTCCCTTTATTGCCCACTGCCGGACCCGGGCACGGTTGTGATCATAACAGAGGTTGATTTGAAGGTGGCTACGACGTCCATACCCACTTTGAGCCCCATCTCATCGGCGGCTTCTGTGGTGATCACGGAGACCACATGGTTATCGCCCACCTGCATATCCACCTGGCACATCACATCACCCCGCTTGATGGCGATAATCGTGCCGGGGAGCTTGTTCCGTGCACTTGTGAGAGGGATAACTTCCTGGTTCATAGTGGGGTTCCTTTCTTACTGCTTACTGCTTACTTCCTATTTCTTCACCGCCAAGACGCCAAGATCCGCCAAGGTCGCCAAGGTTCTTTTGGGGTTAACCATTAGAATCCTATGTGGTCTCTGAGTGCTCTGTGATCTCCGTGATTTAAACCCATAAAATCCTTCGTGATCTTTGTGCTCTTCGTGACCTTCGTGATTTAAACATAATAAATCTTGGCGACCTTGGCGGATCTTGGCGTCTTGGCGGTTCCGTCTCACGTTTCATTCATCGCTCCAGGAGAAGAGCCACTTGCAGGGCCAGGCGGGCTTCTGCGTCGTCGAGGTCGAGGGTGGTGAGGGACTGGATGCGGGCCAGGCGGTAGCGGAGGGAGTTGCGGTGTATATAGAGGGCGTCTGCGGTTTGGGTGGAGTTGCCGCCGTGGCGGAGATAAGCATCAGGGTCCTCAGGAGATCGCCGTGGTGCTCTTCGTCGTAGCGGCGCAGGGGAGCCAGCAGCGCTTTGTAGTAGGCCGTTTTGCCTGGATCGGCTTGCAGAGCTTCAAGGAGAGGGGCTATATGTGAAGGTGTGGCTGCATTAGACTTGTGTTCGCTCAAACCGGCTTCTCCCTGGCACTCGGGTATACCTTTATGTTGTATCACACTGAGAGTGAGGCTATATGTGCAACTTGCACAGAATATTGATCCGGAAAAAGAGTGACAGGCTCGCCATACGCAAGCCTGTCACTCTTTTTCCGGACGAGTCCGGTTGCAACGTCGCTAGTTGCTGATGAAGACCGCCGTGAAATAGTTCATGCCATCGCTGCCCAGGGCATAACCTACGCCCACCTGTGTGTAGCGGGGGTCGAGCATTATGGAGCGGTGGGCGGAGCTTTGCAGGAAGTTCGTGATAGCCTCGTTAGCGGCAGCGGCCGGGCCATAGTTGTTCTTGTCGACGATTTCGCCGGCCCAGGAATAGGATATCCCACGGTCCCGCAGAAGCTGCAGCGAATTCTTGCCCTCAGGCGTAGTGTGGGAAAAGTAATTGCGGGCAGCCATATCGCTGCTGCGCCAGTGGGCGAAGTCGCTCAGTGCGGGGTTTATGGACACGGGGGCCACGCCCACAGCGGCACGCTGGGTGTTGACACCTGTGAGCAGGTCGCTTCCATACTGTTCATGGTGACGAGCGAAGGGCTATTGAGCTGGAGAGGCCGTCTATTGTATGCCCGTGTGTAGGCCATGGTCCCGAGCAAGGTAAGCTGAACGGCATAACCCTGTGCGGCAAGCTCGGGGTGGTACTCCATGCGCGCCCGCTCAAACCACTGTACCTGCATACCATCCTGCCAGATCACCTCGGAAATAGGGTAGCCGAACAGATTTACATCGCCATTATTGCGCCAGAAAGAGAGGAATGGCTCGGCAAGGGAATGGCCGGTCTGGGCAAAGTATGTTTTGAAGGCGACAGTGGCGAACGGCTTGACCGTGGCAGACGAGATACCCGCCGAGATATCCGCCCCCAGGCGGGTGAAGAGCACGGGTGCGCCCTGGGCGGCAAGCTCAGGGTGGTACTCCATTTTGACCCGCTCGAAGTATTGTACGGTCCTGCCACCCTTCGTTGATCTCAGAAGTGAGGGGATAGCCGATAGCCTCGAGGCCGTATTTCTGGAAGGTTTGGAGAAAGCTGCCCTGTATGGTCTGGCCGGTAGGAGCCAGGTAGAGTCTCGGCGGTCGGGGGAGCAAGTGGAGCTGTGGCTGAAGCCTGGACCGGCTGGGCGAGTAGCACCGCAACAGATATACGTCGTTAGTGCAATGCCGCCGCGATATCCAATTCGCGAGGCACGATCACATGTGTAATCGAAGGTGGGGTGAGTTGCGCCGGCTGAATTGTTGGTCTTTTCGGTGATTGCCTGCATTAGTGTCTCCTTTGAAGTAGAAGTTACAGTTGGCAGGCTTTCGAACAGAGCGCCCGAACGAAAGCTTTATTCAGTTGTAAAGGATCGTGCGGGGCTTTCTCACCCTCTGCCGACAGCCAACGACAAATGCACGCGCCTATCATGGTCCGTGGGCTATGATGAAGTGGTGCTAATTACCTTAGCGAGCGCTAAACAATTGTCGCGCCAGGCTTTGCACCCTATCACTGCCAGGCAGCCTAACCACCCGCCTATTATAGTCCGGTAAGCGGGATGAAGTACAGCATTTGCCATATTTTGGGCTACGGAATATAGCAGTAATTTCGCCCCCTTGACAAGCCCATATAAATGGTTTACTATATAAACAGTCATTTATGTATCAGGCTTGAAAGTGCTGGTTGAGTGGGGAATAAGGGATTGGAACGAGGCATAACAACGGTAACGGGTGTTAAGAGCGAGGGAGAGAAAAGGCGAGGCCGCGGCAAGCGCATCGAGGAGGCTATCCCGCCTGTGCTCGGCATCGAGCAGGCAGACGCCATGCATAGCCTCAAGGCTTTCCTGAAAGCCGTAGCCGATGTAAACCGGCTGGCGATCTTGCAGGAGCTTGGGCGCGAAAACGGACTCAACGTACAGGACCTCTCCGATCGCCTGCGTGCTAAGCCAGCCGCTCACTTCATGGCACCTGCACATCCTCAAGCGCGCTCACCTGGTTGCACCCACAAACCAGGGCCGCCAGCGCATCTACCGCCTCAACCGTGATCGGCTGCAAGAGTACAAGGATTTGTTCCAGTGGGCAATGGATTTGTGACGTAGTTGTCAGTTGTCAGTTGTCAGTTGTCAGTAGACGACCGACGATCACCTACCGGTCACTAGAATGAACGGACAACTGACAACTGACAACTGACAACTGACGCTAGGAGACAACAATGGCTAAAAAGAAGATCAGGGTCGCTATTATCGGTGTTGGCAACTGCGCTTCCTCGCTGGTGCAAGGGGTCCACTATTACAAGGATGCGCCGGACGACCAGTTTATCCCCGGCTTGATGCACACAAGCCTGGGCGGCTATCATATCAGCGATATCGAGTTCACCGCGGCGTTCGACATCGACAAGAACAAGGTGGGCAAAGACCTGCTCGAGGCCATCTTCGCCGCGCCGAACAACACCTTCAAGTTCAGCACAGTGCCCCACCTTGGCGTGAAAGTAATGCGCGGCATGACCCACGACGGACTGGGCCAGTACCTCTCGCAGATCATCGAGAAGGCCCCCGGCCCGACCGTGGATATCGTGAAGGTGCTGAGGGATACGAAGACCGACCTGATGATCAACTACCTGCCGGTGGGCAGCGAGATGGCGACCAAGTGGTACGTCGAGCAGGCGCTCGAAGCGGGCGTGCGGCTTCATCAACTGCATTCCCGTGTTCATCGCCCGCGAGGAGTACTGGCGCAAGCGCTTCGAGAGCGAAGGGTCTGCCCATCATCGGCGACGACATCAAGAGCCAGGTGGGCGCGACCATCACCCACCGCGTGCTGACCCGCCTCTTCCGCGAGCGCGGAGTCAAGATCGACCGCACCTACCAGCTCAACTTCGGCGGCAATACCGACTTCTACAACATGCTGGAGCGCAGCCGCCTCGAATCGAAGAAGATCAGCAAGACCAACGCCGTCACCTCGCAGCTCGACTATGACCTGGGCGAGAACAATGTGCACGTCGGGCCGAGCGACTACGTGCCGTGGCTGGAGGACCGCAAGTGGTGCCACATCCGCATCGAGGGCACAACCTTCGGCGACGTGCCCCTGAACATGGAGCTGAAGCTGGAAGTGTGGGACAGCCCCAACTCGGCAGGCGTGGTGATCGACGCCATCCGCTGCCTCAAGCTGGCCCTCGAACACGGCCTGAGCGGCGCGCTGGAAGGGCCCTCGTCCTACTTCATGAAAAGCCCGCCCGTCCAGTACACCGATGACGAAGCTCACGACGCTGTCGAGGAGTTCATCGCCAGATATGCCGGCAAGCGCGACCAGGTAGAAACACACATGGCCGAGCTGGCCGAAAAGGTCACCCAACCCGCCCAACTATCTACCTCTCCACCGACGGCACGCCCGCTACCCCCCCGAGGTAACGACGTCGGTGAACGGACACGGCAAGAAAGTAATTACGAATTCGTATTTTGAATGTTGCCAATTAATAATTAGTGATTTAACATTCGAAATGAAGATACGGAGATGATTCATGCGCTTCATTCACAAGGTGGGCAAGAATGTTTGGGTGGGATTCAAGTATTACTTATTCAGGGGAACCAGCTGGGTTTCGGGGAAGGTGCCGCGACGATTTAGTTACGCTGTGGCGAGCCTGGTGGGCGACTTCGTCTACTATACCTGGAAGAACAAGTCGGCCAACGCGGTGAGCAACATGCGCCGGGTGCTGGGGCCCGGCGCGCCCTGGCAGGCAGTGAAGCGCGACGTCGCGCAATGCATTCCGCAACTATGCCAAGACCCTGGTTGATTTTCTGCGCTTTCCTTATATGGAGGCCGAGGGAGATCCAAAAAGCCGTACCCGTGCGCTACGGCATAGAGCACCTCTTCGAGGCGCAAAAGAGAGGGCACGGCACAATCGTAATCAGCGGGCATTTCGGCAACTGGGACCTGGCTGCGGCGGTTATGATGGGCTACGACCTGCCCCTCAATGCCGTGTCGGAAACGCACGAGCCAAAGAAGATGGACGACCTGGTGAACGGCACGCGAGAGAACGCGGGCATGAAGATCATCAGGCTGGAAACTAACTCGCTCAGGCAGATATTCACGGCTTTGAAGAAGAATGAGCTTGTGACCATCCTGTTCGACAAGCCGGAGCCTGACCAGGGCGTGCCGGTGAAGTTCTTCGGCGAGACGGCATACGTTCCTGCTGGGCCTGCTGCCATCGCCCTCAAGACGAAGGCCGCTATAGTGACCGGCTACTGCGTCCGGATGCCAGGCGACAAGACCTTCTATGGCGTGGTCGAGCCTCCCATCGAATACGAAGCTATGCTGACAGGCGACAAAGAGACCGACGTGCAGATTATCACCCAGCAGATCGTCGGCTCGATGGAGCGAGTGATCCGCCAGCACCCCGACCAGTGGTACATGTTCCGGGAGATGTGGCCCCGCACCGACGAGCACGACGCCGAGATAAAGCCAGAAGCGCTTCTGGGGCGGCAAGAACTACCGGACGGCGGTGATAGCGAGTAGCAAATAGTGCGTAGTGCGTAAAGGGAAGGCTGAGGCTTGATGTCTCAGCCTTTTTGTTGTTAAGGTTCCTAAGTTCGTTTGCCCAAACCAACCGACCCAACTGCGTCGTTGTCAGTCTTGAGTGCTGTGCCAACGAAATTATTGGAGGAAAGAGTACCGACTGTACCTTGTCATTCCGAGCGGAGCGAGGAATCACGACGGGCATCAGTATGCCTGGATTCAAGCGCCATCTTCCCCACAGTGATTCCTCGCTCCGCTCGGAATGACAAAAGAGAGGGCGTCCTCTTATCTCCAATAATTTCGTTGGCACAGCACTGAGTGGAGCATCCTGCAAATTGATGTACATTGGCAATGGTGGTAGGGGCAGACACTCGAGTGTCTGCCCTCTTGACTACAGATCACGTTGGTGCCTCTCCAACCAGGGCACCCGTTCGGGTCATTGACTCCAACTAAATTCGGCCGGCGGGCAACGCACAGCGGTTGAAACCGCGTGCTAGGATTACGAAGTCCGCATGGCGGACTAGTCAGGCCAACATGGTGCTCGCTATCAAGCACAATCGTGGGCATGTAGCCTGCGAAGGCAGGCTTTGTAGAGATAGCACGCGGTTTTAACCGCGGTGCGTTGCTCGTGTCGCCTCTCTAAATCTGGATTAGTTGGCGTCAATGCCATTCGGGTCTGCCCCTACGCGTCTTACTCTAACTTCCTGGAAGCGCCACTGAGCGTAACGAGCCGAAGCCCTGAGGAGCCGTTGGGGAAGAATCTAAGTGGAGCATGGTATAATCGAATATAGTGTAGGCGCTCTTATACGTCCCCTGCCAGGCATTCGCTACCATGAAAACATACTATCTGCTAAGAATAGCCAGCGTTGTGGTTCGGCTTGTGCCGCCTCGCCTGGCGTATTGGCTCGCCTCGGTGATCGGCGGGATGGTGTTCGGGCTGAACAACAAAGTGCGCGCGGCGGTGCTGGACAACTTGCGGCATGTGCTCCCCAAAGTCACCCACCGCCAGAGACGCCAAATGGCTCGGAGGATCGTGCGGAACGTTGTGAAAAACTATTACGATCTGCTCCGCCTGCCGCACATGAAGGTTAGCGATCTCGAGCGCACGATCACCCTCGTCGGCGGGGAGTATATGGATCAGGCGCTGGCCCAGGGGCGCGGCTTGATTATCACAAGCGGGCATATGGGCAACTTCAGTATCGTGGCCCAACTGGCGGTGGCGCGAGGTTACAAAGTAACGATCATCGCGGAAGACATCGAGCCACCCAGGCTCTATGATTATGTTAATAGCTTGCGCGAGCGCTTTGGGCTGCGGATGATCAAGCTGGGCAGTGCGCAAGCGCTCACTATCTACAGGATATTGAAGAACAACGAGATCCTGATGCTCGCCACCGACCGCGACGTAGCCGATGATGGCGTACCTACCATATTCTTCGACGCGCTGGCCGATATGCCTCCCGGCCCGATCACGCTCGCTTTGCGGCTCAACACGCCTCTCGTATACGGGTATACATTCCGCAAACCCGACAGCACCTCGTATGTAGAACTGGAACCGCTCGATCTTGTGCGCACAGGAGACCGTGACCTGGACGTCAAAGTCAACATGAGGAGGATGGCGCAGATACTCGAAGAGCAGATCCTGAGGAACCCGAGCCAATGGGTGGTATTGCAGAAGATATGGGACAAAGACTATACTGGTACCACAGGTACCGAGGCCGAGCAACTGTCCGAACCGCCCACCGCGCCCTCAACCTCCCTCAACGGCAACGCCCCGCAGCTAGAAAGCGAAAGCGCCAATCCCCCGGAGCTGCTAAAAGAGAAGTTAGAAATTAGAAATTAGCTTTCCGGTTTCTAACTTCTCATTCTCATTTCTCATTTCTCACAAGAGGCAAATCATGAACGTCTACAGATATTCCCGCTGGGATGGTACCCAGCAAATCATGCCATTCGACGCCGATGCGGTCATGGAGGCTATCTCCGAGGACGTGCTGGCGCATGGCGACGTGCGCAAGGCCCTCGAAAAGCTGATGCAGCAGGGGTATAAGTTCCAGTCCGGCGAGAAGATGCCAGGCCTGCGCGACCTGCTCGAACGGCTGAAGCAGCAGCGAGGCGAGACCTTGCGCCGCAACAACATGGATTCGGTCGTGAAAGACATCCAGCAGCGCCTCGAAAAGGTCAAAGAGACCGAGCGCACCGGCATCGACCGCCGCGTCGACGAAGGACGACAGCAGCTTGAGGAGCCGGACGAAGGCGAGTGAAGCGACGAAAGCGGTGAAAACGGCGAAAGCGGCGAAAGCGATGAAAATAATCCGCAATCCGCAATCCGCAATCCGCAATCGGATGGTCCGCCATCGACTGAGCAGCGCGAGATGTTCCAGAAGATGCTGGAAAACATGGCGCAGAAGCGAAAGGAGCAGTTGGACAGTCTGCCCAACGATATTGGGGGGCAGATCAAGGGGCTGAAAGAGTACGATTTCATGGACCCCGACGCTCGCCAGCAGTTCCAGGAATTGCTCGACATGCTCCAGCAGCAGATGGTGCAGAACACCTTCTCCGGGCTGCAACAGGGAATGCAGCAGATGCAGCAGGACCCCGCCGCCATGCAGGCCACGCGCGAGATGCTGCGCGATCTCAACCAGATGTTGCGCGACCGCGAGGAGGGGCGCGAGCCCAAGTTCAACGATTTCATGCAAAAGTACGGGCATTTCTTCCCGCCCGGCATCGAGAGCCTGGACCAGTTGATGGAGCACCTCCAGGCGCAGATGCAGCGTATGGAGAATATGCTCGAATCGATGTCGCCCCAGCAGCGCGCCCAGCTTGAGGGGATGATGGACCAGCTTATGCAAGATGCAGGGCTGCGCTCCGAGATGCAGGAGCTTGCCGAGCACCTGGGCAGCATGATGCCGATGCCCGGCCAGGGAAGGCAGTATCGCTTCTCGGGTGACGCCGACGAATCGCTCACGATGTCGGAGGCGATGCAGATCATCGAACAGCTTGATGAGCTTGAGAAGCTGGAGCGCGAGCTGAACGCGGCGCGGCGTGGGGACAATGTCGAGGATATCGACGCCAACAAAGTGGGCGATTTGCTCGGCCCGGACGCCAAGCAGGCGGTCGACCAGTTGCAGGAGCTTGCGCGGCAGCTTGAAGAGGCGGGGTACCTGGAATGGAAGGGCGGCGAGATGCAGCTTACCCCCAGGGCCACACGCAAGCTGGGCCAGAAGGCCCTGCAAGACATCTTCGGCTACTTGAAGCGCGACGCTTTCGGCAAGCACGCGATCAGCATCAGGGGACGCGGAGGAGAGCGCACGTACGATAGCAAGGTATACGAGTTCGGCGATCCCTTCCATATGGACATGCGCGCCACGCTGGGGAACGCCCTTGCGCGGGGCGGCGTGGGCACCCCCGTCAAGCTGAAGCCTGAGGACTTCGAGGTTTTCTCCACCGAGTTCCTGACTCAAAGCTCGACCGTGCTGCTGATAGACATGAGCCGCTCGATGCTGCTGCGCGGCTGCTTCCTGGCGGCCAAGAAAGTGGCCCTGGCGCTCAACCACCTGATAAGGTCGCAGTTCCCGAAGGACGACCTCTATATCGTGGGATTCTCGGGTTACGCACGGGAGCTGAAGCCGGAGATGCTGCCGCAGCTTGATTGGAGCGAGTACCAGTACGGCACCAATTTGCAGCACGCGCTGATGCTGTCGAGGCAGCTCCTTGCGCGCAGGAACAGCCCCAACAAGCAGGTAATCGTGATAACCGACGGCGAGCCGACCGCTCACCTGGAAGATGGCGAGGTCTTCTTCAACTACCCGCCGACCTTCCGCACCATCCACGAGACCATGCGCGAAGTGGTACGCTGCACCCGCGACCGTATCGTGATCAATACGTTCATGCTGGAACGAAGCTACTATATGGCCGATTTCGTGGAGCAGATGACCAAGGTCAATAAAGGCCGAGCCTTCTATGCCACCCCCGAAGCGCTAGGGGAATATATCCTGGTCGATTACGTGGCGAGCAAGAAGAAGAGACTGAAGTAGGAGCAGCAAAATGGAAGTTTTGTTTGTTACAGGGTTCGGCCCCATCGTTCGCGACCTGGCGGCAAGCAAGAAGCTCTACCAGGGAGCGCTTGGACTGCCGCTAGAGGGAGACGATTACCCCAATACGAACAAGATCGAAGGGGTAAAAGAGTTTGCGCTCTGGCCGCTGTCGCAAGCGGCAGAGTCTTGTTTCGGCACGAGCGAATGGCCGAAGGATCTGCCTGTTCCGCAAGCCTGGCTTGAGTTCGATGTAGCAGACGTTGAAAGTGCCACACAGGAGCTGGAGGCGCAAGGCTACAAAATCCTGGTGTCTGCCAGGAAAGAGCCCTGGGGACAGACGATTACCAGGCTGTTGAGCCCCGAGGGAATATTAGTTGGAGTTGGTTACACTCCCTTTTACAGGGGTGAGGGGGAGCGACCCTAGCCCACCAAGGACCAAACACAATCAGGAAGGGGACCCATTATCATGGGTCCCCTTTTGTTTTCACATTTAGGGTAGCTGGCCGGCCTCATTGTGGACAGCGATTCAATTAGGGTTGTAGGGGAGACCCACGTGTCTGCACCTGGGCGGCCAGCAGACTCTGTCCCGAGGAGGGCAGACACGGGGTACTGCCCCTAGCAACCGTATCCTGCATCCCAACTCTGATGTAACCTCGTTGTGTGCACTTGCAAACTCTTCCCGCACACATTATCCTATTAGCATAACCTGCCCTTATGGGTTCGGCGTCATCTGCCTGCGGCCTTCACCGCAAGCCAATCGATGCCGGGCAGATAAGCCCATCGCTTGCAGCCCGGTAGAGTGCGAACAAGAGGGATCCTGCTTCAGTGCCATGACGGGATTTATAAGCATAGGGCGCAAGCCCGAATAGCTGGATAGTGTATACTCTGAACATGTTTGTAGAACATAAAAGCGAGTTACTCTAATGTTGAGGATCGGGGCGCTATGTCAAGTTTCAAATATCAGATAGAAAAGAGCGCAAGCCGAGCGCAGTTTGAAGCGGACAAGCTGCGACGTATCAACAAGGTACGAGCAGCGGCGGACCGCGTGCGAAAAGGTATCAAGAAGGAGATAGTCGAGCTGGGTCAAAAGGCACTTGAGCTGGCAGTTACAGGCGAAACGCTAAATCCGCCGTTGCAAGAAATCAGCGACAGGATACTCAAGCTGCAAGCAGATCTTGGGAGCCAGATGGAGCAGATAACGCTCATAAAGGCGGAAGCGTGGGTTCCGCCTCCACCTCCACCACCTCCACCGCCTCCGCCACCCAAGCCGGTTGTGCAAAAGGCGGAGCCTAAGCCAAAACAGGTCACGGAACGTGTGCCCGACACTGTTGTCTCGCAACGCCTTATGGAGTATATCAACGAGCAGGCCAATAGCGTCGAGTGCCCCACTTGCCATGCCCTCTCACCGTCTGAGAGTAGCGTCTGCCGCAACTGCGGTCATCGCTTCAGAGATCCCGTCGAGAATCCGCCGTCAGCCGTTGATACAGGTGATACGTAGAAATGAGAAATGAGAAATGAGAATTAACCAGTGCTATCTCATTTCTCATTTCTCACTTCTCGGAGGAACGACCGGCATGTGCATGCCCCCGGCAACAGACCCAACACGCGCAATCGCTAAAGAAATAAACGAGGCCATACTGGCGGCCATCTGGAACGAGCAAGCTCCTCTGCGCGGGCCGATGTGGGATTGCGGTGGGCAGCCTGTGGCCGTGGTCTACAGGGGCAGGTGGACGGCCGGCAGCGGACCTGATTTCAGCGGGGCAATGCTCACGCTGGGTGAGGGCGGTTCGCGGCTGGTCAGCGGTGACGTGGAGATGCACCTGCGCTGCGCTGATTGGTACGCGCATGGGCACAATGCTGACTCCAGGTACAACAATGTGGCCCTCCATGTGGTGCTCTGGCCGGTAGGAGCGAAGCCCGTGACACGGGCCGACGGCAGAAGCATCCCCACCCTCGTGCTGGCCGACTATATCACCAGTCCCACGGCAGAGCTCCTGGAGACCATTACGCCCATGCTGCCGAACCTTGGCACCCTCTCCGAAGAGCCTTGCTGGCAGCGCACGGAGCACCGCCCACTCGAAAAGCTGTACGAGAAGGTGGACGCGGCAGGGGATGCGCGGCTGCATGCGAAAGCGGCGAGGATGGAGTCCGATCTTGATGTCTACGGGTCAGCGGATGAGGTCTTCTATAGAGGAATCATGGACGCCCTCGGCTATTCGGCCAACCGCGAGCCGATGCGGGCTCTGGCCGGCGCACTCCCATTGCAGCAGCTATTGCTCCTGCCTCTCACCAGGGATGAGAACGAGCGGGCGACACTGCTGGAAGCAATATTGCTGGGCGCGGCTGGTTTCCTGCCTTCGCAACGGCCCAAATTGACAGCCGGCGATTGGCTCACCTCCGAGTATTCAGACGAGGTAGAACGAATATGGAGCAGCAACGCGCCTATCCTGGGCGTGGAGGGGGACAAGCCTGTAGTAAAGGGCTGGGCTGTCGATAGGGTGCGCCCGGCGAACTCTCCACCCAGACGGTTGGCCGCCGGTGCGAGGCTGCTCGCGAAATATTTATGGTCATACGAGGGTATGCTTGGGCCTTTTATCGAACAGGCGGGTAGCCTCGCGCCCGCCCAATTGGCGAAGGAGTGGACCAGAATGCTGGCGGTGCCTGCGGAGGGCTACTGGGCAGCACACAGCGATTTCGGGCGGAGTTTGAGCGGCGCGACCACAGAGGAAATCGCCCTGGTCGGCGAGTCGCGGGCTGCCGATATGGTGGTGAACATCCTTCTTCCCATTCTACTGGCACACGCCGAAACGCAGGGCAGAAGTGGGCTGTACGAGAAGATAGAGGCGGTCTATGCCGTCTATCCGAAGCTGGCCGACAACAAGATCACCCGCGCTATGACAGACGAAGTGTTCGGTCCCCGCAAGCGCAACGCTATCAAAGGCGCGAGACGCCAGCAGGGCCTGATACACCTCTACCGCCTCTACTGCGAAGCCCGCCGCTGCTACGAATGCCCGGTGTCAGGGCTGAGGCAGTTCTGAGAGAGTTCAGAAAACTCGGGGCCGACCCCGCCCGGCGACAAAAGTCGCGGGCTAGGGATAACAAAGTCCGCCTACGCGGACTGACCGTAAGTCGCCGAAGGGCGACTTTGTACCTGTAGCCCGCCACTTTAGTCGCCGGGCGGGAGTTTTCAGTCAGTCTCTGAGTTATGAGTTTTAGACCTCTTGGTAATTTAGATCTCAGAACTCGTAGTAGTACCCATTGGCGGTAGGCAATAGGAAGGACGTAATATTCACCCTTGCCTCGCGGCAGGGTACAATAGATATTGGAAGGTGTATTGTATGCTGTATACTGTGCGTAACTGCGCGTGGACATGTTAGCTCCGCTATTATTCCTTTAGTCATAACGCTTACGCACTACGCACCACGCACCACGCACCAGGTAATTAGAACAGGGGTATCAAGTATGATCTCTTCTGTCCATTCACAACCGGCGCTCGTGCTGGTGGTGGATGCCGACCCGGCAAACCAGCGCACCATGCGCGACAAGCTATTACGCCTCGGCTATGCCGCGAGGTCGGCGGACGACCACCAATCGGCTGTAGCCATCATTGCGGCTACTCCCCCTGACGTTGTGTTGCTCCCCGGCTACGCCGACTACAACGAGGGTTGGAATGAGCTACAGTCACAGCTTGATAGCTGGGGCATTCCGGTGCTCAGGCTGTCACCTCCCAGCGCCACGAGCACAACTGTACTACCCGAAATCCTTGAGATGGGGGACGCCGATCTCCAATTGAGGGTGGATAGCGCTCTCGAACAGCGCAACCTGTATAAGGCGCTCGTCATCGAGAACGCCCGGCTGGCAGCAGAACGCCTGCACGATGCCCTCACAGGGCTGTTCAACAGACGCTATATGATGATCCGCGCCGAGGAAGAGATCAAGCGCTCTTCGCGCAGGAGCTACCCTCTTTCCTGCCTCCTGCTCGATGTTGACAAGTTCAGCGATGTAAACGACAAATGGGGACATGCTGTCGGGGACACCGTGTTGCGCGACCTTGCGCACATCGTGACAAGGACCATGCGCGGCAGCGACGTTGTCTCGCGCTATCGCGACGACGAGTTTCTGGTGCTGCTCACCGACACAGACGCGACAGGCGCACAGATAGCGGCCAATCGCCTGCGCGACGCGGTGGCCGGGCACAGCTTCTTCAACTCCGAAGGCAACGAGCCTATCAAGCTGACAGGCTCGATCGGCATAGCCTACTGGCAGCCGGTACCGGGGCCAGGCGGCACATGGGAGCCCCAGTTGATCGCCCTCGCCGAGCGCGCTCTGAGAGCCGCCAAGCTGTCGGGGCCGAACAGGCTGGTGATGTTGCAAGCGGCATAGCCTATCACACAAAAAGAAGAACAGGAGCACCGCCGGTGCTCCTGTTCTTCTTTTTGTGTGATAATTCAACGAGGAGTTTGAATGCCAACCCACAATACTGTCCGCTTCCTGCAATTGGGCGCGCTAACTGCGGCAGCCACGGCAGCCACTACCACCACACTGCTTTCAATGAAAGGTGCCGACAAAGTGCCGCTGGTGGACGGGCTGAAGAGCCCACCGTCGGGCGGGGGCGAATGGCCGTTTGTGTCAATTATTGTGCCCGCACGCAACGAGGAGCGCAATCTACCTAAGCTGCTCCCGAGCCTGCTGTCCCAGCGCTATCCTCACTACGAGATAATCGTGGTGGACGACCAATCTACCGATCGAACGCCGCAAATCCTGGCTGAATGGGCGGAGCGGGACGAACGCCTTCATGTAATTCGGGGCGCAGATTTGCCCAGGGATGAAGGCTGGATGGGCAAGCCTCACGCGATGATGCAGGGAGCGCGAATGGCGAAGGGCGAGTGGTTGCTCTTCACCGACGCCGACACGAAGCACGACCCGCTTTCGCTCTCCTCCTCGGTGGCCTACGCTCTGCAACACAATATTGACCTCCTGACCATCTTGCCTGATTTTGAGCTGATTACCCCATCCGAGAAATTGATTATGCCCGTGGCTACGATGGGTATCTCGGCGCTTTTCCCGGTCTACAGGGTTAACGACCCCAAAAGCAAGGTGGCAATTGCCAACGGGCAGTATATCCTGATACGGCGAGAGGTATACGACGCTGTGGGAGGCATCGGGCGGGTGAAGGATAAGATTGCCGAGGACCTGGAGTTTGGCAAGGCGGTGAAGGGCGACGGCTACAGGCTCTACCTGGCCGACGGGCGGCACCTGATGGACGTGCGGATGTACACCAACCTGGGCGAAGTGTGGGAGGGTTGGAGCAAGAACGTGGTGCTCTCCATGCGGGGCAACCCGGTGCAGGGCGTGGTGGCGGTAATGGGTATCTTTTCGGTGCTTGTATTGCCTTTTGTGCTGGTGAGGTGGGTATTGCGCCTCTGGAAGGAAGCAGAAAAGAGCAGGCACTTGCGGGACAGGCTTGCGGCCACCTGGGCAACGGCCATCGCGTCGTGGTTCCTGGCACTGCCACTGGCTTACAGATACCGGCTTGACCGCTCCATTGGCCTCTCACCCGCCTGGACACTGACCCTTCCATTAGGCGTGGCCGTCTTCGGTGCGCTCATGCTCTCGTCGCTGGTGCGTCTCATCACAGGCAGAGGCGTGACCTGGAAGGGCCGAACCTACGCGGAGAAGTAATTACGAATTACGAATTACGAATTACGAATTGCACGTTCCTGGGAACTAATTCGTAATTAGGTTTGCGCAAGCGCAAACTGCAGCACCTTGCTCCAGACAGCTTCTCGCTCGGCGTCGAAGGGGACGCCGTGGCCGCTGTTTTGCCACCAGACTAGCTCTTTTTGGGGCGAGCCGATGCGCCGGAAGAGATAGATGGCGCTCTTGGGATCGATCACCCTGTCGCGCATGCCGTGCATAATGAGCGCCGGTACCATTATCCCGGGAATAATCTTGCGGGTGACACGCATAAGGTCGAGAAGGTGGTCGACGGCAACCAGCGGGTAGCGGCGGTAAGAGTTATAGCGTGTGTTAGCCTGGGGGTCGATATTGCTGCCGGGCCTGCGCACGTTGTGCCATCGAACTACGTGGCGCACCACGGGGATCAGGTGGATACGTCTATCAACGAAATAGATGGGTGAGGAGATTGTAACGATGCCGCCCACCTGCTCGGGGTGAGCTGCACACAGGTGGAGGCCGAGCAATCCGCCCATCGAGAAACCCACGATCACGATTTTATCGCGCCCATGGGCCAGCCTGTCGAATCCCTCGGAGGCTGAAAGAAGCCAGTCGTGCCATGTCAGGTGCGTGAGAGCCTCCGGCTCGGTGCCGTGCCCCGCCAACTGTACAGCCTCCACTCGAATGCCGTGCTCGGCCAGGTAGCCGCCGAGCCATCGCATCTCTAACGGGCTGCCGCTGAAGCCATGGATGAGAAGGCAGGCCACAGGTGCGTCTATAGGGCCAAGCGCGAAGGGCGTTCTATCCAGCTCAGACTGTGGAGGCAGAACCCGCCGCCTAAATCGCAGGCGTTTGAAGGTATGGATCATTGCAAGTTAATAGTAACTCGTGGGGGAAGTAGTGTCAAAATAGCGGCGAGCGGTAAACGTTCAGATTCAAGGCGGAGAAATTGGTGTAGGGGCACGGCGCTGACGTGCCCCGGCTGGATTGGCACAATCTATTGCCCACGAGGGCACGTCAGCGCCGTGCCCCTACAACCCAATTCTGAACGCTTACGGCGAGCGGTAGATATTCACCACACAGCCATTCTTCCCTGGAGGAGCCGACAACGCATATGATCAGGCTTGAGGCATTGCAGGCCTATCCCAATGAGTTGGTGATAGATTGTTGATCGTAGTGAAAGCGGAGGCTTTTGGGCCTCCGTACACTTACCCCTTTTCACCCCCATGTGTTGACTTTGACCGGCTGTAGCGTGACGACGACGCGCCTCTCTCCTGGCCGGTCATTATCGCGCACATCTACACCACCATACTTCTTACCAAGCTTCAGGGCGAATGCTCCATCTGGGTCTTCGTTGATCTCCGCACGCGCTCTTATTTCGAGCGTGCGATAAGGGTTAGCCGGGTCGAATACGAAGAACGTAACTTCGGGTCTTTGCTGCATGTTCTTGACTTTCTGGCGTGTTGAGTTGAGCGAAAGGCGCAAAGCACCATCGTCGTCATACAAGTACCACAGGGCCGAGACCTGAGGGAACCCGTCAGTTCCATTCGTGGCCAGCACTCCTACCGGCGTTGTGAGCAGGTCTTTATGCGAGTCGGGGATATCTATCCTATTGGTATTCATTTTTCCCTCATGAGGTAGTTTTGAAAGGCCACGGCGCAACTTCGAATGAAGTCAGGAACCGGCTGTTAATCTCCTTGAAGTTCTACGGCGTGTTGCTTACGACAGGATGTTGGCCGGCGCTACCATTGTCCAGTAGAAGCATGAAGTAAGCAGTAGGCATGCCACTGGCCAGGGTTGGGGGCTTCTGTTAGAGTAGATATATTGTGACGGCCGGTTGAGGGGGCTGGATGCTGCGTAACAGGATGCTGATGGCGGTGTCGTTCACCGTGTTCGCTGCGTATGTGGGCAGCAATATGGTTTTGCCTGTGCGGGTCCTGTACGCACAGGCACATGGAGCGTCGCTGGCGATCATCGGGGCGATGGCAACGGCCTTCCTCGTCTCCAACTTTATCTTCCAGTACCCTATGGGTTGGATTGCCGACCGCTGGGGCCGCAAGCGCATCATGGTTGCCGGCTTGATAGCGCAGATGGCCGTGTCGTTGGGCTATCTCTTCGTTTCCGACCCGGCCTTATTTGTTGCGTTGCGGTTCGTCGAAGGTGTGGCGAGCGCCACAATGCTACCACCCGCCAGGGCGCTCATCGCCGACATGATTGCGCCTGAGACGCGCGGCGAAGCTTATGGCGTGTTCAGCGCGTTCTTCAACGCTAGCTTGCTGCTAGGTCCCGGCATCGGGAGCGCGTCTTGCGACCTTTAGCTACGAGTTCGTTTTCATCGGGGCTATCGCCGTCCGGCTGGTGGCGCTGGTGATTGTGTTCCTGTTGATACCGGACAGTGCTTCCCGGCACGTGGCCGACAGTTCCAGGCCGCGAGCTGTATCACTGCGCCAGCTATTGTCGCTTCCTTTACTTGGCTCTTACATTCTGGTATTCGGCGATTATCTCTATATTGGGTTCGACATGACCCTCTTTCCTCTCTGGATGCACGACCACCTGGGAGCTTCCGTGGCCGTTATCGGCCTGGCATATATCGCCTGGGCCATTCCCAATACCATCCTGTCACCCATTGGCGGCCGTATCGCCGACCGGGTGCGCCGCTCGGGGTTGATATTAGTTTTCGGCGGGGCTCAGGTGCCGCTCTACATCGCTTATGGACTGATGAACGTTGCATGGCCCATCGTTGCTCTATGGGTCGTGCATGGAGCCATTTACGCTATGATGCAGCCCGCCGTGGACGCACACCTGGCCGCTGCATCGTTGCAAGAAGCCCGAGGCAGGGTGCAGGGGTTCTACTCGTCAATCGGGCTGGCTGGCGCGTTCGCGGGCGCAAGCGGGTTTAGCGTGCTGTACGATATCGATTATCACCTGCCCCTCTTCGCCCTTGGCCTGGCTTTCGGGGTGTGCGTGCTTATCGGCGGTCTGCTGGTGCGCTACAGCGAGGCGCATGGCCTGGTCGCAGGCCCGCAAACTGGTGGTAGAGCAGGCGCAGGAACCAGCCTGAGTGCCCGGTGAAACGTAAAACGTAAAACGTAAGACGTAACCGCCAAGACGCCAAGATCCGCCAAGGTCGCCAAGGTTTCTATTGGTTTATAACTATAACAACCCTTTGTGACCTCTGCATCATCTGATGCTCTGGCGGTCCTCTGGGCCGCAACTGTGATTCAAACCCATAAAAACCTTCGTGATCTTCGTGCTCTTCGTGCTCTTCGTGATTAAAACCCATAAAACCTTGGTGATCTTGGTGTCTTGGTGGTTCAAACCGTAAAATCCTTGGCGTCTTGGCGTCTTGGCGTTGGAAAAAATCGTCGCCGGTCGTCTACTGACAACTCGGTCACCCAACTTATGTTAGAATTGAGGAATCTACACAAACGAAGCGGAGTCGATGAAGACTACAGAGCAGATACATATGCCGGACCTGCGATTGCTGCCTGCAGAGGACATGGTGCTGCACGAGCACGCGGACGAGAAGCGGGTGGTGCGTCTCCAAACCAGGCTTCGGACCGACGGCTTTCTAAAGAACCCTCCAATCGTGGCACCCATACCGGGCACAGAGAAGTATGTCGTGCTGGATGGGGCCAACCGCACCAGCGCGGTCAAGCGAATGGGCTTGCCTCACATACTTGTGCAGGTGGTGGACTACGACTTCGAACCAGGTGACCCTGCAGACCTGGCATCACCTGATTACGGGGCGCAAGCCTGACAACTTCCTCAAGGAGATAGCCCAGGTGCCGGGGCTGACGTTGCAGCCAATGCCTTTAGAGGAGGCACGCACCGCCCTGCAAAGCCGCAACATCCTGGCCTATATCGCAGTGCCGGTGGACGGCGAGCCGGGAGGATCGGCTGTGTTCGCCGTGGATGGCATTCCCGGCACCGAGCACCACGGCACGTACACGTCGAACGCGCTACTCAACTCGCTGGTCGATACGTACAAAGATGACCCGCGAGGTGGAGATTCACCGGAGCAGCACCGACGACGTGAACGAGCTGGTGGGTTACTATGACGAGGTAAGCGGGCTGGTGGTTTTCCAGCCATATACGCCGCAGGACATTATCAACCTGGCGCAGGCGGGCACGAAAGTGCCCACAGGCATTACCCGGCATATAATCAGCTACCGCGCCCTGCGTGTGAACGTGCCCGTCTCCCTGCTGGCGTCCCCGGAGCCACTTGAGCAGAAGAGCGCCTGGTGGCACGAGCAGATCAAGCGCAAGCTCGCGGCTAACGAGGTGCGACTGTACCAGGAGTCGACCTATTTGTTTGATGAATAGAGGCCCTTCCGTCGTGAAGGCTCACGGCTGAGGAATAAGCAAAGAGGTCGCTCTGGGCGACCTCTTTGCTTATTCCTCAGTGCTGTACCCAATTACCTCCTGGAGCCGAACAAGTCGCTCGCGAAAGGCGGAGGGGTCGTCAGCGCGCAGGGTGACATGCCCCAGCTTGCGCCCAGGGCGAGGCTCCTTGCCGTAGAGGTGCAGGTGCGCGCCCTCTACCGCCAGCACGCGCATAGGATCAGGAAGGGTGCCGATCAGATTGAGCATTGCAGAGCTGCCTACAGGCGCGGTCGAGCCAAGTGGGAGGCCGGAGATAGCGCGCAGGTGGTTGGCGAACTGGCTTGTCTCAGCGCCTTCGATGGTCCAGTGGCCCGAATTGTGGACCCTGGGGGCCATTTCATTGGCCATCAGACGACCCTGCACCTGAAAAAGCTCTATCGCGAGTACCCCCACGTAATCGAGCGCGTCGAGTACGCGAGTGGCATAGGATTCGGCCTCCTGCTGTATACCAGGGGTGAGGTCGGGGGCAGGAGCGAGCGACAGGCGGAGAATGCCCTCGCGATGGTGGTTCTCGACGAGAGGGTAGAAGACGGTCGATTTGTCGAGGGCACGCACAGCAAGAATGGATAGCTCTCGCTCAAAGTGGACGAAGCCTTCGAGGATGAGAGGCTGGCCACCCATCGCCTGCCAGGCGGTCTCCAGATCCTCAACGCTGCGAAGGACCGCCTGGCCTTTGCCGTCGTAGCCGAAGCGGCGGGTCTTGAGGACGGCAGGGAGGCCAATTTTCGCTACAGCAGCGTCCAGCTCCCGGCGCGTGCCGACTTCAGCGAAAGGAGGTGTCGGTATGTCATGGCCGGCGAAGAAGCTCTTTTCGATGAGGCGGTCCTGGGAAACGGAGAGGGCCTTCGGCGGCGGGAAGACGGGTACGCGCTCGGAGAGAAAGCGAGCCGCGTCCACAGGCACATTCTCGAACTCGTATGTAACGGCGTCCAGACCTTCAGCGAATCTTTCCAGGGCGGCGTAATCATCGTAGGCGGCGGCGATCTGCTCCGCCATCTGTCCGGCAGGCGAGCCGGGCGTGGGGTCGAGGAAACGAAAGCGCATCCCAAGCGGGTAGCCCGCCAGGGCCAGCATCCTGCCAAGCTGCCCTGCTCCAAGGATCCCAACGATCGGATTGCGGAATGCGGAATGCGGAATGCGGAATGCGGATTCCGAGGGCGAAAGCGGATTGGGTATTGGGGGGCCTAGAGGGTCCGCCGGATTATGGGTTGGTTCCGGCATTATTGCTCGCGGGGGTCCGGGTGGTCGAGGACAGATTGGGTTTGCTCGGCGCGGTAGCGCTCGAGGGTATGGCGAATGGCAGGGTATTTGTTAGCAAGGATAGAGGCGGCAAAGAGGGCGGCGTTGATGGCCCCGGCGCGGCCAATTGCCAGGGTGCCGACGGGCACGCCGCCTGGCATCTGCACGATGGACAGGAGCGAATCGATCCCTTTGAGAGCCTTCGATTCAATGGGCACGCCCAGCACAGGCAGAGAAGTCATAGCGGCGCACATACCCGGCAGATGGGCGGCGCCTCCTGCCCCGGCAATGATGACCTCAAGGCCACGCGTCTGGGCCGACTTCGCGTACTCGAACAGGAGGTCGGGCGTGCGGTGCGCCGACACAACCTTGACCTCGAACGGCACGCCCAGCTTTTCGAGGGTGTCCGCCGCGTTTTGCATGGTCTCCCAGTCCGATTTGGAGCCCATGATGATGCCGACCAGGGGGTTTACTGAGGGATCGGAAGATGTCGATACTAGCCGGGAAGCGGGTTCAGCCTCGGCGGACTCATCGTGAAGAGCTCTCTTAACGCTCTCGAGAGAATGAGGGTAATAGCATCACCGGTGGAATCCGCTCCCTGGGCGTTTTCTTCGCTGATAATCTCCATGCAAAGCTGCACACATTGTTCACAAATATAGACAGCACCAGGCCCCGCAATGAGGCGCTTTACTTGCACCTGACTTTTGCCGCAAAACGAGCAACGGTCTTGCGGCTTTTCGGCTCTTGGTTCGGTCATGCCGGTCTACTCCTGCGTGAGAATTCGGATGGACGTCAGCCTTGGGACGGCGCACCAACTACGCCATGTCATTCTGAGTGACAGTGTCAAGTACTAGAGTGCCAGCTCGAGTGCCAATCTGAGTCAGAGAATCATCGCTTCGCTGCAGTGATAAGGGGATGCAGGGGTCGCTCCCTGCCGGAGCTTCGGTGCGCCAAAATACACTTCTTATTTCGTGCGTGGCCCAGAGTTCATAGCTACTCGGAATGACATGGTCAAGAGGGCACTCTTTTCCTGTCATTTCTTCGTTAGCAAGATATTCACAATGACATAGGCAAGAAGGCTCGCGACCCCGACTTCATTGCTGTGCGCGTTGCACAATAAGAGCTGAAGTTGATTGCTAACTGCCGGCAGCTTCATTATAGCAAATCGGTCTTCCGGCCAGGCGAGTGCTACACAAGAATATTTCCGGGAACATACCAGGAAGCAGAATTTAACCACGGAATATGGCTTCGGTTGCTTACTCTAAAGCTGTATAATTAACGGATACACATAATATTGAACAGCTTTGCAAGCTTGCAACACTTGCAAAGCTTTTGTTTGGTCATCTTGGACGACTTATGATCGAAGTAACAACCCCGACACCCACACCAACTACATCCACGCCGGACAGGCAGCGGTTGCCATCCGACGTTCGCACGCAGGTCGGGTTGGCTTTCGCGGCATTTATCCTGATCGGGGCAGTAGATGCGGCGGTAGGTGTGCTGTTGCCCAGCATGCGCGCCTTTTACTCGGTCGACAGGGCCACGGTGAGCCTGCTGTTTGTCTCCAGCACCTGCGGCTATCTCATATCGGCCTTCAGCAGCGGTCTTCTAGTTGAGAAGTTTGGTACGCGCATCTTTATGATGGCGGGCCCGGCTATCGTTACGCTGGCAGCCTTTACTACCAGCTTCTCGCCGCCGTTTGTGGTGCTGATGGGCGCGTTTCTCCTATCCGGGTTCGGCACCGGGCTGATAGACGCCGGGCTGAACTCCTACGTTGCCGGTCTGCCGCGCAATACGGTGCTACTGAATGTCTTGCACGCATTTTACGGGGTAGGCGCATTGCTGGGGCCGCTGCTGGCTACGGGCGTGCTGATCTACGCGCTTGGGTGGAATAGTGTTTACTATGTCTGGATGAGCTCTGTCCGCCATGCTGGTCTTGGGATTCGGGCTGGCGTTCAGGGGATACCAGGCCAGAATAGATACAGACGAACGCAATACCGGAAAGAAGCAGGGTAACGTGCTGGCCGCTGCCTTGAGGTTGCGTGTTGTATGGGTAGCCGCCTTCTTCCTGCTAATCTATGTCGGCATCGAGGTGAGCCTGGCCAGTTGGAGCTTCAGCTTTCTTACCGAAGAGCGGCACCAGGACGTGACGCTATCGGGCCTCGCAGTAAGCGGCCAATGGCTGGGGCTTACCGTGGGGCGACTGGTGCTGGGCAAAGTGGCTGAGCGGATAGGCAACCGCCGCCTCATCCAGTTCTGCCTGGTTGGCGTGGTGGTGGGCGTGCTGCTCATATGGCTGGTGCCGGTTGGGCTGGTGATGGCAGCGGGCTTATGGATTGTGGGGTTCAGCCTGGGGCCGATCTTTCCTACGACCATAGCGATGATGTCGGGCCTGGTGCCGGCACGCGTGCTGCCGAGCGCGATCGGCTTCATGGCAAGTTTCGGCTCGATGGGAGCGGCCCTCATGCCCGCAGCGGTAGGCGCCCTATCTGAGCGCCTGGGGCTGTGGGTGCTGATGCCTTACGCCATAGTGCTGGCAGTTTTGCTGCTCGCCTTGTGGTGGGCGTTGCAAAGGCAACAGACCAATTCTTAATTTTGAATTGTGAATTCTTAATTAGAATTCAAAATTAAGAATTCAAAGTCTGAGCGCTAGCGCTCAGGAAGCTCAAGGGGCTTTCGGTAGACCACCTCTTTCCGGATTACCTGGAACCCCATGCTCTGGTAAAGCTGGAGCGCGCCGCTGGGGTTGAAGGCGTCCACGCTGAGGGCGGTTTCGGTCATTCCCAGCTCTTTCTGAAGTCGCATACTGTGCGCCATCAAGGCTCGGGCCAGACCGCGCTTGCGCCAGGGGCGACGCGTGCTGATGTTCTCGGTGTAGCCGCGCTTTTGCCCAAACTTTGCGTTCTGCTTCTCATCGATGAAGGTGCGCACCATACCGGCCACCTGGTCGCCGTCCCAGGCTACCTGCCAGAGCTCAGGCTGGAAGGGGCTTTCGTTCAGCCAGCGCTCGTAATCGCCCTCACCTGGTTCGCTGAACCCCCAGTGGTCGAGGAAAGCCTCGGCCTCGGCTTCCCAGACGGCACGAAGATGCTCAGGCTTTACGGGGCGCACTTCGATGCCTTCCGGCAGGGGTGCCTCGGGAATATTCTCGAGATCAGGGCGCACCATCTCATATCCGTAGCGTACCGGCTCGTAGCCTGCCTTTTGTAACACGCCAATCAAATTGGTCTGGGTATCAAAAGCCCAGCCACCGAGGAATCGGGGGCCGGTGTCGGGGTGGTCCGCCGCGATCTCGCGCAAGCGCTCTTCGGACCACGAAACGAGCGCCGTACCGAGGCCCTTGCCCCGCCATTTGGGCGCGAGGAAGCCGAAATGCTCGTAGATACGCGCCCCATCAAGCTCCACCCGCCAGGTGACGCGACTGTAGCCCACGAGCTCGCCTTCGATCTCTGTTATCACCATATCGCGCTGAGTATCGGAGTTCTTCGGGTTGGAGTAAACTTTCGCCAGGTCTTCGACCGTGGTGGTGCGCTCGGTGCCATCCGCCTGGATGCTAGCGTTGAAGACCTCGACCATGCCAGGCAGGTCGAGCTCGCCCCTGTAGTGCCTGAACCTGAGGCCCTGAATATCGGGCGCGCCCGGAACGGCAATGGTATCGTCAATCTGCGCTTGAACTGACATTGTTTTGTTACCTCGCTAACGGCTGCTCTATGCAGCATGTACAACCGTACGATTATATAAACCGGGCCCGGATGCATCCAGTACCTTGAGATGTATTTTGGTGGGGACCATGGACCGATTGTGCGTTGCTATCCCAACTACTCAATAGGCCGGTCGGGGACGGCCACATCAAGCCCCCATAGTCCTTTGGATTTATCCACGATCAAGCAAGTGGGACACCTAACGTTTGCGGTTAGTGTATACTGAAGGTCGGCTGGTACGATGTTGACATGATGCGCTGCAGCGGCGGTCGGACCAGCGTGCCGCAGGCGACTAGACTTGAGAAAGGTGTACCATGATGAGAGCTCTTCGCAACTTCTGGGTCCGTACAGGCGTCCTGCTGGGCGCCGTGATTCTCACCTGTGTGCTCGCATGCGCAGGGCCTGCCGCCGCGGCACCCCTCGGGCAGGCCGGCACAGGCACTGTCACAGGCCAGGTGCTGAGCCTGGACAACGTCGCGCTGCCCAATGTCCACCTGGCTGCCTATGCCCAGGGGCCAAGCGACCAAAACCGCACCAAGCTGGGCGAATTCCAGAGCGATGCGCAGGGGCGCTACTCGGCCCAGGTGCCGGCAGGGCAGGTCTGGATGGAGTTCGAGACCCAGGACATACTCGGGCAGTCTTTCTGGGGCTATGATAATCTGCCGGTGAACGTCGCCGCCGGGCAGACCGTGAGCGGGCAGGACTTCCGCGTGGCTATCCGCGTGGTGTCGCTGCCACCGACACAGGTCCCACCGACAGCAGTCCCCGTGCCGACTATGGTTCCGGTGCCGACTACGCTTCCGGTGCTGCCTGGTATGCCAACCACCGGGGCAGGGCCTGATGTGAGGCTGCCGCTGGTTGGCGGGCTCGGCCTGCTGATGTTGGTGCTCGGTCTGGTACAGCGCCGGCGCACCCATCGCTAGTCCCGATCCGTCCGCCCTTTCAACATGAGGCATCCCACCTTGTAGATTTACGCTTGCCCGATGTGGGAACTCATATTCAAAATAACGAAAAGAGGAAGCGAGTAGCGCTTCCTCTTTTCGTTATTTTGAAAGCGCCTCCATGCGTGCGGGGATAAGAATTCAATATTATTGGGAGGCCAGATGCATGGGTTTGAGGGCATCTAACTCGGTCTTGAACAATTCCAGCATGGCTTCTTTGCGACCGGGAAGCAGACAGCTATAGCGAACGGCGTTGAGAAGGATATCGTCCACGTCCTGCACACCGTAGCCGAATGGCTCGGCCAGGAGAGAGGCCTCGTGGTTGAGATCGGTGTTGAAGAGGGGCGGGTCGTCCGAATTGATGGTGACGGGCACGCCCGCGTCGTGAAGAGAGCGGAATGGGTGTGCCGAATAGTCGGGGTAGATACCAAGGCAGATATTGCTGGTGGGGCAGACTTCCAGGGGAATATGGAATTCGCGCAGGTAGCCCACCAGATCGGGGTCTTCGATGGCGTGCACGCCGTGGCCGATGCGCTCGGCGCCCAGCAGGGTAATCGAATCCCAGATGCTCTGCGGGCCGCCTGTCTCGCCCGCGTGTGGGATCGAGTGGAGGCCAGCGGCGCGAGCACGCTCAAACCAGGGGGCGAACCGCTCAGGCGGGTGAAGAGCTTCGTAGCCACCCAGGCCGAGCGCCACCACGCCGTCGTCCTTGCCCGCGATGGCTGCGCTTAGCGTGTATTCCGCGTGTGCAGTCCCCTCGTTTTCGCGCACAATATCGAATATCCAGGCAATCTCGACGCCGAGCTCTGCCCGTGCCCGCTCGCGGCCCCTGGTCAGCCCGGCGAAATAAATGTCAAAAGGCACGCCCAGGTGATGGTGGGTGCCGGGCGTGAAGGTCGCCTCAGCGTAGTGGACGTTCTGGCGGGCCATCTCCGCGCCGAACTCGTACGCGATAAGCTCGTAGTCCTCTTTGGTCTTGATACAGCGGGTGATGGCGAGATAGATTTCGATGAAATGAGGGAAGTCGCGGAACGTAAACCACTTGCGCATCCCCTCGACAGTATCGGCAGGCAGGTGCACATCATTTCGCTTCGCCAGCTTCAGGAGAGTGGCAGGCAGAATCGAGCCTTCCAGGTGGACATGCAGCTCGGCCTTCGGTGCGGCCTGAATATAGGTTTGCAGGGACAAGTGTGGCTCCTTGTATTGTTTACTGCTTACTGCTTATCTGCTTACGCAAGATTTTACGACCCAAGGATTTACGTTTCGAACGCCAAGAGGCCAAAGATCTCTAAGGTTTATGGGTCTAATCACGAAGAACACGAAGAGCACAAAGATCACGAAGGTTTTCATTGGTTTGAATCACATGAGATCACAGAGGTTTTTGCGGTCTAAACAACTCACATTACGCGAAGGTGGGCAGAAGAGAAGGTATAGGTTGGCGTACCCTCTCGACTTTGTCATTCCGAGCGAAGAGAGGAATCACTATGGGCAGCACTATGCCTGGAATCCAAGCACTATCTCTCGCATAGTGATTCCTCTCTTCGCTCGGAATGACAAAGCAAAGGGGCCACTCTTTCTTCAACCTCTCAGCCTTCCGTCTACTCTGCGTTACCTGAGTAACCCATAGAAACCTTGGCGACCTTGGCGGATCTTGGCGTCTTGGCGGTTACGTCTTACGTCTTACGTTTTACGCTTCACGTCTCACGTTCCACGTCTCCCGTGCGTTTTCGCCACTTTGCATCAGCCTTGTAAAGGCAAAGCCGGATGGTATTATATCACAGGCCTTTGGGCTATAATCTTTTCAGATAATATCAGGCGCGATACGAATTGCGCTAACAGAAGAGGAGGCATTCCGATGAAAAGAGTTGTGGGCATCTCTGAGATCGTGCTCTGGACGGCAGACCAACAGCGTTCGCTCGAGTTTTATGGCGGGTTGTTAGGGCTTGAAGTGATCTCGCCGCCAGGCTTTCGGGTCTTATTCCTGAAGGCGGGCGAGGGCAACGCGGGCATTCCGCAGATGATCGTGCTCGTGCAAAAGCCCGACGATATCAAGGCTAAACCGTCCGGCTACCAGTTGAACCATATGGCGTTTGAGCTTCCCGAGGAGGAGTTCGACGCTCAACAAGCCGCGTTCGTGGCGGCAGGCTATACCCCTCGCGGCGGCAAGCACCCGGTGCTCGCGAGCCGCACAATGTACATAGACGATCCCGATGGCAACGAGGTGGAGTTTATCTGCAAAGCGCCGGCGTAGAGGCAATTGCTTTCAGGAGAAAAGAGGTCGCAGCAGCCGGCCTCTTTTCTCTTTTTAGATTAAAGTTGGAACTATTCCCGGCCTCTCGGCGTCCTTCCTGTAATCGGCTGTCCCAATAGCTCTACAGGAGGCAAAAAGATGAAACGTCGGATTATGGCTTTCGCCAGCCTCGTAATGCTCGCAGCAATACTGGTCGGAACGGTAAGTTATCTGGGCACACAGAACCGGGAGACGGCTGGGGAGGCGGTTGCACTGTCCCCGACAAGTGGCGCAGCTTCGAGCTCCGGCCCTATCCATACGGGCGAGTATGGTAAGTCCAGCCCACGTGTGGCCGGTCCCGGCATCAGCGGAGCTGCACCGGCCCCTGGATCCGCTTCGCCGGATGAAGCGCCCCCAGCGGCGGGTAGCGGCATGGCAGCAGCCCCGACCTCCACCACTGCAGCGGCTGCTGGGACCAGTATGTCGAATACGCAAGCCGGCACCGGCACGGACACGACTTACCAGCCTCAATACCAGTCCGACCTGACGGCTGGCCAGGTGGACGACAACGCCAAATTCAGCGATTACCTTGATTACGTGCGCGGCTACAGCGGGGATGGGGTTGTGCCTATAGACGTGTCGCAGCGGCTCTTTGTGCGGGTGCTGGACAACTCGCAACAGCCTGTGGCGGGAGCGCGGGTGCAGTTATACGACGGCAACCGGCAGGTTTTCGACGGCAGCACTATGAGTGATGGGCGAGCACTCTTCTTCCCGTCGGCGGCGGGCGAAACACAGGCCGCACAATTCAGCGCCGTCATCACGCGCGGTCAGACCAAAGTGCAGGCCACCATCAAGCCGGGTGGACCGGAGCAAGTGATCACGCTGGCCGGGTTGAAGGACAACAGCGGCCCTGTGGGCGTAGATATGGTGTTTCTACTGGACGCCACGGGCAGCATGGGCGATGAGATCGAGAAGGTCAAGGCCAGCGTTGGGAGCATAGCGCAGCGCATCGAGCAGTTGCCCGGCAGCAGCGCGCCACGCTTCGGGTTGGTGGCCTTTCGTGACCGCGGCGACGAATTCGTCACACGCTCCTGGGACTTCACGTCCGATATCCAGCAGTTCTCGGCTAACCTGAGCGGCATCTACGCGGGTGGGGGCGGCGACAATCCCGAATCGGTGAACGCTGGGCTGCACGATGCCATCCATCTGCCCGGCTGGGCGGACAACAGCACAGGTCGCCACCTGCGCATGATCGTACTGGTGGGCGATGCGCCTCCGCATATCGACTACCAAAACGATTATCGCTATCCCGATCTGCTGCAAGAGGCGTCGGCAGATGGAATAAAGATATTTCCGGTCGGCGCGAGCGATATAGATCCGACCGGCGAATATGTCTTCCGGCAGTTCGCCGAGATGACGCAGGGCCGGTTCGTCTTCCTCACATACGCGAACGGCGTATCAGGTGCGCCCGGCGCCTCCACCGATATGAACGTCTCGAACTTCACAGTACAGGACCTCGACACGCTCATCGTGAGCCTCGTAGCCGGCGAAGTGGCCAACCAGACCGGCCAGAAGGCCGGGTCGGTCGATCCGCAGCCTGTCAACGTGGTAGCGCCGGTGCAAGTTGAGGAGGATGTCTCTACCCCTGTCAAGACGGGATTAACAGCAATGCTGGACGATTTTGTGGCCGGCAGAGGCGGCGTTTTCTGGGCGGCGCTACTGCTGATGGTGGGCGCAGTAGTGCTATCCACGCGCAAGCAGGTCGTGGCGCGCGTGGCTCCTACGCAATCCCCCACGCAATCAGATGAAATCTATATACCGGAAAACAGCGCATACGCGGAGCAGAGCGAGGCGAGCAACGACGACGAGCGAACCATGATAGCAGCCCACCTGCAGCCCACCACAAGCGCCATCGAGGTCTACCTGGACGTTCAGCCCACCCAATACCCGACCGTTCCGTTGGGGTAGCGGACGAAGGACGAAAGACGAAAGACGAAAGTCGTTAGCCTTCGTCTTTCGTCCCATCACTAGTGCATACGCCTGCGGCGTTTCAAGAGGCCAAGCCCTATGCTGACGAAGCCTATGGCTGCCAGTATCGCGCCTCCCACGATCAAGAGGCCCGGCAGGATGCCTGTCGCGGGCAGAAGCACCGGTACCGGGGTGGCTGTTGGTTGCGCCAGGGCCTCAGTGGGAGTGGCCTCGCCTACCAGGGTTGGAGTGGGTGTTGGAGTGGGTGTACCGACTTCAGGCAGGACCTCGCTGAATGGCGTTCGTGTGGGCACCGGCGTATCTTGAGCGATGTCCGCTGTTACGGTGGATATGCCTGTGGGAGATGAGAACGTCAGAGGCGTGCCGGTGGCCGGTGACGGTTGTGATGGCAATGGTAGAACGGGAGTATCCATAGGAGTGTAAGAAGGCGGAGGCGCAGCGCCTGGCGCTTTGGTAGGACCTGAGGGCGCATAGGTTGGAGTTGGGGATGAAGCTTGCGTACCGGTAGCAGGCGCATTTGGAGCGCCTGCTGATCGGGAAGGCGTGGCAGTTGTGGGCGCGGCAACGGGGGTGAGAGAAGGTGCGGACGGTACCTCTGTGCTCGTCGGTACCGCGGAGTCGGTCTGTCCAGGCGTTTGCGTTACGCCAGCGGAAGCGGGCGCACCAGTTGCCTGAGGCGTTTGCGTTATTTGTACAGGCTTGTCGGCCCCCGACGCGGAGATAGAGGCAGTTGCCGAAGGCAAGCCCAGGGTGCCAGTAGTGGGCAGAGTTGGGTTGGTTATGCCGGCCGGAATAGTTGTAGGAAGCACTGATGTGCCTGCAGGGCCGCCGGGTATGCCATTGGGCGGCGATGTCGTAGATGGCCCTGGAGTATCTTTTGAACCTCCAGGCGTGCTCCCGCCCGGGTAGGCGCCCGGCTCGTCGCCGGCTGATTTGCCGGGATTGGGCGAATTGAGAGGCAGCGAGGTATAAGTGGGCGGCGGGGGTGTATTGCTTGCGTTGGGTGTCGTACTGCCTTCAAGGTCCGTGGGTGTAAAGGTGCCTGTATGGGATAGCGGTCGGATCGGGCGTAAAGGTCGAGTTCGCGGTGTCTGTCGGGTTAATTTCCTGGTGTGGCGCACCGGGCAGACACGGCCCAACATGCAGGTCGAAGCGTCCGGCCCAGTCAGAGGGAAGGACCACGCTTGCCCAGGCGAGTGGTGTGGTCAGGTTTGAAGTTGTGATGTAATAGGCAGTGCCCCCGGAGAAGGAGCTAAGCGGCACACTTTCCTCCGCGCCATCGGCCCACGTTACGTCTATCGTCTTTGGCGCATCAGACACGCCATCCAATACGAACTCCCACTCGACCGCATCGCATTCAGCAGCGCTCGTGCGAGCCAGGTAAGCCCTGGTTATGGGCTGCGGTGGAGAAGGTGAAGGGGATGCAGCTACAATAGGCGTGGTAGACGTGGTAGGCGCTACGGCGACCGGTGTGTCCGTTGTTGTGGATAATCGGCTCGATGACGGTTGCCGTCGCCTCGGACGTGGGTACAGGGCTGAGTCCGCCCGGTGTTGCAGTCGAAGGGTGCGCGGAAGGCGTAGTCGCAGGCCTGGATGGCGATGCAGAAGCAGGTTCGGAGGTAGGTCGGGTCGCGGGTCCCGAGGTAGGCACGGACGAGGGTTGCGAAGAAGGCAGACCAGAAGTCTCGGCTGTGGTCGCGGTCGTTCGGGGCGCTAGTACCGGCGGCGCGGCATAAGGTCCGCCCAGGCATGGGCCATGGCGCAGATTGAAATGGCCCTGCCAGTCTGGCGGCAGGTTGACGCTGGCCCATACCAGCTTCTTATCCAGGTTTGACGTGGTGATGTAGTATGCAGTGCCTTCACTGATGGCGCTCAGCGGCACGTCTTCTTGCGCGCCGTCCTCCCAGGTTACGTGGATAAACCTGGGCGCGCTGCTCAGGCCATCTATGACGAACTTCCACTCGTATGTGGCGCACTCTGCGCCGTCCATGACAGCGCTGAAGATCCTGGCGGCAACGGTTGGTGTGGCAGCAGTGGGAGTGAGGATTTGCGTGCCCACAGGTGGAGTGAGCGTGGTGGATATAATTTGCTGAGTGGGAGACTGTTGCGGCTTCCGTGTGGCCTGCGCCGGCGCAGGATGGGTTGGCGGGACAATAGTAGCTGTAGAAGTGGCAGTCGGCTGGACGGTCGGCGTGGGAGGGCAAGGGCCGTAGCGCAAGCTGAACTCGCCGGACCAGGTAGCGTAGATAGCCGCACTGGCAGATAGTATGGACGAAGTGAGATTTGATTGTGTTACGTAGCTGGCCGTGGAATTGCTGAAGCCGGCGAAGGGCACATCTTCCTGTTGGCCATTGCTCCAGGCAACGTGGATAGAAGCGGGTGCGCTCTCCTGGTCGGTCAAGGGCGAGATTACCAGTAGCCATTGGGTGCCGTCACAGGCGAAGCTATCGAGTCGTGCGCCAATGCTATGCTTGGTTTGGGGTTGCGAGCCAGGCTGTGTGGACGCGCCTGAAGAGGGCACATAGGCCGTCTTTGTTGCTGGATTGTCGATCTGCCCCAGAATTTGCACGGCCCGGAAGCCCAAAACCGCGCCGATGGCCACAATCAGGAATAGGATTACTCTATAAAGACCGCTTTGTGTGAATGATGTTTTTCCCATACCGCTCCGCTCATCATGAAAGCAATTGCTCTCGACGTTCTTGCCGGTGGTTCTAATTTTGCGCCCCGCAACCACGAGCACCATGCGAGTAGTGGGCGGGTAGTGGGGACATTATAGGGAGCGGATAGCTGCCGGATGCGCTTTTGCACAGGAGCGGGCGAAGGACGAAGGACAAAAGACAAAGGACGAAGGTAGTTAGCCTTCGTCCTTTGTCTTTCGTCCTTCACCCCATCACCTGGAGAGAATGAAACCAAGCGCTCTTTTTATCCTGGGGCCGAAATCCAGAGGGTATTCATGGGCGATGCCGGGGATCGTCTCCAGCTCGCAGGGGATGCCGTGGGCGTTGAGGGAGGCGACAATGGCACGGATTTCGTCATGGGGAACGTTGTTGTCTTTTTCGCCCAGGAAGACATAGCCGCGCAGGCCGCGCTCCTTCGCGCCCTCTATAAGGGGCAGCCACTCGTCGGGGGTATCGATGGTTGGGCCGCCGGGGCCGAGCAGGATGAAGCCTCGCGCCGGGACGCTGCCGAGCAGGGCAGCTCGCAGAGCGGTTTCGCCGCCCATAGAGAAGCCCCCTATCACCACCCTGTCACGATCTATGCTCTGCTCTTCGCGGAGAGTGGCGTAATGCGCGGCGAGCTCTCGGAGAGCGGTCTCCTGGTCATCCCAGATATAGAAGCCCATCATCCCCGCTTGCGAAGACTGAGCGGCAGCCAGCAACCAGCCTTGCTCAACGATGGGCCGCCAGCCGGTTAGCGCTTGCTGGCCGTTATCGCCGTTGCCATGCAAGGCAAGCAGGACCGGGCAAGGGTCACCGGGCGAGCAGCCTCCGTCGCGGCTCGCTCAGGAGAAGCTGGGGGCGCACTCCGGCGGCTATCTCCTGGGCTTTGCATGCCTTCACAAGCTCTTCGAACTCGGGCAGGCCCTGCAAAGGCTGCCACGAAGGGGTACGCCGCATCATCACTGCCCCGTACCATATGCCCTGGTCGAGGGCATCCCTTATCACTCCGATGGCGAGGGTATTATCTCCCAGGCGCGCCGCCATGCAAGAGCGCAGGTAGAGAATTTCCGCCTTGTGATCGGGGTAGTGCGCCTCGTCCGCGGTAATCAAGTCGTATACGGTGCCGAACTCGCCTTTGCCGTAATACTCCATTGCTTCGTTGTAGTACTCGTCGAAAGTCCTGGTTTGTGTTGCCACGTCGATTGCTCCTGAAAGTATTTGGGTGCCGTAGTACGTTTTACCGCCCGGCAACGGCGATTTTCTCGACCGCCGGAACGATCTCCTCGGCCCAGACGTCGAAAGCCCCAGGCAGGTGCATAGTGATGCTGTTGAATATGGCATGATCGACCCCTATTTCCGCGAGGGCGTGGAAATACTCGATAGCCTGGGCCGGGCTCATCAAGGCCTGCTCTTCGCCGATCTCAAGCGCACCCTCGGGCAGCTTGCCGTCTTTAGTGATAACAATGCCGCTGAGAGTGGTCTTTTCGATATCGGCATAGGGTCGGCCTATCTCATCGCATCGCTCGCGCAGCACGGCGAGCTTGCGCTCGGCATAGGGCACGCCACGCATGTAGTCGGCTCCGCGGCCGGTGATGACAATGAGGTTGCAGGCGTCGCCGTATTTCGCTATGAGGCGGAAGGTCTTTTGCTCACCGTCGCCGCCGATCATGATGGGCGGGTGGGGGCGCTGCAGCGAGTTGGGCGAATTGAGGGCACGGGCCAGTTGCAGGTGTTTGCCCTCGAAAGGCGCGCTTTCGTCGCTCCACATCCCGTGGGCCAACTGTAAGGTCTCCTCAAGAAGCTCGAATTGCTCCTTGAGGGGCGGAAAGGGCACCCCCAGCCCGGCGTGTTCTTTCTCGTTCCAGGCCGCGCCAATGCCGAAGTACGAGCGCCCACCGCTCAGTACATCGAGGGTGGTGGCAGTCTTCAAAAGGATGCCTGGGTAGCGGTAGGTGACGCCCGTCACCATCGCGCCCAGCTTGATACGCGAAGTGAGCGCGGCGGCATACGAGAGCGCGCTGTAAGCCTCGAGCATCTCGCGCTCAGGCGGACCCCAACCGCCTATCTGGAAGAAGTGGTCCATCACCCACACGCTGTAAAACCCCGCGCTTTCCGCGTCGCGCACGATACGCCCAAACGTCTCGCCCAGGCGCGCCGTGCCGCCCGGATAGGTGAAATAGGTCATTTGCAAGCCGAGTTTCATTGGTCACCTCGTTGTCAGTTGTCAGTTGTCAGTTGTCAGTAGACCGGCGAGCCCCGGTAGTTTTGACTTACAGAAGGCACAGAGATCACAGGGGATTTCTTTGGTAATAAACAATAAAAGCCTCTGCGTACCTTTGTGTCTTTGCGTCTTTGCGTTTACGTTTTACGTCTCGCCGCCCGCTGCCCGCCGATCAAGAGAGGGGGATTCGGCTCTCAGGCAGGCTCCTAAAAGTGGCATGCGGGGTGGATGTAAGGAAAGGCCACTTAGATATTAATACAAGTCTTGGCCGGGTGGCGTTCATTTTTGGCCTGCGACTTTGTGCCTATTTACGCACTGCCCCAAAGTACAGGAGAGTTTGGCGGTTCTTTATACTAAGATGAAATGACACAATCTGTGAATAGGGGATCACACATGTCTGCCAACGGCACAAACAGGCCAATACTTGAGATGCGCGTGGCGCTCACGACCGGAGATTACGAGCGGATGACGAGGTTCTATTGCGAAGGGCTTGGGCTTAACCCTGCTGAGCTCTGGACGACCGAGCAAAGTCAGGCTGCATTATTTGAGATGGGCAATGCCACGCTGGAGATATTTGACGAAGCGCATGCCGCCTCGGTCGATGACATCGAAGCGGGCAAGCGCACCAGCGGTCAGATTCGCTTCGCCCTTCAGGTCGCCCGACTTACAGGCGGCCATGGACAGGCTGCTCGCGAATGGAGCGATCCTCGTGCACCCTCCCATCGTTACGCCGTGGGGCCACCATAATGTGCGACTTCAAGACCCGGATGGCATGCAAGTCACGCTGTTTCAGGTCCTCGACCAATAAGAGACTGAGGCACCGAAGCAAGATTTCTAGTTAATCGGTCACGAGAACGCCACACGCCGCAAGCAGGCTGCGGCTATAGCGCACGGGCCAGCGGGTTAGCTTGCGGCGCTGGTCGTTGGGCGCGTGGGTATCGGAGCCGGAAGACGGCAAAAGCTCGCGGTCGGAGCAGAGCTTGAGGTAGTAGGCAACGTCGTAGGAGGAATGGTAGGGGTGCCAGACCTCGAAGCCCATCAGCCCGGCGCCGATCATGTCGTTGAGGGTGGCTTCGTCGGGAGGCTTGAAGCCGGGCTCGGCCCTGCCGGGGTGGGCCAGGATGGGGATCGCACCGGTTTCTCTTGCGCGGGTTATCATGTCGCTCATAGCGGGCAAGGGCAGGAAGTCCACGCCCACTGTTTTGGCAAGCTCGTGCGCATCTTTCATGTTGGACGCGTACTCGTGCTTGATAATGGCCTGGAAGACGTGGTACGGCGCGATGGGCTGGCCCATATGGCAGAGGTGCAGCACGGCGGGGTCAATAGGCATACCCTTCTCGGCCAGGCGCTCCAGCCCTTCGCGGCAAATATCGGCGTACCGGGCCTTGGCCTCTTCCAGCGGAGACGAGAAACCTGCCGTCAGTGAGGTCCACATTGTAGACGAGCATGTGGTACTGCGTTTCGCCCCAGAGGCACGATACCTCCACGGCAGGCACCACGTAGATACCGTATTGGGCGGCTTCCTGCTGCAACGGGCGCACGTTATCGACGCGGTCGTGGTCGGCCAGGGCGATCACCTTGAGGCCGGTATCGTGTGCTGCTTTGGCGAGCTGCGGCGGGGTGAAGCGGCCATCAGACGCCGTAGTGTGCATATGAAGGTCGACCAGGGCGTCGCTCGGCACCGTGACGCCGGAGATACGCCCTGTGCTGTCGTATACGTTGGAGCCCATCAAACTATTTCCAGGTCCTCTTCTACCTCTTCCACACCTTCAACGCTGCCGGCCACCTGCTCGGCCTGCTCTATATCCTCAAGCGAGCCCACCTTGCCGTGCAAAAAGACCACCCCGTCCTCCACCTCCACCTCGATATTGAGGTCGGCGGTATAACCGTCGGTATCGAGGGCGTAGCGGACACGCTCGGCTATCTCGTCGTCTCCACCCTGCACACGCAAAGGGTCGTCTTCGCCGGAGTTGTCTTCCTGCAGCGATGTGCCCGAAAAACCGCCGCGCACCGAAATGTCACCATGCGGTCCCCTGCCGAGAGGTGGGTCGGTGGGAGGGAAATATGGCTCGGCCTCCTCCACTGCTTCGATCACGTCGGTAGTGCCGGGGTCGTCCATGAAGTCGGGTTCTTCGCTCTCCACTCGCCACGAATTGTCAAGGTCCATCACGTCAGGATTGGTGCTCATTCGCTCGCGCCGGATGCTGGGGTCGACGAGCATCTCCATCTCTTCATCGAGTGGAGTGTTGCCCGAATCAATGTCGCGCTGGGAGTAGCGACTTGGGCTCGTGGTGGGGCTGACCGCGTTTACGGGATCGTCGGGCGGAGCCTCGACGTCGATTTCGTCGGGTGTATCGCGCGGCTCCGTGGGGTGAGGCGTGTCGCCTGCCTGGGTGCGCGCATCGCGCGAGTTGGTGTGGCGCGCCGGGTTATTTCGTTCCATATTACACCTCCGCTGGTGTCTACCGATCTTTCGGTAAGAATGTGCCGGGAGACACTTAATAGCATAGTAACTTATTATGTGCCCGTAGACAATAGGCATCAGCTATGCCAGCACCCGGCACAAAAGCGTGTTTGGCCATCAAAAGCAAAATTAGCGCATCGCGCTCGATTTTGCTTTTGATGCAGAATGTTCTGCTATGCTGCAGATACCTCATCAGGATCCATTGGGTAGAAGACGAAGCCAAGCACGCCAGGCCCGGTATGAGTGGAGATTACGGGGCCGAGGTCGCTGCTGAACTCTTCAACGACCTTCAGCTTTTGATGGACCAGTCCGGATAAGACTTTGGCGTCCTCTTCGGCTTCGGCGTGGCCGATAGCCACCTGGCAGGGTCTGCCCTTGGCTATCTCAGCACCCAGCTCTGCCAGGCGCTCCATGGCCTTGCGGCGGGTGCGCACCCGCTCCAGCGGCTCGATGCGGCCTTCTCGCACGTACAAAATCGGCTTGATATTGAGCAGCCCGCCCAGGAAAGCCTGCGCGCCGCCTATGCGCCCGCCCCGCGCCAGGTATTCGAGCGTGTCGACCAGCAGCAGTATCTGCATCTTGGGACGCATGACGTCTTCGACCATTTTCACAACATCGTCATGGGTCGCGCCTTTCTCGGCGGCGCGCGACCCATCGATCACCATCAATCCCTCGCCCATGTAGGCTGTATGGCTGTCTATCACGCTGATCTTCTTGCCTGTGCCCGCGCTGAGGCGCTCGGCAGCCTGCGCGGCGGAGCTATATGTGCCGCTGGGCAGGCGCGACGAAAGATGTATAGAGATAATGCTGTCCACGGCGGGATCGGCAAGCAGCTTACTGTAGGTGGCCTCGAAATCCGCGACCGATGGCTGGGAGGTGGTGGGCAGGGTCCGGGCGGCCTTCAGCCGGGAGAAGAACTCCTTCTGCGTGAGGTCAACGCCATCCCGAAACGACTCAGTGCCAAAGATGACCTGGAGCGGCACGATAGAGACGTTGTACTTCTTCACCTGGTCGGCAGGCATCCCTGCCGTGCTATCGGTTACGAACGCGATCCTACCCATCTAGTACCTCCCTGTACGAATTGCACGATTGCGGATTTGGACGAACGTTTCTTTTCACCGCCAAGACGCCAAGTTCCGCCAAGGTCGCCAAGGTTTTTGTCGTTTTGATTCACGAAGACCACGAAGATCACGAAGACCACGAAGATTATTATGAGTTTGAATCACGGAGTATGCAGAGACCACAGAGGATTTTATGATCTAAACCATAAAAACCTTGGTGAACCTTTGCGCTCTTGGCGTCTTGGCGGTTTACGTCTTACGTCTTACGGGTTACGATTCACCTCGCCACCACAGCCAGCACAAAGGCCAGCAGGCCCAGCAGGGCTAGAGCTATTCCTATAGCCCGTAATTTGCTCGATAGGGCGACTGCCCTGCCGTGCCTGTTGTGCGCCCTTGTGCCTGCTTCGAGCCTGCCGGCGCTTTCGCGGCCCGGGGGCGCGATCTTTAGTACGTGCCTGTACCACCATGCTCGCGAGCAGTAGCTGTATTCGCCTAGCTCGCTTGCGCGCAAAACGCGCACTTTCGGATCTTGAGCTTTTTGCCTCATATGACTCTACTCTGATTTAGGGGCAACCCCTCGCCCCATCAGGGGAGTATCCCTGTTCCCCCTTCGGAAGTGGCTCGCGCTAATGCTTCGGTCAACTGGCGCTGCTGGATGGCGAAAGTGATGTCGCCACGCGTTCGTTCGAGCACGCCGCGCACCATGTCGGTGGTGCGGCGCAGGCCGTCAGTTATGGCGTCGGGGAAATCGACCGTGACGAGGAGCGAATAGATATCCTCCATCACGCCCAGGATATATTCTGAGCGCTCGGCGTGGCCGTGGCGGATAATATCGAGCACGTAGCGGCGCATCTCGCCCGCAGCCTCGCCCAGGCCGTTGAGGTATGCCGCAGGCTCGACGCCGAGGGTGGCCGCGCTCGGTATCGATTCGTCAGCTATCACGGCGGACACGATGCTGGCCTCTGAGTATTCTTTCTGTGCGTCCTGCACGTAGCCCGCCCAGTAAATGTCGGGATAGGATTGCAGCAAGGCCTGCTTCGTGGAAGTAACGATGTCGCGGGCCGAGGCGAGCAGCTCGCGGGCGTTGTCAGTCTCGCCCCGGTGCGAGGCGCGGATCGAGTGGGCACAATGGCGTATCGTGGCGCGGCTGTTGGTGAGGGCAAGCTCACGGGCCTGGTTCTTGGCCTCAAGGATTTTGATTAGCTCGTCGCCTATGCTTTGGATGACGTTTTGCTCCAAGTCTTGGTCTCCCCAGTCGCCTTCCAGGATAGGTGTGAGGTACTAGAGATGGGGGACGCCCCAGCCCCGGTCAAGGGATTCCCCTGACAACCCTCTTAATTATTACTCATCCCACCCGGCCCGAAATTAGGTCCCGGCCCTGGGCCTTTGACAGCGGTCTCCCAGCCCATTTGCAGGGGACGCTCCTGGCCTTCGATGTGGGTGAACACCTGGCGGAGGCCTGTGGTGCGGCCTATGCTCTCGATGAGGCAGACATAGCGGAAGAAGTTACCGTGCTGCGATGTTTGGTCGGGTCTATCGTTGTATAGGGTGGCCTGGTATAGCTGCACCAGGCCCCACACCTGCGACCATAGCTCTTTCTCAAGAAGCGTCACAGGCAGCCCTGCGTCGTGAAGCTCGGCGCGGCTGGCCGTGTAGAGTGGCGAATGGAAGCCGCCGTTGAAGAGGTCCACCAGCCCCTCGATGCTCTCATCGTCGTCCGACGCCCATGTGCATATAGAGGGCCTTGCGCGTCACGTCCCGCGCCAGCTTGTCGGCTTGCGTCAGGTTGGCGATTATCAGGGGGTTGATATGCTGGAAAATGCCCGGCAGGACCGAGGGGTCGGTGGTCAGGGGTCGGAGGTCAGGAACCAGTTTTCCGGTCTCGCCGGGCTTCTGTTCCCTAACGCCTGATCCCTGCCCACTGATCCCCGACAGATATTCCACCAGCGCATTTATCTCGCTCAATGTGATAGGCAGCGGCTGCCCGGTCTCGTCGCGGGGCATGAGGGGGTGCTTGCGGACTGCTTCCACACCGCCCAGCTCGGAGAGAGGGCCCATGAGGATCTCGTCGGCTCCAAGTGCGAGTAGAGCGCCCGCGCCCTGCACTCGCGTGCCGACTATCACGCCCAGGTGATCGCAATAGTCGCGGAGGAGGTTGAGCAAGCGCCAGGCGACCTCGGTCACGCCGCCGCGGGCATAGAGAAGGAGATCTATCCGCTCGCGCTTGCCTATGGCCTGGAGCTTGTCGTAAATCTGGGGGAGAGCGTCGTCAGCGATCATGGCGTTGTCGTGGAGCATATAGGCTATCACGGACGAGCCGCGCGCTCTCTCGATCGAGGTCAGGAGGGCGTTGCGCTGGGCGACGGTCTCTAGCAAGCGGCTTTCCTTACCCTCATTCACTGATGGTCTCGCCTGGGGCGTTCATCTGGCCGCGGTTGCGGAAGCTGCGCACCAGGAACCAGGCGACCAGCAGCACGATAATGATAGCGATAGGCAGGTCGAACGGGCGCAAGGCTTCGCGGATAGCGCGGGGCTGCCAGATAGCGCCCGCCCACGCCAGGCCCGCCGACCAGGGGAACGAGCCGAGGAAGGTGAAGATCAGAAATTTGGGGAAGTTCATGCGTGCCACGCCGGCCGGGAGGGAGATGAAGGTACGCACCACAGGGACGAAACGCGAAAAGAAGGCAGTGGCCTCGCCATATTTCGCAAACCATTTGTCTGCAGTGTAAAGGTGCTGTTTGTTGATGAGCACGTACTTGCCATACTTCTCGACGAGCGGCCTGCCGCCAAGCGCGCCCACCCAGTAAGCGATTGCCGAGCCTATTGTGCTGCCTATTGCGCCGAACAGTCCCGCTTCAAGTATGCCCACCCAGTTGTCGCCCGTGACGACGAGATACTGGCCTGCCAATGGCATAATTATCTCGCTGGGCAGGGGTATACAGGCGCTCTCTATGGCCATCATAACTACCACACCGAACCAGCTTAGAGTGTGGTAAAGACCATCAAGGAACGTCCAGAGAGAGTCTTCAAGCTGTGTTAGAAACCCCAAAATAACCTCCCGAATACGGTAGGGTGTGTTGCACCCAGGGCGGAACGCGATTGCAGCGATTATACCACAAACGACCGACGACCGACGACCGACGACCGACGACCGCAGATTGTAGCTCACCGCAGAGGCGCACGAGAGCGCAGAGTTACGCAGAGATTTTTAATGGTTTCTGACCATCAGAAACTTAAATAAATCTCTGCGTAACTCTGCGCTCATGAGCGGGGTGCCCTCTGGGCCGCGAACTCCCTCTGCGGTGAGTTAAAGATCTTCGCCGTCGCGCTAGCTTCGCGCCTTCTCGATTATCTGCTGCACCTGGCGAGGGTCGCGGATGTAGAGGAAGCCGAGGATGTAGTCGGGGGTGTAAGGCCACATGGTCTGGTAGCCGGGGTAGGGGCCGTAGCCCTGGCCTTCGCGGGGCTTGAACATGACATTGCCGATATCGAGGCCGTGCATCTCGATGACGGTATGGGGCAGGCCGTGGAGGCTGAAATGGGTGAGCACGGGCTGGAATATGCCGTGCCGGATCAGCACCTGCCGCTCGCTGACCAGGTATTCGGTATTCTCCCATTCGCGGCTTGTGACCAGGAAGTGTCCGACAAGCATATAGAGCGCCACCAGCAGGAACGGCGCGCCAACCAGCGCCAGCATATCGGGCAATTCGGTAGTAAGCACGATAATCTCATAAGAGCCTGCCATCAGCACGAGCACCGCACCGAATATGCTCAGAGGCCAGGTCCGAAAGACAAATGCCTGCCTCTCAGGCTTGCCCCGCCACAGCACGACCTCGCCCGGCGCTAGCTGAGCGTCCAGCTCATTGCGGATTGCGGATTGGTGGTTCGTCATCTGCTGCTTACTGCTTATGCTTATTTTGACCACTGGCGACCGTATTTCTTGACCGCCAGGACGCCAAGTTCCGCCAAGGGTTCTACGGTTCGAACCACGAAGATCACGAAGATCACGAAGGTTTCTATTGTATTGAATTACAGAGCCCACAGACAGCACAGAGGATCCTAATGGTTCAACCCATAAAAACCTTGGCGAGCCTTGGCGTCCTTGGCGTCTTGGCGGTTACGTACTACGTTTACGTTTTACGCCCCTGTCTTCGTCCTCACGCCGGCTTGTGTGCCCTGATGGAGAACATTAGCGGGATGGCCGCTCGCTCGATGGGGTCTTTCAGTTGCCACCAGCCTTCTCCGGCGGGCTCCAGAGCCTTGAACATGCCGCCGTCAACGCTGCGATGGTGTTCATGGAGGAATTCAAGCTGGAGGCCCGCTTTGAGGAGGGCGTTTATGATGTCGCCCATCGTGTGATTCCAACCGTATTCTACCCCTCGATAGTCTGCGTCGGGGGCGGCGTAGGAGCCTTGCGTCTCGAAGCGCAGAGGCTCAGCGGCGCTGTACGGGTAGGCGATCTTCAGATGCTCGCCATCCTCAGCGTCATCAAAGACCATCAGGAATGGGTGAAACTCGGCTATATAGAATACGCCGCCCGGCTTGAGGTAGCTGTACGCGATCCTCGCCCACTCATCGAGGTCGTTCAGCCAGGAGATCGCCCCGTACGAGACGAAGACGATATCAAACTGGCCGGTTAGAACGTTGGGCAGGTTGTATATGTCGGAGAGGACAAAAGTAGCGGAGATGCCAAGCTCTGCGCTCAATTCACGGGCTATCTCTATGGCTTTATCGGAAAAGTCCACGCCTGTAACGGTCGCGCCCAGGCGCGCCCAGGACATGGTGTCTTTGCCGAAATGGCATTGGAGGTGCAACAGCGTCTTGCCCGCCACGTCGCCCACTTCCCCAAGCTCAAGAGGGCGAAGGCTGGTCTTGCCGGCCTTGAAGCCTGCCACATCATATGTCGCCGACTTGACGTGCAACTCTGCCCAGTTATTCCATAGCTCAAGGTTCGATTTGCGGTACTCATCCATAATGTCTCACTAAATTGCGGATTTCTGATTGCGGATTGCGGATTGCGGTCTTGTTACTCGTTGCTGATTATAGAAATATACATTACGGAAAGGCCCGCGTACAGCTTGATGGACAAAGCGAGTACAAAGGCAGGAGCTGGAACACGACCTTGCCCTTGTCATTCTGATACGAAGCGAAGAATATTGCGCTTCCACTCCGTTCTACAATGGGCTGCAGGGGAACTTCCCATGCCCGGGCTGGGGGTGTCCCCTGATATCCTTCCACTCCATTCTCTAAGGGAGTACAGGGGGTACTCCCTGCCGGAGGTTTGGGTCCCCCATATCTCTCCATTCTCCAAGCTGGGAAAGGGGATGCAGAGCGCTCCCTGCCAGGGCGGGGCTGTCCCCGATATCCTCCCTCTCCATTCTATAGGGAGTACAGGGGCACCCATGCCAGAGGTTGGGTGTTCCCAAGGTCCTCTCTTTCGTCATAAGGGGGTGCAGGGGCGCTCCCCTGCCGGGGCTGGGGGTGTCCCCCAAAATTCTCCTATTCTCTAATAAGCTGGTTGAAGAGTTGCCATGAGCGGAGCCAGTAGCTCAGAAGCCCAGGAGGGGATGCTTAAACAGCATCATGACTACGGAACTCCGTCCAGAGCGGGACGAGTTCATCCTATACAGGTTGCCTGGCCCGTAATGACTTTGGTGACTTTGGATAACGACCCTCCTATTTACTATGCCTTCGACCTCGAAACTCGCCAATGGGTATCTCCCACCTCAGGCCCATCTCCCTCGATCTCACCACGACCAACCAAACAACCCTGGCCTCCCCAACCACAACAAGAGGGATAAGGCTATGAGTTTCATCCCTCTCGTCTTGCTTCTAACCACTAACACTAACCACTAACCACTAACCACCAGCCCCTATATCCCCAGATCGTGATCCGCGAAATAGAACCGCCATGGGCCTGAGCCCGAGATGAACGGCTGCATGATGGCGTGCTCGGCCTGCAAAGTGTGGTTGAGGTCGTGGGCAACCCATTCATTGAGCATTTGCGCCAGGGTCACGGGGCCAAGCTCGGCATGGCGTGCCCTGCGGTCCAGCATGTCGGGCGTCATCTGCTCCAAGGTAGCCAGGTTCTCGGCACGGTGTCGAGTGAACTCGTCAACAAGCTGAGCGGGGGTCATGTTTGAAAAGTCCCGGCCCTCAGTATCGGGGTCGAAACCGGGAAAAGCATCCCCTCCCTCAAGAAAGACTCGCAGTCTCACAGGAAAGACCATCGCCTCGGTATCGAGCAGATGGCTCAAGCACTGCGCCGCTGACCACTCGCCCTCGGCGGCGGGCCGCGTTATCGCCTCGACAGGCAAAGCGCCTACCAGCGCCGTCCACCGCCCAACCGTAGTCGAGAGTATCGCTTTGGTATCGCTAAGAATATCCGACAAAGTACCCCTCCAGCACCTGGGTGCATAATATTACCTGGCTTATGTGTCCAAAGAATGCAATGCGCATATTGACGTACCAACTGCGCTTCATCGTTCTGAGTAGCTCGCCATCAAAATAAGGCCAGTTTGCAGTAGCCGAGCTAGGCTCAGTCATTCCGAGTAAACATGACCCTTTGGGGCACAACCGGCAATGAAAATAAAGGATAGAGTTTTGGGGACACCCCAAGCCCCGGCAGGGATTGATCCCGAACCACGGATATTTGCACCAACCCCTAGCCGCCCATGACCCTCCTTCTGAGGAGCGAAGTGAACAATCTCGTCCCTCGAGTGCCCTATTTGGGATTGTGCAAGGCAAGAGTATCCGTTTGCAATTCTTCGCTTGCTCAGTACTGTACCAACTAAATTGTTAGAGAAAAGAGGGCCAGCTAAGCCTTGTCATTCCGAGCGGAGCGAGGAATCACTGTGGGCAGCAATATGCCTGGATCCAAGCGCCATCTCCCCCGCAGTAATTCCTCGCTCCGCTCGGAATGACAAAAGAGAGGACGCGCTCTTATCTCCAATAATTTTAATTGGTACAGCGCTCAGAATGACAAGGGGTCAGCAGGGTGCTCAAAACTCATACATCAGCGGACGTCGGACGACCAACGACCGATGTCCTACGTCGGGCGTCCTTATGTTTTACGACGTCATTGTTCACGCTAGGGGCTCGTCCCTCTGGTCGACGACCTGCCCTTGCTCGTTCATTATCGCGTGGCCACCGAACTGGTTGCGCAGAGCCGCCGCTACCTGCGCGCTGAACGACTTAGGCTGGCGTGAGATGAACCGAGAGAGCAGGGATAGAGTGATCACCGGCGCGGGCACCGACTCGTTGATAGCCTCTATTACCGTCCATCGCCCCTCGCCCGAGTCTTCTACATAGCCTTTGATATTGGTGAGGTCGTTCCCTTCCTCCTTGAAGGCCCGTATCGCCAGCTCGAGTAGCCATGAGCGCACCACGCTGCCGTTGTTCCACACCGTGGACAGCCTCGATAGGTCCACTTCGTACTGGCTCTTCTTGATTATCTCGAAGCCTTCCCCGTAAGCCTGCATCATACCGTATTCGATGCCGTTGTGTACCATCTTGGTGAAATGTCCCGCACCGGGCATCCCGAAATAGTCGTACCCATCCTCGCCGGGCGCAAGGGTGGAAAAGAGGGGACGCAAGTGCTCGAAGATGTCGCGCTCTCCGCCTATCATCATGCAGTAGCCGACCTTCAACCCCCATATCCCGCCAGAGGTGCCCACGTCCATGAAGTGCATATTATGCTCCTGGAGCATGGCGGCACGAGAGATAGAGTCGCGGAAGTTGGAATTGCCCCCGTCAAGGATAATATCCCCGGCGCTCAAGAGTGGGATGAGGTGCTGGATCTGCTGGGTAGTGACGTCGCCCGCCGGCACCATAATCCAGATCGCCTTGGGAGTATCCTTGAGGTTGCTCACCAGCTCTTCTACAGAGAAGGTAGGCACGGCCCCGTATTGCGCGATCTCCTTCGTCTTGTCCGGCGAGCGGTTGTAGATAACCACCCGATGCCCGCCCGCCACCAACCGGCGCACCATGTTCGCGCCCATCCGCCCAAGTCCTATGAAGCCAAGTTCCATTTGTTTTGCTCCTCATTGTCCATTACCGGGTTTCATCACTTGCTTTCATCCGATCCAGCACCTGGCGCCAGGCAGCGCCCGCCTCTGGGTTCCTACGATATTCTTCAATTCGCCTGTCAATTTCGTCTCGTTGCGCCTCTGTCAAGGGGAGTTATTCAGGCGTATCTACGATTGTATCCCATATCTCCTCCACAAGACGGATGCGCTCAGAAACGCTAAGTTGCAATATATCCTCAAGAATCGGTGTCGACATGCCTGCTCTCCTCTGCACCTATCTGCTTATCAAGCTTTAGCTTCTGCCCGCGTTATACAAACAATTCGCTTACCTTGCACGAGAAGCCCGGCAGCACATCCGGGTACTCGATTACGCCGTCTTCCCCATAAGTCCGGGCCAGACCATCGCCGGTATGGACCACCACTTCACGCGTGCGTGGGTAGACGACCCACACGAGGGGTGTGCCTGCACCAAGAAAATCGCGCACCTTCTCCCGAATCTCGTCTGCCGTTTCGCTCGGCGAGATAACCTCCACCGCGAGATCCGGCGCAACGGTCCAGAAGGCATTGGTCTTATCGTCAGATGGAATACGATCAGTGCTCACGTAGAATACATCCGGCCCACGTATGGTTTCGGGATTGTGAGCCAGAATAAATCCCAATTCGACACCAACCTGGCCACCTGGTCCTTGTCTGGCCCAGAGGCGCAACAACGTCCCAACAGCAAGTGCAATCGCTCCATGCTCTTTACCTGGCGGCATCGTTTTCCTTACCTCCCCGCGCACAAGCTCCCAGTGCTCGCTTCCGGGCAATTGGGCAAACTCTTCAACTGTTAGCAAACGTTGTGCTACCGAGCTCATACCTATCTCCCCACTATACCCTGTATTCCAGCCCCGAGACCGCCTCTCGGATAGCTGCCCTGATATGCTCGACACCCTCGGCGTGGTCTCCACGAATGTGCAGCCGCAAAGCTCGCCGCTCATGCTTGTAGAGCGATTCGAGGTCGCCCATCGACTGGGCACGGATGAGGGTGCCGAAGGTGTATTTCTGGCCGGGGATAGGCAAATCATGGCGGGCATCGCACGTTATCTGTACGAACACGCCCGTGTTGGGCCCTCCCTTGTGCAACTGCCCCGTCGAGTGCAGGAACCGCGGGCCATACCCGAACGTTGTGGCCACCTTGAGCGTGTCGCGTACGGCCACGCGAGCGTCCTGGAAAAGCTCTTCGTGCTCGCCCATGCTTGGCATATAGGCCACAAACGCAACGTAATCTCCCGGCCCTACCATGCTGAAGAAACCGCGCAAGGCGCTGCCGAGGGTGCCCTCGAAGCCCGCCCGCGCAAGCTGCTCTTCGTCGCCGTAGAGGGCGATACCATCCGTTTGGAGGATTGCGTCCTGCTCGGGGAGCTTTCCTTTCTGCTCGTAAATGCCCAGCAACCGTTTGGTGTTGTCTTTGCTCTCCTGCACGTTAGGCTGGTCGAACACGTTCACGCCTATGAAGTGCCCTGCCGTGGCGACTGCCATCTCCCAGCGGAAGAACTCTGCGCCCAGGTCGGTCTTGCTCGCCATATTAAGGCGCACCACCGGGTCGCCCGCCGCTTCGAGCTTATTGATTGCGTGCTCCTGGGCCGGGTCGCTCGCGCCGTCTACAGAGAGATAGACAAAGAGCCGGTCGCGCCCATAGGCGGATGGTCTGCCCGCGGGCTCGCCTGCCACCGGTACCAACCCTTTGCCTTCTTTCCCTGTGCTCTCAGCAATCAGTTGCTCGGCCCATAGTCCAAAGCTGTCCAGGTCGGGCGACGTGAATATCGTTACCTTGTCGCGCCCCGCCTTGAATGCCTTGCCCATGATCGTGCCCAGCCATGCGCCGGGGTTATGCTCGATGCTCACACACGGCTTGCACTGCTCGACCATGGCCTGCGCGCTAGCCAGGAACGCGTCTACATCCACACCCATCAGCGCCGCGGGCACCATCCCGAAATAAGAGAGCGCCGAGTATCGCCCTCCTATGTCAGGCATATTGAGGAATGTGTGGCGGAACCCTTCGTCGCTCGCCAGCTTTTCGAGCGATGTGCCGGGGTCGGTGATGGCCACGAAATTCTCGCCCGCCTTCTCGCCCTTCGCAACGTCTACCTTCGCCCGGAAGTAGCGATAGAAGCTCATCACCTCCGTGGTCCCACCCGACTTGGACGATACGATGAAGAGCGTTGTGGCAGGGTCGATCCTCCGTGTGATGGCTTCGACGGTACCGGGGTCCGTCGAATCGAGCATGTAGAAGCGCGGGTACCCCTCCTTCGCTCCCAGCACCCGGTGTATCACTTCAGGAGCGAGCGACGATCCGCCCATGCCGAGGAGCACTACGCTGGTGTACCCGGCGTCCACTACCTCCTTTGCGAACGATTTGATCTCGTCCGCGCGCCCCTGCATCAGCGAGACTACGTCAAGCCAGCCGAGCCAGCTTGTGATATCCTTCTGAACCGCAGGCTCTTTCTTCCAGACTGTGCCGTCTTTGCTCCAAATGCGCGAAACGATCTGGTCGCTCTGTACATGCCGCAGGCCCTCGCGGACCTGCGGCTCAAGCCCCCCCAGGCTGGTACCGTACCTTCCTGCAAGCCCGGATAACAGGCTCTCCCGCTTCTCGTTGATGCACTCCTCGAGTGAATCGAAGCTCTTGGAGAAGGACGCCACGCCCTCGACCGTCAGCTCGTCGGTGATTTGCTTCAGCGAAATGCCCAGCTCTTCCAACTGTGCCAGCTCCTGCTTAGCCTTGTCCATATCGCGGTCGATAGTGCGCTCCACCTTGCCGTGATCAAGGAACGCGAAGATCGTCTGGTCGGGCATGGTGTTGACGGTGTCGGGGCCGATCAATTCGTCTACGTACATCACGTCGTTGTAGGCTGGGTTCTTGGTGGACGTGGAGGCCCACAATGGTCGCTGCACGCGAGCGCCGTGCTCCTTGAGCCTCTCGAAGCGCTCGGTGTTGAAGACGTTGAGGAACTCCTGATAGGCCATCTTGCTGTTGTCGATGGCGGCTCTGCCCAGCAGGCTCTTGATCAGCTCCTGCTTCTTCGGGTCCTGCTCTTTCGCCAGCAGGTCGTTCAGAGCCTTGTCCGCCTTGGTATCCACTCGACTGACGAAGAAGGACGCCACCGAAGCCAGCTTGTCCACCGGCTTCCCTTCCTCCACGCGGCGCTCCAGGGCGCTCAGATAGGCCTCCATCACCTTCTTGTGGACGTCTACCGAGAAGATCAGAGTGATATTGACGCTGATGCCCCGGTAAAGAAGCTCCTCGATAGCGGGTATACCTTCCTCGGTAGCAGGCACTTTGATGAATACGTTGGGCCTGATTGATCAGGCCGTGGAAATCTACGGCCTCCTTGATCGTCCCATCCGTATCGTGCGCCAGGCCCGGGGCTACTTCGATAGAGATAAAGCCGTCCAGACCTTTGGTGCGGTCGTACACAGGCCGAAAAACGTCGGCGGCATTGGATATATCCTCAATAATGAGGATTTTGTATATGTCGGCGGCAGATTTACCCTCTTTCACCAGTTCTTCTATAGCGGAATCGTAGTCGGTCGATCCCGAAATAGCCTTCTCGAAGATAGTGGGATTGGCCGTAACCCCCACGATCCCGCTATCGATGAAGGCTTTCAATCCGCCGTTCGTGATCAAGCTCCGGCGAATATTATCGAGCCAGGGGCTCTGTCCCAACTCTGCCAGTTGTTGAAGTGTCGTTTTTGCCATAAGTTTGCTCCTTAGTTGCCAGTTGTCAGTTGTCAGTTGTCAGTCGTCCGTCTACTGACAACTGACAACTACGTCTGCTTTTCAGCAGTTGTCTCCGCATCGGTTTGCTTCTTGCCGGTCTCTTCAAGGGTCTTGCTGCGGGGGGCGCGGCCGTTGGCTGCCGGCACGCGGCTGCGCTTGCCCATGAGTGCCAACCCGTGCTGCACCACGTTATCCACTGTGAACCCATACTTCTCGAAAATGATCTCGGCGGGGGCGGAAGCACCGTACGTTTCCACCGCAATAATATCCCCCTCCGAGCCGACCCATTTGTGCCAGCCCATCGGCGATGCAGCCTCAATCGAGATGCGTTTCTTGACGTTCGGCGGGAGCACATCGTCCCGGTAAGACTGGTCCTGCTCCTCGAATAGCTCCCAACAGGGCATCGACACTACCCGAGTCTTGATGCCGGCTTTCTCCAGGATAGGCTGCGCTCCAACAGCGAGTTGCACCTCCGAGCCGGTGGCCATCAGGATCAGATCAGGCTTGCCTCCCTCAGCCTCCGACAAGATGTATGCCCCCTTCAATACCTCATCGGCGGGCGCCACTTTCTTGCGGTCGAAAATAGGAAGCTTCTGCCTGGTCATGACGAGCACCGGTGGGTCCATCCCGACGGGTGAGAGCTATTTTCCAGGCGTAGACGCTCTCGTTGGCGTCGGCAGGCCGCACAGTCCAGAGGTTGGGCACCGCACGGAACCCCGATAGCTGCTCGACCGGCTGGTGGGTCGGCCCGTCTTCTCCCAGCCCGATGCTGTCGTGGGTGTAGAGCATGATGAGAGGGTTCTTCATGATAGCGGCCAGGCGCAACGGCGGCCTCATGTAGTCGTAGAAGATAAGGAAGGTCGAGCCGAAGGCGATCGGCCCCTTGTGCAGGGCGATGCCCTGCAAGATTGCCCCCATCCCATGCTCGCGGATGCCGTAATGGACATTGCGGGCGAGGAAGTTATCCCCTTTCAGGTCCCCACCCTCCTTGATGTAGGCGTCGGTGGACGGGTAGAGGTCGGCTGCCCCCGCCATCAGGTTTTGCACCTTGGTGGCAATAGCGTTGATAGTCTGCCCCGATGAAGTACGTGTTGCGAGGGGACCCTTGTCCGGCGTGAACGCGGGTAGGTCGTCGTCCCAGCCCTCAGGCAGACCGCCTGAGATAAAGAGCTTGAACTCTGCTGCTTCGCGCGGGAACTCGGCCGTGTAGCGCGACATCAGCCCTTGCCATTCATTCTGCAAATCCTCGCCACGGGGGATAGCCAGGCGTGTATGTTGCAAGCGCTTCGTCGGGCACGTAGAAGGTCTCTTCCGCCCAGGGCCAGCCCAGGTTCTGCTTGGTCAGCACCACTTCGTCCTTGCCCAGCGGTGAGCCGTGCGCGTCGGAGGTGTTGGCCTTGTTGGGCGAGCCGTAAGCTATTATGGTATGCATAATAATCAGCGATGGCCGGTCGGTTACAGCCTGCGCTTGCTTGACCGCCTTGCGCAGGCTGTTCAGGTCGTTCACGTCAGCGATCTGCTGCACATGCCACCCGTAAGCCTCGAACCGCTTGCCTACATCTTCGCTGAATGCTAGGTCGGTGTGGCCGTCGATGGTGATGGTGTTGTCATCGTAGAAATAGATCAGCTTGCCCAGCTTGAGGAATCCCGCGATAGAGGCCGCTTCCGACGATACCCCCTCCATCAGATCGCCGTCCGAGCAGAGGGCATACGTGTAATGGTTGACGATATCATAGCCCGGCTTGTTGAAGCGCTCGGCCAGCCAACGCTCGGCAAGAGCCATACCTACGCCGTTCCCGAACCCCTGGCCCAGCGGCCCGGTAGTGGTCTCGATGCCCGGCGCGTGACCATATTCCGGGTGTCCGGCCGTCCTGGAGCCCCACTGGCGAAACTCTTTCAAGTCGGCCAGCGTCATGCCGTACCCGAACAGGTATAGCGCCGAATAGAGCAACATTGAAGCGTGCCCGGCGGACAGAATAAAGCGGTCGCGATCAGGCCAATGCGCATCGTGCGGGTTGTGCCGCATGACTTCGTCGTAAAGAAGGTAGGCAAGGGGCGCGTTCGCCATAGGGGTGCCCGGGTGCCCCGAATTGGCCTTCTGGACCCCATCCATCGAGAGGGTGCGGATGGTATTGATGGTCAGTTGCTCAATATCCATCCCGTAATAACTGGTTTGTTTGGTATCTTTGTCTGTGCTTGTCACGAGGGTTTCTCCTGTGCAGAAAATAGGCGGAGTATAGTTTCCATTTTACACCCTTTTCGCTAGCACGCAATGTGCCAGGGATCCCGGATTGCGGATTGCGGATTCGACCTTCACCGCCAAGACGCCAAGGTTCCCCAAGGTTCGCCAAGGTTTATATTGTCTTAATCGTGAAGATCACGAAGGATATTATGGGTTTAAATCACAGAGCGCACAGAGGATTCAAAGATCACAGAGGATTACTATGGTTTAAGACAATAATGACCTTGGCGAGCTTTGCGTTCTTGGCGTCTTTACGTTTCACGTTTTACGTTTTACACCGTCGTCGGTCGTCCTTAGTCGGCCTACTGACAACTGACAACTGACAACTTGGTCCCTGGTATACAACCTGCTTATGACGAATTTGATCTCTGGTCAAAGATTGCGTCAAAGGAGAAGCAGATGAGCAAAGGAGTCAACCGCTACAAAGGGTTCGTGCTTGGGACAATCGGTGGCGCGGTGGGCGTACTGGCGATGGAGTACTACTGGAAGGCCGCCGAGGCGATCACCGGCAAAGACCCGCGCGAGAAAGGTGGTGGGAACACAGGCGGCGACAAGAGCGGCAGCGACCGCCAGGAAGAGCGTCCTCTGGACGACATCTCCCTGGTAGGTAAGCAATACAAAGAGGGAGAGGCATCCACCGAGGCCATGGGCCGCCATGAATACGAGCTGATAGCCCACAAAGAGCCGAAAAAGGATACAAAAACCACCCTCAGCTACCTCAATCACTGGGGCTTCGGCATGATTGCAGCCGCTATCTACGGCGCTCTCCGCGGCCCTGCACGTATACCCGACATTGGCGGCGGGCTTGCTCTTGCAGTCGGCCTCTGGGGTTTCGCCAACGAGCTTGCTGTGCCTTTGCTCGGCCTCTCCGAAGGCCCCACCGCGTCTCCTCCAGAGCTACATGCCCACACCCTCGGCGCTCACATTGCCTACGGCCTCGCCAGTGCCGCCACCACTCAGGTGCTCGAAAGAGTTATTTAAAGGGCCTCGGAAGAAGTGTGCTGTCCAGGCTATCCGATACTATCACAGCCCCAATCCGCAATCCACAATCCGCAATCCGTTTGACACTCCCTACCCCCTGCTTTACAATTAACCTCACGCAGCACTTCCGTCGGCGCGGATGTGGATAACTGCGAATCGTGCCCGCTCGGCTTGCGAGTACCTTTCAACAGTTGGCACTCGCTACTCGGCACACTCTACTTCGTAGCCGCGGGCGCGTGAGAAGGATATATTTTTGGCCAGCAATAACGGCGACAATAAGGGCGATAGCGCCGGCGCCGGTGAATTCGAATAAGTCGCCCCACCAGGGCAACGGAAGCAATGGCGGGAGCGCCGCCGGTCGTGTGCTCAATAACCGCTACGCCCTTATAAGTGTCGTGGGCGGCGGGGGCATGGCCCAGGTCTATAAAGCTCGCGACAACATCCTGGGCCGCATCGTAGCCGTCAAAGTGCTCCGCGAGCAGTTCACCTCCGACGCCCAGTTCGTGGCCCGCTTCCGCCGCGAAGCCCAGGCCGCCGCTAACCTCACTCACCCCAACATCGTCAATGTCTACGATGTAGGCCAGGATGGCGATCTCCACTTCATCGTAATGGAGTTCATCGCCGGCCAGAGCCTCAAAGAGCTGATTGTCCGCAACGCTCCTCTTCCCCCCGACCAGGCCATCTCCATCGCCTCCCAGATACTGGCGGGCCTCGAATACGCTCACCGTAGCGGCCTCATCCACCGCGATATCAAGCCTCAGAACGTGCTCATCACGGACGATGGTATGGTCAAAGTGACCGACTTCGGCATCGCCAAGAGTGTGTCCGACCTCGGCCTCACCGAAGCGGGGCAGGCGCTCGGCACGGCCCACTATTTCTCCCCCGAACAGGCCAGGGGCGAGCGCGTCGTTCCACAATCGGACATCTATGCAGTGGGTGTCACCCTCTACGAAATGCTCACCGGTCGCCTACCTTTCGAGAGCGACAACGCCGTTGGCCTCGCTTACAAGCATATCAGCGAAGCCCCGCCGCCCCCTCGCAGCCTCAACCCGAACATACCGGCAAGGCTCGAAGCTATCGTCCTGAAAGCTCTCTCCAAAGAGCCCCAGCACCGGTACCCGAGCGCCACCGAGATGGAGCACGCCCTCAAGAGCCTCCAGGTAGTAGGCCAGCAACCCACTCTAGAGATGCGGGTGCCCACCGCTCGCCCCAGGGTCACGCAGTTGGGCGTGCAGGGCGGCGCGCGTACCGGCAACCTTCGCGGCGGCCCTGCTACAGGCTCCCTACGGCCGAGCGCCCCGCCTCGCAACCTCTACGGCACTCCGGTAGCGGGCGGCGCGGGCGTTCAGGCCGCTACCCGGCATGTCAGCAGCCCTCTTGGTTCGCCTACTTCCATGGCGATGCGTCCCGCCACCGTCAAGGTGCAGGGCGAGGGTATCGGGTGCAGCCCCGCTGCTATCGCCTTCATCATATTGGGCCTGATCGCCGTCATCGTTGGGGGCTTGATAGTACTGTCCCCTCGCCTGCCTAATCTGTCGAACTTCTTCGGCGACACTGTGGTGCCAAGCCCAACGCCAACTCCGATAATACCCACCGCAACCCCCGTCCCACCCACCCCCACGCCTACCTTTACCCCCACCAGCACCCCCACCAGCACCCCTACGCCCACAGCCACCCCACAATCCGCGCCCGTGCCCCAGCTCGTCGGCCTCACCATAGACGCAGCCACCGCCCTCGCCAAGCAGAAAGGGTTCGTGCTATTGGAGCTTGACCGGATAGTCACGCCTGCATTCCCCGCAGGAGTGGTCGCGCAACAGAATCCCCAGCCTAACACATACTTCCAGCAAACCAGACAGATCACCGTCCGAGTGAGTGCGGGCCCACCGGCCTTCACCCTGCCTAACTTCGCCAACACGGACCCCATAGCCGCCCAGGCAGTGCTCACAGCCACCGGTCTCAAAGTGGAAGTCGTGAACAAGGGGAGCGACACTATACCCAAGGGCATAGTAGTCACCACCAAGCCCGGTCCAGGATCAAGCATTAAGCCAGGCGACACCATACAGCTAATAGTCAGCATGGGGCTAACATCCATCGTGCCCAACCTCGTCGGTATAGAAAACCTCGACCTTGCCACCCAGCGTCTTACCGCCGCCAACCTCAAACTAGGCACCGTCACCGAACAGGACGACCCCAACGAGAATGTGCCCCCGGGCGCTGTCCTCAGCCAGAATCCGCCCAAAGGCGCCGAGATCCCGAGATTTAGCACCGTCGATATTGTGATGCGCAAGAAGTAGGTCGACGTAGTTGTCAGTTGTCAGTTGTCAGTAGTCAGTTGTCAGTAGACCAGTGACCAGGGGCTAGGGGCTAGTGCAGTACCTGTCGTCCGTCTACTGACAACTGACAACTGACAACTTCGTCCCCAGGAGCCCACCTTGATAGAAGGCGTAGAGATCGCGGCAGGTGCTTGGGTGTTGCGAAACCGTGAGACGGGGCGCAATATCGGCGTCATCATGGGTGGGGACAAGCACGGTGTCACACTGGTCAACCCCGGGCGTCTACAAGTCGAGCAGGACGCCCTGGAAAAGTTCCTTGCGGATATGCGTGGCGGCGTTGCCTGCCTGCTATTTACAGGTGAGCCGCAGGATACCGACGTGGTTCTCTGGCCAGGCGCGGCGTTCATCACTCCCACCACGTTTGGTGACGAGATGGACCTGCTCGCTCTCGCTCCCGGCTGGGAGGTCTCTGTGCTTGCGCCGGGCTCATACCTGGGCCTCTATAGCAAGAGAGAGCGCATTCTCTTCTGTGGCTCTATGCTGCGCCATGACTTCATACCTGAGCTGAAATACGGCGCTCAAAACTACCTGGACGCCCTCGACGTGCTGGAGAGCCTCGACGCCAAACTGGTCGTCCCCATTACCGGCCCCGAAGCCAGGGGCAAGCGTGAGATCAAAGCCCACATCGAGCACGACAGAAGTTATACCCTCTCAGTTCTCCGCCACGTGCTCACCTCGCGCGCCGGTCACGCTCCCCTGAACCGCGTCGTGCAGATAGCCGCCCAGGCATATGAAGACTACCCCCATCTGGAAACCCACCTCCGCAATATAGGCTACACCTGGGACGAGCTATCGTGAATCTGTCAGTTGTCAGTTGTCAGTAGACGGTGGGAAGTGGCCAGTGACCGGTGACCGGTCGTCCTTGGTTTAGTGCGCCTGACCCCTGACCCTTTACGCTTCACACCTCAACAACCATCCCCTCCCAGGCGGGTGTTATCTGCGCGCCCAGCTCCTGGGCAAGCTCGGCAAGCTCTTCTTTGATTGTGGGCTCGTGATGGGGATTGATATGCACTGCAAGTGTGGGGGGATAGTAGCCCTGCCTGGCGTGGAAGGCGCGTAGCTCGCGGCCTAAAGATTGAGGGGTCATGTGGCCCACACGATGCGCCAGATCTTCGAACAGGCTCGACATCGTCACTTCAGCGATCAACAGGTCGGGCCGGAGCGCTGCCCAGGGAGGTTTGCCGTCGCCCCTCGTGTCTGCGGTGTAAAAGACGCTCTTTCCTTCATGGGATACCATATAGCCGACGCAAGGCACCGTATGCGACATTTCCACGGGCAGCACCTTGTACCCAAGCACATCGATCTCCTGTCCTGGCGCAAGGTCGCTCCAGGTGAGCGGGAAGTAGGGGCCCTGCTGCACGCTCATAGTCGGCCAAAGCACGTCGTTGAAGACGTGCGCCTGCAGGGCGTTGCGCACATCGCGTATGCAATGGATATGCAGGCTCTTCACCTGCCAGTTGTTGTGCGCGATGCCCACCAGATCCTGGATGTGGTCGAAGTGACGGTGAGTGATCAGCACAGCATCTATCCGCTCCTGCTCCTCAAGCGAGAGGCCTGTAGCAAGCCCCCCAGCGTCGATGGCCAGCCTACCGTCTATGAGGATCGACATAAAGCCGATGTTGCTGCTCTGCCCCTGGTGGGCTCCAAGTATCCGTACTTCCATGGTACCCCCGTTGTCAGTTGTGTGACCAAGTTGTCAGTTGTCAGTTGTCAGTTGTCAGTTGACGAGTGACCAGTTATTACCGGTCATTACGTTTTACGTTACGTTTTCCCGTCGTCGGTGGTCTGTGGTCGGTCTACTGACAACTGACAACTGACAACTGACAACTTGGTCACACAACTGACAACTAACGTCCCCTACTCTTCCGCAAGCACAACGATGCTATCGGCCTCCGTGAAAGTGATAGCTTTCGATTTGGCAGGGTTGACCGTCACCCCGTATTGCTTTTCGGCCACCGTTTCCTGCGCGCGTATGGTGTAGCCAATAGCGATTTCGCCCCTGCGGCGTGCCGATTCCAGCACAGTATAGAAGCTGACAGGCCTGGCCAGGCTGACGTAATCGGACGCCGGCTTGACGTATATCTCCGAGCCCTCGGGATCGAAAAGGTCCGCGAAAACCTGTTTGAGATGCTTGTTTTCGGAGATTTGTGATAGCATCAAGCTTAGTAGCTTGTCGCTGACTATGAAATCGTCGGCTTTGGTCACTTCGGCAAGCACGCGATTGCGATCGTCAAGCATCTCGCTGACCAGCGAAAAGCGCTCGCCCAGGCGAGTCTCAATGTCGCGCATGTGCAGCAGCGTCACCAGGGTGCGGGCGTCGGCCCGCTGCGCATCCAGCGTGTCCGAGTAGCAGAGCACCACGATATGCTGGTACTCTTCCGGTTTTAGCGCATCCAGGGTGCGGCGGTCGGTGGTATCTCCATTTTGGAAAGTAACGGTGAGGCGCTTGCACTCCGCGCAAAGCCGCGCTACCTCGCCCGCGCCGCCCGCGTAGTCAGCAACGAGGGTAAGGCTAGATCCTGGAGCCACATAGTTGTCAAGCTCGTTGACAATGGTGGGAGCGCGCTTGTTCCAGCCGAGGATGAGAATGCGCTCAGGCTGGGGCGTCGTGGCGATATGCTCTTGGATGGCGCTTTCGTCGATGTCGTAGCTTGTAAGACCTGAGAGCTTGATAGTGTCATCGTCCTCCGAGATGGCGATTACCCTGTCGCCGGGCTTGATGATCGTGTCCATAGGAGGGTTGAGCGCTACGCTGCCGTCTGAGTACTGGAGGCCCATCACCGAGGAGGTTTCGTATACAAAGAGCGAATCGCCGAAGCTCTTGCCCACAAGGGTGGGCTCCTCCTTGAAATAGATTTCGTCGCCGCCGAAGTCGAGCAGCTCGGTGTAGACGATGGACAGTCCCGCCTGGCGGCAAGTCTGGGCGATAACCCGCGCTATCGTGTCCCCCACGTCGATCAACTGCGCTTCGCTGCCTCCTACCAGCCGGGCTGCTTCAAGGTTCTTGCTATCATGTATCTCGGCCACGATGTGATACGGCTCTTTGCGCCTCCGCGAGCCGTTGGTGATCGCGAGGATGGTCTTGATGACCTGCGAGTCGGGATCCTCACCACCAGGCGAGAGCACTATGATCGAGCGCGCTCCCTGCGGGTTGGCGATTTCCAGGTCATCGAGGTCGATGGGACTACCGTTGCGGCAGACCACCCGCGTTTTGCCCAGGTTTGTCACCTTCGACCGCACCTCGTCTTCCATCTCGACAGTGTCCTTGTCGCCAAGGATAACCACGCGAGGCTTCTTCTGGTTGGCGTTGGCTATGGCAAGCTCATGCAGCACCGTAAAGACCTGGTCCGACCACCCGAGTATGAGTGTATGCCCCTGTTCGATAACCAGCGAGCGTCCTTTGCGAAGCTCCTCAACTCTGGCTTCCAGCCCGGAGGTCAGAATACCGATAAGAAGACTGACGAGGAAAATGCCCACCAGGGTGATACCCAGCATAGTCAGGAGGAACAACGGCCCGCCTTGATCTCCACCGAAGGTGCCGGGGTCAAGCGTGCGAAGGAGGGAGCGCCAGAAGAGCGACCAGCCATCGGCACCATAGGCATCATCACCGGTCTGGCTTACTATCCAGGTGATAAAGGCAGCCAGGCAGATCAGTACGAATGTAATAATACCAAGCCATGCCACCAGAGCAGGCGTGCCTCGCGACATCGTATTGTCGAAAGAATAGCGCAGACGTTGCCGGAGAGTAATATTCCTCATCTTTCTCCCTTATGCAGATTGATCAAGTTTAGAGAATACGTCGCCATGATACGAAATACGACACTGCAGAGTGTCAGCCGGAACCGCGAGATGAGAAGAGGGGTAGGTACGCTCCCTATGCGCACTCATACGGCGTGCAATATTATACGCTATAGTGAGACGGTTATTCACGACCGCCGTGAGACAAAACAAACCCCCGCATTGCGGGGGTTCACGGTAGCGCATAGGGGATTCGAACCCCTGATCTCCTCCTTGAGAGGGAGGTGTCCTGGGCCGCTAGACGAATGCGCCTCACAACGGCCTTGCTAGTGTACCAGAAGCGAAACGACGGTGTCAAGCCGATTGACAGGCTCGCCCGCCACAAGTATAATTAGGCCTGCAGCGCGGGAGTAACTCAGTGGTAGAGTGTCTGACCTTCCAAGCAGAATGTCGCGAGTTCGAGCCTCGTCTCCCGCTCAAATAAAAATGGTGCCGGCCCGCGGGCCGGCACCATTTTTATTTGAGCGGGTAGAGATTCATCAGGGTGTAGGCGTGGTGCCTGCACCGGGTGCGCCTGGAATTTGCTGGACATTAGCTGGTACTGTTATAGGTGGGGTGACGTCTTCGTTGAACTTTGTGAAGGTGACTGTCGTTGTGGCTGAGGCGCCCGCCACAGTAGCCGTGGTCATAAACCGGTGTATATAGCCGGTGGACTTCTCCACCCACGCGTCAGCGTTGGCCTCGCCCTGAGTGACGCTGGGGGTGGGAATAGGCTGGCCCAATGCTTGCGCAGCCATGGCGGTGGCCTTGTCCTGGTTAAAGGTGAACTTGACATGGGTCGTGGGCACGCCGTCCAGTGTTTCGTCGCCCACTACCGTAGCGTTCTCTGCGATGTCAGCTAAGGCTGCAGTGGTTGAGGTGCCTTGCAACAATCCGGTGCCTGCGCCGGGGATCTGGTAGTAGGCGTCGCTGCCGGGTACCTGCTCGTACACATCGCCGCCGATGACGATAGCCGTGGACGAGCCCGCCGTAGTAGATATCACCAGCCGCGCCTTGTCCGGCAGGACAAAGTCGCCTTCAGCGGTGTTTCCGGCGCCCCCCGACGAGGTATTCAACACGATATGATAGCTCTTGACACTCTTCATAGCGGTGCCGGATTGCTGTAGAAGGCTGGCAGCATCACTGCTGTTGCCCCCGCCACCGGAGGGGGCGGCAGTAGGCTGGCTCGCGGCAGCGGTTGTATCTGTGGGTGCCGCTACAGGGGCGGTAGTATCGGTTGGCACTGCAACTGCAGCGGTGGTACTGGTAGGAGCTGCAGCTGTGGTTGCCGTGGGCTGGAGGGGGGTAGCCGTAGGGTTGTCGCCGCCACACCCGTATAAGCCGATGGCAAATAATGCTGCCAGGCATAACAGCCCGATCACCCTTTTGACTTTATTCATTATGATTTCCTCCTTGGGATTGTTGAGAAATGACCTCGCCGGACCGTGCTTCTTCGGAGGCACTGTTTATCCGAATACAACATCAATGTCAGGCGCGTTGACAGAGATTATACACGGTGCTATCCTTCCAGTGCGAATTGCCTGTCAAGGTAAGTGTTCAGATTGAGGGTGGATGGAGCTGATCGATATACTGCGGCATGGTGGGCCGCCCCGGACGGAGCATTTTGTCGAGATACCGTCGGCCTATGGCAAACTGCGACTGGATATCCTGGGCGATGTAGGCGAAGCTCTGACGCAAACCGGCATGACGCCTGAGACGAATACTGCCGCACACGACCTTATAGACAAGGCTGAGGCAAAGCTGCAGGCGGGCGAGTGGGAAGGCGGGCTGGACGGGTTGATTGAGGTAGTGAAGCTCTATCCGTATTCTATCGACGGGTACGATGCTCTCTACAACCGTTACTGGGACCTGGGGGACCGGGGCGAAACGATATATTACATCCGGCAAATGATTGCCCTGAACCCTACATACAAGTATCTCACATTGCTGGGCAAAGAATTGGGCCGTGCAGGCCGCTATGACGAGGCGTTATTGTTGCAGGGCTATTTGTGGGAGAACCGCCACAAAGCCACTCCCGGCGAGGCGCGTGATGCTGCCTGTGACTATCTGATTACGTTAGGCAGAACGGATGGCGTGAAGAAGATGCTCGATGTGGCGAGCCAGGCCATGACCGAGATTGGCAACGACTCTACACTGGTCTACCAGTACATCTATGCTCATATCCTCGACAAGCAATATGCCCAGGCCCGAACGCTGCTCAACAAAGTCCTTCCCGACCTGAAAGGCGCCGACCCCCTCTATTCGCGCTTCATTGAGATGAGTAATGTGCTGGATGGTCTAATCAGGGACGACGGGACGGTTCGTAGCTGCATACCTGATAGCTGAAAGTCACCGTCTACTGACAACTGACAACTGACAACTACGTCACAAACTGACAACTACGTCACAACTGAGGAGAAGAAAATGGACCAATGGACCTACAACATCCTGGTAGTGGACATCCCCAGCAGCGGGTTCAATATCAACCCAGGGCAGATAAATATCAGCAAGATGTGGGAAGTGCGCGGACCCGACGGCCTCACCAACTGGGACCGGCTCCAGCAGATGGGCCGCGACGGCTGGGAGCTCGTAAGCTGCTTCCCCATGCAGAGCGGCGGCGTGACCGTGCAGGTGGTCTGGACCTTCAAGCGCAAGCCCCAGGCCAACCAGCCGCAAAACCCTGTGATGGGCCAGGCGCCGACGATGTGAGCTAAGATGAGAAATCAGAATAGCTTCTGTATTTCCATCCTATCCACCACATATCCCGTCCCCCCGGGGCAGATCTCCTGCGCGTCCCCTGGGCCTGCCAGGCGACCGAAAAGGGTCACATAATCGCCGTCTTTGACTTTGGATGGGTCCCAGCCTGGCCCGCTAGCTACGAAACGCACGCCGGGTGGCTGGGTAGGCGGTGGACCTGTCTGCGGAGTGATGTCGCGCAGAGGCGGCGATGTGTCGTGGCTTACAGCCGTGCCGACGAATGGGCCGGTGATCGTGCTGCCCGTGGGGGGTGTTGCCACAGCAGCGTCTATGGCGGATTGGTCGGTGATGATATAGGTGCAGCCGCCCTGTATCTTCGTGTAGGTTACACGGCCTGCAATCCAGCTGTAGTCAGGGGCGTTGCCCACTTTGGGACCAGATATAGTCATCGTGGGACCTCCCTGGGACTGCGTTGTAGGCGTAGCCCCGGAGCCTGTGCCGCAGGCGGTAAGCGTGAACAGAGCCAGGACGAGAGCCAACAGGCTTATGGTACGGCGCATGGGCGATTCCCTCCTTATCTTCATAACGCCTTGGCGAGGCGAAAAGTTGCCGGCAATATGTCTGTATCGGAAATCGCACGCCAGGCAGCGCCTCTCCGGCATCGCCTGGCGGTTGAAATCGTATGCTACACCTACGAAGCCTTCATTTACAAAACCTTCACTCGCTGGCTATGGCCTCCAGGATGTGCCAACTGTAGAGACGCATTGCAATGTGTCTCTACGTCTCCGAACGGTCCGCCATGCGGACTTCGCAATTGTAGCACGCGGTTGAAACCGCGGAGCGACATTCGCCAGGCACTATGCCATGCTACAGCGTCACTCCAAAATGCCTGGCATATTCCGCCTCCACCAACCCAGCGCTCAATGAAGGCAACGCAAGCTCGGAAGAGGTCACGCACAGGCCCGCCACCACGGTGGCAATCCGCAGGCACACTTCTAATGCGTAACCTTGAGAATATCCATACAGAAATCCAGAAAAGAAAGCGTCGCCCGCACCATTGGTGTCGAGTTTAGCGTAGGCGTTGATAATAGGCGTCTCAATCCACTCACCCTGAGATGTGAGTGCGGAAGAGCCTTCTTTCCCATGAGTGCACACCACAAGCTTTTTGCCGCGCCGGATTAGAGCCTCCATAAAGGGCAGGTAGTCAGGCATCGAATCCGACCCCATGAAGATGAAGTCCGCGCCGTCAATGAAATCGTGGTGATACGGATTGCGACCGTCGTAATCGTGTATGTCGCACCATATCTCCTTGTTGAGAGCCCTCGATTAGAGGGATGATGGGGCGGCAATAATCTACGATATTGAGCGCAACGTAATCGCTCTGCCTGATCAGTGGTTCGATCCTCCCGAAATCCACTCTTTCCGGCGACCCACCCGACCTCGATATTATCGACATTCGCTTGCCCGCCTCGTCCATCAAGTTGACGTGCCGCTCGGTGCCCAGCGTGGTGATGATCATAAATGAATGGCACCTTCTCCTTCGCGAAATAGTCCTTGACCCAATCTCCATAGTGGTCCTCGCCTATCATCCCATAGAGCGTGACGGCAAAGCCCAGCTTGCTCAGGTTCAGCGCCTTGCCCGACCCCGTCGAGCCGACTGTCTCGTGGTAATCTCTGGTAAAGACGGTCCCCGGCTCAGGGCGCGGGAATTTATCCACGATAAAGCATGGAGTTCCACGAGACGCCGCCGAGTACCAGCACGCTTTTTGTCATGGGAATATCCCTGGTTGTGATCTGAAACAAAAACGTGTGGGCATGGCGTCGCCATGCCCACACGGAATAAACGAGAATTACCTACCGTGGCAGTTTTTGTACTTCTTGCCGCTGCCGCAGAAGCATGGGTCGTTGCGGCCTATCTTTTGCTTGCCCACGCTGCCTGCGGCTACGGGTGCGGGGCGTTGGGGTTGGCCGTTCCCGTTGCGCTGGCCGTTCTGGGGCTGGCCGGGACGCTGGGCCTGGTTGTGAGAGACGCCAGGCTTGATCTTGGAGCCGTTGCTGCCGGCCGCCGCCTGCGCCGCCTGCTTCTGTTCCATCTGGGTCTGCACCTGCGTGCGGCGTATCTGGGCGCGGGCTTCCTCGGCTCTGCTACCCATCAGCAGCACATTCAGCACGGCTAGCTGGCGTATCTCCGCCTTCAGGTCATCGAACAGCTCGTAAGCCTTCACCTTGTACTGGACCAGCGGGTCTTTCTGCCCATATGCCTGCAGGCCAATGGAATGGCGCAAGCCTTCCATCGTGGTCAGGTGGCGCGTCCAGAGGTAATCTATCACCCGCAGCATCAGGTCCGCCTCCTGCCAGCGCACAAAGGCGTCCCTGACGATGTCCTTTATATCGACGGGGAGTTGACCCAGCGGAATATTCTCGACCTCTTCCAGCTTTTCGAGCCCAAGCTGCTCCTCGATGTGCCTGTACACCGAGCGAGGCAGGCGGTTATCCACCATGGAGATGAGCGGCATGGTCAGGTTGGTTTCCATGAACACGTCGCCCAGGGTCCTCTCCACATCGCCGTAGAGAAGCTCTATCTGGTCCTGTATCTCGGTCACGACGTTTTCTGTGTCGCCGGCAGACATCATGGACGATTTCTTGCCTGAGGTCTCGGCGTCCACGAAGCGGGCAGCCGATGTGGCAGACAGCGGGAAGCGAGCGTCTACATATTCGAGCAGGGAGTGCGTCCGCGCTTCGGCTGCAGCCTGAGGTGTGACGTTTTCCTTTAGCGGACGCTGAGCCTCGGTTTCGAGATACTCCTGCAGCTTTTGCAGATTAGGGTGGTGGTCCCGCTCGAACCCTGCAGTCAGCAGCTCGGCGAGGTATTCACTGGCCTCCTCATAGCCCATTTCTTCGGTGCTTATATGGTTGACTACGTCGTTCGGCAGCCCGACGTTGCGGGCCAGCTTGCTGTAATCTATCGTGCCTTCGCCCGCGATCTCGTAGTAAACATCACCGATATGGTAGAAATCGCGCAGCTTGTCGTCCAGGTTCTTTAGCTGGGTCGCGAGCGTACCCTCGTAGGCTTCCTGCGCTATCAGCTTGAGGTCTTCCGCGAAGCCTGCAAGGTCGCCTTCCGCCGCTATGGGCGCGATACGGTCGGTGAGGATCGAGCGAAGCAGCCGGCGGATGATATCGTCCGGGAAGGTCTCCTTGAGCGCGTTGAACATTTCGGCGTAGCCGGAAACGGCCGCAGTCTTCTTCTTGCGCCCGGTGGTCTCGTCTATATTGCTGGGGGTGGCGATTTCCTGCACCTTCTCAGCAATCATCTCCGAGATGATGGAGCGAGGGTCGCCGTCGCGCAGCACGAAGCGGCGCTCGTCGTAGATGACGTCGCGGTGTGTGTTCACCACGTCGTCGTACTCGACCAGGTGCTTGCGGGTGTCGAAGTTGAAGCCTTCCATCTTCACCTGCGCCTGCTCGACACTCTTGCTGATCATCGAGTGCTCGATGGGCATATCCTCTTCCCAGAGGTTCTTGAAGAGGTTGCTAGTTCACGATGTTCTGGTTCACACCTGATCGCCGCATGATCTCGTCCTCGATGGAGACGAAGAAGCGCGACGATCCCCGGTCACCCTGGCGTCCGGAGCGCCCGCGAAGCTGGTTGTCGATACGCGCGGCTCTCGTGGCGCTCGGTGCCGATGATATGCAGACCTCCCACTTCGTTCACGCCGAAGCCGAGGGTGATGTCTGTTCCACGGCCCGCCATGTTGGTGGCGATGGTGATCTCACCACGCTGGCCGGCCTGGGCCACAATGCTCGCCTCGCGCTCGTGCTGCTTGGCGTTGAGCACCGAGTGGGTCAGCCCACGCTCTTCGAGCATCTTCGATAGCTCTTCCGACTTCTCGATAGAGACCGTGCCTACAAGCACAGGGCGGCCTTCCTTGTGCATCTCCTCGATTTCGTCCACCACGGCGCGGAACTTGGCCGCTTCGGTGCGGTAAATGCGGTCGGGGTTGTCCTGGCGTATCATAGGGCGGTGCGTCGGGATGGGCATCACTTCGAGCTTATAGATCTTCATGAACTCTTCGGCCTCGGTGGCTGCCGTACCGGTCATGCCCGCCAGCTTAGGATAAAGACGGAAGTAGTTCTGGATGGTGATGGTGGCGAAGGTCTGGCTCTCGGACTGCACGCGGATGCCTTCCTTGGCCTCGATGGCTTCGTGCAGACCCTCCGAATAGCGGCGTCCCTGCATCAGGCGGCCCGTGAACTCGTCCACGATCACCACTTCAACGGCCAGCTTGGGGTTGAGCCTCTCGCCCGCGCTGATGACCTTGCCTTCCTGCCAGAGCACGTAGTCCTTGTCCCGGCGGAAGAGGGCATGCGCCTTGAGCGCGTTGTCCACGCCGTACACAAGCTGGAAGTTGTCGGGGTGGTAGAGGTTATCTACGCGGAAGAAAGCCTCGGCGCGGCTGATGCCTTCGTCGGTGAGCACCGCGCTGCGGGTCTTCTCATCTACTTCGTAATCCGTCTCCGGGCGCAGCGTCTTGGCGAACTGCGCGGCGCGTATATGCACTTCGGCTGAGCCTTCCGACGCGCCCGAGATGATCAGGGGCGTGCGCGCTTCGTCGATCAGGATGTTGTCCACCTCGTCAACGATGCAGTAGTTGTGCGGGCGCTGCACCATCCTGTCGGGGTCGTTGGCGATGTTATCGCGCAGGTAGTCGAAGCCGAGCTCGGCGTTCGTGCCATACACGATGTCGGCCATATACTCGGCCCTGCGCTCCGCAGGCTCCATGCCCGATAGGATTACGCCCACCGACAGGCCCAGCATCTTGTAGATCGGCCCCATCCAGTCGGAGTCGCGCTTGACCAGGTATTCGTTGACCGTGCAGAGGTGCGAGCCACGGGCGGTCAGGCCGTTGACGTAGAGCGGCAGCGACGGCCACCAGCGTCTTGCCCTCGCCCGTCTTCATCTCGGCTATCTTGCCCTCGTGTAGGGTGACGCCGCCCATGAGCTGCACTTCGTACGGGCGCATGCCCGTGGTGCGGCGCGATGCCTCCCATAGCGCAGCGAACGCTTCAGGGAGAAGCTCATCGAGCACACGCTCTTCATCTTTGCGCTGCTCCTTCTTGTGCTCGTCCTGGAGTGCTTTCAGGCGGTCGTAGGATGAGCGGTCGTCGGCGCGCAGGTCGTTCATTAGCTCGTTGAAGGTGGTGCGCTCAAGGTCGTCGCGGCGCTGCATGAGCGCCCCGATCTCGTCCGGCTTGACCTTCACAGGCGCGCAACGGTCCTCGTCCTGCGCCACGATTTTGTCAACCATGGCCTCTTGCTCGGCGTCAAGCTCATTGAACAGCTCAATGTGCGGAGCAAGAGCCTCCGCGCCCACAATAGCCTCTATTTTGGCCTGAGTGCCGTCCCAGAAGTTTGCGCGAGCCTCAAGCAGTCGCGCCCTGAACAGGGAAGTACGAGCTTGCAGGCGCTCTTCGCGCCCCGCGAATTTCTCAGCCAGCGCGGCGATTGCGGATTGCGGACCATCCAATTGCGGATTGCCTGAATTCGGCGAAGCCGAAGAACCTGCGGATTGCGGATTAGGAGGCCCGGAGGTCACCCCGGATTGGGGGTTGTCTACAACGGTAGCGGCTATCGCCAGCAGCTCGGCTGTAGCCTGCTCTTCCCAGTAGAGCTCATCGGCCAGCTCGTCCTTCGGATCGATATCGGGCGTCTGAGGCTGGTTATTGTCGCGCCCCTTGCGGCCCTTGTTGTCCTGAACAGGCGCGCTACCCCCTAGACCTGCGGCTTCCTTCACGTCGGGCGGCAACCGCAGCCCCTGCCTCGACAAGTGCTTGATCAAATCATTCTCGCTCAAAGCGCGTACCAGGGTAGTTGTGGCCTTGCTGAGGTCGTCGTTCGACCTTCGTCCTTCGTCCTTCGTCAGCTCCACAAGCCTGACCAACCCGATGCCCCGCCTCAGCGCCAGCATCGTATCGTTGGTCTGGCTGAAGTAGTCGGCGACTTCGCGGCCCAGGAAATGGGCCACCGAGTTCGACCTGCTTGACCATCTCGCCTGGGTCGGGCTTCTGCGGGGCGAACTTGGCCTTGGGCACGTCGCGCAGTATGGCCTCGCGCATACCAGGCTTCTGCTCGATGAGGCCCGATAGCTGCTCGGCAAGCTCGTCCACCAGTAGCTCTATTTCTTCTTCGAGCTCGCGGCGCTCGGCAGGCGGCCTTTGCAAGCGCTCCCCATTCATAGCAGCAAGCTGCTTGGAGTTGGCCAGCAGCACCGAGAGAACGCGGCTGGTCTGCTCGCCCTTCTCGATAACCGCGCGGAATTCGGCTGCGTGCGACGCAAGCCCTCTCGACGTTGCCGCCACCGAGGTCATCTCGCTCGCCAGGGCCGATCCCCAATCAACGCCCGAAAGCTCGTTCAGCACGTCGGTGCGGAGGTCCGCGATGCACTGGCGCTGGCTTTCAAGCAGCTCTTCGATGTCGCCATTGGCGTCCGTTGCGTACTTGCGCAAGCGAGCAAGCTCTTTGTCTGTGTTATCGAATACTTTTGCTAACCATTTCATTGTGTTTTGTTCCTTTTGGAGACAATGCACGGAGTTTGGATCGCGTGCCAGGTTTACGAAGTCCGCCTTCGCGGACTGAGGAATTGGTATCTATATCAGTCAATTATCGCCGATTGGCGCAATGCCAGGAAATGGCCTCAACGTTTCTCGGCGTGTTGAGATCAGTCTCCCAACTCCAATTCATTACGCGACTTTCGCCGGAACATGAGCTGAAGAGCCCAAGGTCAAAATCGCCAGCGTGGCCAGGAACGCCTAACAACACTTCGAATTGGCTTTCGCCTGCTGGCGATGTCACTCATGTTCGTGCCCACTACCCACGGTCGGTTTTGTCAGTCTGAGCGCTTTGCGAACAAAGCTGTGGCATATTCGTGTGCCATCTTGACCATGTCATTCTGAGCGAAGCGAAGAATAATATGGTCAAGATGAGTCCCCAAGAATGAGACTGGATTACTATCTTATCGTCGCCTTTTTGTCTTGCCTTCATGCCTGTTATGTAGAGCCTGTGATATGGGTGGGCGGCGGAGGTAGATCGGTTGGGTGTATGGGTCAGTGTCCTCCTCTAGCTCCCAACCTTGCTGGAACAAATCGCCCATGAGATCTTCGAAGGCTTGTGTCATTTTCTCGGTATAGTCCTCGCCTAGGCGGGTATCGACGGTGAATGTCTGTTCTCCGGTGATGGAGCATAGATCGGGGGCTGTATTGGGGTCGTAGAACTGCCCGCAGATGCGAGCGACCCACCTCTCTTCTGTTGCGAAGTTCTCATGTAAAAGTCCGAAGCTGAGTCTTCTTGATGACTTCCAGCCTAACATCGCAAAAATCCCAATCCAGCCTGATGAGGGCTTCCTTAATCTCCTGGCGTGTCTGTGGAACCTTCATGGCCGCCCTTTAGCTCTTCACATCGAAATAATTCCCCATCCCGAGCGCCTTCACCGCGCCTTCTACCGTCCGCAGGAACGCCGGGAGGTCTACCGTGATCGTGGGGGCCGTCTCGCCGTCCTTCGACCTGGGTGATTGCGGGTTGGAGATAGGCGAGGCCTCCATCTCGTTGTACACTTTGTCGGCCATTGGCTGGGCTTCTCGCAGGTTGGCGATCTCCTTCTTTTGCAGGGCCGCCAGGTAATCGTCGTAGGCGTCGGGGTTGAGGAGGTGGGCGTTGGCCAGTTGCACGGCCAGGTATGTGCGGCGCGATTCTTCCTTTTCGGGTGCCAGTATCTGGGCGGTCAGGGCGGCCAGGCGGTCAATTACCGATGCGCGGAACTTGTCGGCGCTGCCGGTCTCTTTTAATACGTCCAATAGCTTCATCAAGTTACGCTCGGACAGGTAGCGGTTGAACATGCTCTCCGAGCCGACTAGCATCGTCACGAGGTCCAGGCCCCAGCGGCTCTGCGCGCTGTGCAGCGTCGGGTTCAAACTGCGTAGGCGCGCCGTAACCCAGGCGTGATCGGTCACTGTCAGCAAATACGAGAGCATAGGGGCAAGCGCCTCTTTGTCCTTCGAGCCCGACTTGACCACTATCTGCGGTGCGCGCTGGCCCAGGTGGGCCTCGAAATGGAGCAGCTTATGCAGGATCACGCCCACCAGCGGCGCGGCTCCATCACTGCCCGCGTCGCCCAGGTAAGGGTTGTATTCGACCGTCACGCCGCGAGCGCCCGGCTTGATGTCCACCAGCGTATTGTCGGAGGCTCGCAGGTAAACGTTCTGGCCCCACGCGCCTGCCATCGTGAGCATCAGGCGATTGAACTCGTCGTGCACTTCGGGCGAGAGCACTTTGTTGTCCGCGCCCACCCGAGACAGCAGGAAGCGCAGCGTATCGACGCCGATACGGCAGTAGCGGCAAGGCTCGGTCTGGTGCCGCGTGCTGTCAAGCGTGATCCAGCCGGGGCACATTGGCGTGGGGCACTTCACCACGCGAGGTATCTGTAAATGAGGGTTTGACGTGTGCGCCACATCGCTTGTGGGCATAGAAACTCTTATCTCCGTTCAAATAGCAAGTATAATCGTATCGCGGGCGCGGAACCCGCACCCTACCTTAATTGTACCGTAAAGACATCCTTAGCGCTAGTCGCGGGGCGAAGGATGACCAGGGGTCAGGGGTACAGGGGTCAGGGACCAGTGAAACGTAAAACGGGACCTGTAATAACCTCTGTGATCTCTGCGATTAAAAACATATAATAATTTTCGGCTCTTCGTGCTCTTCGTGGTTAATAAACAATAATCTTGGCGGATCTTGGCGGATCTTGGCGTCTTGGCGGTGAAGAAATTGTTCGTATTATGAGCAGTAAGCAGTAAACAGTATGGGCACAGGACTCACAAGCGAGAGCGTCACCACGCTCGTGTGGCTGCTGGCAACCGTTATTCTGGTGGCGGTGGCCTCCAAATATATACGCATACCATATACGATAGCCCTCACTATCGCGGGGTTGATTATTGCTCTCACAGGCATCAAGCTACAGATAAACCTCACGCCTGACCTCATCCTCTTTATCTTCCTGCCTGCTCTCCTTTTCGAATCGTCCTATAATCTGCCATTCGCGGAGGTGCGCGACAACCTGCGACCTATTGCGCTGCTGGCGGTGCCTGGGGTGATACTGACGGCCCTGTGCGTAGCGGCGGGCCTCTACGTTACGACGGGCGTAGGCTGGCCTACGGCTTTCCTGTTCGGCGCGATTATGTCGGCTACCGACCCCGTGTCGGTGCTGGCGGTATTTCGCAAGATCGGTGCGCCCCGGCGGCTGTCGGTGATACTTGAGGGTGAGAGCCTGTTCAACGACGGCACTTCGATCGTGCTTTTCCGCATCGTGCTTGCGATCGTGATAGCCGGTGCAGTGGGTAACGCGGTGGTTACAGCCGGGCAGTTCGTGCTGGTAGTGCTGGGGGCGGTGGCTCTGGGAGTGTCTATAGGGTTTCTGGTCTCGATGCTCCTGTCGAGGGTCAACGACTATCTGGTGGAGACTTCGATGACCCTCATCGTGGCTTACGGTACCTACCTGCTGGCCGAGCAATTGGGGGTGTCGGGGGTGATCGCGGTAGTAGTGGCGGCCCTGGTGCTTGGCAACTATGGAAGGGTGACAGGTATGTCGCCATCCACCCGCCTTGCTGTCTCCTCGACCTGGGAGTTCTTCGGCTTTCTCGCCAACTCGCTCATATTCCTGCTGATAGGGCTTGAGCTTGATATTGCCAGGCTGAGCCGGTACTGGCTGCCTACACTGGAGGCTATCGCCATCGTGCTGGTGGTGAGGGCTGTTGTGGTGGTGATTTCGAGCGGTGTGTTACGCGTAATCCACCGGGCAATACCCTCAAAGTGGCAAGCCGTGCTGGTCTGGGGCGGGTTGCGCGGCGCGCTGGCACTTGCGCTGGCCCTCAGCGTGCCTGCCACCACCGGCAACGGCACCCTTTTCCCTGATCGAGACCTGATCCTGGTGATGACCTTCGGGGTGATAGTCTTCTCGCTGGTAGTGCAGGGATTGAGCATCGATCCTCTGATCAAGCGGCTGGGCCTGATTGACCGCCGGGAGCGCCACGAAGAATACGAGACGATCGCCGCCCGCAAAGCCATGGCGGCTGCAGCGCTCAACGAGATAGACAGGATGGGCAAGACCGGCGGCCTGCCGACCGCCGGGGCCGCTGACCTGCGCACTCATTACACCTCTCAGTTGGAAGCCCTCGACGAAAGCCTGCGTGAGCTGCGCCTCCAGGACGAAGACGTCAGGCAAACGCAGGAGAGAAGTATCAGACGCCACCTCCTCCAAATCCAGAAAAACGCCGTGCGCCAGCGCAACCTCGACGGCGCAATCTCCGAGGAGCCGATGCGCCGCCTCCTCGCTGAACTTGATGAAGAGTTGCATGGGCTTGAGGAATGAGGACGTAGTTGTCAGTAGACCAGGGGCTAGCGACCTGTAAGCAGTATGGAGCCGTCCGTCTACTGACAACTGACAACTGACAACTGACAACTACGTCACACGTTTGCCCTTTCCCTACCCCTTCGCTATAATAAGGTTGTCACGCCGGTTGGCGCGCAAACGCCTGGCGTGGCGTTTTTGTATCATGCTCATGTATTTATATGGTAGAAGCTTTGCCCTGAAGCTTTCGCGTCCCCAAATCGCACCGACAGGAGACATAGGAATAGATGAACAAAGGTTCACGCACATTAGTCACCATCGCGATCGTAGTGTTGGTGGCGTTTGGCGCTTACGGATTGGGCTTTGCTACACCCTACCTGACCGGTCTGGCTCAGCCGGTAGTGCCGGGTCAGACAGCAACCGGCAATAACTCCACAAGCGCAGGCGGTCTTCAGAAGCCGGCGTTGCCTGCGGGTGCTCAAGACGTCAGCAAACAGTTCGATGACTTCTGGAACACCTTCCAGGCCATCAATAACGAGTTCTACTACCAGCCTATCGACCGCCAGCAGATGATCTATGGCGCGACCAAAGGGATGGTAACGTCGCTCGGCGACGACTTCACGGCATTCCTCACGCCCCAGGAAAACCAATCGGTCACCGAGTTGATGCAGGGCAACTTCCAGGGTGTCGGCATGTATATCGAGGAGCGAAACGGCGTACCTACAGTGGAAGCGCCCATACCCAATACCCCCGCCGAGAAGGCAGGCATCCAGGCTAAGGACGCAATCCTGGCTGTGGATGGGCGGGACGTCACACAGATGACCACCGACCAGGTGGCGGCCCTGGTGCGCGGCCCGGCGGGCACCACCGTTCGCATAACCCTCCTCCGGCCAGGCCAGCAAAATCCGTTCGACGTATCGCTGACCCGTGCCCAGATCGACGTACCGTCCGTAACGTTCAAGATGCTGGACGGCGGCATCGCCGACCTCCAGGTGAGCATCTTCAACGAAAAGACCACCCAGGAGCTTGACGCCGCTCTCAAGCAGGCCCAGGACCAGAAGGCCACAGGTATCATCCTCGACCTGCGCAACAACGGCGGTGGCCTCGTGACGGCTGCCCTTGAGATGCTTGGCCGCTTCTTGCCCGACAACACCATAGGCTTCTATGAGTTGCTAAAGTCGGACCATTCGCAAGACATGCCGCAAATGGTCATCTCGAACGGACCCAAGGTGCTGGATACTCCGCTGGTCGTGCTGATAAACGGCGGCAGCGCGTCGGCCTCCGAGATAACGGCAGGCTCGTTGCAGGACCATGGCAGGGCCAAGCTGATCGGCGAGCAGAGTTTCGGCAAAGGCTCCGAGCAGCATGTATACACATTCGACGACGGCTCCAGCGCCCGCGTGACATTCGCTCACTGGCTCACGCCCAATAAGCGCGACATCAACCCGCAGCGAACACCCACACCCCGAGCAGGCACGCCCGTCGTCCTGCCCACCTTTACCCCTACACCTCTGGCCACCCCGGTGCCCGCAGCGGCCACCGCCACCGCAGAGGCCCAGCCCCTTGTAAGCGCTCTCCCCGACCGCGGCCTGACCCCCGATATAGTGGTGGTCCGCACAGTACAGGACTACGAGCAAGACAAAGACCCGCAGCTTGACCGGGCGCAACAGTACCTGAAGACAGGAAAGTAGTGTGACGAAGTTGTCAGTTGTCAGTGGTCAGTGGTCAGTAGACCGACGACCAACGTCGGTTACTAGCCCACTGACCACCGATCAACTGACAACTGACAACTTCGTCAGCAAACTGACAACTGCGTTGACCATCATCCAACTTCTGCTGATCCTGGTAGGTCTGGTCGTAACGGCCGGAGGAATTGTCATGCTCGTGCGTGGGGCGGGCCGCGATAGCTCAGGGCGTAACGTGCCGCGTCCTTATTTGACACTGGGCATAATCGCCGTGGGCCTGGTGATCGTTTACTATACCATCACCAACTACCAATCAATGGACGGTGTGGAAGTGGTCGGCCTCTTCTTCTTCGGCCTCGCATTCGGGACGGCGTTGGCGGTAAAGATGCTGGTAGTGGACAGGTTCGACTTCGACGCCGGGCGTATCGAAAGCGATTTTCCCGACCCAATCCAGTCAAATAATAGCTCGGATAAGGAAGCAGGAGGTGGCAATAGTTGAGCGACCCAACAGGCGCGACCGGCCCGACCGGCACGACAATTGCCGCAGCTAACGAGCAATCCGCAATCCGCAATCCGCAATCCGCAATTGACACGATAGAGGCATTCTTCCTCTGCGCAGGCTGCCAGACCGACATCGATATAGCCAGGCGGCTGGCTGCGTTCCTGTCTCAAGCCCGGGAGACGCTCGACATCACCGCTTACTCGTTCAGCCTCTGCCCGGAGCCGAAGGCTATTGTGCTTGCTGCTTTGCAGGAGCGGGCACAGGCCGGGGTGAATATACGCATCGCATATGACGCAGGCACCCAGCAGGATATCATAGCTGTCCACAACGATCCTTGCGACTTTACTACCCCTCAATTCGTCCAATCGCTCGGCTTTACGTCCAGGCCCATCGAGGGCTATCGCGCTCTCATGCACAACAAGTACATAATCCTTGACGGCGCTTCCCCGCAGGCGCAGGTGTGGACAGGCTCGCTCAATTTCACCGACGATAGCTGGCAGCTTCAGGAGAATAACGTTATTATTTTCCACTCGCAAGAGCTGGCGAAATACTACGTGCAAGACTTCAACGAGCTATGGTTGGATGGCAACATCGAATTGTCGGGAATAATGGACAGCGGCGAAGCTACCCTTCAGTATGGCGGCAAGCCTGCTTACGTGCTGGTAAACTTCTCGCCAGGCGAAGGGGATTGGATAGACGAGAGCATAGCCAATCTGATCGACCGCACCCAGCGCCATGCGAGTATTGCCGCCGTGGTGCTCACATCGACCCGTATTATCACGGCTTTGCAGGGTCTAATGAAGCGTGGAGTGCCACTTGAGGGCATATATGACTGGTCGCAGATGGAAGGGGTGAAGTACCAGTGGCAGCTCGTGCCGGCCAATACCTGGAAGATAGGCGCGTTCGCGGATATCGTGGAATACGGCAAGCTCACCGGTAAGCGGAGCACGCCCTATACCCCCTCAAGCAAGCATGATTACATGCACAACAAAATAATGGTACTGGACGACGCCGTGCTGACTGGGTCGTACAATTTCTCGCGCCACGCCCAGAAGAACGCCGAAAACGCTCTGGTAATAGAGTCGGCACCTCTGGCGCAGACCTATCGCGACTATATCCAACGTATCACCGCCAAATACGCCTCTACCTCGCCCGATTTCACGCCGCAGCCAGAAGCGCCCACAGAAGCCCCAGCAGCGCCAGAAGCCACGCGATAGCCGTGGGGAATGCGGAAGTACGGGGCCCCTCCGGGGAGAATTCGGAATGCGGAATAAAGACCGGTCAAGATATTCCGCATTCCGAATTCTCCCCCGGAGGGGCCCCGTACATTCCGCATTCCATTGAGTATCCCCACGCCGGCCAGAACAAACAGGCTCGCAGCAAGGGGATTATCGCCGGTAAGTCTCTGCCATAGCGGCACAACCCCCAGGCAAAACCACGCTAGCCACCGTACCTCGGCTGCGATCCCTCCGTTCCCCTCCCAGCAAAGGGCGAGTAATCCCGCAACGACCGCCAACGACGAGGCCGCGAGGAACAACGTTGAGCCGCCAGCCCGCACAAGCAGGGATCCGCTTTCGATGGCGGGCAAAACGAGCGCCAGAGTGATAGCTCCCGCCGCCCACAGACTCCTCTCCGCCCTTCGTCCTCCGCCTTCCACTGCCGTGTCGACCAGGAGCGATATGGCCACCAGGGCCGCCAGCACCACGCCATCCACAGGCGAAGGCAGCGTGGTAGCGCCGGGAAAGGGAGCCAGCGCGAGCGCTACCCACGCCAGGGCGATAGATAGCAGATTTGCACGGCTCAGATCCACGAGCCATGCCTGTAGGGCAACAGACCTGCCTACACCGGAGACAAAACGAAGGGCCCATAACGCCACCAGCAGGCACAACCCCCCAGGATAGAGAAAAAGCCGCGGCAGAAGCGCGAGCGTCCAATCCGAGAACGAAGCAAGCTCCGGCGTCACGTGGCTGTCCCACCTTCGTCCAATTGCGGATTGCGGATTGCGGATTGCGGATTGCGTATCTGGGCGCTCTCTGGGCGCTCTCTGGGCGTCGTGGGTTGGGGTTGGGTGTGGGTTGAGAATTATGCGGGCCGACGTCGCTGATTGCTGGAATCTGATTTACAGGTTCGCCGGTAACCATCCGCGCCAGGCCGCGCAGCCAGTAAAGCGCAACCCAGGCGAGAAAGATCGCGAGAGCGATACCCGTGGCGGGCAGGGCGGCCAGCACCATCTCTTGCGGCGATTCCACCAGCAGACCCAGGCCCCAATTGGCGACAAGCGTGGAGGGCACGCCCACTCCACCCGCCATAGCACCAACAGCCGGGCGCAGCACCAACTCAACGACAGCCTGAGGATAGATGGCGGCTAGAGTTAGAAGGCACGGAGGCCAGAACCTGCCGCAGCCGTGCCGGTGCAATCAGCCTGTTTCGCTTCGCTATCACTCCGGTACGCCAGCAATAGCAATGCCGGCAGCAGGATAGCCGCCACCAGTCTGTACTGCGCGTCTAGTGCACCCTGCGAGAGGAGCCAGATGCCAGGAAGCGCAGCCAACAGAAGCAGGACCCCTCTGTCTCGGCGCGCTCTGCCCGCTGCCGCCCATAGAGCTCCGCCAAGCAGCAACGTGATTGCCCCGGCAGCCGCGAGGGGAGATAGCGGCGCAAGCCCAAGCCCGGCTACTGCAGCAGCGGCGTATGCCAGGATTTGAGTCGCACTAGAATTCGCGCCCAGGAAGCGTGCCAGTAGCGACCCCAGGAGCACCACAGTGCCCAGGAGCGCCAGCGCCCATACACCGAAGTCGTCCCAGGGCGCGGCAACCAGCGCTTTCGCCAGCAGAAACGGCGCGGCAAGGCTGTAGAGTTTGATAAGAGGAAAGGCTAAGTCAGAATCAGCGGCCCGAGGCAAGAAGAGCCAGCAGCCTGCCCGAACCAGGACCACGACCCCAAACGAGATCGTCACGACCACGGGCCATGCCGCAGCCTCTCCCCCTTGCGGCGGTACGAACGACCCCACATGCCCAGGCAGAATAGTCGCGAGCAATAGCAGCCCCGGAGCGTGCACCCAGAATGCGCACCGGGCGATATTTCCTGCCCATCCCAACTCTCGCAGCCAAAGCCATACGGCGAGTCCTGCGATCTCCCACCCAACCAGGAAAACGAGCGGCTCCCGAGCGTAGGCAAGAGCGAGCAAGCCAACAGAAAAAATAAAGATGATGCCCGCCGTTCTCCCGGACAGTTGCCTCGCGTCCACCAAGTTGGGCAGACTCAGGCCCAGACAGAGCATCCACGCCACGCCGAAAGCCACGCTGAGCGCATCAGCGCGAAACACCAGGAAATCAAGTGAGCGCCCACCACCCACCACAGGCGCGAGCAGAAGCACCTGCAACCCCGCCAGCAGCAGATAGAATCCCGCCAGAAGCCGAACGAGAGGAGGCCAGGCCACGAGGCGAGTCATGGCATCATTATACGTAAAACGAAGTTGTCAGTTGTCAGTTGTCAGTTGTCGGTAGACCAGTGGGCAGTGGGCGGTAAGCAGTAAGCACACGGTCGTCCGTCTACTGACAACTGACAACTGACAACTGACAACTTGGTCAGACAACTACGTCCTTCTAGCAAGCACCACGATCGCCACGCCTGCCAGGATTATGGGCAGAGCTATCAGCTCGAGCAAGGTCACTTGCTCGCCTGCCAGGCCTATGCCCAGGGCAATGGCCACTACCGGGTTGACATAAGCATAGCTGGTGGCGAGTGATGGCCGTACGCGCTGGAGCAGGAAGCTGTAGGCTGTGAAGGCGACAATCGAGCCGAAGATAATCAGGTAAATGAGGGCGAGTAGCGAGCGAGGGCCGGGCATAGCCGTGATATGCTCGCCGGTGGCGAGGCCGATCACCAGCAGCACCGCGCCTCCCGCCAGCATCTCGGCGGCGCTGGCCATGGGGCCTTTTGGCATAGTCAGATAGCGGCTCCAGACCGAGCCGAATGCCCAGCTAGCGGTCGCGAAGATCAGGGCGGCAGCACCGAGCGGGTTGGCGCGCATATCACCCTGCAGGTTGAGAAGTATCACGCCCACGAAGCCTATACCCAGTCCCAGCCATTCTCGCCCGATGGGCCAGCGTTTCCATATACCGGCAAAAAGAGCCGCGAAGATGGGCACTGTAGCCACCGAGAGCGCGGCCAGGCCCGAGGCCACATACTGCTCGGCGAAACTGACCAGCCCGTTGCCGCCGACCAACAGCAATAATCCGACGATAGCCGCCCCGCCCCATTCCTTTCGAGTGGGGTTAGGCGTGCCGCGCAGCCTCAGAAACGCGTACATGAGGCCACCCGCAATCACGAACCTTATGCCGGCCATCAGGAAGGGCGGAAGATCCTCGATAGCAAACCGTATCGCAAGATAGGTGGATCCCCAGATAATGTACACAGCCAGCAACGCCAGCCATATGCTCAGGCTATTGCTGTTATCCGAGACAGACTGTGCAGATTTGCCCTTAGACTCGGTGGCAGTTGCAGGTTTTGCCAGGGTATTGGTTCTCATCTTTCTCTTGTTTTCGTTCTATCCGGTATATGCCGGAAGACGGCCGAAACGCTGTAGTCTACCGCCTACCATCTGCCCCATGCCCGGCGGCGCTCCCACTCGTGGCTATCTACGTTTTCTCGGCTGTCGGCTGCCCACCAATTGGCCGCCAGGTCAAACAAAATCGCTCCAATAATCAAGATTAGTATGGTTTCCATTTTATCCTCCCTGAACAATCGTTGCTCATTTGTGACCATTCCAAGGTCTGGACAACACCTTTGTCATAGTTTATAATACAAGGGATTGGCGTGGATTTGAAGAGATTTGCGAAGGCATCACGCCGATTTCTCTTACAAAGATCAGGAGTAATGACCAATGAGCCTACAAATCGAAAACCAATTAGACGACGTTAGCTGGCAAATCCTGGAGGCTCTCCAGGAGGATGCGCGCATCTCTTTCAGCGAGCTCGGGAGGCAAGTTGGCATGTCCCCACCGGCGGTGGCCGAGCGTGTCAGGCGGATGGAAGACCTGGGAATCATCACGGGCTACCACGCCACCATCAACCTGGAAAAGGTCGGCTTCCCCATTACAGCTTTCATACGCATCAATGCAGGAGAGTATTGCTCGCGTATCGGCAGCGCCGTACAGGATATTCCGGAAGTGATCGAGTATCATCGCGTGACTGGCGGCGACAGCGGCATTATGAAGATCGTGGTGTCGTCGGTGGCCCACCTGGAGGTGGTCATAGACCGCCTTGCCTCGTATGGCACCACGATCACATCTATAGTTCTGTCCAACCCTCTTAACGGGCGTGTTATCAGCCGCGACATGCTCTATAAAATAGAGGACCTGGCACCGGCGCATTAGGAGCCTCCCTGGATTTTCGCCCCGAAGGACGGAATCCGGGAAACCTAACGCGCAACGACGAGATCACGCTCCTGGGCGAGCAGAGCCTTTTTGCGCTCGATCCCCCACTTATAGCCGCCCAGGCTGCCGTCCTCGCGCACCACTCGGTGGCACGGAATAACCAGAGCCACATGGTTGGCACCGCACGCATGGGCCACGGCACGCACTGCTGCGGGCTGCCCTATAGCCCTGGCTACCTCGCTGTAGGAGCGGGTGCTACCGTAAGGGATTGCGCGCAGCTCCCGCCATACGCGCTCCTGAAACTCCGTGCCCTGGACGTCGACAGGTAGGTCGTCAAGCTGCGGCCGGCGCTCTTCGAGAGAGCATATTATCTCTTGCGTCCAGCCTCCCAGGGCCTCGTCATCGCGCCTGGTTTGCGCAGCCGGGTATTCCTGGTGCAGTGCTTTCACGCAGCGCATCGTCGCTGCTGCCCAATGCCACGAAGCATACACCCCGCTCGGTCGCACCCACCAGCATCTTCCCCAGCGAGCAATCCTTGATCGTATATTTGATAGTCATGCCATCTCCTCCGCGCCGGTAGCTGCCGGGTGTCATGCCCATACCTGTGCGCGCTCTCTCGTAAAGGCGGCTGCTCGAGGCATACCCGGCATCATACATTGCATTTGTCACGTTCTCACCGTTTTTCAGTCCCGACTTCAATCGCTCCAGCCGGAGGGCGGCGGCATATTGCCTCGGACTGACGCCCATCACACGGCGAAACACTCTCTGCAAGTGGTACGGGCTGACGCCCACGTGCGCCCCGATTCCTGATAACGTCAAATCACCCTCGCCGTCCAGGTTAGCTTCGATATATCGCGAAGCCCTCTCGGCTATCTCAGCACCCGCGACAGGCTCTTCGATCCCTTTCGGGTTGCAGCGCAAGCAGGCCCGGAAGCCCGCAGCCTCAGCCTCCTCCGGCCCATCGAAAAAGAGCACATTCTCGCGCTTGGGCTTCCGCGCCGGGCAAGATGGGCGGCAATATATCCCGGTGGAGGTAACAGCAAGCACGAACTTGCCGTCCATTCCTTTATCCCGCTCCAGCACCGCCTGCCAGCGTTTCTCATCATCTAGCATTCTCGACTCCAATCCGTCTAATACCAAATAGGTTTGAAAGAGATTTTCAAAAAGAGGTTAGGGGACACCCCTAAAACCCCGGCAGGGAGCTCCCCCTGCACCCCTATTCACTCATACCTCAATCATATGTCATAGACGCGCTGGGAGCTATCCGAATCTTGCTATTCAAATTGCTTTCATTAAGGAATGAGGGGGTGCAGGGGATCTCCCCTGCCGGGGTTTGGGGTGTCCCCAAAACTCGCTTCATCTTCATCCTCTGACAGTTGAGTCTGAAGCCCCGCTAAGGCGAGAGAAGCTCGCTGATTGTCACTACCTGGAGGCCCATCTGCTGCAGGCGGTCAAGCTCGCGTGGGAGGGCTTCGGCGGAGGCTTCGGAGCCGAAGTGCTGCAGAATTATCGCCCCGTCCAGGTTGACGCCGGGCGTGTTGGTCACCCGGTTGAAGATGAAATCGGGCGTCTTGGGCTGGCCCACCGAATCGAGCGAATCGAGCGTCCAGTAGATCGATCGATAGCCCTGCGATACTGCCACGTTCAGCACGTGGTTATTGCGCGAGCCGTAAGGTGGACGCCAGTAAGGCTTGGTGCTGAGCCCGGTCAGACCCTGCATGATCTGTTCGGTATGCGCCAGCTCCTCGGCAAGCTGGCCGTCGCTGATAGTGAGCGAGTCGAGGTGGGAATAGGTATGGTTGCCAAGCTCGTTGCCGTCCGCGGCCATCTGCTTCACGCCATCCGGGTATTGCTCGGCGAACTTGCCCGTGATGAACATGGTGATATTGATGTGGCGCTGGCGCAGGGTGTCCAGGATCACCGGTATCGTCTCGCCCGACGCGCCCGCATCGAAAGTGAGGGCGATACGGTGCTTGCCTGGCGGCACCCTCACCACTTCGGCCCAACCGCCTTTGGGCGCCGGTTCGGCCTTCGCCGGCGTAGGCGGAGGGTTGGCGAGGGTGGGGGTTGGCCCTTCCGGGATACGTGTGGGCCTTGGCGTAGGCGTTATATCAGCACCAACGTCAGACGGGGTAGGCGTATCCTCCAGCGGAGCGGACGTATCAGTCGGCTTAGATTTGAGTGTGGGGCTCGGCAGATCAGTCGGCTCTGACACTGTCGTGGGAGTAGCTACGTCTGTGGCGGTTGGAGCGATTTCTGGAGTGGATGTAGAGGTAGTAGGGGTAGGCATCGCCGGGACAGGCGTTTCGCTGGGAGGCTGAGGCGTGACGGTAGGCGGTACGATCGCGACTGTAGGCGTGGGCTGGACGGGCGAGGGTGTGGGCAGGCCGCTCACGTCGCAGCCCCAGGTGCCAATAAGGAGGGCAACTAGCAGGAGTAAGGCGACAAGGACGCGTTTCATGGATGGAATAATAGCACGGAAAGGGATTGTGGAAATAAAAAAGGCCCCGGTCGTGGGGCCGTCTGGAGATGCCGGGAGTGGGTATGATAGGACTTCGAACCTATGACCTTTCGGATGTGAACCGAACGCTCTAACCAACTGAGCTACACACCCAGGTGCGCCATATTATATCAAGATGGCGCACGCTTTGCAAGCAAGTTTAATCCTTTCAGGAGGGCGAACGCATCTAAATTGGAAGGGGACCGAGTAAGACCTTGAATAGGTAGTTATGATCCCACCCACAGTTGAGCCGTTTGCCCTGCTCACCACGGTAGCAGCTATTGACAAGCCCACTATACTATAAGGTACAAGATCTGATCTCGGAGCGCATGGGTATCCGTGGGCTCGGATCGTCAACTGCTCATACAGGAGCTTGTCTCTATATAGCTCAACCGGGGGCGCGATGAAACGTTCAGGTAGCCAGAAGTTTGCCGTTTTGCTTTGCAAGTTTAGCGATTTGCCTGATGTCGAACCCCAATCAGTCGACTTCTGCCGCGATCTATTCGCCAATCGCGGCACCGGTGGGCTGAACGATTACTGGGCTGATGCGATATACAGTCGCTGCGCTTCAGCCATGATTATGAGTTGTGTGCGGACGCCAGCGACACTGTTGCTCGCGCCGTGTACGGTGACCTGGTTCAAACTTTGCACGGCATCATGCAAGCGGGAGAGCAGGGCAAGGGGATAACCGGCGGCCTTTCTGGTTAGTTGCCCTTGAGTTGAAAGATCACTGCTCTGCGGTAGTGTGCAACAAGCGGGCAGGTTTGACAGAGTGGGTGTAGTGTGTAAATAAGCATCCGAAGCCTGCAGGTGCCTTGCGCAGACGGGAAAGTCGGCTTATGCATGGGGAACCATGTACACCTACCTTCATTCAGTCCTGGGCCTCTTGGGGCTACTCTCCTTACCCTACTTGCTACCAGACGTTACTGAAGGCCTGAAAGAGGCAATCTTGAACTCTGATTTCGACGCTTCCTGGAGTAGTCACTTCCCACCATACTTTGCTTTGTACTGGAACGTCCCCAGTTGTGAGAGCAAAATATCATAGGGAGCTTGATTTCAGGATGCATCTCGAACACGGCCCGCTCGAAGTATTGGACCGTGTAGGGCTTGCCGTCGAGCCCGGACACTTCTGTGAACTCATCCGATATAGGTAGACCCTGCTGGGCTAGCCCGCCATGACTCTTCCAGTAGTCGAGGAACTTGCCTCCTAACCTGTGCCCCGTCTCTGTGAAGAGTTGAGAGCCTATGGAGGTATTCGGCATCTGGTTTGGCGCGCCGTCAGGGTATTTCTGCTTATATCGGAAGGTGCCAAGCTGGGATAGAAGTACATTATACGGGGTCTGGTTCTCCGGGTGGTATTCCATCACCGACCGCTCGAAATATTGCACCGTGTAGGTCTTACCATCCAGAGGCGATACTTCGCCAATCAAGTCGGAAATCGGGTAGCCCTGTTGCGCGAGGCCGCCGTTATTGTTCCAGTAATCGAGGAACAATCCTTTCACCGTCTTGCCCGTTTGCGGAAACGTCTGGCTGTTGGCGCCCGGAACAGCCGTGGGCGGAGCTTGCATTGCGGGACCACTTGAGGGGGTTGCAGCAGGAGAGGTAGGAGCGGGGGTTCCACTCGCTGATAGTGAACCTGTGTGCGTTGCCAGGTATATGTCGCTGTAATTGCCGACGGTGTCTTCAAAGAAGACGAAATATGTGCCGTCGTTATATAGCATATTAGTATCGTATATGCCCGAGCCGTTGGGAACATCGCTGCGTTGGATAACAGGGTTCTGTTCTGATATATCCCAGTGCAGCCCGTCTCGGCTGGTGGCTATCCCCAGGCCCCGTATTGCGCTCCCCAGTCCGCCACCTCGGTATAACATTACCCAACCGTCGGGTGTTATCTGCACGTGAGGGTGGCCCACCCCATATACATCCCACCTGTTGGGATCAGTGGTCGGTTGTATCACGGGGTCGCTTTCCACGAACGGCTGGTTGGTGGTGGAGGGGTCGTTGTATTTTGTCCAGTGCACTCCATCGGTCGAGGAGGCCATGCCCACCATAAAGTCGTCGAGGTCGCCCAAACCCTCGTAGTACATTACGTAGCCTGTATTGGTGTGCACAACGCTCGGCCTCGTAACCTGGATGTCGTCCCAGGCTCCTGGGCCCCCCGGCTGTAGCACCGGCTCAGGGTCGGCCGTCCATGGACCTTGTGGGCCTGGCGCGGTCGCTCGTCCTATTACCTGGCTGGTATTCGCAGCGCCGTCAGTGTAAAAATAGATCACCCAGGTGCCGTCGTCCGCAACCATCGCACTCGACGCCATGACGGCTGTGCTGGCATATGGCACCTGGCTGCTGGTAAAGATCGGCTGGTCTCCTTGCTCGGTCCAGTTGTATCCGTCGGGCGAGGTAACGAGTCCCAATCTACGGCGGCAGGCCAGCTATTGAAGGCCGACCGGAACATGTAATAGGTGCCTTTATAGAAGAGAACCGCACCCGGATTGGTATACCTGTTGTCCCATGAGCTCGAGCCGTGGGACACGACAGGCGTTGTCTTATAGAGGGTGAAGAGATTCTCTCCCTGAGCAGATGTTGTCCTTGATAATTCGCCTGTTGCAGTAAATATAAGCATCACCGCGCCGGCTGATTGTCGCAAAGCGCTTGAAAAAGGGGCTCCTTGTGATGGTCATTCTCTCAACCCTCCTGGCACCGAAATAAGCGATTCCAGTGCCAGTTTAGAGGGCTGCCGCCAAAAGCACATTACCTTAACGGGTAGTCCCGGACGCCGAGGTGGCAACAGATCAAGCGCGGAGCCGGGAGTTGATTATCTAAGAGAGCAAGGAAACCTTTGCGTGCAACTCCATCGCTCTCATTGATCAGGCCTTTGTTGTGCCGGACAGATGCGTCAGACCAGCCGATTTTCGATTGCGTAGCGTGTAGCCGCGCTGCGAGACGGAACACCCAGTTTGCTATAAATCGAGCGCAGGTGCATATTGACCGTATATGGGCTGACCACTAGCCGGTTTGCCACCTGGGCATTGGTGAGGCCTTCCGACACTAATCGCAGTACCTCGACCTCCCTTTCTGTTAGTCCGTCCGAATATGCTACTTGCCCCTGGTAGACAGGCTTTCGGCTTTTATTTGCTGTTGCGGTAACCATCTTTATTGCTTCTCCAGTGGTCATTCTCAAGCCTTTCTGCCACGCGACCACAAAGCTTTCATTTCCCAGTATTTCTTGCACTGAGGCGACAATCTTCTCGTATTCATTCGGGTCCGTGTGCAACATAGGCTCCAATCTCAGGCCAAGCGAATCGCACAGCTTTCTTGCGGCGCCGAAGATAACAGCCGCCCGCCGCATATTTCCAGAGGTATAAGATATCTTTCCATGGAGACCGAGACAATAAGCAACACCACTTCGGTTCGCCCCATCTCGGAATAGCTCAAGAGCTTCCGTAGCCATCGAAAGGGCTTTACCTGGGTCACCACTTTCAGCCTGTAAGTAACCCAGTTTGTTGAGGCTCGCGGCGATCATGATCTTAAGTCCACTTTGCCGCGCCAGGTCCAGGGCTTCCTCAAATAGCTCCATAGCGTGAGGATAAGCTTTATTATGGCAGGCCAGATCTCCCAGATTAAGAAGAGTGCTGATATAGTGCTGCTTGTTGCCGAAACGGAGGCAAAGCGCGAGACATTCAAGATAGTAGGCCTCCGCGAGGTCAGGCTCTCCGAGGTGTATAGCCTGGTGACCCAGCGCTGTGAGCGAGAGGCCAATGCCATAAATGTAGTCTCGCTGCCTGGAAAGCGCCAGCGTTCGCTCGAAGATTTCTCTTGCCTCCTTGTGCTCATCCTGGTTGGAGGTGAACTGGCCCAGCGATAAGAGCGTCTCCAATTCTGTCTGAGATAGCGAGGAAGCAGCTATACGTCCCATAAAAAGGGACAGCCATGCCTTTCCTTCGCGTGGCGAGCCTCGCAACTGCCAGAATGGGACGAGAGCCGTGGCGATTCTCAGGCCTACAGCCGTGTCGCCATGCTCGTGCGCGTGCTCGTGCCCGTCCCCCTCAGCGCACCAGTCCAATGCTGCATACAGATTCTGATATTCACGTTCCAGGCGATCCAACGCAGCTTCATGCAGGGGGCCGCCGATCTCCATCCTGGCCTGCTCTGCCACTTGCGCAAAGAAGAGCGCGTGCCTTTCCTTGATGGAACAGGTCTCTCCGCATGACGCCATGCATTCAAAGGCAAACTCGCGCACGGTTTCAAGCATCGAAAAACGGGGGCCTTCGTCACCTTGCCGGGTCTGCATATCGACGTGCACAATCTGCGACACCAGGCTCTGGTAGGTGAGCGCTTCGATGTCTCGTTCAAGCGTGTCTATCCCGTACCTGTAGCCGGTGTCGTCGTTTTCCGGACAGCAAATGCGCTGCGCCGATTCTACAGTGAAGCCACTTTCGAAGACAGACAGGCACCTGAACAGCCGCTGTTGTGCGCTGCTCAGCAGTTCGTAGCTCCACTCCAGGGCATTTCTTATGGATCTCTGCCGCACGGGAAGGTCCGTCGCGCTACTTCTCAGCAAATCCAATCTACTGTGCAGTCTGGTTAGCATAGCCTGGGGGGAAACAACCCTTATGCGTGCAGCCGCCAATTCAATTGCCAGCGGTATTCCTTCCAGGTGACTGCACAATTCGGCTATCGCTTCGACGTTAGATTGAGTGAGCATGAAGCTCGCGTTGACGGCGCGTGCTCGCTGCAGGAAGAGGATCACCGACTGCGAGCGTGACAAGGCTTTCAGGTTAGACCGCCCTTCGGCACCGGGCACAAGCAGGGGAGGCACCCTGAACTCGTGCTCACCATACAGCCTCAACAGAGAGCGACTTGTCACAAGTACTTTGAGCAGCGGGGCTGCAGCAAGGAGCTCAGCAATTGCCGGCGCGGCTGCTGCTACTTGTTCGAAATTATCGATAAACAGAAGAGTTTGCTTGTCGCGAAGATAGTTTTCCAGCCTCTTTTGCAATGGTTCGCTTGCGATTTCTCGTAGTCCTAGGTCATGGGCAATAGTTGGGATAACCATGTTGGATGTTTTCAGGGTAGCGAGAGGGACAAAGTAAACTCCATCAGGGAAACTGCCGGCTATCTTCTCAACGATTTGAATGGCCAAGCGCGTCTTACCAATACCTGGCGAGCCCGTGAGGGTGAGCAACCGGACTCCTGGTTCACCAAGGAGGGAGCATAGAGAGATTATCTCTTTTTCTCGACCCACGAACGAGGTGAGAGGCGCAGGTGGGCCGGCGTTTACTCTAGAACCGGCACGCTCGCTAAGCTCATTATGTTCGTCACGCTCAATGCTCACATCCGGCCTAGTGGGCGGCAGCATAGACATAGGGCGAGGCATAATGTCCCTTCAGATTGCGACTTATCGATTCCCCACCACTGCGTATTATCGGGCGGCAGTTAGCATTACTCATTGAGATTAATACACCGCAAAGTGCTGAAGGGTTGCCTTCTTTGGGACTTATGTCAGGAATCGGTCTATGCTTTCGCATGTCCACCCATATCAACGCGTTGGTGCAGGTTTTCAGACTGCTTCTGGACCTGCTCGCCACCCACCACCCGCCGCCTGTCTGACCAGCAGAAGGACCTCGACATACTCCTGCTGCGCCACCAGCTCCAAATCCTGCAAAGGTCGTCACATTCCTCCATCTTTACAGCGCAAGCGAAAGGGCACTAGGTGGCGGACATTTCTCGGCCACTATGCCGACCGGATGGTGGCATGCGATTTCTCGACAGCGGAAACCGTGCGGTTGCAAACTCTCTTCGTGCTCTTCTTCATTGAACTGGGCACGCGCAGAGTGCATCTTGCCGGGTGTACTGCTCACCCGACCTCTGGGTGGGTCACTCAGCAGGCGCGAAATCTTACCTGGGAGATGGAGGATTTGGGAAATAGAGAAAGAGATATAGAACTGCCCGTTCGCTTCCTGATCCATGATTGGAATGCCAACGTCACGCCTTCTTTCAACTCGGTGTTCGCGTCGTAGGGCGTCGAAATCGTACGCACTCCCTGTCGGTCGCCGACGGAGAATGCGTTCGCCCAACGATCTGTAAGAGCTTATGCCTGTGCCATGGACTCGAAGTGCTCATAAAGAGACTTCAATTCTCTCCTTAACGTACCTGACAATCGGCGAAGAAGGTATTGCCCACAATCTTCGAGGTCTGTCCCCGTGTAGCGTTGTTGTTGGGCCTGAAATAGGGCAGATACCGGGCGGCACGCATGGCTCTCCCGCTCCGCCGCATGGGTAGCCCCCCATTACGATTCGTCGCACAAGACGGTAGGTATATGTGTAGAAGGCACTGCTCACCGCCACGTCCTCGAACTGCTGTCCGTTTGGTGGATCACTGAAGCCTGCGGCGTTAGCGTCGATCTTCGATATCTGCCCACGGGTGGCGTTATTGTTGGGGCGAAAGTAAGGGAGGCTGACTGGACCACACGGCTCTCCCGGCCCCCCGCATAGATAGCCGCTGATATACCCACGAGAGGCAAGTCTACCGATGAACACCTGAAACGTTGAACCAACAGGCACGTCCTGGAACATCTGATTGGACTGATTATCCGAGAAGCCTGCTGCGTTGGCCACAATCTTGGATAGCTGGCCCCTTGTGACGTAATTCCCAGGCCTGAAGGTGCCATCGGGGTAGCCGTTGATGATGCCCTTACAAGCCAGGCACCTCACGAACGGATAGAATGTAGAGCCCTGAGGCACGTCTGCTGAACTGCAGTTGGCAGGCGGTTGGAGAGGATGTGGCCGTGGGCGTTGACGTTACTCCTGGAGTGGTGGGCGAGGAGGTAGCTGTTCCTAAGGCTGTTATTGTAGGCGAGGAGGTGGTCGTGCCGGTAGGTCGGTCCCTGTTGGTATGCGCCGCGAGGTGTGGCGCTTGCGACCACAGGGGTGACGTTGACAGGGGTGGCAGCGTTGGGGTGGAGGTGCTGCTGGGAGTGAGCATGTGCTAGCTGTAGCTGTAGGTGTGGAAGAACAGATCGCGTAATGTTCTGTCAGGCTATATTGGTTGTTCTGCTCATAGGCCCCCACAGCCCAAATATCGCCGGTAGATACTGCCGCTACTGCCCAGGTGTCGCTGTAGGACATCCCAGGAGATGGCCCGTACACAGACCAGGCTGTGCCATCCCAGTGCTCTTCCAACGGCTGGGTTGTATCTCCCACGTAATACCCTACAGCCCAAACATCGCTTGCCGATATTGCCGCCACGCCGCTGAGGTAGTTGTCTGACGGCCCCTGGTTGGGGCTCGGCACGATTGACCACGAAGCGCCGTCCCAGTGCTCTACAAGTGTCTGCTGTAATGTACCTGTCTGCCCGCCATAGTACCCCACAGCCCACACATCGCTAGCCGATACCACTGATATACCATAAAGGTGATTGAATGATGATGGCTGGCTGGGACTGGGCACTATGGACCATGTTGTGCCATCCCAGTGCTCAACCAGACTGCCCTTATCGCTGTTGTCGTTGAGAACGTATTCGCCCACAGCCCACACGTCATTAGCTGATACTGCCGCTACCGCATAAAGAGAGTGGGTCGTTGAGGGCCGGTTGGCGCTCGGCACTATCGACCAGGCTGTGCCGTTCCAGTGTTCCACCAGGGTCTGGCCAGGGCCATTTGCGTTAGTGTAATCCCCAACAGCCCACACGTCATTGGCCGAAACCGCCGTTATCCCGATGAGCTCGCTGCGAGACGATCCGAGGTCAGGGTTGGGCACTATGGACCATATCGCCCCGTCCCAATGCTCTATCAGGCCTGTCATAGTGAGCGCCGGGGCCTGGGTCTGGGCCTTGGCCCGGGAGCTGGGGAGAGAGAAATAAATACCAACGGCCCACACGTCATTGGCCGATATTGCCGCCACACCGGTGAGGCGATTTCCGGACGAGTGGTGGTTAGCGCTGGGAACGACAGACCAACTCACCCCATCCCAGTGCTCCACCAATGTCTGTCTCCCGTTGACAGTGCTGAAATCACCGACGGCCCACACATCGTTGGCAGCCAGCACCGAAACTCCAAACAGGAAGCCTGCATGGTCCTGGTCGGGACTGGCAACTATAGACCAGCCAGGCACACAAGTGGGCACGGTTGTGGGACTGGGTGTAGAGGTGGCTGGGGTACTGTGGTGGCTGTGGTGGCTGTCGGTGACGGTGGTAGCGGCGGTAACTGTCGCAGTCGCACTCACCGCGGGTGACGGGGTCTCGCAGGAAGCGACATAGCGCTCAATGTCAGTTTGAAGATAGTAGTGGCCTACGTCACCTACTGCCCACACTTCGCCAGCGGATACGGCGGCAACGTCGTATAGCTCGCTTACCTGGCCGGGACCGGGCGTGGGATGCGAAACTATATTCCAGGCTGAGCCATCCCACTGCATAATGGTGGCCTGAGCCGAACCTGCCGAGCCCACTGCCCATACATCGTTTGATGCGACTGCCGACACGCCCCATAGTTGTGCGTTGCCGGGCGCGCTGACGACGTTCCATTGAGTGCCGTCCCAATGCATAGTGACCGGTTGATTAGCTGTGTAGCCGACGGCCCATATATCGTTGGCCGAAACCGCAGCTATTGCGGTCAGATAGGCTCCGTTGATAAGAGGACTGGACACTTCGCTCCATTGCACCCCATCCCAGTGCATAGTGAGAGGCCAGGTACCCGACGAATCTGTAAACCCTACCGCCCAGACATTGTTGGTGGCTATTGCTGCCACGGCCACCAGCGTGCCCAGCGTGCCTGCCTGACCATCGATTTGCGTCCAGGTTGTGCCGTCCCAGTGCAATTGCAGCGTCCGTGATCCGTTGGCCGAGTGGTAGGTGCCGACCGCCCACACATCGCTGGAAGATACGCCACCCACGCCGTACAGGGCGTTATCCTGGTTGGTTGGGTCGGGATTAGGACTGGGTATTCGCGTCCACGATTGCCCATCCCAATGGGCTGTCACAGTGTGAACTGCGGTCTGAGGGGATTCGATGACCCGGCCTTTCCCATCTCGGTTCTGCAACCCCGGGGCTTTAGTCGATGTTGTAGCAGCATGTCTCCCGTCGGTGTCTCCGTAGGTCCAGCCTACTGCCCATACATCGTTCGAGGAAATGGCTGTTACATGTCTTAAGGTAAAGTCGCCCGGGACGCCGCTCACAGGCACCAGGCTCCAGTAGCTGCCGTTCCAGTGTTGGGCGACCATGCCTTGTCCCGGATCGAACGCCCCGACAGCCCAGATGTCGTCGGACGCGATTGTTGCTATTCCAAAAAGATAGTTAGTGTCGGGGCCTGGATTCGGTCCCTGTATTGCGCTCCAGCCAGGTGTGCACACTACCGGAGGAGGGCACCACTGTGTGTAACGTATCGTTAGCGTGGTAGACTGTGCGCCCGGGTTTGCATCGCCAACAGCCCAGACCTCGGTGGGCGATATAGCCGCGACGTCCCATAACTCGCCGGCGAAGGGGTACGGTATCGGGCTGCTCACCCGCGTCCACGTATTGCCATCCCAGTGCATCACCAGCGTCCCGTTTGCCCGGCCCACAGCCCAAACATCATCGGACGAGGTCGCACTTACCCGGTAAATCACATCACCGCTTACGGTCGTTGAGAGCGTCCAGGATGTTCCATCCCAGTGGAAGATAAGTCCATTATACGAAGAGCCGTTCTGTACGCTGCCGGATGCCCAGATGTCGTTGTGCGTAATCGCCACGACCCCAAATAGCTCGCCGGAGAATGTCCCAGGTGAAATGCTCCATGCTGTGCCGTCCCAGTGCATCATTAGCACGCCCGAAGGCGTCCAGCCCACCGCCCATACATCGTTTGTGGCTATAGCCGACACGGCGAAGAGGTGGTAACCCGCCGATGGCGGGGCGGGCGTAGGCACTATGCTCCATGTTGAGCCATCCCAGTGCATCGTCAGCGCGTCACTGGACGAGTAATCGTTCCGGTAGCCTACCGCCCACACATCATTGGCCGAGATTGCGTTTACGCCGAACAGACCGGTTTCATCCTGTGGATCCGGGTTAGGTATATAACTCCAACTGCTACCATCCCAGTGCAGAATTACGCCCGTGTAGTGCCCCGCGCCATCGCCTCGTCCTACCGCCCACACGTCGTTTGCAGAAGCCGCCGACACGCCGAAGAGGCCCGTTGTAGGCGTCAAGGGTACTGTGCTGGTCATCGCAGTCCAGATGCTGCCGTCCCAGTGCTGTATCATTCCAGTCCCTACAGCCCATACGTCCGTGCTCGAAACGGCGGCTACACCGTTGAGCTCGTTGGAACTTGATGAATAAGGGTTGGGGCTGTCCACCACGTTCCAGACCTGGATGCAGCCGGTGGGTGATGGCGATGGCGATGGTGTGCTCGTTGTGCTGGCGGGTCTGGCTTGAGACGGCAGCCTCTGGGGCGCGCCGGCCGACGTCGCAGTTGCGAAGGCAGCGATGGCCCCAAGAACGGCGAACAAGGCGATGGTGTAGCGCCAGACTGCATTGGTCTGCTGGCGGGTTGGCATGGCTGGCATGGCTGGTATTGCTCCTATACTGCGGGGCGAGAGACATGCTGAGAAACTGCCTTATTGCCCCGCCAGCAAAAGTATAATGCAATACTGCTGCACAATAAATAGCTAATTGTGGTACATAGCCCGGGGAAGTAGTACTAGTTTGTGGTGCGCAATGCCTGCTCCACGCCTATCTTGCGTGCAACTGCGCGCTCAGCACGCCCATTTCGCACCACAAACTAGTGCTATCGGGTCTTGCGGCAGACGAGGATGATGCTGCGGCTGGTGGGGGTAAGGGGGGAACGGTCCCAGTCGCCGTATTTGCGGATGATGGTGAAGCCGTGGTGATTGAGCAGGGCGGCGAGTTCCTGGGGGAAGTTGAAGCGGAGGGATTCGTACCCGATTTTGGTCTGTTCTTCGGCGCCGTCGTGCCAGCGTGCGTAGGAGGTGAGGCGGAGGATCTGGGAGATGGGGTCGTAGGTTTGGGTGAGGGATTCGCGGATCTGGCGGCCGTCGGCGGCGGTGTAGGTCTGCCAGGGGAACTCCTCGTCGCGGGTTTCGAGGAGGGCGAAGAAGCCGCCGTTCTGGCGGGATTGTTCGATGCGCGCTTCGAGGTCGGCGCGGGTGGCGGGGGTTGACCAGATGGGGTTGCGGGTTTCGAAGGCGAAGAATCCCTCGTCGTGGAGGTGGGCGTGGGCGCACCGCAGGAGCCCGTCTTGGTCGGGGTTGGTGAGGAACTGCTGGAAGGCATTGCCGGTGAGGAAGATGAAGCGGAATTTCTCGCCGAGGTCGAAGTCGCGGCCGTCGGCTTGGACCCACCGGATGGGGAGGCCGGCAAACTCGGATTTGCGGCGGGCATGGTCGAGCATCTGGGGGACGACGTCGAGACCGGTGACGTCGAGGCCGAGTTGGGCGATAGGGATGGTGAGGCGGCCGGTGCCGCAGGCGATTTCGAGGACGGGGCCGCCGGTTTCCTGGGCGAGTGCGGTGTAGAAGGCGACGCCGTCGTCGTTCTCGGTGACGTCGTAGTTTTCGGCTTCGGCGTAGGCGGCGAGGTTGTCGTCGGTCAAGAAATCACCTTCCGTTAGTACTGGTTAGTGGTGCGCAATGCGGTCGCAAGGCCCGGAGCAGAACGTGACACAGGCATCAAGACTGATATTTCGCACCATCGTATTTCTGGGTGTCGTAGGTTGGCACTTGGCACTTGGCAATCGCCACCTGATCCGGCTCATGCCGTTTGCTTCCTCACCGCTACAAGGAGGTCGCAACAGTCCGTATAGCCGGCGAGAAGAAGCCTGTTTTTCTGCTTACCATGCTCACAGTTGGCTTTAGCGTTCTCATTCTGTGTCACCATTTCGTTGTCTAGCGCCGGTCGTCTGCCTGGCAATCCGGGAAGAATGTATTGCTCACAATCTTTGATGTCTGCCCCCTGGTGGCGTTGTTGTTGGGCAGGAAGTATGGCCGGTTGTTGGGGGGCACGCATTGCCCTGCCGGTAGGTGTCCACATGGGTATCCGCTCATCACCTGGTGTAGCACCAGGCGGTAGATGTACGCGTAGAACGTAGAGCCAGCCCTGTGGAGGCACGTCCTGGAACTGCTGTCCGCTGGGGATCTCATTGAACCCTGCTGCGTTGGACACGATCTTACTGATCTGACCTCTTGAGGAGTTGGCGTTGGGGAGGAAGTATGGCAGGTTGTTGGGCGGTACGCAAGGTCCTGCCGGTGCAGTACCGCATGGATACCCGTTGATGAACCCTCTATGCACCAGGCGGTAGATGTATACGTAGAACGTAGAGCCCACAGGCACGTCCTGGAACTGCTGTCCGGAGGGAGTGTCGTTGAAGCCGGCAGAGTTCGACACTATCTTTGATAGCTGGCCCCTGGTGACGTTATTCCCAGGCCTGAAGGTGCCATCGGGGTAGCCGTTGATGATACCCTTACAAGCCAGGCACCTCACGAACGGATAGAATGTAGAGCCGGATGGCACGTCGCTGAACTGCAGTTGGCAGGCGGTTGGTGTGGCCGTCGGCCTGGTCGTGGAGGTGGCCGTGCCGGTTGGTATCGTGGTAATGGTTGGGCCTCCAGTTGTCGGTGTGGCAGATGGGGTGTTAGTAGCTGATGCCGGTGCCGGTGGGCGTTAGAGTGGTGGTCTGGGCCGGTGTGAGCGTAGACGTTGGAGTTTGCACCTGCGATGTGGCGGTTGGCGTTGCTGTGGCCGTGCCGGTGGCAATGGCTGTTGCAGTAGCGCACTGGCCGGCATAGTGCTCAATCAATGTATTGCTCGAGCTGGTGCCGTAGGAGTACCCTACCGACCATAAGTTGGCGGTCGAGAGCGCGGTCACTCCCTGCAATATGCTGTTAGCCCCGGCGTTCGGGCTGGGTACTATGCTCCATTGCGTGCCGTCCCAGTGCAACGCTAAAGTCTGAGACCATCCGCCGACTGCCCACACGTCGTTGGGCCCAATCGCGGTTACGCTATCCAGCACCGAGGGCGACCCCAGGTCAGGGCTAGGTACAACACTCCATTGTGTGCCGTTCCAATGCTCGGTCAATGTATGCCAGGCCCCCGTAGGCCCGTAGCGATCTACCGCCCATACGTCGTTGGCCGCCACGCCAGCCACCCCCGAGAGGTAGCTGTCATTGGAGGGACCGTTGGGGCTTGGCACAATAGTGAAGCTGGTGCCGTCCCAATGTTCGGTCAGCGTCTGGTAGACGGTGCCGTTATACGACTGGCCTACCGCCCATACGTCATTGGCCGCCACCGCTGCCACCCCGAAGAGACGGTCATCGCTCGACCCGAGATTGGGGCTTGGCACCGCCGTCCAGTTGCTTCCGTCGTAATGCTCTATCAGCGTCTGGTGCGTGCTGCCGTTGCTTGACCAGCCTGCCGCCCAGATGTCGCCGGCCGTGCGCGCCGAAACGCCGCTCAGGATATTGTAGCTCAGGGGGTCGGCGCTCGGCACGATGCTCCACTGGGTGCCGTCCCAATGCTCTACGAGTGTGTGCTCGAGGCTGCTGTGCCACCCGACGGCCCACACGTCGTTAGATGCGACCGCAGCCACACCCAGCAGCTCGTTGAAGATCGGTCCGAGACTGGGACTGGGCACAATCGTCCATTGCGCTCCATTCCAGTGTTCGGTAAGGGTTTGCTGGTTGGTGCCGTCGGATGACCACCCGACGGCCCACACGTCGTTAGATGCGATCGCGCCGACCGCGAAGAGACGGTTGTCTGCCGTTCCGGTATTGGGGCTGGGCACGATGCTCCACCCCGCAACGCAGCCTGGCGTGGGCGTGGATGTCGCTGCCGGTGTCGAGATAGCGGTAGGAGTGGAGGTGGGGGTGCCGCATGAAGTCTCCTGGTATCGCTGGTTATCGGTGGTGCCGCGTTCCCGGCGAAGACCAGCCACCTATGGCATAGAAAGAGCTCCCTGCGCTCGCACCTGGCAGGTAGTCGCGGGCCTGAGCCATGTCGGGCAAAGTGCTCCAGGTGTTGCTCCCCGGATCCCAGGCCACAACGTTGGCGCTCGTCACGAAGTTCACGTCGCCCCCGGCCAGCAGCCAGCGCCCATTGTATACAGCGGAGGCGGAGGCCTGGCGCCCTTGCGGGAAGTCGGCGATTGCGGTGTCATCCCACGTGTCGGTAGTCGGGTCGTAGCGATAGGTCGTGCTGGGTGAGGCGTTGCCCCCACCGGCGTATACATAGCTGCCAAGCCCTACCGCCATGAGGTCGTGGTTGGCAAAGGGGTAATTGGCGGCCATCGACCAGCTATTGGTCGCAATGGTATATACCTCGACATGAAAATCGCTGCCCGTGGACGCGCCCGCGATGCGATATATCTTGCCGTTGAGATAGGCCGCGGCCTGACCATTGGTCGGGATCGTATAAGAGGGCAGGGAGGTGTTGTAGGTGTTGGTGGATGGGTCATACCGCCAGATCGTGGAGGTGGAGTTGAAGTTCTGGTCAGCCCCTCCCAGTATGTAGATGTAGGTGCCATCCGACACGGCGCTTGCATCGGAGCGCGCCCCCGGCAGAGGCGCTATCGAGGTCCAGATATCGTTTGTTGGGTCGTATTTGTATGCGTTGGCGACGCTCGCGTTATTGATGATGCCCCCGAAGCTGTAGACAAAACCCCCTTGCGAGGCCGCAGCGTTCTCGGCTATAGGGGTCGGGTAGGGCGATTGCTCGCTCCATGCGCCGGAAGTGCATGGGGTCGGTGTGACTCTGAGGCGCATGCACGCTTCCCTGGCCCATGCCGGACGGCGAATGAGCGGAGACCGCCGGCCATAGAGAGGGCGCTCATCGCCAGGAAGAATGCGATGCAAATAATCGTGCCACCGAGAGACGCAACCTTCGCCAGGTATCCCATATCCCGCACTCTCCTTCGTTCCACAGCCTTTTGCATATTCCGTAGCTGCAGCAAATAGTGTGCCCGTGATACGTTTCGGTTCTTAGCTTCGTCCTCCACTCAAACTCTCTTTCTCAGCTTGCTACGCCGTCGCAGCTTCAACCAACCTTTCAGGGCACGTAAGGATATCTGGGATGAGCCTCCCACACCCTCTTTGCTAACGTGGTAGTAGAGCGTCCAGGCGCCAAAGTCGGGCGTGTAGGCCTGTCCTGTACCACAACAGAGGGCAGCCAGGTTGCCCGCGTCCCAAGCTCAGCACCGATGGACCGTCGACGCTGCCGGATGCCAGCTCGACACCCGCCGACGGGTCGTTTTCGGCATAGCCCGTGATCGCCATCTGGAGGTGTTGGTCGCCCGGTGCCAGGATCGATACAGGGGGCACGCGGCCAGGGAGTACGTATTGCCGCTTGCGGTAGGCGCATCCGCCAGGAGAGTGCGCCAGTCATGGCCGATGATCACCTGCATAAGCCAGTGGCCGTTGCCTGCGAAGCCGAGCGCCGGAAAGAACAGGCCGGGCAAGCCGGTCGTATTGCGTGCGGCTTGATGCAGGTTATCGTGGACGACCAATCGATCGAGGGTAACCGTGTAGGAAGGTGGTGGCGGGGCGGCGGGCAGTCCTCGGTAGCCGAGGAGTAGCTCAAGATACGCAGACCCTCTACCCGCAGGCGGCGCAATATGCACGGCTGCTATGGGTCCAGGACCTGATCCCGGTCCGTTGTCCTTTGTGTCGATTGTCCATTGCACCGTGCCTGGGTCGCCCGACACGACCTGGATTGCCGGCACTCCTGCGGCGGGTGTGGGAGGAAACCCCACGCTCAAATCGAATGGCGCGAGCGGCACCGTTACGACGCCCGGCGCGCTGTTAATCCAGACTCTCAGGACACGTACCTGTTGCGGCCCCCAGGCGCTGTCCGCGCGCCACTCGTCATGCTCGTCGGCCACAATTGCAGCGGGGTGTATCTCGGTCTTGGGGTCGTGCCCGCAATCGTAAATCCAGCGGCCCGCGACGGTCACGCGATCGCCGGGGCTCGGCCTGTAGGCATCGGGGAACCCGCCGCTTTCGACCTCAACGTGCAGGAGCGCTCCCGGTGGCCCGCCGTTGAGCGCCAGCCAGGCTGAGGACGGCTCGGCGGCCACTTCGAGGTCGAGGTCGTGGCTTGTATGGAGCCAGGGCGAGTTTCCGCTTGACAGATCTATCTGGCTCAAGGTGCCGCTCGCCTGCACGATTGGATAGGCGGGATCAACCTGCGCCCATTTACAATTGGGGTAGTAGACGTAGGGAATCTGGCTCAGGCCTGGCGTGCGGTGGGCGCACACCGCGTCGAAAGCCGGGATGTCAGGCGCGCCACGAGGCAAGGCCGCCCACGGGGACGCCGGGATGGTGCCGTTCGCGCCCGCTTGCGCGTCATAGCGCGCTCCAACGCAAGCCTCGTCGGTGGGACGCCATAAAGCCGCAACGGTAATAAGCACTAACAATCCCGACGTGACAGGCCATGCCCGCTGTGTGCTTCGTCCTTCGTAATGGCGTTCTGGGCGGGCGGCCTGGTTGCGGTGAAATGCGCCCGCTTGCACTCAATGGACGCTCCACGATAGCCAGGGCCACTGCTATCACCAGCAACGCCAGGGGCAGGCCGAAGAGAGTGGTCGAGCTAGAGTTCGGTCCAGCGGCCCACTCGCCGGGGCCTCGCAAGATAACCACAAACCCGGTGACTACGAGGCCGGCAGCAGCACGCAGGGCTGGGCCGGCGAGCACCCTGCCGCCGGACCGCACGAAGGCCGCTATGCCGAAGACCAGCAGAACGGCCCCCACCGCCACCACCCCCAGCACGTCCGGTGAGGCCGCTGCCGGGCCCTCCCCACGACCTCCCGGCCCTCGCAACGCCTCCGCGGCCAGCACGATCCCCAGGCCCGCTGCAAGCCCGAATATTCTCGCCGGCCAGAGCGCCAGGCGCATCAGCCGTGCCGCCGCCGCCAGCGCGGTAGCAGCGCCCAGAAAGAGCAGAATAGGAGCCTGTATAGTGGCCTCTCCCTCAAGCATCCAGTAGAGGATAAGCCCAACACCCGCCAGGTAGAGGCCCACGCCCCATAAGCCCGCATTCTGTGTGCGCCTCCGGCCGACAGCCGCCAGCGCTGCCGCCAGGCCTACCGGGGCAATCCACAACTGAATATAAAGCAAGGCAAAACCACGATAGTATTCGGTGAGGTTGCTGGGGTGGTAATCATATGGGATGTAGGCGGCAATGGCCATGGCAAGCACCGACAGTGCGGCCACGAGCGCCAGGACCGCGAGCCGCACCCTGCGCGGCAGTCTAGGCGCGAGCCGGCCCCAGCCGACCGCCACGCAAACCACGCCAAGAGCCAGGCAGTAGGCCCAGGCAAGCACGATTTCTATGGCGTTCCTCTCCTTTCCTTAGCCCTATGGAACTCACCAGGGCGTGTTCTCAAATCACAACCAGCCATGTGGTACTTCACTTTCACCAAACGATCCGCCGTGCCCATAACCACTGTGTCAGGCCGAGCAGTAGTCCTGCACCTGCCCCTAACCAAACTCCCAAAAATGGCAAGCTGATCACTTGCATTATCCCAGGTATGCTGGCCCCAAGCGTCGACCCGAGAATATCTCTAACCGGTGCTCCCAGAACCAGCCAAAGGGCCCCTGGTATGGTTGACCCAAACATCAACCCGAGTATACTCGCCGGCACCCACACGCCCGCGTTATGGATCCTTCGTCTGATGAGCAGCCACTGGGCCACACCGATCCCTGCTCCGCAAAAAGCGCCGTACAGAAATTCGATGATCGCTCCCGCCGTGATGATCGCTCCCGTCGTGTATACATTCAAGTGTAAGCTTATAGCGTTGCTGGCCGCTTCGCCAGCCGCCGTGCCCAGTATGAAGCCGATAGCACCACCGGCCATACTGGCCAGCGCCCATAGATGAGAGCGCTCGATCCAGCGGCGCAACAACAGTGCTTGCAGGGTCCCGCTCACGCCCCCCGTGACCGCCCCGTACAGGGCGACATTCCCCACACCGGCCGCAATTCCGCTTAGCGCGGTGCCCGTACCGCTATAAAGAGCTTCGTCCAAGCCTAGCCCCACGGCGTAACCCAGGGTCGTGAGTAAGATCCACCGGAGCCAGAAGCCTTTTAGCGCACCCCTGCTCGTACCAGCATGCAGCACCAGCACCAGCACCAGCACCCGTAACACTCCCTGGTTGCAAGCCTTCGCTTACACTTTTTGCCTTGCTCATCGGTCCGCCATTCCCCACCTGTACAGTGGGTGTAGCTCCGACCATGCTGAATGGGCGAGGTCAAGAACATAGCGCCCCTCCATCCAAACATGATCCCCCACCTGGGGTATGCTCTGGATACGGTCAGGATTAGAGGCGCATAGGCGCATCGCATCGGCTTGCAAGGGGAGCGCATAGCAGACCGGCTCAACGACCAGATCGCCCCCCTCATATTTGTTGCTATCGACGAGGAGACTCTGGTAAGGTGGGTCAAGGCGGATGCGTAAGTGCACGTCGCCGTCATCCTCGACGTTTAGATAGTCTACCGTCCCGCTTATGTGCAGGCAAGGCTTGAGCAATTGCAGGCGCTCAGGGACGTAGATGTACTGGTCCTGGTCCCCTGGTGTGCACGGCTGTTCTGCCCCGCTAGCAATAACCGGTGGTGCTACCGTGATCGGTAATGAAGGCGGAGACGCAGCGACCTTAATAGCGCCGCCTAACAAGATTACCAATCCCAAGAGCATCAGCAATTTCACTGTTCGACCCATAGGAGGCTCCACTTTCTTCTAGGGGGTATTTGCTATCTACAACCAGAGAAGGATAGCGGCTAAGGACAGCATAGCTTTGTAATTCTCCCCTCGCTTTTCGTAGCGAGTAGCTATCCGTCTGAACAGCTTGAGCCGGTTGAAGAACCGCTCTACCAGGTTGCGTTGCTTGTACGCCTGCTTGTCGAATTTGCCTTTATGCTTTTCATTTGGACTTGCGTGGGGACTTGCATGGAATGGTGATGCCTATGCCTCGTCTCGCTAAATACCCACGAATCCGCTTGTTTGAGTACGCCTTGTCAGCGGCTACACCCCCCGGTAAGCACCTCGGTCTGCCCCGACCCCCCGCTTGATAGCCCCACTTTCCATTAACTTCTCGAATACTGCGGACTCGTGCTGCGCTCATGAGCGGGGTGCCCTCTGGGCCGCGAACTCCCTCTGCGGTGAGCTATTGGTGACCTCCGGCCGGGTTTACTCCTGCAGGCGGCGCATCGCCGTGTCGAGCACGCGATCGGGCAGCAGACGCCGGGCTATCAAGGCAAGATGCGCGTCGGCCCCGACACGGTAGCGCAGTCGCGGACGGGCGGACATGGCAACACGGGCGATGGCGCGGGCCACGATCGTCGGGTCACGAGTGCTCGCGGTGATTCGGCCCAGCACGGCTGCCTCCAGCTTGCGGCCACGGGCGTAGTGAGGGGAAGCCGGGTCCGAGGCTGCGGCGGCAACGCGCCGGTTCACCCCGAAGATCGCAGTCGGGAAGGTGCCGGGCTCGACAAGCGTCACATAAATGCCATCCGGCAGAGCCTCCCAGCGCAGCGACTCGGCGAAGCCCTCGAGAGCAAACTTCGACGCGCAATATGCCGCGAGGCCCGGGAACCCCAGCCGGCCGTTCAGGCTGGAGACGAAGATCAAGCGCCCCGCCCGGCGTTCGCGCATCGAGGGTAGCACTGCTTTCGCGAGAGCCACCGCGCCGAAGAAGTTCGTCTCGAATTGTTCGCGCATCTCTGCGAGCGTGAGGTCCTCCACGAAGCCCCCAAGGCCGAAACCGGCGTTCGAAACCAAAACATCAATGCGCCCGGCGGCAGCAATGATTGAGTTGACCGCGCCGGCAATCGATTCGGCGCTCGTCACATCAAGCGGCAGCACGGATAGCGATACGCCCGCCGCCTTCGCAGCATCGTCCAGAGGCCCGCGCTTCCCGAGGTCGCGCATGGTCGCGTAGACCCGAAAGCCGCGCCCGGCAAGCTCGACGGCAGTCACGAGCCCGAAGCCGCTGGAGCACCCTGTGAGCAGGGCCGTGCCTCGCGACTTTACGCGCCTGTCAGGCACCATCTTTCCCCGGGCGCGATAGGGCAATCGGCCCCGGCAATGGGCGGTGCCGCTCCAGCAGGAAAAAGGTGGCGGGGATACGCCACGGCCCGAGGGCTGTGTATGCCTTGCCCAACAAAAGGTCGTCGGAGCCGGGGACGCAGCGCACCAGGTAGTCGCGCAACTGGCGAGAGGGGTCGTAGGGCTTGTTGCCTCCCTGACCGTAGTCGAGCAGCAGCGCATGCAGGTAGGCGTTATCCCGGGCCTCCGGGTCCACGGGTTCCACCCTGAAAAAGGCGTAGCGGCGCGGCGCGGCTTCACTCGGTTTGGCCTTCCACGGCCCTTTAATGCCGTTCTGGACCACCGGCGTGTTGCACCCATATATGGCCCCATTGGGAGCCGTGAAGAAAGCCTTGATGAACTTGCGGATGCCGAGCAGCGCCAGCGCCGGGGCGACATTGTAGCCGCGATACTCGTAGCCAACCAGCGCGGGGAGGGATGGGGTCTCGCCGCCGACCATCAGGGCTTCGAGCGCTGCCCGTGACTTGCCCGCCAGTTGCTTGTAAGGGGTGGAGGCAGCGCGGATGGGCGCTGCGACGGGTATATTAGATTCCATAGCGGCTCCGATGCGCAATCAGCCATTCGGCGTTACGCGTGACAAGGGCAAGTATCGTCTCCATAGGGTTGATCCCGATGGGCCCGGGGAAGAGGCTGGCGTCGGCTACGAATAGCCCCTCCGCGTCGTGGAACGCCCCGAAGCTCGAAACCACTCCGCGGCGGCGGTCCTCGCTCATCCGCGCCGTGCCCATCATGTGCACGGTGACAAGCTCTATGCTGTCCATAGGGATCGTACGCGCCAGCAGGTCCGCCAGGTCGTCCGGGCTGTGCAGGTCGGGCACTCCCGCGAAGGGCAAGATCACCCGCCGGGCGCCCGCCGCGAACATCATCTGGGCAGCCAGGCTGATACCGCGCACGATGCGCGACACGTCCTGGCCGGTAATCTGATACGAGGCTATCGGGCCGATGCCGGGGCGCATTTGCACCCGCCCGGTGGTCGAATCTTCGAACAGGCAGCCGGCCACAACTATCCGGTTGTAGTCCTGCATCAGCGCACCCAGCTCGCGACCATGCTGCCGCAAGCCGAGGCTGAGCAGCGAGGGGGCAAGGTTGATGGCGGTCATCAAGATCCCCTCGTCCATAAACTCGCGCACCTGGTAAGCCTGGTGCACACCCTGCCAGCCATACACCTCCTCGTCGAAGAGGGCGACCACCTTGGCGTTGGGGTGCAGCGTCAGGTCGCGCCCGAGCCGCCCCGAAAGCGACCTGAAGCCCGAGCGCCAGAGGAGCGCCGGGGTCTGTATCGCTCCGCAGGCCGCGACCACCACGCTCGCGCGGACGGTGAGCCGTGGACCCATACGCCCGTCGGGCCGGATGAAATGCCCCTCTACGCCGGTGGCGCGCTTGCCCCGCCGCGTGATACGCTCCACCTTGCAGTCGGCGAAGAGCCGCGCCCCGCCGGCCAGTGCCCTCGGCAGGTAGCTGACCAGCATCGAGCGCTTGGCCCCCGTCGGGCAGCCGGAGGTGCAGTTGTTGCAGCCGCCGCAGTGGATCTGGTTGCGAAGGTTCGGGATGATCTGCCAGCCCATCCGGTCGGCTCCAGCCTTGAGCAGAACCTGGTCGCCGCCGATCGACTCGGGGTCCTGGTAGGCAACGTTGATGCGCCGCTCCACTTTGGCGAAATGGCGCGCCATGGCGTCGGGCGCGAGGTCAACCAGCCCTTCCTGACTCGACCAGCGTTCGAGCACGGCGTCAGGCGTGCGCCAGCACATGCCGCCGTTGATGACCGTCGAGCCGCCCACACAGCGCCCCTCTGAGAAGATGATAGGCGGCGAGCCGATAGCGCTCTGCGCGCCCGCGTCGCGGTAGAGGTTGCGTAGGGCGCGACCCGCCTGCGGGGTGAACGATTCGGTGGGGTGGTAGCCGCCTTCCTCCACCACGACCACTTCTATACCCGCGTCAGCCAGCTCGGCGGCCATGCTCGCGCCTCCCGCACCCGAGCCGACGATCACGACATCGCAAGTTATCGCCAGGTCGGCGGAAACGTCGTGCTGCTCGATGATCCCGGCCGGCCGGCCCTGGCGAGGCTGCGGGTTCACAGGGAGCCGGGATTGCTCGCCGGGGCGATCGGGGGCGAACAGGGCGGCTTCGCGCCGCCGGATGTCTTCTCCATAGGTGTCCAGCCGCCGCCTGGCGACCTCCACGATAAAGGGTGCCGGCCGGTACCCGACCCCCGCTTGCGCCTCGGGCAGCTCGTAATAGCAGAAAGTGATAAGCCCCTTCAGAAGCTGAGCAATGGCGCGGTCTCGCGCGCTTGAGCCGTGCGCCAGACGGTGGAAGTAGGCGTCGGCGACAGCGAGGTCGAGGTCAACGAAGCGCCGCCCACGAGCGGGAGGGTAAAAGCGAGCTCGCTGGTCCAGCAGCACAAACGCCCCGAAGATGCCAATCCGCAGGTGCGCCGGCATTGCACCCAGGTAAAGGGAGAACTCGGTGAGGAGCGGCCCGAGCAGACGGCGGGTGCGTAGCTCGGGCGGGCAGACCACGATAGCCAGCCGGGCGATGATGCGTCGGACAGGGCGAGGAAGCACGCGGGTTGTAGACACGCTTCACCTCCAATCAGCCCGGGAGGGTGATGTAATAGGGGTCGGGTATATTCTACCGTCTGGCGCGGCCCGCTACAAGGGGTGAGAAGAAGGTATGTGTTCAGATTTGGGCGGAGAAAAATCTGCTCAGGCACATGGCGCCGACGTGTCAGTATCATCAACGAGCCGCAAGTTTGCAACTATATGCAGCGTATAAAAAAAGTATAACAATCCGCGAAGGCACGCCTGAATGAGTGTTAGTATTGGTTGAGAGGGTCGCACGGAGGACGAGAACGAGCCAGGTTCGAGCCTCACACAGTGCGACCGGAGGACAAGGAGCTCAACCCGGTATGAACGATACGAATATACCCGTGCAAGAGGAGTTCTCAAAGCATCCGGCTCGGGCGATGTCGAGGCAAGCGGCACAAAACCCAATAAGCACTCGGTACGCATAGCCGGAGAAGTCAGCTCGCCGGACGTCGCCAGGCAAATTAACGGCATCGAGGTGGCCCCACCTGGCGGCCAATTATTGCCTGACCGGTTCGCAAGCCCGCATATTGGCCAGGGCAACTATGTAGACCTGCTACGCGATGTTCACTCGGCACCCACGGCAGGACGTAATCCTCAACCGAACCTGGTAGCCGGAGGTACGCGCCTATCACTGGCCGAGCTTGATAGCAGGCAGGTGGTCAAGGGCACCCATCCTGGCGACCAGTACCTGCGCCGGGCGCGATCTTCGAGCGACGGGTTCCGGCGCCTGGGGCCGGGCCACCTGGAAGCCCTTCCAGGCACAGGCGGGCCCTCTTCAGGGTTAGGGCGCGCGTTTGCTGCCATAAAACGGGTGCTGCTCGGCAATCCGCTCAGCACTGCAGCACAGCATAACGAGCGGTTGAACAAAATCCAGGCCCTGGCAGTCTATTCCTCCGATGCCCTCTCGTCGGTGGCATATGCGACCGAGGCCGTGCTCGGATCTTTGTTGGTCGCAGGCACGGGAGCCTTCAGTCTCAACATAGGTGTGTCGATTGCGATAGCGATATTGATCGGAATCCTGGTCTTCTCATATCGGCAGACTATCTACGCATACCCGAACGGCGGCGGCTCCTACATCGTGGCCAAGGACAACCTGGGCACACTGCCCGGCCTGGTCGCGGCGGCCTCTCTCCTTACGGACTATATACTCACCGTAGCGGTGAGCGTCTCGGCCGGTGTGCTCGCTATTTACTCGTTGGCTCCCCAACTGGCACCATACCGGGTAGAAATATGCCTTGGCGCGCTCGCCCTCATCCTGGTCCTGAATCTGCGCGGTATCCGAGAGTCGGGACCATTTTCGCCTTACCGACTTACACTTTCCTTGCTATGGTCTTTACAATGCTCGGCTTTGGGCTCTTTCAGCTTCTCACGGGCACGCTGGACAAGGTGGCAGATGTGCGCGATGCCATCCCGCCCGGCGATCCGCATACGGGCCAGATTGGGGCCATCGGGCTCGTGCTGATACTTTCGGCCTTCAGTAGTGGGTGTACAGCACTGACAGGTATCGAAGCTATCTCCAACGGCGTGCCTGCCTTTAAGCGCCCCGAGTTGCGCAATGCTGCACAGACCATGGTATCGTTGGGGCTGCTGCTGTCATCGATGTTCCTGGGCATCTCGTTCCTGGCGGATAGGGTTGAAGCTCACCCCTCGACTACCGAGTTTGTCTTGTCACAAGTCGGCCGCACGGTATTTGGGCCGCTAAATATATCTCTCGGCGGGCAGAACCTCTTCTGGGTCCTGCTGCAGTGGTCGACCGCACTGATCCTGGTGTTGGCCGCGAACACAAGTTTTGCCGATTTCCCTCGGCTCTCGTACCTGCTAGCCCGCGACAAGTTTCTACCTCATCTCTTCTCGCTTCGTGGGGACCGGTTGGCTTTCAATGTCGGTATCGTCGTGCTGGCCATATTGTCCGGTGCCCTCATCCTGGTTTTCGATGGAGACACAACTGCGCTTCTGCCACTTTACGCCATCGGAGTTTTCAGCTCGTTCACACTCTCACAGACCGGTATGGTGCGGCGCTGGCTGCGGTTGCGCTCGCCCGGTTGGAAGGGCAATGCGGTTGTCAACGGGGTAGGTGCCGCCACCACAATGCTGGTGCTGCTCATTCTTTGCTGGACCAAGTTCGCTGAAGGCCAACCATTATTCACAATAGGTGACTTCACAGTCCACGAGGGAGCCTGGATAATTATCGCGCTGGTGCCGGTTGTGGTGGTCATATTCCAGCGCATCCATTCCCACTATGAGCGTGTGCGTCTTCAGCTCAGCCTGGAAGGGCTCGATCCTTCCGTGGGCAGGGCAGCGGGGGCAGGGGCCGTGCTTGCATCGAACCCCCTTATGAACTTGCCCAGGCGGACAGGCGAGCCGGACCTCAATATGGCCGGTAGTGATAAGTTGCGACGTATTGAGCATCTAATCGTCATGCCTATTGCAGGCCTGAACAAGGTCACACTGAGCACATTGGCATATGCCCGGTCTTTGACCGAAAACGTGGTCGCCGTGCATGTTGCAGCGGATGAAGAGTCTGAGCAAATAAACAAGCTGGAGAGCAGATGGCACGAGTGGATGCCCGATGTGCCTCTGGTGATAGTGGAGTTTCCGTACCGGTCCCTATTGCGCCCGCTGCTCGCCTACATCGACGCGCTGCATCGCCAGCAACCTGGCCGGGTGCTGACGGTAATGATCCCCGAGTTTGTGGCTTCCCATCTCTGGGAGTACCTTCTCCACAACCAGTCGGCGCTACGGCTAAAAGGCGCCTTGCTCTTCCGGCCGGGCATAGTAGTAATTAACATGCCCTATCATATTGAAGATAAAGCCGCGATAACTCGATAGGAAGTTTAGAATTCGGCCGCCACCCTCCCGACCAATCCCACCGCGCACAGGGGTGCCAGCGGGCGGAAGTGGCCATAGCCTAATATAGTGCTGAACAAGAAGATGAGAGCCATGCGGCCCAGTAACAAGCCGTGCTTCAGGCCCTCTGCTAACGCGTTGCGTGCTCGGATCGGCAAGATCGACTATCTTGCACTGACCTACTCGCCCCTAAGGTAAGGTAGGAGACTACGACTAGAACGATCAAGAAGAGTACCCTGTCCACCAGCTCGGTCGTGACATGGTACTCTTCTTGTTCGATTGGGGAGTGTTTCTCATACTATGCACATGTGTGCTACAATCCTCCAAGAAAGCTAACCTCTACAATCAGGAATCAGGACAAAGCCAAATGGGTACCAATCTCAACAATCGACTGTGGCGCCAGGGCCGGCTCCCCATAATCTTCCCCGACCTGGGTGAAGCCTCCCCACCCGAGTTACACGAACGCGGGGCGGTATTCACTCGCCGAGAGGTGGTAGAGTTTATCCTCGACCTTGCCGGCTATACGTCAGACAAACATCTTTACCAGATGCGCCTCTTAGAACCATGTATTGGCCAGGGTGATTTCCTGCTTCCAGTAATAGATCGTCTCATTGCCTCGTGGCGCGCCAAGGGGCCGAGCCACAGTGCAGTAGTTGATCTGCAAAACGCTGTTTGTGGCGTTGAGGTGCACCAGGAAACATTCTCCGAAACAAGAGGCCAGATAATTTACCGGCTGCGAGAGCATGGCCTTTCACCGATTGAAGCCACTAAGCTTGTCGACGCCTGGCTAATACATGGCGATTTTCTGCTTGTGGATCTGAAAGAGCGTTTTCATTTTGTGGTAGGCAATCCCCCTTACGTGCGGCAAGAGCAAGTCCCGGACGCTCTTATGACCGAATACAGGGAGCGTTACGGCACGATCTATGACAGAGCGGATTTGTATATCCCTTTCATCGAAAGGTCGCTAAGACTTCTTGAGGAAGGTGGACAACTCGGACTTATTTGCGCCGACCGTTGGATGAAGAACCGCTACGGCGGCCCCTTGCGGCAGGCGATTTCGACGGGATATCATCTCAAAATCTACGTAGATATGGTAGATACGCCGGCGTTCCAATCTAATGTTATTGCATACCCTGCAATAACGGTCATAGCTCGCGAGGAAGGCACCACGACGCGCACAGCTAGCCGGCCACAGATCACTGAAGACAACCTATCCAAACTCGCAGCATTGCTCACCGCCTCCGTACTTCCTAAGGATACAGAGCAGGTACGCAGCCTCGAAGGGGTTGCAATAGGAGCTGAGCCTTGGCTCTTTGAAGCCGCGGATCACGTCGCGCTTGCTCGCCGGCTCGAAGTAGCGTTCCCCACTCTCGAAAGCGCCGGCTGCAACGTTGGTATTGGCGTTGCCACCGGTGCAGATAAGGCCTTTATTGGTCGTTATGCAGACCTGGACGTTGAGCAAGACCGCAAGCTCCCTCTTGTTACCACACGCGACATTCTGAAGGGCGAAGTAGAATGGCTAGGCCTCGGGGTAATCAACCCTTTTGCACAGGACGGCGACTTAGTAAACCTGGCAGATTACCCAAAGCTGAAGAAGTATCTCGAAGTACGCCATGATGAAATTGCGTGTCGCCACGTAGCGCACAGGAACCCGGCGAGCTGGTACCGCACTATAGATCGCATCTATCCTGCCCTGGCCATGAAGCCTAAACTTCTTGTGCCAGACATCAAAGGGGAAGCTCATGTCGTATATGAAAACGGCCGTCTCTACCCGCACCACAACCTTTACTATATCATTTCAGAGGAATGGAATTGTCAAGGCCTTGCGAGCCGTCCTGCTTTCCGGGATCGCCCGACTTTTCGTCTCTATTTACTCAACCCGGATGCGTGGGGGTTATTTGCGGTTCCAGGCCCAGTATTTACGCCGCATCCGGATCCCCTACTGGTATCAAGTACCGGAACTCCTCAAGCAGGAGTTGATAACCGCCGCCGAGCGTGGTGATACAGAGGCCTGTAACAACCTTACCTATGAACTCTACGGCCTGACGAAAGTTGAGCAAGAGGCATTAAGGCGGTGCTGAGAGCATGCCACTGAACCTCGTTGACTACGAGATCAAATCGCGAGAAGCCGTCCAGGCCTTTTGGGGCAACCGAGATAAAGCCCGCCAGAAACAGAGAGAGTTAGGCATACCCGACGCTGGTGAGCGTGGTGCTGTGACTGCGGGCAAGAATATGGATGGCTTTACTGCCTTGTTCATTGACCTGGCGAGGGCTAATGGCCTAGACAATGTCGATGTCTATCAGCGCCGCTCACTTCTAACTCTTCCTGGTTACTTCCGTCCCACGAAGATCTGGGACATGCTGATCGTCAATAAAGGGCGATTGGTTGCAGCCCTGGAACTCAAAAGCCACGTCGGCTCATTTGGAAACAACTTCAACAACAGAGCTGAAGAAGCCATAGGCACCGCCTGTGATTTATGGACAGCATATCGTGAGGGAGCTTTCGGGGAGCAGCCCAGGCCTTTTGTGGGATGGCTGATGCTGGTAGAAGATGCGCCAAAAATCCTGAAGCCAGTGCGTAATATTTCACCGCACTTTCCGGTATTACCGGAGTTCCAGGCTGCATCTTATCAACAGCGATACAACCTCTTTTGCCGGAGACTTGTGCAGGAACAGCTATATACCACAGCTTGCGTCATCATCTCGCCCCGCACAGCTATAGCAGACGGCCAGTATCATGAGCTTGGAGACATGACAAGCCTAACGACGTTCGTCACCAGCTTTGCCGGTCATATTGCAGCAGAAGGGGCACGATGAGGTACTTATGAAGCATTGGATCTCACGACAATGTATAGTTGTCGTCTCAGGCGGGGATTAAATGAAACGATGGAACGCGAGGAATTTATGCAGGCATCAACAAATGACATCACAGGACAACAAAGCGCGCCTTGACCGTATTCGCGAGTCCGGTCTCAGTGACTTGAAGGCACGTTGGGAGGTTCCCACTGCCGGCCCTGACGAGCCGAAGCGCAAGGTGTTGATCGACCTCGCTTTCCGCCTGGCAGCGACCGTGCAGCCCGGCTTCGCACCGTCTCGGATCCGTCAGGCTATCTCCAGCAGGTTTGACGTTGACGAAATGTCGGGAGGTACCTTCCAGGAGGAGGTCTCTCGGCTTGGGGACGCAGTGCAGGGCGTCGAAATAACCGACCGCTTCTACAACCCCAACGACGGCATAGTGGGTATTTCAGGCTGGACAGGCATAAAGGCATACGGTTTGCCGGAGGGCTGGGACATATCCCTTGATGGCGACTTCGTCGCGTCGCAGTATGGCCGCCCTCAACCGATGAGCCTGAGGGCCAGGCTGCCTAAGGAAACGATCGGGAACCGTGGCCAACATATTAAGGACGGAATTTGGCGCAACGGTCGAGGGGACCTGAACCGAGCCGCCGGTTACAAAACATCAGATAACACGGTCCTCGATCTCCCAGGCGTGATCGAGAACGTGCCAGGCCACACGGCGGACGAAGTAGCGTGGCGTCCAGCGAAGGCCTCCGCGAGGACCGCGAGCAGGCATCTCGCCATGAGCCGCCGCTGTCAGGGCGTTCAGGACCGCCTGCCGAGCTCGGTCCAGCTCCAGGTTCAGTCCTTCGTCTTCCGGTTCGGCCCCTTTGGTTCGTTCCAGCTTCCATGCGACTTGCGAGAGGTAGCTTGCGTCGGCTCCCAGCACGTGGCGGGTGATCCCGTCCAGGTCTCTGCCACCTCCGCGCGGCCCTTTGCGAAGCTCCTTGCCTGCAGCGGCCCCGGCAGCCCCGTCGAAGGCCCGCCAGCAAGCCTCCAGCAGGGCCTGGAAGCGCTGAAGGTCTCCCTCATCGACCGGCTTCGTGTCGGCGGACGGGGCGACATCTGGCACGCCGAAATCGGTGCTGGTGGTGCCCTCAAGCCGCTCTACCACTGTGAAACCGGATAGATCAGCAGGCACCTGGAACCCGAGCTGTGTGGGACTAAGGCGAAGCACCTCGGCGTAACGAGGCCCACAATCAAGGAGAGCTTGCAGCGCTGATACCTCGTCGCGGCCGCCCCGGCACCAGCCCGGCCAGTCGATGGCACCCGCGAACGTGCGCTTTTCCCCTACGACAAGATACACCTCTAGCTGGCTCGAAATTTGCGTCATAGATCCTTCCTCCACCCGGCTTGACAGAACAAATATGCTATAAGCAAGCATGAATGTCAAGTGCCGGTGCGCATATTCTCTCAACTCTAAATCTGAACTCTTACCCCTGATACGGCATTTGCCACGGCACTAACCACAAGGCTATACTGGTAGACTACAGGTGTCTGCACGACGAGCTACAAAATGAAGGCGGCTAGCCGGTAAGTATGAATGCTGACGTGGTGATAGTGGGCGCGGGAATTATCGGCTCTTCTTGCGCGTATTTTCTTGCGCGCTCGGGCCTCAAGGTGTGCGTGGTAGAGCGGGCGGGCCTGGCCGGCGGCACTTCAGGTTCGGGCGAGGGGAATATCCTCGTCTCCGATAAGGACCCTGGCCCTGAGCTGGATCTCGCCAGGATGGGCTGCACGCTCTGGAAGCAATTGGCCGAGGAGCTATCCTACGACTTCGAGTTCGAGGAAAAGGGCGGCCTGGTTGTCGCTGAGACCGAAAGTCACCTTCAATCTCTCCATCGGAGGGTCTCAGAGCTGCAAGCCGAAGGCGTAGAAGCGTCGATGCTGGATGATGCGGGTATGCGTGAAGCTGAGCCAAACATGGCTCGCGACCTGGCGGGCGCAGCCTGGTTCCCCCAGGACTGCCAGGTGCAGCCGATGTTGGCCTGCGCCGCGTTGATGAAAGCAGCTATATCGGCAGGCGCGACCCTGCTCGACCACACCGAGGTAGTCGCTATCGAGCGCGACCACACAGGCGCTATCTGTGTCGTGAGCACCACACAAGGCAACAACATAAGCAACATAAGCACCCCGCGGGTAGTGAACGCAGCAGGTCCGTGGAGCCGGATGGTGGCGGCCATGGTAGACTATGATCTGCCTGTGCTGCCGCGTAAAGGGCATATCGTTGTAACCGAGCCACTCCCCAAACTTGTGCACCACAAAGTATGGGAGGCCAGCTACACGGATGCGGTGAACAGCAACGAGGCCGCCACCCAGGTCGCATCGGTAGTAGAGGGCACGCAAAGCGGCACAATCCTGCTTGGTAGCAGCCGCCAGCTTGTGGGCTTCGATCCCACCATAGAGGTAGAAGTCGTGCGAGCCATCGCCGCGAGAGCCGTGCGCTACTTCCCTTTCCTGGCCTCCGTACACGCCCTGAGGGCCTATGTCGGCTTCCGTCCGTTCTCTCCCGACCATCTTCCCATCATAGGCGAAGTAGAAGAGGTGCCCGGCTTCTTCGTAAATACGGGCCATGAAGGAGCCGGCATAGGCACCGGTCCAATCTGCAGCCAATTGCTGGCCCAAACGATTCTTGGTGAAACACCTGCCCTCGATATGACGCCGTTTCGAGCGGGTAGGTGGGAAGATTAAGGAGCAGCTATGCGCTTCGATAAACTAATCACAGCGGTGGATTCGCACACGGAAGGGATGCCCACGCGGGTCGTGACGAGCGGGTTCGGGGTGATACCGGGCGCGACTATGTTCGACAAGAAGGTGTTCGTGGAAACCCACCTGGACCACCTGCGAACGCTCCTTATGTTTGAGCCTCGCGGGCACGGTTCGATGTCGGGCTCGATTTTGCTGCCCCCTACCGACCCCGATGCCGACCTGGGTGTGGTCTTTATCGAGGTCAGCGGTTGCCTCCCTATGTGCGGGCATGGCACCATCGGCACGGTGACGGTTGCCATCGAAACCGGGCTTATTCCTGCCGTTGAGCCTATTACGACTGTCAAGCTTGACACGCCCGCAGGCCGCGTGGTCGCGGAGGCGACTGTGCAGGATGGGCGCGTGAAGAAGGTGAAGATTCGCAACGTGCCGGCGTTCCTCTACAAGAAGGACGCTGTCGTTGATGTGCCGGGGCTGGGCGAGGTGCAGCTTGATATCGCTTACGGGGGCAACTTCTACGGCATCCTGCCCGTGGAGGAGGCGGGCCTCACCCTGGAGAAGCGCCACGTGCCTGAGCTAATCTCCACGGGCATGAAGATTATGCATGCCGTGGAAGAGCAGGTGCCGCTGCAGCACCCGCTGGAAGCACGTATCTCGGAGATAAAGCACACCCTCTTTACCGGACCCGCCGACGTGCCTGGTGCGGACGCCAAGAACGCTGTGATGATCTACCCCGGCACCCTCGACCGCTCGCCCTGCGGCACCGGCACGAGCGCCAGGATGGCTCAGATGTACGCACGAGGTCTGCTCGACCTCAACCAGGACTTCGTTCACGAAAGCATCGCAGGGACGTGCTTCACGGGTAGGCTGGTAGAGAAGGTGCAGTTAACGCCGGAAGTGGAGGCAGTTGTGCCCACTATCGAAGGTCGAGCCTGGATTACCGGCTTCCAGCAGTTCGTACTGGACCCGGACGACCCGTTTCCAGCGGGGTTTCTGCTTTGACCGTCGGCCACCAGCCCACGATAGTCCCGGGCATCAATGGTAAAGTATATCGTAACATCTGAGATGGGAACGCCTTTCGTCTACCCGATCATCACTGTCTAAAGGAGCACCACGCAATGTCTTCGACAGAACAGGAGCTAATCCCTTTATATCACCGGTGGATGGAAGCCGTTCAGCAAAAGGATATGGTTGCGCTTGCGCAGAATTCTCGGTGAGGAGTATACCTACACGGCAAGCAACCAGGGACATTGGTCCCGGCAAGAGTGGCTGGACCAGGTCGCCATCTACAACATACAATCGCTCGAGTTTCCAAGCATTGAGGTGCGGACCTATGGCGAGGCGGCAGTGGCTCTGGTCGAGTGCAGGCAAGTGGCGACCTATGCAGGAGCCCAGCGCAGCGGAGACTTTTTGATCACGGATGCGTGGGTGCACAGGGACGGCCCCTGGCAGGTGGTGGCTCGCAGCTCAATTCTGGCCGCAGCCCGGACCTAAAGCCTGCAGATGTGCGATCTTTGTAGTAATTCGGCAGAATCCGAAGCAAGATATCCATCCTATGTGCCAATTACCCAACGTTACTTTGTAGCTCTAACAGGAGAGAAGATAATGGCTCAATTTCCCGGCATCTATGTGGCACTGATTACTCCGTTCACCCAGTCAGGCGAAGTGGACTACCCACGATTGCGCGAGCACGTTGAGTGGATGATCAGCGAGGGCATACATGGCCTTGTGCCGACAGGCTCGTGCGGTGAGTATGCGGCGCTTAGCGACCAGGAGCGCGCCCAGGTGGTCGAGACGATCATCAAAACGGCGGCAGGCCGCGTGCCTGTGGTGGTCGGCACGGCCGCGCCTTCGACAGCAAAGGCGGTAGGGTGGGCGAACCACGCCAAAGAGGCCGGGGCAGCCGGTCTGATGCTCCTCCCGCCCATCAACTATCGCCCGTCGCGCCGTGAAGTGGTGGCATGGTACGGCGCGCTTTCGCAGGTGGGTCTTCCTATTATCGCCTACAACAACCCGTACGATACCTCCACCGACCTCACCCCCGACCTGCTGGCCGAGATAGCGCAGTTCGAGCAGGTCGTGGCGGTCAAGGAGTTTTCGGGAGACGTGCGCCGCATACCCCAGATACTGGCCGAGACGCGCCTTGAGGTGCTGGCCGGTGCCGATGACGTTGTGCTGGAAAGCCTCCTCGCAGGCGCGACCGGTTGGATAGCGGGCCTCACCAACATCCTCCCCAGGGAGAGCGTGCAACTATTCGAGCTAGGTCAAGCGGGCAAGGTGGCCGAAGCCAACGAGCTATACAGGCGGCTGCTCCCCCTCTTCCGCTTCGATGCCCAGCCGATTTTCGTCCAGGCCATCAAATATTGCTTCGAGCTGATAGGCAAACCGGTAGGCCACACCCGCGCCCCACGCCTGCCCCTCGACGAGGTCACCCGCAAGAAGGTCGAAGCAGCGTACGCGCTGGCGAGTGCAGGATGATTGCGGATTGCGGATTGCATTCTTTACCGCCAAGACGCAAAGAACGCTAAGGTTCGCCAAGGTTTTTATGGGTATAAGCAGTAAGCAGTAAGCAATAAGCGGTAGGAGCTAACTTGACAGACTTGCGTGTACCCGCCGATCGTGACATTGCGGGTGTAACCCGTGGTGTTCCCTTCGAGTTCTTTTTTGAGGGGAAGCCTGTGAAAGCCTACCCTGGCGAGACTGTGGGCGCGGCTTTGATGGCGGCCTGGATCATGACTTTCCGCACTACGCGACGGGGCGGGAGGCCGCGAGGGATCTTCTGCGGCATCGGGGTATGCTTCGATTGCCTGGTGGTTGCGGACGGGAGGCCGAACTTGCGCGCCTGTGTCACTCCGGTTGTTCCAGGGATGGAGGTGCGGGTGCAAAACGGCAGCGCCGGGGATGCGTATGGCGCCGGAGACTGAAGTCGCTATAGTCGGGGCTGGGCCGGCAGGCTTATCCGCCGCCTATGCCGCTTCGCGGGCGGGCTGCAGAGTTACACTGGTGGATAGCTATGCGCGGGCGGGCGGGCAATACTACAAGCAGATGCCCGCTCAGTTTCGCGCCAAATCGCCCGGCTCGCTGCATCACGAGTTTGCCCGAGCGGAGAGGCTCTTCTCGGCTTTGCAGAGAGATAGCAACGTTACTACCCTCACAGGCACTACTGTCTGGTCGGCTCGGGCGTCCACCTCTGACGATGCTGTAACCCTTTATCTGGATAGCGGTGATAAGAGCAGCGAACTGGCTGCGCGGAAGGTGGTGCTTGCGCCCGGTGCGTACGATCGCGCTCTGCCTTTCCCCGGCTGGGACCTGCCCGGCGTGATGACGGCGGGCGCGATGCAGACGCTGGTAAAGAGCCAGCGAGTGCTGCCGGGACGCCGGATCGTGCTGTCAGGGTCGGGTCCATTCCTGATGCCGGTGGCTGCGGCGCTGGCCCAGGCGGGGGCCCAGGTGCTTGGCGTCTATGAGGCCACGCGCCCGCGCCAATGGGTGCGCCACGCCTTGCAAGCGTGGGGCCACTGGGACAAGCTGCGCGAGGCACAGGGCTATCTGGGCATTTTGAGGAAGCACCGGGTGCCAGTGGAGTTCGGGCGTGCCGTAATCCGTGCCGAAGGCGAAGGGCAGGTAAGGAGCGCGGTGGTAGCGCGTCTCAAAGCCGATTGGTCGCCTATCGCCGGGAGCGAGCAATTCATCGACGTGGACTCCGTGGGCGTCGGCTACGGCTTTGTTCCTTCGACCGAGCTGGCAAACCTGCTCGGTTGCGCCCACCAATATGACACGTTGCAGGCTGGCTTCTTCGTAAAGCACGATGACGCCATGGAGAGCAGCCGCAAGGGCATCTTCGTGGCCGGCGAGATAACCGGTATCGGTGGATCGGCGGTAGCGCGCCTGCAGGGAGCAATCGCAGGCCTGGCAGCGGCTCACCGGCTAGGGCATTTGAGCGCCGAGCGAGCGCGAGCAGCTATAGCTCCGCGCCGGAAAGAGCTACAGCACCAGCAGTCGTTTGCCAGGCTGCTGCATCGACTGTACGCAGTGCAACCTGGTTGGAGGGAATGGCTGACGCCGGAAACCACCGTCTGCCGCTGTGAAGAAGTGATCTACGCCAAAGTGGAAGAAGCGATCAACCAATTCGGTGCAAGCGACGTCAAGACCGTGAAGAGTCTCACGCGCTGCGGTATGGGTCTCTGCCAGGGCCGCATCTGCGGCCCCAACGTCGCCGCTATCACCACCGCTCTGAGTGGTCGACCTCCTGAAGAGGTTGGCACGCTCTCAACCCGTCCGATCGTCAAGCCCATAAGCCTCGCCGCCCTGGCGAGCACCAACCAACCTGATATGTAATAAGAGTAATCTTTGGGGGACACCCCCAAACCCCCGGCAGGGGAGCGCCCCTGCACCCCCTCTTTATGGGGAGCGAGACTTATGCAGGACACCCCACCCCCGGCAGGGGCGCTCCCTTGCACCCCTTTTCCAACTTCGAGAATGGAGAGATTTTGGGGACACCCCAAACCCCCGGCAGGGGAGTACCCCTGCGCCTCCCTTTACCCGCCTGCATTCCGCATATCCGCAATTCGTCTGTCCTGTACTACTGCTGTGCGGTACAAAAGTACGCGTGGACAATCTATGCACGGGCAGTCATACTCCTGTATAATAGCGGCGATGAAGAGTGGTAACGCAGGCATGGCGGACGCTGTGGAGGCTAAAGAGAGTATAGAGGTAAGCGCATACAGTCAGGCCGGGGTGGATATCGATGCGGGTGCGCGAGCGGTCGAGCTTATGCGAAGGCACGTGCGCTCCACGTTCGGACCTCGTGTGCTGGCCGACCTGGGACACTTCGGTGGCCTATACGCATTGAGCGACGATCCGAACGGACAGGTGTTGGTCGCGAGCGCTGATGGGGTCGGTACCAAGCTCAAGCTGGCCTACGCGCTCGGAACGCACCGCAACGCCGGGATGGATATCGTCAATCATTGCATCAACGACATCCTGACCTGCGGAGCCAGACCCATCTTCTTCCTCGATTACATAGCATCGGGGAAGGTTGTACCTGAACAAATAGCCGAAGTGGTAACGGGCATGGCTGAGGCGTGCCGCCAGGCGGGCTGCGCTCTGCTGGGCGGCGAGACCGCCGAGATGCCCGGCATATACCACGATGGCGAATATGACGTGGCGGGATTCATCGTCGGTACTGTGGCGCGAGACAGGCTTCTGCTGGGCGAGAGCATAACGTCGGGAGACATAGTGCTCGCTCTGCCGTCGAACGGATTGCACACCAACGGCTACTCGCTGGCGCGCAAGGTGTTCGGCCTTGAAGGCAACCACGAGCAGATGCGAGAGCGCCTGAACAGATACGAGCCGGCGTTGGGCCGCACCCTGGGAGAGACCCTGACCGAGCCTCACCGCTCTTATCTGCCCGAGGTAGCTCCTCTGCTCGATCTACCGGAGCGCCCGATCAAGGGGATGGCCCACATAACGGGTGGAGGTCTGGTTGATAACATTCCGCGCATTCTGCCTGAAGGCTGCGCCATAGAGCTTGACGCAAGCGCCTGGCAAGTACCGCCGGTATTCCGCCTGATCGAGAAGCAAGGGCGCATATCGCCGGACGAGATGGCGCGAGTATTCAATATGGGCATCGGCATGGTGCTGGTGACGGCCCCTGAAAATGTGCAGATGGTTATCGAGAAGACGCCGGGCATCATGAGCATAGGCAAGGTCGTTAAGCATGAGAGTGGCGGCCGAGTGCAATGGGCGGCGGACGGTGAGCAGTGAGAAGTAAACGGTGGGCGGTTGGCAGTAGCCGGCATGGTTAATCCGCAATCCGCAATTGGACCGTCCGCAATCGGCAATCCGCAATACGGGGTCCCCTCCGGGGCGGACCGTCCGCAATCCGCAATCCGTCTAGGGGTGCTGGTATCGGGCGGAGGCACCAATTTCCAGGCTATCCTGGACGCCATCGGGCGGAGAGAGCTTGACGCCGAAGTTGCGCTGGTGATCTGTAACCATAAAGAGGCATTTGCCGTCACGAGAGCCGAGCAGGCAGGAGTGCCGGTAGAGGTCCATACGCAAAAGGAGTACGGTTCGAGAGAGGCGCACCAGAAAGCCATCGCGGACAGCCTCGACAGGGCGCAAATTGACCTGGTGGTGTGTGCGGGTTGGGATAGGGTCTTTACTCACGAATTTGTGGAGAGGTTCCTGGGGCGTAACATCAACGTCCACCCCGCTTTGCTTCCCTCCTTCGCAGGTGGCCTTCACGCGATCAGGGACGCGCTGGAATATGGTGTGAAGGTGACGGGCTGCACGGTCCATTTCGTCACGCACGACCTGGACGCAGGCCCTATAATATTGCAGGCGGCAGTGCCGGTCCTGCAGGATGATATAGAAGAGACGCTCGCTGCGCGAATACATCTAGAGGAACACCGGCTGCTGGTGGAGGCAATCAGGCTCTACGGCGGCCAACAGTTGCGAATAGAAGGGCGTAGGGTAAGAATAACGAGTTATGAGTTATAAGTTACCCAGAACCAACTCATAACTCGGAACTAAGGTACCAATGCTAGCCGAAAACGGAAAGAACGCAGCAAACCTGGCAGGTGACAATAGCGAGAGGATAGAGCCGCGCCCTAACCTTAGCCTCATCGTGAGCGAAGACGACGGCAGGCGAATTCGCCGCCAGCTTGACCGCATGATCATGGAGGCCGGGGCCAGCACCACCATGCTGCTCGACAAGAGCGGCGAGGTTATCTCGGCGCGTGGCGACCAGTTGCCGAAAGACCTGGACGTGATGGGTGCCTTGCTGGCGGGCACATTCGCGACCTCACGAGAGATTGCGCGCATGAGGGAGGAAAGCGAATTTCATACGTTGCTCCAGCAGGGCTCGTTGGAGAATACGCTGACCGAGCTTGTGGGGGAGTCGTGGCTGATATCGGTCATTTTCGGCAAGAGCACCCATGTGGGCCTGGTGCGCGACCTCACCCGGCAGATAACGCCGGAGCTAGAGGCTGTGCTGCTGCAAGTGCAGCGCCGCAGCCGCAATATGTCGGGTCTGAACCCGTCGTTCCGCACCTCCGTAGAGGATACGATTGACCTATTGTTTAAAGACTGAGGAGACCAAGTTGTCAGTTGTCAGTTGTCAGTAGACGGACGACCGACAACCGACTAAGGCTGATAGCTGAACGCTACGGTCTACTGACAATAGTTCGCTTCGCTCATCAACTGACAACTGACAACTGACAACTTGGTCACAAACTGACAACTAGGGGAAACTATGGCACTGATAAACGTTGCAACCAAAGAGATCCATTGTAAGCTCGTCTACTACGGCCCGGGCCTCTCTGGTAAGACCACCAATTTGAAATACATCTATGCGACCGTGCCGGGGCAGGCGCGAGGCGACCTCCTTTCCATCGATACGGAAACCGAGCGCACGCTCTTCTTCGACTTCTTGCCCCTCGACCTGGGCAAGGTGCACGGCTACCAGGTGCGCTTCCATCTCTACACGGTACCTGGACAGGTACTCTACGAGCGGACCAGGGTTGCGGTGCTGAACGGCTCGGACGGGGTGGTCTTCACTGCGAACTCGCAGCGATCCAAGCTGGGCGAAGACGTCCGCTCCCTTCAGGAGTTGGCCCGCAACCTCACCCAGCAGGGCAAGCGCTTCCTTGAGTTCCCGATGGTGATGCAATACAACAAGCGCGACATGCCCGACGCCTTGCCTCTCCCCGTGCTCGAAAAATACCTCAACTCGATGCACGTGCCCGCCTACGAGTCCGTAGCCTCCAAAGGCGTCGGCGTCTTCGACACTCTGCGAACGATAAGCAAGATGATCGTGAGTAAGTTGTAAGATTGTCATAGGTGGTTTACAAGGGCGGGCCGGTGTGTCCGCCCTGTTTCATTGCTTGCCGCAGATGGAGTTCGCGGTCAGTTCGCGCCCATAGGGTACCTTCTCATGAGCGCAGACTTACCCAGAGATTATCGTAGCGCTGCGAACTGAGCAGAAGGATCAACCGGGAAATAAGAACAGCACGGACAAGGTCACGGACCCAACCTGGATAAAACGTAATAACTCCCAATAAACTCTGTGCTCTCCATGATCTCTGAGCTCTCTCCAATTCAAACCCATTAAAAACTTCGTGACCTTCGTCGGTCAAACCCATAAAAACCTTCGTGATCTTCGTGTCCTTCGTGCTCTTCGTGATTCAAACAATAAAGACCTTCGTGATCTTTGTGCCTTTGTGGTTCAAACCGTAAAATCCTTGGCGTCTTGGCGTTGAAAAACGGTCGCTTCCCAGCGCGAATTGCCCACCCCTCGCATCTAATGTACAATGCAACCTGACACTACGACCGAGGAGACATACGGATGCAGGAGAAACAGGCAAACAGAGCTATCAACGCGATTATCAGCGTATCAGACCCCACGAACCTCGAGATTCTGGGCAAAGCCCTCAGTGAGATGGGCGCGAATATCTACGCAACGGGCGGCACCAAAGCGCGCCTGCAGTCGGTTGGGGTGGACGCCCATTCCATCAGCGACCTTACCGGCTTTCCGGAAATCCTGGGCGGGCGCGTCAAGACCCTGCACCCGGGCGTCCATTCGGGCATCCTGGTCAAGCGCAACGACCCGGACCAGATGGCCCAGCTTGCGGAGCACGGCCTCAGCACAATTGAGCTTGTAGCATGCAACCTCTATCCCTTCGCAAAGACGATCGCGAAGGAGGGTGTCACGTTGGAGGAGGCGGTCGAGCAGATAGACATCGGCGGGCCCACTATGATACGCGCAGCCGCCAAGAACTTCACCTCTGTGGTAGTGCTCTCGGACCCCGCCGACTACGCAGCCGTAATGGCCGAGTGGCGCGACCGGGGCGATCTGAGCCAGGAGACACGACAAGCCCTGGCAGCCAAAGCCTTCCGCCACGTGTCGGAGTATGATGCGCTGATCGCGGAATACCTGGGCGGAATGCGGAATGGGGAATTCGGAATTCGGAATAAAGACCAACCGGGCAGCATTCCGAATTCCGAATTCCCCATTCCGCATTCAGAGGAGTTGCCGAATAGGATTACGCTCGATTTGAATAGGGTGCAAGCCCTCAGGTATGGCGAGAACCCTCACCAATCGGGGGCCCTTTACAGCGACAACTTGCCGGTGACGGGTGCAACCCTGGTGGGATCGCTCAAGCAGTTGCAGGGGCCCGAGCTGTCGTACAACAATCTGATGGACGCGGACGCTGCGCTGGCCCTTGTACGCGACTATACAATGCCCGCTGTGGCAATTATCAAGCACGCGGGACCTTGCGGTGTGGCTTGCGGGAGCGACGGCGACGACCTGGCGGATGTGTTCGGTATGGCGCTGGCTTCCGATCCTGTATCGGCGTTCGGAGGGATCGTGGGCATCAACAGGCCCGTGGATGGTAGGCTGGCCGAGCAGATAGGCAAAACCCGCTTCGATCTGCTAATAGCTCCCTCCTTCGATGAAGAAGCCATCGACAGGCTCGCCCGCAAGAAAAACCTCCGCTTGCTGGCCGTGCCTGACGACAATGTCAGCCGCCGCGATGACGATTTCGCGAGCAAGCTGAGTTTCCGGCAGGTGAGCGGCGGCTTCCTCGTGCAGACACGAGACGCTGTGAATTACGAAATCCTCCTGGAGCCGGCCACTCTGCGCCATCCCACACTCGAAGAGATAGCCGACCTCGTCTTCGCCTGGAGGGCCGTGCGGCACGTCCGTTCCAATGCTATCGTGTTCGCCCGTAAGCTGGCCACCGTAGGCATCGGCGGCGGCCAGACCAGCCGCGTCAATTCGGTAAAGATTGCAGCCGAAAAGGCAGGCGACCGCGCCAGGGGCGCAGTAATGGCCTCAGACGCCTTTTTCCCTTTCCCCGACGGAGTTGAGGTGGCGGCAGCAGCAGGCGTCACCGCCGTGATACAGCCGGGAGGCTCGGTCAACGACGACGCCGTCATAGAGGCCGCCGACACGGCCGGCATTGCGATGGTCTTTACGAAGAGAAGGCATTTCAGGCATTAGATACCGGAGGACCCTGGCTGATCCGCTCGCGCACCTGCTGCATCCCGCCCGGCGCCTCCCACATGCTTTCTATCCACCAGGTGGCCCCCGCCTCGGCGAAGGGTGCTACTTTTGCTATGGCTTCTTCTGGGTCTCCCGGCGATACTCCCTCAACGACAATGTCAAAAGGCCTATCCGCCTTCCTGTAACGGGCAACGAGCGCGGCTATTTCGCGCACATCGTCGGGCGTTAGCTCGCCAAAGCCTTCGGGCCCCATCTTGGCGGGCAGAATACCATCCCATCGCAGGGCGCGCTCCAGTGACTTCGGGCGGGTCCATGCTGCCACTACCCATATTGGCACGCGTGGCTTCTGCAGAGGAGTGTACGACCAGGAGTTGTCCCAATCTACCTGGTAGTGCTTCCCCTCGTACTTGAATGGCGTTCCTTGCCACAGCCGCTCTATCACTTCCAACCCCTCGTCCATCAGCTCGGCCCGCACCATGCGATCCGTTGCTTCGCCCACCTGTGGAAAGCCCGTGTCGAGCGCCCCAAGGCCCACCGACAGCACGGCCCGCCCGCCGGACAACCTATCAAGGGTCGCCACCTCACTCGCCAGCTTCCAGGGTCGTCTACGCGAAGGAGGGGTGAGGAGCGTGCCCAGTCGCACCCGCTTTGTGCGCTCGGCTATAGCGCCCAACGTTACCCATGCGTCCGTGCCGTACAGCGTTTCGGCCACGAACACGCCATCCCAACCCGCATCCTCGATTTCCTGGCCTATATCCACTATTTCAGGCACGTCGCCACCAGGGATCACGAAACCATATTGCATAACCGCCTGCCTTTCTGCATTAGAGTAGATAAGTGAGGTGTAGGCATACTGCTCTACCCCAACTTTTCTACAGTCTAACACTTTATTCCTGCCACCCCTTGTCAGCTTTTCTTGCGGCTCTCTTGCAAAGATGAACGGTTCATCCTGGTCCTGTGGCACTTAACCGCCCACGAAATGCGGCTGACCCCTGACCCCTGACCCCGACCCCTATTTCATTTGTAGACTCTCTTTTCTCCACCACTAATCTGAACACTTACGTATGGCATGTCCGTCGCCTGGGCAACACAGAGTGATATAATTCTCTGGAGCAGGCATCGGGATGGTAAAAGCTTATGGTCAAAGGCGATGGCGGCGCGATCATTGAGACCGGTGCAACAGAGGCCATGCTCGATCGCCTGTCGGACGCAGGCATTCGTAGCGTCCTTGCGGAGCGTATCGGTGGCCTGGGCGACAGCGCCGGCCTCGTGGTCGGCGTGCTGGGGCCGCATTACCGGAGCGTCATCGCATTCGGCCATAGGAGCGAGCGCGACCTACGACCGTTAGATGGCGACACCGCTTTCGAGATCGGTTCAATCACCAAGGTCTTCACGGCGCTGCTGCTTGCCGATATGGTTCAGCGGGGAGAGGTCGCCCTTGCGGACCCGGTGGCGAAATATCTCCCCACAGGCATGGAGCTCCCTGAACCGAGCGGCCGCTCGATTACCCTTCTGGACCTTGTCACCCATACCGCCGGTTTGCCGTTCATGACCGGCGAGCCGGCAACGTTTACCGATCCTGATGCCGTTAAAACCTGGGCGGCCTCGCTTCATGAGGTCCTCGCCCGTATAGAGATCCCACGACGCATCGGTGTTGACTGGGAGTACTCGAACATCGGTTACTGGCTACTGGGGGAGGCTCTCTCGTTTCGAGCCGGAATAAGTTATGAAAAACTCTTGCGCGCTCAAGTCCTCAATCCACTGAGGCTGAAGAGCACAGCCCTTACTCTCTCCCCATGGCTGGAGGCAAAGCTCGCCGTCGGCCACGATGCGAGCCTGCGGCCGGCTGTGGCCATCTCCGACGTTCCCATGTTCGCCGTGATGCCTGCTGCCGGTTCCCTCGTTTCGACGGCCAATGACCTGTTGATGTTCCTGGCCTTAGCGATGGGCTTCAAACGTTCGCCCCTCGCGCCCACGATGGCTGCGATGCTGGGCTCGCGCCGTCCTACGCAGGAGCCGAGTGTCGAGCAAGCATTGGGTTGGCTGGTGATGAGCAAGGGCGATGACAGGCTGATTTACCACGACGGTGGCACGTTCGGATTTGCCAGCTCCGTAGCATGGGACCCAAAGAAGCAGGTCGGCGTCGTCGCGCTCTCGAACCTGGTGGGAGACGTGAGCGATATTACCCGGCATCTATTGCGGCCGGAAACCCCGTTGGCACGACCGATTACGACCATGCACGTGGAGATCGAGCTTGATTTCGTCCGTGCTCGCTGCCTATGCCGGCCGGTATGAAGCGCAGGGCGAGGGGGTCTTCGCGGTCGCTCTTGAGGGCAATTTCCTGACAATTCAAATGCCCCCGGACTGGGGCCTTCCCAGGTTGCGCCTTCGCCCGGAGGGGCAATACGATTTTTTCACAGCGGAGCTTCCACTTCGGGCCACATTCGAAACCGGCAGCGACGGGCGAGCCAACGGACTGCTCATATACCCTCCACGAGGACAATCTGCGGTCCACGCGGACCGGCTACCTTCGGCTATGTGAGAAGCGCCGGCGTCGTGAGAAAGCTGGAATCCCCTGCCATATTGCATATCTGGGGCTCATTTCAACATTGGTGCTAACCGGTGAGAGATGCAGTGCTACTCTGCGTAGGCCTGATCCTCACCTGCTGCGCTGTAGCCAATATTCCAGATGTAGCCGTCAGGGTCCGCGAAGGACCCGCCGTACCCGCCCCACTGGAGCTTAGCCGCGGGCTTGAGGATCTTCCCGCCTGCCTTCCTGGCCTCGTCCAGGATCTCCTCGACGCGTGCTTCGCTGCGCACGACGTAATTGAAGACGACGCCACTGAAACCGCTGCCGTCGCCCTCGGGGCTGGCCCCCACCATGTCGGCCAAGCCCTCGCGGCCATAGAAGCCGACGAGCGAGCCGCCGTGGGGAACGAAGAAGACCGAGATCTTGTAGTCGCTCTGGACCTTCCAGCCGAGACCGTCCACGTAGAAGCGCTTCGATCGCTCCATGTCCTTGACGCCAAGCAGGATTGCGCTAACGTGCGAGTTCATGATTGGTTCCTCCTACTTCATCGAATTGGGTGGAGCTCGAAGACACGTCGGCCTTTGGCAGCTGCCACAGGATGGTTGAGATCGACCCCATCGACAAGGCGAATGAACAAGGCACCGCCCGGTATGCTTCGCGCCGCAGGGCCAAGAAAGTCGCGAAAGAACTCAACTCGCTGTGCCGGGTCCAGCTCGGTCGCGCGCACTTCTTCTGTCCGGTGGCGCGTGGTGATGGTCGCGCTGCCGGCTGCACGTAGATTGCGCACCCATTGGACCTCGCCCCATGGTGCCCAGACCCAACGCCTGCCTGAGGCCCTGATGACCGCCAGAGGCGTGGTGCGAGGCAGACCGCTTTTCCGCCCGCGAATGGTTACGAGCCGATTGGGGCCAAGGGGGACGCCATGCACCAACAGGAACTTGAGGATCGAACCGAAGAACAAGACACGCCGCGGCGCGACGGCGGCGTTGGTGGCGTCGGCGGAACTGGCATGGCTACCTGAGCTGCCAATTCGATCAGTCATTCTGTAGCTCCTTTTTCTGTTGATATTCCATTTGAATCATGGTATCAGAACTACCCAACGGAGAGGGCCCGCAAGACCTGTGCCACATCGATACGACAACCCGCTAGTTTGCTCGGGGGTTGAGTAGATCTCTGCGATACAACGACCTAGTTTCTCGACAGGTGTTGCGAGCATCTGCGCCTCAGGGCAAAAAGCGCTCGGCTCCTGATCACGTCTTATGCATCCTCCTTGGCGATGGGCCATGAGGTGAGGTGTCCCCCTTTGTCGCCCAATTCGGGAACTTCAATACCCTGTAGGCCGAGCAGCAATGCAATTGGTTGCTGCCCCCTCTAACTTTGAGTTGCACAGGTTGATATCTGAACCAACCTGCACCTATTTACACCGGCACACATGCGGGTTGATGATATACCTGGCCCGAGCGCTGATGGGAGCAGGGCTAGCCGCTGCGCGCGGAGTGCCGAATTGGGTGGTTAATGGGACTGCTTGCAGGTGGTGTTACAACTCCTTCTGCTCTGTTGATAGGGGAAAGTGTCAGGATCACCTGTTAGCCACTGCATCTCAGCTTTGCCGACTTCCTCATGCTCGCAGGTGCCTTGCTGCTCGCCGCCGTATCAAATTTCAGGCAATTGATAATACTATTTTCAACAGTATCGCTCAGGGCGTGTTCTGTGTAATAGGCGGTGTGCGGAGTAATAAGCACATTCGGGTATTTTGCTAACTGCAACAACGATTTGTTTTCAATGGGTTTGTTTCTGCAGTCCGCGTAGAATATTCCCTCCTCTCCTTCGAGGACATCCAACGCCGCGCCGCCTAGTTTGCCGCTTTCCAACGCCAAAATAAGCGCCGCGGTATCAAGAAGTGAACCGCGTCCAGTATTGATAATAAACGCGCCGCGCTTCAGTTGCTCGATACGTTGACGATTTAAGAGATGGTGTGTCTCCGCGTTAAGTGGTGTATGGAGCGTTACAATATCGCTCTGCTGTAACAATTCATCAAGAGGAACGTAATCGGAGTTCGCTTCGCTCATGGTTTTGGGACGATGGTCACAGGCTAATATACGGCAGCCAAAACCCCGCAGCCTGTCTATAACTGCTGCGCCAATGCGTCCTGTTCCAATTACCCCAATGGTCATATCGCGTAATTCTTTCCCGCGTACATCATTCAATCTGAAGTCATGCACATCTACACGGCTGATAATGGATTTTGCATTGCGCACCGCCATCAGCATCAGCATTAGTGTGTAATCAGCCACGCTATCGGGTGAATATGCGATATTTTCAACGGAAATGCCAACGCTCTCTGCGTATTTCACATTGATATGGTTATATCCAATGCTTCTTGTGGAGATATACATGACGCCGGCCTGGCTAAGGGCGAGAAGAATGCAATCTGTGACTTGAGTTTTATGACTGACGCTGATGCATCGATTTCCAAATGCCAGTCCAATATTAGCTTCAGATACCGCTGCATCAGTGATAGTTGGCGTAACGCCAAAGCGAGGCGCCACCTCTCGGAACAGAACGGCCTCGTCCTGTCCGCATCCATAAATTGTAATTCCCATTTTGCGGGCCGCTGTTCGTGCTGGTTCGCTGTAGGTCATGCCTCCAGTCTAGGCAGCATGGTGTTGCCGGCACGTATGTGGTTTTCGATATCTTGACGATATGCGCCAGCTCGTATCATGTCGGTGGCAAGACCGGTACGACGCTCATCTCAATCCCAACCGGTTATGCGCTCGACTCGACCATCGCCTCGCCCGGATCATAGTCGGGCTTTGCGCCGGTCGAGGATCCCGCCTTCATCATGCTGGTGAAAATCGGATCAGCCAATAGATGAGCGAAGCGAACTACTTCGCTCATCGACCCGCTGGGAGGACGATGTGTTCACAATCGACGACGTACGCAATGCGCTGAGCGACTGCCTGAAAGGGGAGCGTCCCGGCGCCGCCGGCGAGTTCACCGGTGTAACCAACAACTCCCGCGTGGCGAAGCCGGGCGAACTCTTCGTCGCACTCACCACCCCAACCGGTTATGCGCTCGAGGTGCGAGACGGCCACGACTTCATCAGCGATGCTGTGGCACACGGCGCGACGGGCGTCATCGTCCACAATGAGGAAGTCCTGCTGCCGGACCACGTCTGGGCCTTCCTGGTTGACGATACGAAGCACGCCATCGGCGAGCTAGCCCGCGCCTGGCGATCGCGCTTCGACGTTCGTGCTATCGCCATCGCCGGCAACGTCGGCAAGACGACGACGAAGGATCTGACGGCGGCCGTGCTGCAGGGCTGCGGCCACACTGTGCTCAAGAGCCCCATGAACTTCAACGATGAGATCGGTCTGGCCATGACCCTGCTCCAGTTGGACCCAACCTATGCGGGCGCAACTCTCTCGGAAGATCACAGCTCATTGAGCGGACGGCGAGCTCGCGGCCCAGAGCGCACCACCGCTCCGTCCTTCGTCCTCCGGCCAACCGGAAGATCACGAGCATATGACCGGGCCGTGGTGGAGGTCGGCATGTTCGAGCTAGGTGAAATCCGCCGCCTCTGCCAAATTGCGCAGCCGCAGATCGGCGTCGTGCTCAACGTCGGCCCGACGCACCTCGAACGCCTCGGCAGCATGCAGGCGATCGCGGAGGCAAAGTCAGAGGCCGTGCAGGATCTCCCCGCCACGGGCTGCGCCATCCTCAACGCGGACGACCCCATGGTGGCAGCCATGTCGCCGAAGACGCGAGCGCGGGTGCTGACCTTCGGAGTCGGGACGCACTCGCAGGCGGACTTTCGCGCGTCCGAGATCCAGAGCCACGGTCTGGCCGGCGTGGAGTTCACGCTTGGCTGCCTCGACCGCAGCCTTCGGGTAAGGAGTCCGCTGCCCGGTGCCGACCTCGTGCCCAACGCGCTCGCCGCGCTCGCCGTCGCGGTGGCGGACGGCGCCAGCGTCGAGGAGGCGGCCCAAGCGCTGACCTGTGCTCAGGTTAAGCCTCGGCTCCAGGCGAAGATGGCAGCCGGCGGCGCCACGATCCTGGACGATTCCTACAATGCCAACCCGGCCTCGATGATGGCGGCACTGGACGTGTTGCGCGAGATGACGGGCCACCGCTACGCCCTGCTCGGCGACATGCTGGAGCTGGGCTCGGCGGAGACGGACGGGCATCGCTCCGTCGGCGAGCACGCCGCCCGCATCGTCGATGCGCTGTTCACGGTCGGGCCGCGCGGCGTGCAGATCGCAGCGGCGGCCAGGGCGGCGGGCGCCCGCACCGTTTGCCACTTCGATACGAAGGAAGAGGCTGTCGAGGTACTACGCGCCAACCTGGGCCCAGGCGACGTGCTGCTGGTCAAGGCCTCGCACGGCCTGGCCCTCGGCACCATAGTGGCGGAGCTCACCAGTTATATGTGATGGGTAAGTCAAAATATGTGTCCGGATAAGGTTCGTGTTTCAGTGTGTAATGCCACCACTCGCAATCGTATGAATTAAAACCGCAGTCCTCCATGATAGAACAAAGGTATTGACGGTTTCTCGCTTCGACTTGCGTGATTCCTTTTGCTCCATGATGTGAGATTGGATCCATCAAATCAAAGTCACCGCCCATTGGAGCAAGTTCACCGGTAGCCAGATGATAAAGCGTCAAGTCAACTGTGCTGCCCCGACTGTGGCCCGACTTAGCGGCCACATATCCTTTTTCAAACATCTCGGATCTGTCAATATTCGGATAGTGTCTTAGTTTCGTCCGGCCATCCTCCGGCTGTTTTGACCAGCGCAGAAAGCAATCTACGGCGCGTTGAGGGCGATAACCATCCCAAAGAAGCAAGCCAAAGCCAAGGGATGCGGCCTTTTCTCGCGCTCTTTCCAGGGCTGCGCACAAAGCCCTCGTACCGACAATTCGATTTGCCACATATCCGTCCACCGGTTTGCCGGTAAAGTTATCCCATGTGGCGTACTTAGCATCCCAACGTATTCCGGATACAAACTCGTCTACAAAGACAAAATCATCTTTCATCGCCGGTTTCCTGTCAATGTCAACGACACAATCCGGTCGATCACTTCGGCCAACGGCAACCCTGCGGCTGCCATCATTCTCGGATAACGGCTGTATGAGGTCATACCAGGCAAAGTATTAACCTCGTTAAGGATCACTTTTCCATCTTCCTTCAGGAACATATCAACCCGCGAAAGTCCCCTGCATCCCAGGGCGCGATATAGGGCCTTTGCTGTCTCCTGAACGAGCAAGCGCGCCTCTGCCGAAATGTCAGCGGGAACGATTGCTGTTGAGTTTTCGGAACCGCTTTCAGGCTCACTCTCCTGATGGATTCTGAAAAAACCATGAGATAGAGAGATTCGATCTACCTCGCCTGCAATCAAATCCCTATCGTTCCCCAATATCGCACACCCCACCTCGCTGCCGACGACAGCCTCTTCAATCAACACCTTCGAGTCATACTGTCTTGCGGTTTCCACCGCACTGAGCAATTCTTCTTTTCGAGATACTTTACTGACGCCGAAAGATGAACCCGAACGGGCCGGCTTCACAAAGACGGGATAAGTAAGCCGGTCGGGATCAATATTCTCGTTCGCCGCGACAGTCCAGAAATTCGGCGTAGCAATTCCCGCGCTTCTAGCGACGATGTAAGCAAGGGATTTGTCCATACACAGAGCAGAACTTTGGACATCGCAGCCCACATAGGGGATGCCGGAAAGCTCCAACAAACCTTGCATCGCGCCATCCTCGCCAAGTTTGCCATGCAGAACGGGAAACACCATATCCAAACGGATCGTTTCGTATTGTCCCTGCTCCAGAACAAGCAATCCGTGGACGCTTCTGTCCGGTGACAGCGCAGCCGGACGGCAACTGCCGTTTTCCCAATTTGCATCAGGGCCGTCACAAAGCTTCCAAGCGCCGCTCTTCGTAATCCCGATATAGAACGGTTCATACTTTTCGATATCCAGGTTTTTTGCGACCTCTTGCGCAGATTTAACGGAGATGGGATGTTCTTCGGAACAGCCACCGAATATAATTCCGATCTTCAACCTATCCATGCTGCTTTCTTCCTTTCAAACTGGTTCGCTCATGTCCTGCCTCCAGTCTGGGCCGCGTGGTGTTGCCGGCACGTATGTGGTTTTCGATATGCCGACGATATGCTACCCGCTGGTATAATCGAGAGTATGCGTGTGTTGATCGTCGAGGACGAACCCTATATGGCAGAAGCCATCCGCGATGGCCTACGCCTGGCAGCGATCGCCGCCGACATCGCCGGTGACGGCGACACCGCTCTGGAGCTGCTGAGCATCAACGCCTACGACATCGCCGTCCTCGACCGCGATATCCCCGGCCCCTCCGGCGACGAGATCGCCAAACGCATCGTCGCCTCCGGCAGCGGCATGCCTATCCTCATGCTCACCGCTGCCAACCGGCTCGATGACAAGGCCACCGGGTTCGAGCTCGGCGCCGACGACTACCTCACGAAGCCGTTCGCACTCCAGGAACTCGTGCTCCGTCTCAGAGCACTCGACCGCAGGCGGGCCCACAACAGGCCGCCCGTGCGAGAGATCGCAGGCCTGCGTCTGGATCCGTTCCGCCGCGAGGTCTACCGCGACGGCCGCTACGTCGCGCTCACCCGGAAGCAGTTCGCAGTGCTCGAAGTCCTCGGCGCTGCCGAAGGCGGAGTCGTCAGCGCCGAGGAGCTACTGGAACGGGCATGGGATGAGAACGCAGACCCGTTCACCAACGCCGTGCGCATCACGGTCTCGGGACTGCGCAAACGGCTCGGCGAACCCTGGATCATCGCCACCGTGGCCGGCGTCGGGTACCGCATCGACACTCAACCAGACACCGGGCGTGAGGAAGGAGACCGTGGATAGAGCCCCTGGTTTGAGTGTTCGCCTCAAACTCACCCTCAGCTACGCCGGCTTCCTCATGCTCGCAGGTGCCTTGCTACTCGCCGTCGTGTGGGTGTTCCTGCTGCGTTACGTACCCGACCGTCCGATCATCGCACTCGGGTTCGTTCCCAACCGTTCCGACCTCCTGGACGCTTTCGCTCCGAGGGCAGCCGCAATGGTGGCGTTCTTGCTGGTGTTCGGTCTCCTGGGAGGGTGGCTTCTCGCCGGCCGCATGCTCGCCCCCTGACTCGCATCACAGACGCCACACGCATGGCCGCGAACGGATCGCTTTCCCACCGGATCGAGTTGGAAGGCCGTCAGGACGAGTTCCGCGAACTCGCCGACAGCTTTGATGCCATGCTCGCACGGCTCGAAGCCCATGTCGCCGAACAGCAGAGATTCGCAGCCAACGCCTCCCACGAGCTGCGCACCCCGCTGGCGATCACGCAGACACTTCTTGACGTGGCCCGCAACGATCCGAACCGTGACACCGGCGAACTCGTCGAGCGCCTCCACGCCGTCAACACCCGAGCGATCGACCTCACTGAAGCATTGCTCCTGCTCAGCCGCGCCGACCAACGGTCCTTCACCCGAGAACACGTCGACCTGTCCCTCATAGCGGAAGAAGCCACTGAAACGCTCCTCCCTCTCGCAGAAAAACGCGGCCTCACCATCGAGACCTCCGGCGACATAACCCCCACCATCGGCTCGCACGCGCTACTGCTGCAGATGACCACGAACCTCGTGCAGAACGCGATCGTCCACAATCTGCCTACATGGCACCGTGTGGGTCACGACCAGCATTCACCCCAAGCGTGTGGTGCTCACTGTCGAGAACACCGGTGAGAAGCTCACCCCACATTTAGTTTCCACGCTTGTCGAGCCGTTTCAACGCGGCACCAAGCGAATACGCACCACACCCGCAAGCGGGTACCCGGCAGGTGTCGGCCTCGGCCTGGCAATCGTCAAAAGCATCACCCAGGCACACGACGGGACCCTCACTCTCACCCCACGGGCCGCTGGGGGGCTCCGCGTCACGGTGCAGCTACCCGCAGCGCCACCGCACGCTGGCAGATGACGATCAAGGGAAGGCATCTGATGAGCTCGAAGCGGCCAGGCAGTGCCGCCGCCAACAGATTTGTGCTACGATGAGGTGAAAACTCTCACTTTCTTAGCACGACTTTGCACATTTCCAACCGAATAGGCTATGGCTAGAACCCAACAACAGACGGAGTAGGCGATGCGCGATGCGCAATCCATTGCGTTGTTCATTCCAACAGCGGCGCACCCGCTCGGACCCTTCCTGGTCTGGCGGGCTACACAAGATTTTATAGAACTGCCCTGGAAAGAGTTCGGAGTGCTTGAGCTTACTGCCCTGCCCACTATCCGGCAAGAAGACTGGCTGCCGAAACTCCAAGCCGCTGACGCCCTGCTGGTGGGAGGTGGCGATCCCCTGTATCTATGCTACTGGATGCAGCAGTCCGGCCTTGCGGACCTCTTGACTGGGCCGTCGCTGCGCGAGATGGTCTATGTGGGACTGAGCGCCGGGAGCCTGGTGATGGCCCCCAACATCGGGGAGGACTTCGTCCGCTGGAAGCCGCCAACCAGTACCGGTACCGGTGGCGACAGCGACAGCGACAGTGATAGAACGCTGGGACTGGTTGATTTTGCTATCTATCCGCACCTGGATCACGAGGCTTTGCCGGAAAATACCATGGCTAACGCAGAAAAATGGGCCGCCGGTATGCGGGTGCCGGGGTACGCGATTGATGATCAGACCGCCCTCAAAGTGACCAACGGGACCGCCGAAGTGGTCTCCGAAGGCCATTGGAAATTATTTACGCCCTGAACTCGACTGGCCCTGAACTCGACTGGTCTGAAAGCAGGGCCAACGGTGGCCGGAAAGTTCCCAGAAGATGAGTGAGGGTACATTGCGGGCGCTGCGGCCTCGCGCCCGCAGCAGCCACTGCAGGCACAAGGAGCATGAACGATGGCCGAAAACGATAATCCGATTTTACTCCCCTATCCGCGCTCGCTCACTCGCTCGGCTGGGCAGCATGTCTTACGGCCTCGCCGGCGCGTTATACTGGAAGGCGCTATGGCGCAGGAGCTAATGCCCGCCGGACGGCGACTGCAAGCCCAACTGGGCAAGTTGGCCGGTCTGGATTGGGAGATAGCCGCAACGCCGCTGGGCCCGGCCGAAGAGATCGGCGCGGTGTTGCGTCTGGCGCCGGGCACCGCCGACCACGAGCAGGGCTACAGGCTGACCATTTCGCCCGAGCAGATACTGATCGAGGCGCCGGAGCCGTCCGGAATTTTCTACGGTACCTGCACGCTGGTACAGCTTGTGGCACAATATGGCCGGACGCTGCCTGCCGTGCAGATAGCGGACCGGCCCGATTTTCCGGCCCGTGGGGTCATGCTAGACATCAGCCGCGACAAAGTGCCGCAGATGGACACGCTTTACAGCCTGGTCGATATGCTGGCCGGCTGGAAAATCAACCAGCTGCAGCTCTACACCGAGCACACCTTCGCCTATCGCCGGCACCCCGACGTCTGGGCCGAGGCTTCGCCGGTGACCGGCGACGAGATCCTGGCACTCGACGCCTTCTGCCGCGAGCGCTATATCGAGCTGGTGCCCAATCAGAACACCTTCGGCCATATGGAGCGCTGGCTGAACCATGCCCCGCTATGCGGTCGCTGGCCGAAACCCACGAAGAGTTTCGGTGCCATGGGGAGGTAAGATGCACGGGCCGTTCAGCCTCTGCCCGCTGCGATCCCGGCAGCCTGCAGCTCGTGCGCAGCCTGTTCGACGAGTTGCTGCCGCATTTCAGCAGCAAGCAGTTCAACGTCGGCTGCGACGAAACCTTCGACCTGGGGCAGGGCCGCAGCAAGGACGAGTGCGAGCGTCGCGGCACCGAGCGCGTCTACCTCGACTATCTGCTACAGGTCCACAACGAAGTCGCGGAGCGCGGCTACACCATGCAGTTCTGGGGCGACATCATCGTGCAGCACCCCGACCTGGTCCCCGAGCTGCCCAGGGAAGCATCGCGCTGGAGTGGGGCTACGAGGCCGACCACCCGTTCGAGGAGCACGGCGAGCAGTTCGCCGCGCTCGGGCATCGCCTTCTACGTCTGCCCCGGCACCTCGTCCTGGTGCTCTATCGCCGGGCGCACCGACAACGCCATCGGCAACCTGCGCAACGCCGCCGAGAGCGGGCTGAAGAACGGCGCCGTCGGCTATCTGAACACCGACTGGGGCGACATGGGCCACTGGCAGGTGCTCCCGATCAGCTTCCTGGGCTTTGCTGCCGGTGCCGCCTACTCGTGGGCGCTCGAGGCAAACCGGACGATGGACGTGCCGGCTGTCGTTAGCCTGCATGCCTTCCGCGACCCGACCGGCGCCATGGGCCGCGTCGCCTACGACCTGGGCAACGTCTACAAGTCGGCAGGCGTCCTGATGCCCAACTCGTCCCTACTTTTCTGGACGTTGCAACGCGATTTCGCCCAGGAGATGGCGACGCGAACGGGCGGGACGGTCGATTACGCTTCCCCGCTCGCTGCCATAGACAAGGCCATGGCGCCCATCGCCACGGCGCGCATGCAGCGCCCCGACGCGGCCCTGATCCTTGCCGAGTTCGAGAACACCGCCCGTATGCTGCGCCACGCCTGCCGCCGCGGCCAGCTTATCTACGACGATAGGGAGCGCGCCGATCCGGCCGCCACCAAACAGGCGCTGGACGACGACCTCCGCGACATAATCTGCGAGTACGAGCGGATCTGGTTAGCGCGCAACCGGCCCGGTGGCCTGCGCGAGAGCGTCGGGCGTCTCCAGTCTGCTCGGCTCGACTACAGACCAGTGACCGGTGACCAGTGACTAGGGACTAGGGGCTAGTGACCAGGCATGCGCGGTCACTAGCCCCTAGCCCCTAGTCACTGGTCAGCATCACCGAGCAAACGACTAATTCGAAGGGAGAGGCGAAGTTGGAAACGAGAACCGAACCACAGATTGAGGCGATCCGACAGGAACTACCTGTGCTAGAGCGGCTGGTATATCTGAATACAGGCACGGCGGGACCGCTGCCGCGCCGGACCGCCGCAGCGATCACCGCCGCGAACGAACGCCAGCTATTGGACGGCAGGGCCAGCTACAGCGTCTATATGGAGGATTACTTTCCCCTGCTCGACGATGTGCGGGCACGCTTTGCTCGTCTATTGGGTGCCGATGTGGGCGAAGTGGCGATCACTCATCACACCACCGAGGGTATGAACATCGCTATCTGGGGTCTGAATTGGCAGCCCGGCGATGAAATCGTGGTAACCACTCATGAGCACGATGCGGGTCTATTGCCGGCCTACGCGGTGGCGCGCCGGTTTGGGTTGGGCTTACGCATAGTTGATACGAGTGGCGATGATGCCGACACGGTCGCGGCGGAGATCATTGGCGCGCTCTCACCACGCACGCGTCTGGTCGTGATATCGCACGTTACCTTCACCACGGGAGCGGTGCTGCCCATACAGGCCATCGCCGCGGCGGCCCACCGGCAAGGAGCGCTGGTCGCCGTGGACGGCGCGCAGTCGGCGGGCGCGATACCGGTAGATGTGCATGCGCTGGACATCGACTTCTACGCCGTGCCAGGGCAGAAGTGGCTGTGTGGGCCTGAAGGCGTGGGGGCCCTGTATGTCCGCAAGGCCTGCCTCAGCGCGTTAGCCCCAACCTATATCGGCGGTTTCGCGCTACGCGACTTTGAAGCAGTGGACCTGACGGGTAACTTTCTGCCCGCGCCCGACGCCCGGCGCTATGAGCAGAGCAGCCTGTACTGGCCTGCGCTGTATGGGATGCGGGAGAGTTTACGCTGGCTGGAAGAGGATATCGGCTGGTCGTGGATGTTTGCAAGAACGGCTGACATGACTGCGCGTTGCCGGGCGCTGCTGAGCGAGCTGCCCGGTGTCACCTTGCACACGCCGGCCCAGCAGGGATCGCTTACGGCCTTCAGTGTGGCGGGGCTGGAGGCGCAGGCCACGGCCACAAAGCTAAGCGAACAAGGTATTATTATCCGCTCGATCCCGCACTACAACTGGCTTCGGGTGGCGACGGGCTTTTTCACAACTGAGGCCGATTTGGAGCGCCTACGGGATGGGCTGCTCGGCCTGTAATGACACCGCTGGCGAACTCCTATTCAGCGGTATTGTTTTGCGAGGTCAGTGATCTTTGTCATAATTCGCGTAAACGCGGCTGTGCTGGCGCTGCACTTGGACATTTTCCGCTAACACGCCTTGCTCAAATGTTCGGCTGGCAAACACCGTTTTTGCCACCTGGCCCGACCGGCTCTACAGCGCTTTACAGAGCCAATACCCTCGGGCGCCAACAATCCGAGCGCTTTATGCCCGGAGCGTGGCTTATCCTTAACACTAGCTGCCTGGCGGCCCCTGCCGTATACGTTGGCGCATCTGCGCCAGCAAGTCGCGCCCGCCGTTGATCCATTCCAGCCACCAGGTAACGCCAGCCTCGGCATAGGCCGCTACTTTAGCGGCGGAAGCCGGATCGTTCCCGCTTGTTTCGCCAACCGCACTCACATCGAACGGCTTATCGGCGTCGCGCAGTTTCGAGATATAAGGCAAAATCTCGCGGTAGTCCTGCGGGGTGAGATATTTCACGCCACCCTCAGCTGCGACCCCATCCCAGCCTGCGCTGCGGCGAAACGGCTTTTTGTGCGGCCAGACCCCACCGACCCAGATTGGGATGCGTGGCTGCTGAACTGGGCGCGGCAAAAACTGGGCGTTCTTCACTTGATAGTGCGCGCCGTCAAAGCTGAACGGCTCGCCGCGCCAAAGTCCAGCGATGATAGCTAGCGCTTCGTCCAGCAATTCGCCGTGGGTTTTATCGTCGGCTGGTTCGCCAAACGCGCTGAAGTCGCCATGCCAGTCGCCGCCGATGCCTACGCTCAGGATCAGTCGCCCGTTAGAAAGATGGTCGATCGTGGTCGCCTGCCGCGCCACGGTCCACGGTCGGCGGCGCGGCAGCGGTGTGATCATTGTGCCGAGCCTGACACGGCTGGTAGCCAACGCAATCGCCGCTAGCATAACCCACGGGTCACCAACCGGCTGGTTTTGCGGATCTGTCCAGAGAATGTTGTCCGACAGGAAAAAACCATCCCACCCTGCTTCCTCAGCCTCGCGCGCCAAATCAGCTACCAATTTCGGGTCAGAGGATGTGCCAAAATTAGGCATATACAAGGCATATTTCATTTCATATTCCTTCTGAGCTTAGCCCGACAGGGATGGCATACGGATCATATCATAAATTAACCTGTACAGATACCGCTGGCAATTAAGCCAGTCCACGCCGAAGCGGGTAACTGAGCGAGGGTTCGCCAGCGCCGTGCCCCTACGACATTCTCTCTACCTCATGTCTGAACCGTTGCTCAAAATCTAATGTACTACAATAAATTACTGATGAGGGAGAAATCTTAAATGAGGAAAATCATCACTACTACATTCATTACCCTTGACGGCGTTATGCAAGCTCCAGGTGGTTACCGGAGGAAGATACCTTCAAATGGATTTAAATACGGAGGTTGGCAGGTTGGCTGGGATGAAGATAAGTAGCGGACAATATAATGGACAGATTTATGGCTGCTCCTTTTGAGCTGCTCTTAGGAAGACGCACATATGATATTTTTGCTGCTTACTGGCCGAATCACAAAGAAGTACCGAGTGTGGCAAAGCCATTCAATAGTGCGAAAAAGTATGTTGTCTCACATAAACCTTTTGAACTCTCTTGGAACAATTCTGTGCTTATTACAGGAGACGTTGTGGCAGAAATAAAAAAGCTTAAAAATTCAGACGGTCCTGACCTGTGGGTGTATGGTAGTGGCAATCTTATACAAACGCTTCTTAAACACAATCTAATAGATCGAATGCACATCTGGACATTTCCCGTTACTATCGGCACCGGCAAAAAATTATTCGCCGAAGGCACACAACCGGAACGCTTTAAACCGGTAGACTGCAAAAATTACAACGACAGGCGTAATATTTGCAACCTACGAACCCTCAAACCCGCTCAAACCAACATCATAATAAAATTAAGAGTACCTTCACTAATAAGCAGAATTATTTATCAAAATAATCCCATGTAGTCAACCAGTGCCAGCAATGAGCCTCGATTGCGAGTTGCTGTGAATTCGCCAACGGTATCAGCAGCGGATCGGTTATGGACGTTAGCGGGCTGGGTAATATGCTGTGCGCTACGCCTGGTGTAGTCTCCGGTGATTTATGAGACTCGAAAATTGGAGTGCGAAAACTGTTTGCCTATTCGCCGGGCACAACGATTATGTCGCGGCTGAACGTGCTGATGCTTTCCGCCCCCTCGCCGAAGCTCTGAAACGCCCAGGCGGTGCGGTGGGCCGCGGTCCCAAGCGGCACTATGTGGAGATCCACCCCGAGGACATCAGCGGTTTCGTAGACATGGCGATGCACCCATGGGTAATTGCTGTAAACGAGGCGATTCTCGGCCCAAGCTACAAGATCGTGGAGATAGGCTTCGACGTGCCGAACCCGGGGGCGGTCCATCAGCCGTGGCACCGCGACTTCCCGTCCCCCAAAGAGACTGTGCTCGGGAGGCGATTGAACTCGCTCGCTTTCAACATAACGGGAGTGGACGTTACAGAGGATATGGGCCCGTTTGAGATTGCGCCAGGCACCCAGTGGGACGAGTCGCCGGAATTTGAACACGGCATGTTCCCGCCGAAGTCCTTCTATCCGCGCTACGAGGAACGCGCCCAGCAGAAGATGCCCAGGATGGGCGACATCTCCGTACGCTCTGCCCTTACCATCCACCGGGGCACAGCCAACCGCTCTGATAAATCGCGCCCTGTTCTCGTGCTCGGCGCTGACGCGCCGGACGCTCGCAACTCCGAACGTCATGACCTGCAGATCACAAGGCGCTTTTATGAGACACTGCCCGAGTATTTACTCCAGCATCTCACTTACAGGCTTGTCGACGAGTTGGAACCTATCCATCAGGGCCACACCATCGAAGGGTTGATGATGGGCGAGGCATAGCATATAGCGCTATTTGCTGTAGGTGCCCACCAACTCGCCGTACGCAAGTACGTGCTTGCCCATCGCACTTTCGACCTGGCTTTTGTCAGCTCCGGGAGCCAGGCCAGGGTCGGTATCGAGAGCGTAGATCTTGATGTGGTAGTGGTGCGTGCCGTTGGGAGGGCAGGGGCCGGTGTAGCCGATCTTGCCGGAGCCGTTGCGACCCTGCTTGCTGCCGTCGGGCAAAGTGGCATCTGTGGACACGTTTTCGGGCAGCGACAGCGTGGTGGGCGGCAGGTTATAGAGCACCCAGTGAACGAAGGTGCCTCCGGGCGCGTCGGGGTCGTCCATTATGAGGGCGAAGCTCCTGGTGCCGACTGGCGGCGCGCTCCATTGCAGAGGAGGCGAGAGGCTTTGCCCATCACAGCTGTACTTCTTCGGTATGGGCTGCTGGGCAGCGAAGGCAGGGCTGGTGAGCGCTAGGCTCTGTGCGGGCCCGCCTGCCGGCAAAGGCGTGCTTGAGCCTGTGTCGCATGCCGACATGACAAGCACGGCCAGCGCGCAGAGGCCGGCGAAGCAGGCCAACCCTGGTCCTGTCATCCTATTCGCGGAATATACTCCCCGCCACTTCCTCTGAACTCGCAGCTTCTTCGTACTGTATAGCTTCCTGATGGTTGTTACTGTAAGCTTTCACCGCTTTGACGAAATCGCGGAAGAGGGGGTGGGGGCGCGTGGGGCGGCTCTTCAGCTCGGGGTGGAACTGCGAGGCCACGAACCAGGGGTGGTTGCGTAGCTCGATGATCTCGACAAGCCTGCCGTCGGGCGAGAGGCCGGAGACGATCAGGCCCGCTTCGTGCATGCGCTCGCGGTAAGCGTTATTGAACTCGAAGCGATGGCGGTGGCGCTCGTAGACGACCGATTCGCCATAGGCCCTGGCGGCTTTGGTGCCCGGCACCAGGTTGCAAGGATAGAGGCCCAGGCGCATCGTGCCGCCCATGTCGGCGATGTCGCGCTGGTCGGGCATGATGTCGATCACGGGGTCCGAGCAGCGCTGGTCGATCTCGGTGGAGATGGCGTCCGGCAGGCCGAGCACGCTGCGGGCGAACTCGATCACCGCCATCTGCATCCCATAGCAGAGGCCCAGGTAGGGGATGTTGATGCTCGCGGGCGTATTGCGCGGCCAGGATCTTGCCGTGCACGCCCCGGTCGCCGAAGCCGCCCGGCACGAGGATGCCGTCCGACGCCCGTCAGCATCTCTTCGGGGTCGCCTTGCTCCAATGCCTCGGTGTTGACCCAGCGGATCTCGACTCTGGAGTTGTTGTACGCGCCGGCGTGCTGCAACGCCTCGGCCACGCTCAGATAGGCGTCGTGCAGCTCGGTATATTTGCCGCAGAGGGCGACTGTGACGGTCTCGCGAGCCTGGTCCATGCGCGCCACGGTCTGCTCGCCAGCCTGAGCAGGTCGGGCGCGTGGCCGCCCAGGTTCAGCTTCTCGACGATATATTCGCCCAGCCCGCGCGTCTTCGAGCAAGCAGCGGCACTTGGTAGATATTGGGCACGGTGGGCAAGGGGATCACCGCGCGCGGCTCCACGTCGCAGAAGATGGCGATCTTGGCGATGATGTCTTCCTCTACCGGCGAATCGGAGCGGCAGAGGATAACGTCGGGGTTGATGCCGATAGAGCGCAGCTCTTTGACGCAGTGCTGGGTCGGCTTGGTCTTCAGCTCGCTGGTGGCGGCGATTTACGGCAGGAGGGTCAGGTGGATATAGAGGACGTTTTCGCGCCCGGCGTCGCGGCGCATCTGGCGGATGGCTTCGAGGAACGGCAGGCCCTCGATGTCGCCCACCGTGCCGCCGACTTCGACTATCACCACGTCGGGAGCGCCTGTGCGGGCCACGGCGGCGATGCGCGACTTGATCTCGTTGGTGATATGGGGGATGACCTGGATGGTGCCGCCCAGGAAATCGCCGCGCCGCTCGCGCTCGATCACCGACCGGTAGATGCGGCCGGTGGTGACGTTTGATGCCTGGGTGAGGTTTTCGTCAATGAAGCGCTCGTAGTGGCCCAGGTCGAGGTCGGTCTCCGCGCCATCGTCGGTCACGAATACCTCGCCGTGCTGGTAGGGCGACATGGTGCCGGGGTCGACATTGATATAGGGGTCAAGCTTCTGGAGAGAGACGGTGATGCCCCGGCTCTTCAGCACGCGCCCGATGGAGGCAACGGTGATACCCTTGCCCACGCTCGAGGCCACGCCGCCCGTCACGAATATGTACTTCGCCATCATTTCTCTCCCTCCTTTTGTCAAAACACAAAACGTAAAACGTAAGGCATCAATGAAACCTTACGCTTTACGTCCTCCGTTTTACGTTTTCCCTTACGCTGCCGCCGCTCTCGCCTTTTTCTTCGGGAACGATAATGATATTCACGCCCGCCGCAACATGCAGGTTACCGAACTTGTCATCCAGGATATCGAGGAGACCCTTGAATTCCTGCGTACCGTATATACCTCTGTATAAATGCCCAGCGGGTTGGTGCCTATATAGCTCACGAACTCGGCGTCCGGATATTCGGCCTTGACCGCTCTTATTATACGATTTAATACGTCCTGGATGCGCTCATCCTGAAGGTCAATATGCACTAATTGCTCGGTGATAACCGGCCGTGTGCCGATGGACGTTGGGATGCTCCAAAACCACACCCGAAAACTCTGCCTCTACTCCTGCTGGTTCCATGCCTGCCTCCTGGGAACGGACTGAAGTTCAAGAATTGAGAACTGAGAATTAATTGGTCTTCGAGCTGCCAACGGTTGCTCTATATTAAGAATCTCAGACCTCGACTTCAGTCATCTTTCACGTTCTCGCCTCCAACACAATTACCTGGGTGGTCTCGTCCAGGTCTGACGACTTGATGGTCAGTTTGTCCTGGGGCGTCAAATCTTTCAGGCCCATCTCTTTTGTGAACTTGTCGAGCGTGTCGAGGTCGAGCGATTCGCGGCCTGTGGAGTAGTGCATCGGTATGACGATTTTCGGCTCCAGCTGGCTGATGACCTCGCTCGCTTTGTTCGCCGTGAGAGCGGTATGCCCGCCGACCGGCACCATTACCACGTCAACGTCGCCCAGCGCCTCGAGTTGGTGCGAGTTGAGCGTGTTGCCCAGCGCGCCGAGGTGGCACACAACAAGATCGTCAAGGTGGAAGAGGAAGATATTGTTGCGTCCCAGTTTCTTGCCGCCTTCGCTCGTCGGCGAAAGACCATACGCCGGTAACGAAGATGCCTTTGACCTCGTACTCGCCCGGGCCCTGGATAACGAACGGCTCGCCCTTGATGCCTGTAAGGGTGTTATGGTGGGGGTGTTCGTGGCTGATCGTAACGATATCGGCTTTCTGGTTGAGTGTTCCCAAACCCAGGCTTCTATCGTACGGATCGGTGATGATCGTGGCGTCTTTGCTCTTGATGCGGAAGCAGGCGTGTCCCAGCCATGTGATTTCTGCCAATTGTTTCTATCTCTCTTTCATAGGCAGAAGGCGCATAACTCTTTTTCTGCTAACTCGCACATTTTCCAAAACGCCTTCCGCAAAAATACCATGTAATTGTACCAATCCAGGGGTTTTGCACGCAACTGTGGATAAGTGGAAAACAGCCCCTTTCTCCTTCCAATCATACCACAAAGTGGAAAATCTGTTCTAAAATATGTGGAAAACCATATTGACACATGCCTGTACGTGACATAATATATATTACAGAACCGATGTTCTAAACAAGTGCCCGAGAGTGATGAGCGTTTTAGAGCGTAGAAGTCAGGAGCGAGAGAGAATGAAAGAGACTAAAAGGACCAAATTGAGCAAGATACTGCTTGTCTGCTGGGGCATTGCGCTCGCGCTGGCAAGCTTCCAGTCCGTTGCCAACGCTGCCGGTGCACAGGCCGGAAACCCCTACCCGTACGGACAATCAACCTACTGGGCCTGGCAGAACAGGCCCGACTTGCCTGCCGATCTGGGCGTGGCTGCGAGCTGGGCTAAAAACGCTATCGCGGCGGGCTTCCCTGTGACCGAGTACCCACGACGCGGTGATATCGCCGTCTTCCAGCCGGGCGTGCTGGGAGCTGATGCACAGGTGGGCCGCGTGGCAATGGTCGAGCAGGTGCTCGAGGATGGCACCTACCGGGCCAGCGAGATGGACGACAGTGACTGCACGGGCAACATGGCCAACTGCGGGCACATCAACAACAGCAGCTATTCGATAGCGCCGGGTACAAGCTTCATACATTATAAGGTGGATAGTCGTACCACCTGGGGCTTCGCCAGCGGGCAGGCGGGTTGGACCCGAACAGACCTGGCAGCCGGCAATTCAGGCGGGCCGGGCTGGTATTACCCTCTCGCGGGCAACAACCCTCATCTGGACAGCCCGCAGCTTGATGTGCCGCTCGATTACAGCTATAACGCCATCGAAGTGGAGATGGTGACCGGGCTTCCCGTGGCCGACCCCACTATAAAGGTCTACTTCGCAACCGAGCAATCACCCAACTTCAGCGACGACAAGTCGGTGACGATAAAAGGCGAGGCGACAGGCGAATTGAAGACGTACCAGTTCTACTTCGGCGATAACCCGGCCTGGAAAGGCACGTTGACCGGCCTGCGCCTCAACCCGGCGGGACCGCGGCACGACAGGCGGCGTAAGGGTAGACCGCGTGCGCCTGGTGCAAATTGACCCACCCGCCCCGCAGGTCACCGTCTTCTCAAACAGCGCGAACGACCATGGTGGACGCCAGCGCTGAGTGGTGGATGGGACGAGTTCGTGTCGCAAAACCCTTTCCCCTTGTCATTCCTCGCTTCGCTCGGAATCACTATGGGCAGCAGTATGCCTGGAATTCCAAGCGAATATCTCGCATAGTGATTCCGAGCGAAGCGAGGAATGACACTTCTTATCTTGGTTGCTGTGCTTGCAACGATTTATAGGATGCACCACTAAGCGTGGCCGACTCCATCGACGAGTTCACCCCTCAAACGCCACCCGTACCACTTTCGCCCGAATCTCTTCCTCCATCTCCGCAATCTCTCTTTTCAAGCGCTGAATCACCTCTTCGATCGCCACTATTGCTGTTTGAGTTGAATCTCGCCGCTTTAGCTCGGCCCCGCCCTGCGCCAGCGAGCGGTCGCCAAGTGTCAGCCGCAAAGGTATACCTATGAGGTCGGCGTCATTGAACTTGACGCCCGCCGAGCCTTCGCGGTCGTCGTAAAGCACCTCGATCCCGACCGCCTGCATATCGCTGTAGAGTTTCTCGGCTGCCATGCGCGCAGGCCCGTCATCCTTTGCTAGCGAAACGAGATGCACCTGGTAGGGCGCAATGGTGATAGGCCACACCAGCCCCCGCTCGTCGTTGTGCGCCTCGGCGACACAGGCCAGCAGCCGTCCAACCCCGATTCCATAGGAGCCCATTATTATGCTCTTCTGCTTGCCATCGTTGTCCAGGTAGACGGCACCCAGTGCATCGCTGTATCGAGTGCCAAGCTTGAAGATGTTGCCTGCTTCTACTCCGCCCGAAAGGTGCAGAGGCGCAGCCGCAGCTCGGGCAAGCATCGCCCTCTTTGGCCGCGGCGATGTCCGCCACCAGGTCAGCTTTGTAGTCTCGCCCGTAATTCACGTTGATGTAGTGGTACCCGACCTCGTTGGCCCCGGCCACCAGGTTGGGCGACTGAGCCACGGCGTCGTCAACCACAACCAGCGCATCTTTCACGCCGATGGGCGAGCCGTAGCCTGGCTGGGCACCTCTCGAAGTTATCTCCTCCTCCTGGGCAGGGCGCAGCTCCATGGCTTTCACGACGTTCGCCAGCTTGGTCTCGTTCACGTCCATATCGCCGCGCACCACGGCGAACACGAATTGTTCCCTCTCGGTCTCGCCTTCTCGTAACTTCGCCACCATGAACACCGCCTTGGCAGTCTTCGAGGCCGGGATATCGAGGAACCGGGCCAGGGCGTCAATGGTGGTCGACGCCAGGCGTGGCGACCTTCTCCATAGGCTTCGGCTCCTCTGTGCGGCGCGACCGGCTTGCGAAATAGTGCCACCTGCCTGTTGGCCGAATATCCGCAGTTGTCGCACAGCACCAGCGTATCTTCGCCGATCGGGGTCAGGTACATGAACTCGTGCGCCAGGCTCCCGCCCATCATCCCGACATCCGACTTCACGGCGATCACCGGCAGGGCGCAGCGGTTGAAGATATTGAAATACGCCTGGTAATGCGCCCGGTACTGCTTATCGAGCCCTTCCAGATCGGCGTCCAGGCTGTAGCTATCGAGCATAGTGAACTCGCGGGCGCGTATCAGCCCGGCGCGCGGCCTGGGGTCGTCGCGCCACTTGGTCTGGATGTGGTAGATAAGCTGGGGCAATTGCCTGTACGATCTTATCTCTTTGCGGGCCAGGTCGGTCACGACCTCTTCGTGGGTCATCGCCAGCGCCATATCGCGCCCCGTTTTCTCCACAAAGCGCCCAAGCTCCGGCCCAATCGAGTACCAGCGTCCCGTCTCCTTCCAGAGATCGGCAGGGTGCACGACAGGCATAGTCATCTCCTGCCCGCCCAGCGCGTTGATCTCCTCGCGCATAATATTCTCGATCTTGGTCATCGAGCGCCTGGCCAAGGGGCAAATAGCTGAAAATGCCCGCCGCCAATTGCCTGACAAATCCCGCCCTCAACAGCAGCCTGTGGCTCGCCACCTCCGCCTCCGACGGCGCCTCGCGCAAGGTCTGGCTGAATAACTGGCTCATTCTCATTGGTTACGTTTCTACTTCTTACTTCTTACTTCTTCAACGCCAAGACGCCAAGACGCCAAGGTTTTTAACGGTTTGAACCACAAAGACACGAAGAGCACAAAGTTCACGAAGGGTATTATGGGTTTGAATTGCAGCGATCACGGAGTACTCAGAGATCACAGAGGATATTATGGTTCAACCCCCATAAATAATCTTGGCGAGCCTTGGCGTTCTTGGCGTCTTCGAAAAACCGTCGTCCGTCTACCGACAACTGACAACTGACAACTGACAACTGGCACAAAAAACGCCCCCGCCCCGGTCAAGGGACGAGAGCATGAATCACTCCCGCGGTACCACCCTGATTGTCACATTTGTGGCCTGTGACCGCTCCTGGTTATTGCTTGCGTGGGAACCGCCCACTCCATCCTACTTGCTCGACCTTGAGCTTTCTTCGGCGGACCGCTCGGTGGCGGGTTCGTCGCGGCAGGTGTTGCCGGGCTTGCACTCTCTCCGGTTCGCTGTAACCCTTGCTGCGCTTACTATTCCACTTCAACGCGGGCATATTCGATTGTGACCATGCTACCAGAGTTTCGAGATCCAGGTACAGACGTCCAGATCCCTTGCCTTATGCAGATATAGAGTGGACTATGCGACGCTTACTGCCCTCTGCGGTGAATTACGGTCGCCCTACTTTGAGTTGTGACCAAGCGCCGATGTATAATATCCCATGCTCTCCGACCAATCCGCAATCCGCAATCCGCAATCCGCAATCCATATCGTTCCTTCAATCCTCTCAGCCGACTTCGCCCGGCTGGGCGAGCAGGTGCAGGAGGCTGTGAAGGCCGGGGCGGGGCGTATCCAGGTGGACGTCATGGACGGCCATTACGTGCCCAACATCACGGTCGGTCCGGTTGTGCTCGCTGCAATCCGCCCTTATTGCTCCGTGCCCATAGAGTGCCACTTGATGATCGAGCACCCTGAGGCTTTTATCCATGATTTCGCCGAAGCGGGAGCCGACATCATCATCGTCCACGTCGAAACGGCTCCGCACCTGCACCGCGTTGTCCAGCAAATCCGCGCCGAGGGCAAAGGCGTGGGGGTGGCTCTCGAATCCATCCACGCCGCTGGTGGACCTCGAAGAAATCCTGGAATATATCGATATGGCCCTCGTCATGACCGTCAACCCCGGCTTCGGCGGGCAGGAATTCATCTATTCGATGCTGCCCAAAATCAGCCGCCTTCGCGCAACTATCCAGGAGCGCGGCCTCCACTGCGACATCGAAGTGGATGGCGGCATCCATGAAGGCACAATCCGCCAGGCAGTCCAGGCGGGCGCGAACCTGCTGGTCGCGGGGTCCGCCGTCTATGATGCGCCCGACGGTGTAGAAGCCGCGATGCAGCGGCTCCGCTCCGCTATAGAGGAACCCAAATGACCACACTCAAGCATGCCGTCAGCACGGCGGCTGAAACGCTAGCCACCACACTTCCCCACTGGGACATGGACACCATCTTCCCCGGCCTACAATCGCCCGAATTCGAGGCAGGCTTCCGCCATGTCACCGAATCCATAGACGGCCTCACCGAGACTATTCGATCGCCATAACGTGCGCTTGCTAACTGCCGAAGAACAATCCGCAATCCGCCATCGTCCTTCGTCCTCGGAATCCGCAATTGATGAGGTAATAACGCGGTTCAACACCGTCCTTGAAGAGTACCGCACTATCAGCGCCTATATCCAGTGCATACTCAGTACCGACACCCGCGACAGCGTGGCCCTTCACCGCGCAAGCGAGATGCAGGCTCTAGGGCGTGCGCATCTCCCAGCTTGGCACGCGGTGGACGGCCTGGATAGGCTCGCTTGACGTTGAAGTCCTCATCGAGCGCTCTCAATTGGCCCGTGACCATGCCTTCAACCTGCGCAAAACCCACCGGCGCGCACGACACCTCATGTCCCCTGCCGAGGAGAACCTGGCCTCCGAGCTCTACCTTAGCGGCGGCAGCGGCTGGGAAAAGCTGCACATGAGCGTGTCGTCACAGCTTGCTGTTACCGTCGAAATGCCCGGCGGAGAGAAGCGCGAGCTGCCCATGAGCGCCGTACGCAATCTCGCTTTCGACACCGACCGCGAGGTACGCCGGCGCGCCTACGAAGCCGAATTGGAAGGCTGGAAGAGGGCCGCCGTGCCTCTTGCCGCCGCCCTCAACGGTGTGAAAGGCGAGGTCAACACCCTCTCGCGCCACCGCCAGTGGGACTCGGCCCTCGATGAAGCCATCTTCGACAGCAATATCGACCGCCAGACCCTCGACGCCATGATGGAGGCCGCACGCGAATCGTTCCCCGACTTTCGCCGCTATATGCACACTCGCGCCCGCATGATGGGCATCGAGCGCCTCGCCTGGTACGATATCTTCGCGCCTGTAGAAGGCAGCACCAGCGCCTGGAACTATTCGGACGCCAGGGCCTTCATCGTCGAGCAGTTCGGCAGTTATTCAAGCAAGCTGGCGGGCCTTGCCGATCGCGCCTTCCGCGATAACTGGGTTGACGCCGAGCCGCGTGTCGGCAAGCGCGACGGTGCATACTGCACGCCCATCCGCAACGACGAATCTCGCGTCTTCACCAACTACAAGTCGAGCTACGGAGGCGTCAGCACTCTCGCCCACGAACTGGGGCATGCCTACCATAATATGGTCAAGGCCGGCCGCACCACCCTCCAGAAGAGCACCCCCATGACGCTGGCCGAGACCGCCAGCATCTTCTGCGAGACCATCATCCGCCACGCCGCCATGAAGGATGCTCCGCGCGAAGAGCAGGTCGCGATACTGGCCCAATCGATCCAGAATAGCTGCCAGGTAGTCGTTGACATAACCAGCCGCTTCCTCTTCGAGAGCCGCCTCTTCGAGAAGCGCCGCGAGCGCGAGCTGACCGTGGACGAGCTTTGCGACCTCATGCTCGACGCCCAGAAAGAGACCTACGGCGACGGCCTGGACCAGACCAAGCTCCACCCATATATGTGGGCCGTCAAGCCCCACTATTACCGGACCGGCCTCTCCTTCTACAATTTCCCCTACATGTTCGGTCTCCTCTTCGGCCTCGGCCTCTACGCCCAGTACCGCCAGGACCCCGACACCTTCCGCCGCAGCTACGACGACCTCCTCTCCTCCACAGGCATGGACGACGCTGCCACCCTGGCCGCCCGCTTCGGCATCGACGTCCGCACCCCCGCCTTCTGGCGCTCCAGCCTCGACATCATTAGAGCTGATATAGAGGAGTTCGAGCGATTGGTGGGGTAGGGATCATAGGGCAATGACCCAACCGCAGGACAAGTACCTCAAGCTGAAGCCACTGTCGCCAACTCCGGGAGAGGAGATATGCTCTTGCCCTGAATTCTCCGCCCATCAAGTTGATGTGTGCACTCGGGTACAACCCCATACATTGCATGAACTGCAACCTAGAGGTAGACCCGGCATCTCTTGATTTGCCCACCGAGCTGGTTCGAAGAAATCGCTTACTGGCGATGGGTTCATAATTCTATTGACAATTTGTGGTTAGCTTCTGGCGAATATGAGGAATGGGCACGAACCCAACTATCTGACATATCCAATCCGCTCAATCAAAGTGGCCGAGATATTCAGGCTTCTCTGAGTCCAGATACGACTCTGCTATTTTTGGTACTTTCAGGACCAATCCGCCGACGACTATGAGCCACTAGAAATATGTCCCTCTTGCGGTGCACGATTGAAGCTATATTCTGAAGGCATCTTCGAGCAGCGTATTTGCGATGTTTGTAACATAGTTGTGCCGGGAGCGTGACTCCTCGTTTTCAGGACCATAATCTCTAATGCAGACACCCATGATCAGTTTCCTACCAGGTGCACCGAGCTAAGCCGCCTCTTCTACTACGAAGCGGTCCTGCCCATCCTCGAAACGCACTTCCCCACCTTACCACACGCTGCCGCCCACATGGGTGATGGCAGCGACGTACTCGGTTTCGACACGCCCATGTCTACCGACCACGGCTGGGGTCCGTCCGTTACTCTTTTCCTTCGGGACGAGGATATCCACCTTGGCCCCAGGATCCTGGAGGTTATGAGCGAGAACCTGCCCTACACCTTCCACGGCTACTCAACCCATTTCGGCGACTCGCCAGCCGAGCCGGGCACGCCCGTCCTGGAAACCATCGCAACGGGCCTTATCAACCACAAGGTGTTCGTAACCACGGTCGCTATCTTCGTGCAGCGTCACCTCGGCTTCGATCTCGACCGGCCCATTGAACCCGCCGACTGGCTTACCTTCCCTTCCCAAAGTCTCCGGGCCATCAAAGCGGGCACGGTCCACCACGACGGTGTGGGCGAGCTAACCGAAGTGCGCGAGCGCTTCGCTTACTACCCGCACGACGTCTGGCTCTACCTGCTGGCGTCCGGCTGGCAGCGCATCTCCCAGGAGGAGCACCTCATGCCCCGCGCCGGCTACGTAGGCGACGAATTAGGCTCATCGATCATCGGCTCCCGCCTGGTCCGCGATATCATGACCCTCTGCTTCTATGTAGAGCACCAATACGCGCCTTACCCCAAGTGGTTCGGCACCGCCTTCAAACAACTCTCCTGCGCCCCCGACCTCACGCCCATCCTCACACGCGCCCAGCTAGCCGCAACCTGGCAGGAGCGCGAAGCTGCCCTGGTAGATGCCTACGAATACGTGGCTCGCGCTCACAACGCCCTCGGCATCACCGAGCCGCTCTCCGAGAGCGTCACGCCGTTCTTCGGTCGCCCTTTCAAGGTGCTGTTTCGCCGAGCGCTTCGCCAAAGCCATAGTCGCCCGCATCACCGACCCTGCCGTGCAACGTATCGCCTCCCGCCGCCTTATAGGCAGCATCGACCAGTTCAGCGACAGCACCGACCTACGCTCCTCCATAGAGTGGCGCGAGGCCCTGCGTAAGTTGTATACTTAGGTGGTTGACAGGCTCGCCCTGTCCGGGGTCTGGGGTGTCGCCAGTTTCCCTTCAAAATTACAGGGGAGAAGTAATTATGCCCATCTACGAATATTGGTGCCCCGAATGCCGAGCGGCCTTCGAGAAGCTGCGCCCCATGCAGTCCAACGACAGCGAAGTGACTTGCCCGCGCTGCGGCTCCAAAGTGAAGAAGATGCTGTCGGTGGTGGCAGCAATCGGACGCTCCTCCGGCGACGAAAGCTACGCCTCGGGCGGAGGTGGCTGCGGCTGCGGGGGCAATTGCAGTTGCCGAAGTAACAACTGAGATCCATAAATGAAAAAGGCGATGAGAGGCCTCTCATCGCCTTTTTCATTTATGGACCATCTATATCCGAGTGCCCCGCACGGCCCACGCCCGCGCAATCAAGTCAATCGAGCCATCTTTATTAATAGGCAATCTGGCGTGTGTGCGCTCTCGCAGCTCTTCTCGCTTCTCTTCACTTAGCGACATCGCGTAGCGCGGCGCGGGAGCCTGTCCGCCTAGAAATGGCGACCAGAAGTCGTTGAAGTCGCGGAAGTGAGTGGGTGCGTCGATGGCCCGCACTTCTACATCTGCAAGTCCAGCATTCCGAAATAGCTCTTCAAGCGCTTCCGGCTTGCACAGTGGAAATCGCGCCCCCTCGTCCAGTTCAGTCGCATCCGGATTGAGCGCCACCGCCGCGTCCCAGAAATAGCGCATCATCTCCATTTTGCCTGCGTAGTCCCACACATAGAGTGCCACTGTACTGCTCGACCGTGTCACCCGCGCCATTTCAGCGACCATCGTTGCCGGCTGCGGCACGAAATTGAGCACGAGCCCCGATACTGTAACGTCGTAACGCCCATCCTCGTCAGGCAGCGCTTGTGCATCGCCCACTCCAAATGTGACCCTCTTATCCTGGATATGATCGCGAGCGAATTGCACAAACCCTTCCGATGGGTCAATGCCTCTAACTTCGCCGGGCGAAGCCATCTCCAAAATAGTCTGGCTCAGCGCACCCGTGCCGCAGCCAGCGTCGAGCCACTTCTGCCCCTTCGGCTCGTCGAGCCATGCCAGGAACTCCCTGGCAACAACCCTGCTCCACCGCCCCACGTAAGGCTCGTACAGCGCACCACTGGCCCACCTTTCTTTATCCTTTTTCCCTTCCAATTTTCAATCTCCTCATAGGCGATCTTTACACAGAGCCACAATATCCTGGCGCTATGATACCAGAATAGCCAATCATGTCGATCCCCGTATCCATCTAGATAATTCACCAATAATTCACCAACAACCACCGATATTTGCGCCCTCTAGTGGTATGGTTTCGAATTGGAGGTGTTCAGGTCTCGTGGCAGTTGCGCGCTCGCACGCATGATGCTATAATGAATATTGGCCTTCATAAGGAGTGTTTTCTAGCATGGTCGGTATAAGAGAGGCTGGCGATAATTTCTCAATGGCTTCCCATAACTTGACGCAAGAGGTCTCAACACAGCCTTTTATGACTGAATACCTGACCACCATCGGCCTGGAAGTACACGCACAACTCCTTACCGAGAGTAAGATGTTCTGCGGCTGTGACGCTAACATCGCCTACGCCGCCCCCAACACCCACGTCTGCCCTATCTGCCTCGGTATGCCCGGCACCCTGCCCGTCATCAACGCCGAAGCTCTCCGCAAGACCCTCCTTACCGGCCTGGCCCTCAACTGCACCATCCCTACGCTCTCCAAGTTCGACCGCAAGAACTACCCTTACCCTGACCTCATGAAGGGCTACCAGATCTCGCAGTACGACCTCCCTCTTTGCATACACGGCCATCTTGAAGCCGAAGAGACCGACGCCCGCGGCAATCCCATTCGCACCTTTCGCGTCGGCATCATCCGCGTCCACCTGGAAGAGGATACCGCCCGTCTGCTGCACCGCACAGGCCCAGACGGCGTCCCGTACAGCCTTATGGACGTGAACCGCGCGGGGCTGCCTCTCATGGAGATCGTCTCCGCGCCCGACATCACATCGCCCGACGAAGCCCAGCTCTACCTGGTACAGCTTCGCCACCTTTTGCGCTGGATCGGCGTATCCACAGGCAACATGGAGGAAGGGGCCTTCCGCGTCGACGCCAACGTATCTGTGCGCCGCGCCGACCAGACGGAATACGGCACCAAGGTCGAAGTGAAGAACATGAACTCCTTCAAGTCGGTGCGCGACGCCCTCAAGTACGAAGTCGAAAGACAAATAGGCGTGCTTGAGAGTGGAGGCCGCATCGTGCAGGAGACGCGCGGCTGGGACGACGCTCGCAACGTCACCCTGTCGCAACGCACCAAAGAGCAGGCCCACGACTACCGCTACTTCCCTGAGCCCGACCTGCCGCCCCTCACCTACGGAGCCACCGACGAGCAGCGAGAAGCCCTCCGAGCCTCCCTACCGGAGCTTCCCGAAGCCCGCCGCGACCGCTTTATCTCTCAATTCGGCCTATCACGCCACGATGCCACCCAGCTTGTAAACTCCCGCGCCATCGCTGATTACTTCGAACAGACAGTCCGAGGCGGGGACACCGAGCATGCACGCATCGCTGCGGGCTTCGTGATGAACAACCTGCCCAATCTGCTCGGAGAAGCCAACGTCTCGATCGAGCAGAGCAAGCTGACTCCCGGACGCCTGCGTGAGCTTGTCGACCTGGTGGCCGGCGGCACTATCAACCTTAATATAGCCCGCACTATTATCCCCGAGCTTTTCGCATCGGGCGAATCGGCCACGGACCTCGTGAAGGCACGCGGTCTCGGCGTGGTAAAAGACGAATTGGCCCTCGAAAAGGCGGTGGACGAAGCCCTGTCCGCCAACCCCAAAGCGGTGGCCGACTACCTGGGCGGCAAAGAGAGCGCGTTGGCCGCTTTCTTGGGTCCCATCATGAAAGCAACTCGCGGCCAGGCCGATGCCAACTGTGGTCCGAGAGTTGCTTCGCCGTAAATTGGAAGGATTGCGGGCGAGTGGTTAGTGGCCAGTGGCCAGTGGCTAGTCGTTCTAACCACTAACCACTAACCACTCGTCCCGCCCTTGTATACCAGACACCAAATAAACTCAATGAGGAGAACTACCAATGCCGGAAACAATCGTCAAGCCTAATCCCTATCACGTCGCGGTCGAGCAGTTTATGATCGCCGCCGACAAGCTGAACCTCGATGAGGGGATGAAGCAAATATTATCCAAGCCCAAGCGCGAGCTGACCGTGAACTTCCCCGTCCGCATGGACGACGGTAGCTACAGGGTCTTCACGGGCTATCGCGTGCAGCACTCGCTCACCCGCGGCCCTGCAAAGGGCGGCATCCGCTATCATCAGGACGTTTCTCTGGACGAAGTGCGCGCCCTCGCCATGTGGATGACATGGAAGTGCGCTACAGTGGGCATCCCCTATGGCGGAGCCAAGGGCGGCATTATCGTTGACCCCAAGAAGCTCAGCCTCGCGGAGACCGAGCGGATGACCCGCCGCTTCGCCGCCGAAATCGCCCCGATCATCGGCCCCGAGGTCGACATCCCCGCTCCCGACGTGAACACCAACTCTCAGACGATGGCCTGGATCATGGACACTATCTCCATGATGCGCGGCTACCCGATCCCCGGCCTTATCACCGGCAAGCCAATCGCCCTCGAAGGCTCGCTCGGACGCAACGAAGCGACCGCACGCGGCCTCCAGTACGTTGTGCGCGAAGCCGCCAAGACCAAGAATATGAGCCTCCAGGGCGCTCGCGTGGTCGTGCAGGGTTATGGCAACGCAGGCGCGATCGCGGCCCGCCTCCTCGCAGAGGATGGCGCCATCATCATCGCGGTGTCTGATAGCCGCGGCGGTATCTACAACTCCAAGGGCATTGATCCCAACGGCGCGCTCCGCTACAAGCAAGAGCACGGCACCCTCTCCGGTTTCGCCGGCTCGGACGACATCAGCAACGAAGCCATCCTTGAGGTCGAGTGCGACATTCTTGTGCCCGCCGCCCTCGAAAGCGTTATCACAGGCCGCAACGCCGACCGTATCAAGACCAAGATGATCGCTGAGGCCGCCAACGGCCCCACAGGCCCCGAAGCCGACCGCATCCTGCACGATAAGGGCATCATGGTCCTCCCCGACATCCTGGCCAACGCCGGTGGTGTTACCGTCTCCTACTTCGAGTGGGCGCAGAACATCCAGGGCTATTACTGGGCCGAGGATGAGGTCAATGTGAAGCTTGAGCGCGTAATGAAGCGCTCCTTCCAGGACGTTTACGAGACGGCAACCAATAGCTCGGTCGACATGCGCACCGGTGCTTATATGCTGGCAATCTCCCGCGTCGCGGAAGTCACCCGCTTGCGCGGCATCTTCCCGTAGTCCGGCTTTCGTTGAAGCATAAAAAATGGGACCGCTCAGCGGTCCCATTTTTTATGCTTTAGCCTTCATGGGCAGCGACGAATTTGCGCCGCCGCAGAGGCGCTGAAGTTTCGTGCAGGCATTGCAATATCTCTACAAACGACTGGCGAACGCCTGTTACATGGTAGGAAACGTCATGTTCGGCGCAGAAACGCCGGGTCATTTCGGCGGCGTCCCGAAGCTTGTTGCGGGGCATGCCTGGAAAGAGATGGTGGGCGGCCTGGTGGTTCAATCCACCATAAAGGAAATCAATTAGGGGTGTGGAGCGGACGCTGCGGGCGGTGAGCACCTGCTTGCGCAAGAAGTCCATCTGCTCGTCATCTTCGCCCACCACGAGCATACCTTTGTGGTTGGGAGCGAATACTGCCCCTATGAACAGCCCCAGCAGCCCTCGGTGCACCAAAATGAAGGTCAATCCGAGCCACGGCCCGAGCAGCAAAGGTAAACCCACGTAATAGAGGACGAAGTGCGCCCAGAGCATAGCAGTATCGGGTAGGTGCCACCTGTAGCGCTTGCGGATCATAAAGATGACCGATGAAATCTGCATGCTGTAGGTGGTGAAGGTGAGCGCCGGGAAGAAGAGGTAAGCCTGGTAAGCGGTGAAAATACGCGCCAACCCGGTCTTGCGCAAAGCCTGCTCTTCAGAGAATGCCATAAAAGGGATCGTTATGTCGGGGTCCATCCCATCGTGGTTGGGGTTGGCGTGGTGGGCGTTATGCTTGTCGTTCCACCAGCCAAGACTCATCCCCACCAGCAGATTGGCCATCAGCATGCCCACCCAGTTGTTCACGCGGCTTGAGCTGAACACCTGCTTATGGCCGAAATCGTGTGCCAGAAAGCCCAACTGAGCGCACACAAAGGCCAGGTACGGCGCAACCAGCAAGCGCAGCCAGCCGTCCAGCAGGAAGAGCACAACCACCCCGGCAGCGAACAGGCCCAATGTATAGGCCATCTTGATTCCGTAATATCTGCCCTGTGGGTTGAGCAGCCCGGCATCTCTGACGCGGGCTTTCAACGCCCCGTAAAGATTCTTGTTTATCGACGTGGAATCTTGCGCGCGCCTACCTTGTAATTCGATTGCAGCCATTACTTACTCCTATTTGCAGTCCCCAGGGCGACTGTTGATGCTTCTCTGAAGAGCGCGCCAGGAACACCATGTCACTCTTCAGCCTGAGTGGTAATACCTTCCCGCAAAAGGAGAGCCCGGATCAGGGGAAACAAAAAGAGCCTGAAGATAATCAGGCTCTCAAAAGCTTCAATAAGAGGGGCGGTTAGATATTATCTACCTCTTGACTATAACACCGCCAACTAGCAATGTCAAACAAAGTGAACGACGTGAGAGTTCAGATTTGGGGTGGAGAAAGTCTTGTAGGGGCAGACCCACGTGTCTGCCCTGCTCGGATAGAGAATTCTGCAACCCCGCCAGGGCAGACACGTGGGTCTGCCCCTAGACCTTTAATCTGAACGCATACTGGAACGACACAACAGGGCGGATGCAACGTCGAGAACCTGCTCAGAATGACAAGGGCGTAGGACGAAGGACGGAGATGGCGCTCCAGGCACCGACTTTGCATCACCCTGCAAGTGACAGGGGCAGGGCAGATCTATCCGGCGTGCGGCGCTATGATATAATCTCCTTTACCACCTACAACGATGAGGAGGCCACCCGTGGCAGCAGAGCAGGCAGAGAAACCTAATCCTTATCAGGTCGCGGTCGAGCAGTTTATGATCGCCGCCGACAAGCTCCACCTCGATGAGGGGATGAAGCAGATATTGTCAAAGCCCAAGCGCGAGCTGACCGTGAACTTCCCCGTCCGCATGGACGACGGAAGCTATAAGGTCTACACAGGCTATCGCGTGCAGCACTCGCTCACCCGCGGCCCCGCAAAGGGCGGCATCCGCTATCATCAGGACGTTTCTCTGGACGAGGTGCGCGCCCTCGCCATGTGGATGACATGGAAGTGCGCCACGGTTGGTATTCCCTATGGCGGGGGCAAAGGCGGCGTCATCGTAGACCCGCGTCAGCTAAGCCAGAACGAGCTGGAGCGCCTCACCCGCCGCTTTGCCACCGAAATCTCTCCTATCATCGGCCCTGAGATAGACATCCCGGCTCCCGACGTGAACACCAATGCCCAGACGATGGCCTGGATCATGGACACTATCTCCATGATCCGCGGCTACCCGATCCCCGGCCTCATCACCGGCAAGCCCATCCCGATCAAAGGCTCTCTTGGCCGTACCGAGGCCACCGCTCGCGGTCTGCAATATGTCGTGCGCGAGGCAGTCAAGGCGAAAGGCATGAGCCTGCAAGGCGCTCGCGTGGTCGTGCAGGGCTTCGGCAACGTCGGCGGCAACTCGGCCCGCCTCCTCGCTGAAGACGGAGCTGTCATCATCGGCGTCTCCGATGTATACGGTGCTCTCTACTCTTCCAAAGGCATCGACCCTGACGCCGCCACCGACTACGCCCTCAAGAACGGTCGCCTGACCGATTTCCCGGGCACCGAGCCTATCACCAACGCCGAGCTACTCGAGCTTGAATGCGATATCCTTGTGCCCGCCGCGCTGGAAAGCCAGATTACCGGCCAGAACGCAGGCCGTATCAAGGCCAAAATGATAGCCGAAGGCGCGAACGGCCCCACAACGCCCGAAGCCGACCTTGTGCTTTACGACAAAGGCGATCATGGTCGTCCCCGACATCCTCGCCAACGCAGGCGGTGTTACCGTCTCCTACTTCGAGTGGGCGCAGAACATCCAGGGCTATTACTGGGCTGAGGATGAGGTCAACGACAAGCTGGAGCGCGTAATGAAGCAGTCCTTCAACGACGTTTACGACATAGCCACCAGCCGCAAGGTGGACATGCGCATAGGCGCTTACATGCTTGCGATCTCCCGCGTCGCCGAGGTCACGCGGTTGCGCGGCATTTTCCCGTAAGTATTCAGAATTCCGGTGCCCAACAAAAGAAAGATGGAGCGCATCAGCGCTCCATCTTTCTTTTGTTGGGCACCGGGTCTTAGCTGTCGTTCTTGCGCTCCGGGTGCGAATCGTCGCTGACCCAGTCGCCGGCGCCCGGCCCGGCTGCATTGCTGCTGAGGCCGGTCGTGTCGCCCCAGCTACCGCCGCTGGGCGTGTGGCTGTCGGGGTCCATGCCCCCACCCGTGTCCACGCCGGAGTCGTCCCAATCCGAGCGGTCTTCCCCCGACGGCCCACCCTTGACTTGCTTTGTAACATCCATGGTGGGTAGCTCTTCGGCGTTAGGATCTCCAGTGCCCGTTCCCCGGCTTTCAGCTACCTGTGTATAGTCTTCGAGATTATCCTTGTCACTGTTCTGGTGGGTCATATCGTGCCTCCTGATCTAGTGATTTACCTTCCAGGTCGCTGTGCAACTTCTACTAACCAATTAAAGATTGGATGGTTTTGGGGACACCCCAAGCCCCGGCAGGGAGATCCCTGCACCCCCTTTTGTCGCCAACTTGTTAGTAATGGAGGTATTTTGGGGACACCCCAAGCCCCGGCAGGGAGCCCCTGCACCCCCTCTCCACGATAGCCTGTTAGAGAATAGAGGGAGTATTGGGGACACCCCAAGCCCCGGCAGGGGAGCGCCCCTGCACTGCTTCTTCACCATGGCCTGTTAGAGAACAAGAGATACTGGGGACGCCCAAGCCCTGGCAGGGACCTCCAGGCACCCCTTCCCCAACTTAGAGTGACCATACGCAGGCCTCTGCTCTTCCGATGTGGGGGTTTATTCAGTTTTGGCCACTGGTGGTGGTGTTCTCACTCAGACCTCCGCCCAGGCTGGCTCCCGGGTCGCCCCAATTGCCTCCTGTCCCCGTAGAGGAGCCCATATCGAGCGCGCTGCTGCCTCCGGTGCTCGTGCCCATGCCGACGCCCGATGTACCGCTGTCAGCGCCTGCTCGGCTGTCGCCCATCATCTCTCCACTGTTGCCCATGTCCGTGGCTCGCCCGCTATGCCCGCTACCACGCGCATCGCCTCTTTCGCTGCTCTTTCCATAACCGGTATTCGGCTCGTTTTCACCCATGTCGCTAACGTCCGGGCCCCCGCTATCCGGCAGCGGCTCGCCCATACTGTACCTGTTGCCGCCGTCTATGCCAGACCTGGCTTCACGGCCGGTGTTACGGTCATTTTCGCCGGTGCTGCCCATATTGCTGTTATCTCCGGCGTCAGCGCCGCCCCCGGTCCGACCGCTGCCGGCCATCTGGCCGCCGCTGCTGTAACCGGTGCCCATGCCTGTATCCTGATCACCATAACCTTCTGTGCCACTCGTGCCTACCGGCACGCTGGTGCCGCTGGTCAGTGTTTCCAAATCGCCACCATTGCCCCGGTCGCCCGAGCTGGCGTCCCGGTCTCGCATCTTTCTGTTGTCAAGCTCTCGAAAAGTCCCCATATCCGCGCCTCCTTTTTGCATAAGGCATCTCAGTGATGGCTGTGGTCAGGTGCGCCGTCCTTGCTGTCTATACGCCTGACACCGCCCGACTGCTCTTCAGGTGTGAGGGTCAAACTTTGATCCTCCTCCACGTCCGGGTCGAGGTTGCGTCCGATATCAACGCTTTTGCCGTGCAGCCGGTCGCCCGTGCTCAGATCGTCCCTTTGCCTGTTAATCTCCATCCCCTCAACGCTGTCCATCACATAATCTTGCCCAGACCTCTCCTGGTCAATGCCTCTGTTGCTTATACCTACGCCTTCTTCTTCCTTTTGCTCGCCCTGGTTACTATCCATTTTCCATGCCTCCTTGTGGCGATTTTTACTCTCTGCTTCCGTACGCATTCTTATCCACCCCAACGCTTCGGCACAAGTCATGCCAACGCACAAATGGTACCGTTAGCAACAATAAGAGCAAAGGGGCCGCGCAGACGACCCCTTTGCTCTTATTGTTGCTAACGGTACGCTCCTCGCTACAACTGCGAAATCGCAAGTTAGACAAGCGACAGACACCGATCCACTTTACTGCCCCAAAGAAAGCTCGAGTATTCTGTTGCGTCCGGCCTCAGCGATGTACAATTCGTTGCCCAGGACTCCCAGGCCGTGGGGCAGATTCAGACCCGATGTCAGTGAGGTTAGCTTGCCGCTTGCCGGGTCTATGCGAGCGATCTCGCCGCCCAGAGAGTTTACATATATGCTGCCGTCGGCACCCACCACCACGTCGTCGGGCTGGAATATGGTTGCCAGTCGCGTGTGAGAGCCGTCCTTGTTCACTTTGTCCACGACATTGCCGAACTCTTCGGCCACTATTATCGTCCCATCCGGCTCAACTGCTGCCCCCGTAGGGCGCACGAACCCGCTCGCGATCGTTTGGAGGCTGCTGCCGTCGCGGCTCATTCTCAATAGCCGGCCGTAGGGGCTGTCGGGGATGCAGTATGTCGCCGGTTGCCGGGTCAAGCCCCAGGCCGTCCACGCCATCCTGGCCTGTGTCGTTCACCAGTTGGCGCAGCACTTTCTTCGCACCTGTTTGCGGGTCGACCTCGATAATTCGGTTGGTCTTCTGCTCTGCCACGATTAGAGCGCCATCCTTTGCCACGATAATACCTTCGGGCTCGTTGAAGCCGGTCGCCAGCACGCGCGGTGTGCCGCCGGGCGTCAGGATGTTGAGGGCGTTGTTGCCGAAATCCCCGAAGATAATATCGCCTGACGGGGTGACCGTGAGATCGTCCGGACTGCCGAAGCCGCTCGCAAGGGTTTGCAAGCCGGTTTTGGGAGGCGCCAGGTTCTTGGCCTGCTCGGCACCCAGCCTGCCCAGGAGCACCTCGTACTGGGTGCCCTGGTTTTCCGGGTGGTACTCAAAGCGCTGGCGCTCGAAATATTGCACCAGGTAGCTCTTGCCGTCGTCCTTACTCACTTCCATGAAAGGCTGCGAAAGAGGGTAGCCGAACTGCCTGAGGCCGCCCATGCTATTCCAGGCGGCGGCTATGGCCTGCCCACCGGGGCTGCTGTCGCCCAGCGTGTGCCCGGTCTCGGAGAACCAGGCCACCGAGCCGCCAGGGTTGCTCACGGTCTGGAATGGAGCCTGGTTTTGCTCGCTTTTCGCCGCCAATGTGCCGAGAAGCCCTAACAGCACGTTGTTGGGCGCTGTATATTCCGGGTGATATTCAAAGCGTGCCCGCTCGAACCATTGTGTCATGTACGTTTTGCCGTCGGTGGGAGATATTTCATTGCGCTCGGTAGTAATCGGAAGGCCATTGATATACAGGCTATCGGCGAACGAGCGTCCTCCCTGCCAGGCGGTCCAGAAATCCCCGGTGACGGTGATGCCGGTCTGCCCGAAGGTATAGCTGTCGCCGGCTGCGAGCGCCGATAAGGACGCCCCATGCGGCGCAGCCGCCGTTGCAAGCGTTGTGGCCAGCAAGAGCGCAACGCTAAAGGCAACGCGCTTTGTATGGGCCAATTTTGATCTGTTCATTATTCCTTTGCTCCAGTTCTATGACGTGTGATTGGCATTTTTATCACGTACCCCAAAAACTATATCCTTAACATCATATTATGTGCCCCTAACGTTGGGAAATGATTGGAGGGAATCCGTCCAGGCTTGCCGCCTGCCTGATAACGTTTTGAGCCAGGGGCAGGCGTTGTGCATAGAAAAGTTGGCCCTGTTCATCGTAATCTTCTCCTCCGGTGCCTTAGCGCCGTATCAAAAGTGCTGGAGACATGGCGAGCGCCTGTCTACCCGCTCATTATAGTGGAGCCTCGGGCCGGTTCGGAATGGACAACGCCCGGTTCAGGTGGGACAAGAAAAAGCATGACAAGATACCATTTCAGAGTAGCTTATGCAAATTCAAAGTGTAAGCCCCAGAAAATGGGCCCGTCTGGCGGAAAGCATTTGGCTGCGGACGACCCTCGCAAAGCTCAGAAACGTGGGGACGAACGGACCCGGCCCGCCAAACACATTGTGTTTGGCGGGCCGGGCAGATACCAAATTGTCCGGTGAGTGCTAGCGCCTGCGTGTCGCGGCGCGGCGCAGGGTGAGGCCGGCGAAGACGAGAACCACAGACAATAGCATTGCTAAGGATGCTACAAGCCACATGGTCGTGTCGGCTGCGCCTGTCGTGGGCATACCAGGCACAGGGTTACCGGCAGCACAGGGTTAGTAGTGCCTGGCGTGCTGGAGCCAGGTGCGCTTGGGCTGGTGGAGCTGACATCCTTTATCGTGAAGCGGGCGACGGGGCCTGTCCATTTGAAGTCGGGAGTAACGTCAGCTTTGCCGGTGATGCCGGGGTGCAAGCTGATCGGCTGCGGGGGAGTGGTGTTCGGTCCATGGAACTTGCCCCCGAATGGCGGTCCAGGCACGTCGACGGCCAGCTCGGTGTTGTCTTCGGCACCCGCATCATAGGCCACAGTCTCTGTGGTGCCGTCCGTAAGTGGCACGCTATCGAGGCCCGTGAAACCGTCGTTGGTCTCGATCAGCATGGTGGCTGCCGAGAGTGTATCGCCGTCTTTAGCGGTTATTCTGACCGTGATGCCATCCCCCGGCAAAAGGTGTGCGCCTGTGGTCATAACGGCAGTAGCCTGGCTTTGCAGCTCAGCGGCAAGCATGTCAGGCATCCCTTCTCTGGCCAGCAGTGCCGTGCCGGGTGAGGCCACCTGGCCAAGCTGCCAGGCGTGAGCCGATGCGGGGTGAGTGGCTATCACAAGCGGAGACAACCCTTGCTTCCCCGAGTTGATGTTCATGACGGTCACATCGTACGTCTTCACGCCCGCCGGCGCGGGGATACTATTGCCAGGGCTAACCGAGCCCGGCGCGGCAGGAGCTGGATGCGTCCACTGCCTTGATGGTGAAGCGGGCGACGGGGCCTGTCCACTTGAAGTCGGGAGTAACGTCAGCTTTGCCGGTGATGCCGGGGTGCAAGCTGATCGGCTGCGGGGGAGTGGTGTTCGGTCCATGGAACTTGCCCCCGAATGGCGGTCCAGGAACGTCGACGGCCAGCTCGGTGTTATCTTCGGCACCCGCATCGTAGGCCACAGTCTCTGTAGTGCCGTCCGCAAGGGGTACACTGTCGAGGCCCGTGAAGCCGTCGTTGGTCTCGATCAGCATGGTGGCTGCCGAGAGTGTATCACCGTCTTTGGCCGTTATTCTGACCGTGATACTGTCGCCGGGTAGAAGGTGTGCGCCTGTGGTCATAACGGCAGTTGCATTGCTTTGCAGCTCAGCGGCAAGCATGTCAGGCATCCCTTCTCTGGCCAGCAGTGCCGTGCCGGGTGAAGCAAGTTGGCCAAGCTGCCAGGCATGCACCGAAGCGGGATGAGTGGCTATCACAAGCGGGGAGAGGCCTTGCTTGCCCGAGTTGATGTTCATCACAGTTACATCATACATCTTCATACCCGCCTGGGCGGCAGCGCGATAAGGGGCCACCAGCAGTGCCAGTAGAGTGAGGGCCAGTAATCCGGTAAGCAGACGTTTCTGATTCGACATTCTTTGCCTCCTGTTTGTGTGTACCGGCGTCATCACCGGTCGAATAATGTGCCACTATCAGTAGCACGAAGGAGGCCATTCAGCGCTGATTTTATTACGGCAGTATTACAGTTTGGTTACATTTTGGTCGAACGGAATCTGCTAGTAGCTCCGGGCTGTTAAGTTCAGAAGTGCCGAAGGAGAGAAAAATTAGCGCCCGTCCTAAAACACCAATTGCGGGCCGGTCGCCTGAGCATCAGCCGATTTACGGCAACATAACAGTAGCGGGCGATTGCCGTGGCCTGGGATGCCGGCTTGCCAATCTAGTATCAGGTTGGGTTATGAAATGCGTCAGGAAGGCTTCTATTTGCCCCATGGAGATAGGGGATGGGGGAGATAGGGGAGATACGGGGAGCAAGAGGCATTCCCTGGCTTCCCTCGCCCTCCAGAAAGGCGCCCATAAAGTTGACGGCATCTAGATAACAGATTATGCTGTTTGTTGCCAGGTTGGCCGCAAGAAGTCAGCTCTTGAGCCAAAGGGCCACTGAGTTATTCATCCGCGATATGGTTTGCATAACACTTACTATGATATGTCGTTATGATTAATATTATGGCTATCTGCTCGCGCAGAAAGAAAACATCTTAATGGACCAGCATCCTGACGGCTCGACGCCCGTGAACGGCATGGAGCGCCTCCTCGCGGGCCGCTACCTCCTCCGCGACAAAATCGGAGAGGGTGGGGCTGCCGTGGTCTACCGCGCCCTCGACCAGCGTCTCGACCGCGTGGTCGCCATCAAGCTCCTTCGTCCCCAGTTCACCACTGACGAAGCTTCGCGCAAACGCTTCCTCAACGAGGCGCGCACAGCGGCGGGCCTCAACCACCCCAATGTGGTTGACATCTACGATTTTGGAGAGAACCCCGACGGCTCGATGTTCATTGCCATGCAATACATCGAAGGCCAGAACCTGAAGGACTTCCTCCACCGCCGGGGCCGCCTGTCGCCCGCTGACGTGGTCGCAATTATCCCGCAAGTGTGCCAGGCCCTTACTGCCGCCCACTCACGCGGTCTCATCCATCGTGACGTGAAGCCCCAGAATATCATGATCGATAACAAGGGCAATGTTCACCTCACCGATTTCGGCATCGTCAAAGCCCTTTCCGGACCTGAGCTTACCCAAACAGGCATGACCTTCGGCACAGCCGCCTATCTTTCCCCGGAGCAGGCAACCGGGGAGCCCATCGGCCCGGCATCCGACGTGTACGCTCTCGGCTGCGTGATGTACGAAATGCTTACCGGCTCGCCCCCTTTCACGGGCGACAACCCCGCAGTAGTAGCATATAAGCAGGTGTGGGACCAACCGCGCCCTCTCCACGAGTGGGCGCCGGAAGCGCCGCCCGCTCTCGAAAGCATTATCATGCGGTGTCTGAACAAAGACCCCGCGCGCCGGTACCCAAGCGCGGCCGCACTCGGCACGGATCTGACCAACCTGGGCTCTGCCTTCAACCAGCCTACCCAGGCCGTCAGTCTTGGCTCTCTCGCTGCCCAGGGCAAGGGAGCTACCCCGCCCCGCGACGCCAGGCCCAGCGCCGAGATGTCCCGGCCCATACCGATGCCGGCTTCACCCTCGTCTACCACCGTCCCGCCCGTCAGGGTCCAGACCACCAATCTGACCGGCGGCCAGGTGACGCGCCGGGTCGATCCGCCGCGCTCAGGCACACCTCTCCCGCCCCGCGTTCAGGTGGTCAATCCTGGCAGCCGGGTCAGCAATGCGTGGCTCCCTGTGGCTCTGGTGGCAGTAATCCTGGGGGTGCTGGTTTGCGCCCTCGCTGCATCGCAAGGCAATCTCCTCAGTATCCTCGGCAGCAGCTCCACACCCACCCCGCCCCCTGGCGTCACAACCGCCACGCCGGTCCCACCAACTCCAACCCTTGCACCTATCGTAGTGGTTACGGCCACGAACACTCTTATCCCTGCTGCTACGGATACGCCCGTGCCCGAAACCACTGCGACTGACACTGATACACCGGTGCCTCCTACCGACACGCCGCTACCCACTATACCCACCCCTCCCACAGTAACACCCGAGGTATCTCCAACCGACACCCTTGGAGCCGGGGAGGCCACTTTTATCCCATCTCAGCCAACCATCGCTCCGCCGCTCACCTTCCAGCCTTTCAACACTCCTACGCTGCCTCCGATAATCCTTTTCACACCGGTTCCTTCGGGATCTAACTCGGTAACCATAAGTGCGCTCTCTTTCCAGGGGGGGTTCACGAACCCGGGAGGCTACCACCTGCGCAATCCTCAGTGGGTATATGGCCAGGGCACCCAGTACCACACCATGAGCGCCTCATTCGCTATCAGCGACAAGCCCAAAGGCCCTGCTGATCTTGCGGTTGTGGGCGTCAACTCCGAAGATGCTCCCAAATGCCACCTGCGCGTGCTCGTCAACGACCAGGTAGTTTTCGACGGCTCCGATCCTCTCCCCAATGACAATACGGATGGCCCGCAAGCCCCAGGCAACTGGGGCACGGCCCACTTCCGCATAGGTCCCAATATTCTTCAGCAAGGGAACAATACGGTCACTTTCATCAACCTCGACCCCAGCGACAAAATCAATTATCCCATCTTCATAATGATCAACTCCGTCACTCTTACATGGTAAAAAGAAATCCCCGCCGCGGCGGGGATTTCTTTTTATTCACTTTACCTGGTCCGGTCCTAGCTGCCGGTCATCATCTGCCGGAACTTGTCCTCGCTCTCTTTGTTCGCGAGGGCTATCACTTCGTCCTCCGGTTTGAGGAGCGTATCGCCCTTGGGCAGGATCATGCTCCCGTCGCGTATCACTGCCGAAATAATTACGGTGCTCGGGAAGTTGATCTCAGCCAGCGTCTTGTTCGCTACAGGCGCGCCCTCTTCCACGGTGGCTTCCACGATAGCGATCTGAGCGTGCTTTAGTGTCATCAAATGCACCAGCCCGCGCTCCGGTATCTCCTGCTCGATAACACTCAGAATAATATTGGTGGCCGACACGGTCACATCGATGCCAAGCTTCCTGAATATCTCTTCATTCTTGGGATTATTCACGCGGGCAATCGTGCGCGGCACGTTGAATAGCCTTTTGGCAGTCTGGCACACCACCAGGTTATCCTCGTCGTCACCTGTCACAGCCACCACCACGTCGGCCCGCGCCGCACCTGCCGCCTCCAGGGTTGCAAGCTCCGCTCCATCTCCTTCTACCACTACAGAACCGAAGCGCTCGCCGTAAGTAGCAACCTTCCTGGGGTTCTTCTCGATAAGCAATATCTCGAACCCCTCGTTCACCAGTGTCTTGGTGAGGTAATACCCCACCTTCCCGCCGCCCACGACCAGTATGTACATTGATGTCTCCTAGGGGCTAGGGGCTGGGGGCTAGTAGGTTTCTAGCCCCCAGCCCCTAGCCCCTAGCCACTTCGTCTCAACTATTCCTGTTGAACAATCCCCTTATGCCCTTACCGTTTTGCTCGGTCCTATGCTCGGGGTGGCCCGGCACGTCTATATGGTTGGGGTGGCTTGCAAGGGGTCCTGTCGGGTTGCGACCCTCGCTTATCTGCGTGCCTATAGGCACCGTGTTGGTGGGCCTGGGCTGCTCGGCCAGAGAGTTCAGTATATCGCGGGCCGTGGTTGACACCAGCGTAGTAGGGCATATCGTCTCCAGCCCGAGCTCGTGGTAGAGGCTTTCGCGCCCAGGGTCATAAATACGCGCCAGCACGTGCGGCACGCCGAATATCTCTTTAGCTATCTGGGAGGCCATGATGTTGGTATTGTCATAGTTGGTGACAGCCGCGAACGAGTCGGCCCCTTCTATACCCGCAGCCTTCAGCACATCGGCGTCTATGCCTGTGCCGAGCACTGTGTTCCCTTTGAAGGTCTCAGGAAGCCGGTCGAATGCCTCTTGATTCGAATCGATTATGCTGATCTCGTTCCCCTCTGCTTCCATAAGCTGTGCCAGCCGCGCACCTACGCGCCCACAGCCAAGAATTACTACTTTCATTGATTTGCTCCTAAGTTGTCAGTTGTCAGTAGACGCTTATGCTCGGTCGTCGGTCGTCCTTCGTCTACTGACAACTGACAACTGACAACTGACAACTCCGTCTAACACGTCTCCGGCATTGGAGCGCGGCAGATATAGACGCGGCAGGCGGCGTGCTTCATGACGTATGGTATCGTGCGGCCCAGGTCAAGCTCACCGAGCTTCTTCTGGTAGTCGGTTGCCATCACTATGAGCTCGGTGCCGCTTTCCCGCGCCATGTCCACAATAGCAGCGCCCGCGCTGCGGGCCTGCAAAATGGAAGCGTCAACGTCAAGCCCCATGTCTCGGGCCACCGCTTCGGCGTGGTCGAGGGCCTTTTCACCCTTCTCTACCTGCTCGGTAAGCTCGGCATCCAGGGGCAGGGCGTGCGGCACCTGTACCACATAAACCACGTCTATCGTGACAATGCGCCCCTTGTGCTTCTTGGCAGCTGCGTAAGTATATGCGAGACGAATCGCTTCATCGTCAATTTCCGCGCCTTTCACTGCTACCAGGATCTTCTTTGCTTTGTTTTCATCTCCGTTTGCACGGTTGAATATGTTGTTAGCCAATTTTCCTTCCCTTGCAATTCAGGTATCGCGTGCGACTTTGCTTTTGCGGCAAGGTGCATCGCTTTAAACTCTATACAAATATATACGTAATAAGGTTGCCGATGTGACGGCGAGCCGCACCCTCAGCCCCCAGGCGGGCTACCTCCCGATCCTGGAGAGCGCGCGCCAGGTGTTTGCGCCCTGCGTGCTGCCAGGTTGGTCGGTGCTAAGAGGAATGGGCGGGTGAAGTGGTCATGCTCGCGCGTTCGCAAAGAGACAGAAGCTGCATTGACCGTGAAAGGGTGGAATGCCCCGCGGCTGTTATTCCGCATTCCGCATTCCGCATTCCGCAATTCGATGCCGGTGCCGGTGGAATAAGCGTATATAAGCTCCGCTCCCGCCGAGTGAAGGTGAGAGCCATGCTTCGCCATCATGGAGTATAGAACTCCAACCGGCAGGTTGATGCTAATCTTCATACACTATGGGGCATAAAAGCCTGAGCCAGGCAATTATCTTTCAAAACTACCCTTCATGCCGTGCCGAGCGATGCCCCGGTAACTCGGCCTTCTTTCCCCAGGCATGTCTTGTGCAACCGCCGAACCATGCCTGAATACCTTTCCTGATCCCTCTCGAACATTTATATCACAAGTTTATATTATAGCACTCGAATGTGGAAATCGCAACCGACTTACACACAATCCACAGGGCCAACTCATCCAAAATGAGCATGATGCTGGGGCAAAGGGATGCTCTCTCCTTTGTCATTCCGAGTAATCATGACCCTGCGGGCCATCATCGCCAATGAAAATGAAGGAGTATTGGGGACAGCACTATGCTCGGCATTGTTAGCCATTCTTGCACCCGGTATTCCTCAGCTGCACTAGCGAGGAATGACAAACTAGGCTTCGTGCCTCCTTCACATCTTTCCCAATTTAGATGACTTTGCCCTGGCACCATCCAGGCTCTCCAAAGCTGTTGCAACGCTACCGCCCGGCATTATCCTTGGCTGCAGGAATAGCGCAGTCAGGGAAGAAGGTATTGCCTTCTATCTTCGAAGTCTGCCCCCTTGTGGCGTTGTTATTGGGCCTGAAGTACGGCAGATTGGCCGGAGGTATGCATGGCTCACCCGGTTCACCGCATCGGTAGCCTGCCATGATAGAGCGGGTGACCAGTCTATACGTGTACGTGTAGTAGGTGCTGCCTATGGGCACATCCTGGAATTGTCGCCCGGTGGGCGCATCGCCGAACTCGGCTGCGTTAGCGTCTATCTTGGTGATCTGCCCCCTTGTGGCGTTGTTGTTGGGTCTGAAGTATGGCAGATTACGGGGCTGCACGCATGGCTCGTTAGGTCCGCCGCATGCATAGCCGCTGATATATCCCCTCGACGCAAGTCTACCAATGTATAGCTGGAAGGTAGAGCCTACAGGTACATCCTGGAACATCTGGGCGGGCTGTGGGTCAGAGAAGCCGGCGGCGTTAGTCACTATCTTGGAAAGCTGCCCCCTGGTCACATTGTTATTAGGCTTGAAGGTACCGTCAGAGTAACCGTTGATAATGCCCAGGCAAGCCAGGCAGTGGATGTAGGGATAGAATGTGCTGCCCACAGGCACATCTATGAAGGTGAGCGTGCAGGCTCGGGGCTGGCCAAAAATGAGCTTAACGCCATCTTCTATGATCCAGCCGTCAGGACGGGCCAGCTTGGACTGCTCGGGCGAGCCTGCGAGCACGCACAGCACATTGGTGAACAGGCCATTTGCGCCCTGCTGCACGCCTACGGTCTCGCTCGACTCAGGGTCGATCTGGCCGTAGATGAGGTCGAATTGGTCACTTCCCTCGTACAACCTTATCTCGAAATTCACCCCTGAACCCATGAGTCGCGCGGCTCGCCATTCGATATTGAATATACGATTAGGAGTAGTGCCGCTCACAGAGGTGAAGATGCCGCAGCCTGTGCAATCGGTTACAAGGTCGTCCCAGTAACCGAAGATAGCGAAGTCGGCGGCACCGGTCGGCAGGCAGGTGTTGGCAGAGGGATTCGAGTTCGAGATGAAGCCGAGGGTGCCGTTGGAGCCGAGCGTGGCCGACGAGAATTGCTGCCCGTAAAGGGTGGCCGGGAAGGGCAGCACTATAGTGTTCTCACAATTGTCACAGTGGTTACCTGTGTCGGTTGTGCCGGGCACAATAGTACCGGTTGCCGCTACGAATACGTAATCGGTGGCCGCCGGCCCGGGAGTGCTTGTCGCCGTGGCGGTGAAATTGGGGTCTGGAGTGTATGTGGCGGTGGCGGTTGCCGAGGGTGGAGGGCAGATGGTGCTGTAGTGCTCGATAAGTGTGCCGTCGAAACTCCCTCCGGCGTCGGTATGTGCCTTTCCCACTGCCCACACGTCGGTGGCGGATACCTTGCCCAGGCCCTGCAGGAAATACTTGGTGGAAGGCGGCTCGCCGGCCCCGCTGACTAAGGTCCAGGTCGTGCCATCCCAGTGCACAAAGGCGTTCTCACTGACCGCCCATACGTTGTTGGACGATATCGCCGCTACGTCGGTCAGCTCGCGATTGCAGCATGGCAGAGGCATAGTCACCACCGACCATGACGTGCCGTTATAATGCATGGCCAGGGGCAACCCGCTCCCATCGGTCGTATAGCCCACCGCCCAGATGTCGGTGGCCGATACCGCTGCTACCCTGTACAGCACGCCTGATACCGCAGCCGGATTGTTAAACCGGGTCCAGGAGGTGCCGTTCCAGTGCATGAAGAGTGGCCTGTTGGCGTCTACCTCTCCTACCGCCCAGATATCGTTTGCGGACACAGCCGCCAGACCCTGCAGGCTATCCCGGTTTGGTAGGATAGGCATTGCAACTTGCGCCCATACCGAGCCATTCCAATGCAGTGCGAGCGCCTGTGTTCCTGCGCCTTGTACGTAGCTTCCAACAACCCATACGTTGCTTGATGACACCATGCGTACGTCCCGAATGCCTCCCACGGGAACGGTGATAGCAGGGGAAGCCGCCAGGCTCCAAGTGCTGCCGTCCCAATGTTCGAGGAGTGGCTGGTGACCTGTCGCGGTCGGTGAGTCGTAATCGCCCACCGCCCACGCATCGCCCGGTAAGGCCGCAACACCACCCATAGAAACGTTGTTGGCCGGTGGGCTTGACAGGATGCTCCACTTGGCGCCATCCCAGTGCTCCATAAGGGCAACGGCTGTGGGATTGGGTGATGTGTAATCGGCGCTTGTGCCCACCGCCCACACGTCGTTTGCCGCTGCGGCTGCCACGTCAACAAGAGCGTTACCGTTCATGCCGCTTGGATTAGGGCTATCCACCGAATTCCAGGCAACACTGCAGGTAGGTATAGGTGTAGCTGTGGCAACAGGAGCCGATCCGTCAATCGAGGAGACGAAAGCTTCGACGCCGCCGCTGGAACTCGGCTGGTACGGGCTTTGGATTGGGAAATCGGTCGAGAGAGTGCTTCCCGTTACGTAAGACTTATTCGCGCCGTCGGTGGCTCCGCCAATGCCCACATCGTTCGCAGTCCCCCCCAGGAAGGTGGAAAAGACCAGGTTGTTGCCGGCAGCACCCAGAATGAGGGCGAACGCATCACCGCCGCCCTGGTAGGTCTGTAGCGAATTCATCTGCGGGAAGGTGCTTGAGCTCGTGCTGCCGACGACGTGCGCTCTGCCGGTGTTGTCTACAGATATATCGGCTCCTTCGCCTGCTCCCCCGGCACCAAAGCATGTAGAGTAAATCAGACCATTGCCTGCGGCGTTGAACTTGGTGACGAATGGGCCGGCCACGCAGCTTTGATATGGGTTCAGGGTTGGAAAGTCGGTGGAGTTGGTCTGGCCGGTCACATAAGCGCTGCCGCTGGCATCAATATCAATGTCGCGCCCATAGTCGCAACAGCCACTGCCACCCAGGTAGGTAGAATAGATGAGCGAAGGGCCACCGACCAGATTTGTGTTCACTTTAGCGACCCAAGCATCGGTGCCTACAGTGAGGGTGGGGTCGTAAGCATTGACAGTGGGGAAGTTGGCGGAGGAGGTCTCACCTGTAATGTAGGCATTGCCCGAACCGTCGGCTGCCACGCCGTGGCCGGGGCTTGAGGCTGCGCTGGTGCCACCATAATCCGAGCTGCTCCCACCCAGGTAAGTCGAGTAGATTAGCGAGGCGGCACCGGCCCGAGTAGTATTCACCCTGGCCAGGAAGGCGTCAGTGGTGCCGCCCCCGTACGTCGCCTGGTAAGCGTTCACCAGGGGGAAGCCGGTCCCGTTTTGTCCTGTGTTGCCGGTTATGTAGGCGTTGCCTGACCCGTCTACCGCAACACCGTAGGCGTAGTCGTTGACGGTGCCACCGAAGTACGTGGAATAGAGCAGTGTTGAGCCGGTGGCATTGAGCTTAGTCAAGAAGGCATCTAAACCATTGCTCGTAGGTTGGTAAGCATTCTGGGTAATTGGGAAGTCAGTGGAGCTGGTGTAGCCTGTTATGTAGGCGTTGCCCGCGCTATCCACCGCAATGCCGTAAGCGCTATCAGTGACTGTGCCGCCCACATACGTGGAATAGGCAACCGTTCCGTTGGCGTTGAACTTGGTAACAAAGGCGTCCGGGGTGCCGTGATTGGTTGGTTGGTAAGGGTTCACAGTGGGGAAGTTGGTTGAGCCGGTGAAGCCTGTTATGTAAACGTTGCCCGACGGGTCCGCGGCGACGCCGTATGCTTCATCCCGGCCGGTGCCACCCAGGTAGGTGGAGAAGATAAGGCTTGGATCGATGGTCAACGGCTCAGCGCGATCATATGCCCCCAGGGCGAAGCCGACGGTGCCGTCAGATCCCAGCACAAAGTGGACTTCGACGGGCAACCTGCCGGCGCTACCGCTACCGCCCGTCTGCCACGCTAATGGTGCTTGCTCGGTCAGGAGAGGCTCCGAACCGGTGCCATCTACGAGGAGATCTCCTGATTGGTCCAACTCAAGCCTGGCAGCGCCTGTATATCGCCACCTGATTACGCTGGGATCGGCCCCTGCCGCCAGCGTATATGTGCCTTTGAGAACGCCCTGCGTACCCCCGAAGTTTAGGGTTATGCCATCGTAGAGGCCGTTGTAGCTGATACCTGCATATGTGGGCAAGTTGTTGTGCCAGCTCGCCGGATTATTGCCTATAAAGTAGCTCACTCTGGAGGGTAGCTCCGAGCCTGCGCTGACCACCGCTGCCGGGCTCGCGCCGACAAAGTCGAGGCGCACTGCATTCGTGTCGGACGCGCCCATATCGGTGCCCAAGGACGAGCCGGGCGATTTGAGCGCAAACGTCGCCCCTGCCTGAGTGAAGAAGAGCACGCCCCCCGGCGCATGCGCGACGAAACGAACTGACGGATCGGTCTGACCTCCGTTCGGCTCGAAGGAAAGCGACTGCCTGCCTGCAAGCTCCTGCGCGGATGAGAGTGAAACGCCGGGTCGAACCGGCGAGGAGGGAGATACGACGTTTTGGCGCGAGATGAAGGGCAGTAGTGAAGCAGCGAGTAGCACCATGCCTGCCGTTATGGAGATACCGCGTGCGGCGATGCTAATCGCCTTTGCATTGATATTTATTTGCATGACTTCCCCCTTTTCTACTGCTAATCAACCAATCACGCTGCCGGTGCCTTGTCTTGAGCTACGGCGTAAGAATGGTCGGACACATTCCGGGTGCACTATCTCAAGAGGAGACCGGCTCCGGTAGCATTGCAACAACCAAGGAACGAGCAATTGAAGGCGCATCATAATATGCTGCCTGATGTGCCTGATATAGAGGTAGACAACTAACCCGAAGGTCTACGCCGGCAGGCCTTGCTGATCCTTGCAACGCTTCAATGCGGCGCATCGTGGCGCGTTATCGCCACTTGCATAGTTTGATACTTCTTCTGCGGTTTCGATCTTTCCTCTATGCAGGTATCTGTGAAGAGGAAGTAACTGTGGCGGCCGTTGATGCACTTCAGGCATATACGGAGCTCTCCCGTCAGAAGACAACGGGAAGGAAGTAGGGCTATTATACACCATGGTAGTGTAATAGGAAGTGGCCTGGATTGCAGGGATAGCAGGTCGGCGCACTATCCAGCCGGTATAGCTTTCTAAAGTCTCGATTCGTACTCTTGCTATTCGCTCCTGCAGAGGTTACAATTAACCGTAATCCACTCCGAGGAAGCTAATGCCCCGCAAGAAAGACCCCACGTCCACCCACAAAGAGCTTGACGAGCTACTCGATCATTTGCCCAGCGGCAACGGCCACGACGCCGACGGGCTGGCCGATGCCGAAGAATCGGGCGAGCTTGACGAGCCGATCATAGACATCCGGCCCGCCCGCAAGGCCAGGGTTTCGGCTGCGGCCGAAGTCGATGAAGCCCCAGCGCCCGCAAAGAAGCCTCGCGCCGCACGGAGCACGCGTAAAAAGAGCCGGAGCGGTGGGCGGGAAATCGTCAAGCTGCCCCTGCTTCCCTTGCGCGATATGGTGATCTTTCCGCACATGGTGACGTCTCTCTTCGTGGGCCGCGATAAATCGCTCAAAGCCATCGAAGCCGCCATGCTTGATGACCGGGTGATTGTGGCCGTTGCCCAGCATAACCCCGAAGACGAGGAGATCGGCCCCGGCGATCTCTACGATATGGGCGTCGAACTCGTGATCGGGCGGTCGCTCAAGATGCCTGACGGCACGAACTCACTCCTTGTTCAGGGGCAGCGCCGCGTGCGCGTGCTCCGGTACATGCGCACGGAGCCTTTTCTGGTGGTTGAAGGCGAGCCTATTGAAGATAGCGAGGAGAAAACCCCCGGCACCGAGGCTCTCATGCGCGCCGTGCTGGCCCTCTTCGAGAAGATCGTCAAGCTTTCACGCAACCTCTCCGAAGAATCGTATGTAGCGGCCATGAACGTGGACGAGCCGGGTTGGCTTGCTGATCTCATCGCCTCCACGATCACCCTGCCGCAAGAGAGCCGCCAGGCTATCCTCGACACGGTTGACCCCGTCGAGCGTCTCCAGAACCTCAGCCTCATGCTCGCCAAAGAGCTGGATGTGCTCGACCTCGAAAACCGCATCCAGGACCGCGTGCAGAGCGAAGTGGACAAGAGCCAGCGCGAGTTCTACCTTCGCGAGCAGATGAAGGCCATCGCCCACGAGCTGCAGGACTACGACCCCGCGACCCGCGAGGCCAACGATCTGCGCACCCGCATCGAAGCGGCCGGTATGCCCGAAGAGGTCCAGAAGAAGGCCATCGAAGAGCTTGAGCGTCTCCAGGCCATGCCCATGGGTATGCCCGAAGTTGGCGTCATACGCACCTACATCGACTGGCTGCTCGCCCTCCCCTGGAGCAACCAGACCCCCGACCACCTCGACATCCGCGCGGCGGCCCAGGTGCTCGACGCCAACCACTACGGCCTCGGAAAAGTCAAAGAGCGCGTGCTCGAATATATGGCCGTGCGCAAGCTGGCCCAGGGCAGGATGCGCTCGCCTATTCTCTGCTTCGTCGGCCCTCCAGGCGTCGGCAAGACCTCTCTGGGCCGCTCGATCGCCACGGCACTGGGCCGCCGCTTCGTGCGCGTCTCCCTCGGTGGCATCCACGATGAAGCCGAAATACGCGGCCACCGCCGCACTTATATCGGCGCGCTTCCCGGCCGTATCATTCAGACGATGAAGACCGCCGGCACAATCAACCCGGTCTTCATGATGGACGAAATAGACAAGGTTGGCGCTGACTTTCGTGGCGACCCATCCGCCGCCCTCCTGGAAGTGCTCGACCCCGAACAGAACAACGCCTTCTCGGACCACTACCTCGACGTGCCCTACAACCTGTCCAAGGTCATGTTCATCATGACCGCCAATCAGCTCGACCCTGTGCCCCCGGCTCTCCTGGACCGCATGGAAGTTATCGAGTTGCCGGGTTACATCGAGGACGAGAAATACCATATCGCCAAGCAGTTCCTTGTGCCTCGACAGATCGAGGAGCACGGCCTTACATCGGCCCACATAAAGTTCTCGGACGAGGCGATACGCCTCTTAATCCGCGAGTATACGCGAGAAGCTGGAGTGCGCAACCTTGAGCGCGAGATAGGCACAATATGCCGCAAGGTCGCCAAGCAGGTGGCCGAGGCGATGCCGGCTGACGAGATAAAGGACGAGACAACCGACGTGACGATGGACGATAGCGCGCAAGCTCATCCAAAGACGAATGGTGCTATCGTTGGCGATGGGAAACCGGTGCCTGTCGAGTTGAACACCGAGCCGCTGGATGGCCACTTACCGGAACTTGAGCTTGAGACGGCAAAGCTGTCCGAGGAGGAGGCCGTAGCCGTTGCTGTGGAGGCTGTGGAAGACCTGGAGGCTGTGTCCGATATGGCACCGACCGCCGCAAGATGCCGAGAAGCCCTCAAAGCGGATACGCGCTCGCATAATCCGCGAGAAGGACGTGGCGGAATACCTGGGTGCCGGCCGCTTCTCCTATGGCCTGGCCGAGGAGCAGGATGAGGTCGGCGTTGCTACCGGCGTCTCCTGGACCCCCGTTGGTGGCGACACAATCGGCGTAGAAGTGAGCTTGATGGAAGGCAAAGGCAACCTCCTCCTGACCGGCCAGCTTGGCGACGTAATGAAAGAGTTGGCCCAGGCAGCCCTCACATATGCTCGCTCTCGCGCCCGCCAGCTTGGCATAGACCCTGTTCGCTTCGAGAAGACCGATATCCATATCCACGTGCCCGCGGGTGCCACTCCCAAGGATGGCCCATCAGCAGGCGTGACGCTCGCGACCGCCCTGGTCTCGGCCCTCACAGGCCGCCCGGTGCGCCGCGACGTGGCAATGACCGGCGAGATCACCCTTCGCGGCAAAGTATTGCCTATAGGTGGCCTCAAAGAGAAGGTGCTGGCTGCTCATCGAGCCGGAATCTCCACGTTCATCCTGCCACGCAAGAACGAAAAAGACCTGGACGAAATCCCACAGAAGGTGCGCCGGGGCCTCGAAATGCTCCCCGTAGACGAGCTTGATGCGGTGCTTCGTATCGCTCTCCAGCCTCTCCCCGGCGTCGCCGAAACGCGCACCGATCCCCCATTGCCTCCCAAGCAAAGCGCCCCTCCGCGCCGTCCGGGCGTCACGAGCGGCGTTCGCGCCACGTGACTTTGAACAGGCAAAAAGAAAGGGAAGGTGAACTGTCAGAGTTCACCTTCCCTTTCTTTTTGCCTGTTAATAGTGTATGGCCTGGTTGGTCTCTATCTCCCTGATTTGGTATAATCTCGGTTAGACTCTACAAAAGGGAGCAAAGAAAAATTGAACATAACTCGTGAAGATATGCCGGGCAGGCAGGTTGCCCTGATTATTGACCTTGATGCCGACACTGTGAACGCCGCGCTGGACAAGGCGTACCGGCAGATGGTGAACCAGTACAACGTGCCGGGCTTCCGCCGGGGCAAGGCCCCCCGCTATATCCTCGAAAGCTTCGTGGGCAAGGACACCCTCACCGAGCGTGCCGTCCGAAACATACTGCCCGACGAGCTTCAGAAAGCTATCAAGGACCAGAATATCGAGGCGATGGATGTCGGTGACGTCGAGATCCTCAGTATGGACCCTGTGCAGGTGAAAGTAGTAATCGTGCAGCCGCCCGAGGTGGAGCTTGGTGACTACAGCGGAATCCGCGTGGAGAAAGAGCCTGTCGAGATCACCCAGCAGCAGATAGAAGACGTGCTCCTTGAGCTCCGCCGCGACGGTGCGCCCTGGAACGAAGTCACCGAGGCTCGCCCCATCAAAAAGGACGACATGGTCTACCTCGACTTAGAGGCCTTCACCACGCAGGGTCCCCTTGAAGAGGCCGCTCGCGAGGACTTCCCCACAATCGTAGGTCTACCACGCGCCGGAGTGCCCGCCGTAGTGAGCGATGCCCTTGTCGATATGAACGTCGGCGACGAAAAAGACGTCACCGACACTCTCCCCGAAGACTACCCGAACGAAGCCTTGCGAGGCCTCGACGCCACCTACCACGTGACGGTCCGCTCCATGAAAGAGCAGACTATGCCCGAGCTTGACGACGAGTTCGCCAAAAAGACCGGCTACGACAGCGTGGCCGAGCTTCGCGAAGCCGTGGAACGCAACCTGAACCAGCGTGCTGAAGAGAACGCCACCACCAAACAGCTTGATGCCGCCATCGAGCAGCTTGTGGCCGGCGCGACCATCGACGTGCCGGACGTGATGGTGAGCGAAGAGATTGACTCTATGGTCAAGAACCTGGAAGCCCGGCTGAAAGAGCAGCGCATCACCCCTCGCCAGTACTTCATGTTCAACGGCACCACCGAGGCCGAATACCGCGAGGCTAACCGCGAGCGCGCTCGCGAACGAGTGATCCGCACGCAGGCTCTCCAGGAGTTCGCCCGCCGCGAAGGGATCTCGGTCGAAGACGACGAAATCCACGCCGAGATGGACAAAATGCTCGAACCCTTCCAGGGCGAAGAGCGTGTCCAGGCCGAGAAGGTGCTTGGTACCCACGAAGCTCACCACGATCTCGAGGACCGTCTCTTCCAGCAGAAGATCGTTGAGCGCCTGACCGGTATCGTCGAGGGCCGCATTGAAGCCGCTAAACCCGAAGACGAAGCAAAAGAAGCCGAGGCCGAACCCACATCCGAAGCTGAACCCACCGCCCAGGCGGAGGCCACAGCAAGCGCCGACGACCTGGTAGACGCAGGCGGAGCCGCCGAAATGCTCGGCACCGGCGACGCCGACACCACCTCGGAGCTTAGCACAGGCAAAGCCGAAGGTGGCGGCACCCCCGAAGATGCGCCCGCCGTGCAGGATGCCGAGGACGCCGAGGTCGATACGAAAGGCTAGGGACTATCTGCAAACTCAAAGAAGAGGCCAGTGAATGACCGTATCACTTGGATTTTCACGCTTGAGCGACCGTGCATCACGGGTTACTTTCTCTCTTTGCGACCAGTTTCGGAGTTTGCAGATAGCCCCTACCCTCATCAGGATACCCCCTTGGAAGTGAAAGAAAAATCACATGGTAGATGTATCAATAGTAGCAAATAAGTTACTAGTTAATGTAGAAGGCTGGGACAAGTTGTGGGCTTTCAAGGGAAGCCTGGAGATTCCCCTCGCCCACGTAAAGGGCGCGTATCGAGGTTTGGGGGCCGAGGCTGAGCACGGTGTCGACTGGACGACCATCAGAGTGCTCGGTACATTCCTTCCGGGTGTGATTACCGCGGGAACCTATTACCAACATGGAAAGACACTGTTCTGGGATGTCCACAACAGAGAAAGGACGGTTGCCATCGAGTTGCACGACGAGAGATACAACGAGCTTGTTGTGGAGGTAGCGGATCCCGACAGCACAATCAAGCTTATCACAGGAGCCATCGCCGGTTAGGTGGTTGTGTTGCAGCGGGAAGGAGATTTACTCGCAATACCTGCAACTCGTTACAGATGAGTTTGCAGATACGCCTTAGATCCAATGATAAACGACGCTTCGATCCAGGCACTAAAGAAAGCGCAATGGAACGAGCACTTCATCAAGCCGCTCTACGATTCATATTGCTTCTCGCAATTGCCCCGGCTGGTGAGGTCGGTGTTCGCCAATGATGGCGACCCCATCCAGCAAACGTTGCTCGGCCCCCTTGCGGGCAAATATGATAAGGTCGTGCTCTTCTTCATAGACGCTTTCGGCTGGCGCTTCTTCGAGAAATATGTTGACGGCTATCCCTTCCTGCGCCGTATCATGGACGAGGGCTACGTCTCTAAGCTGACCTCGCAGTTCCCCTCCACGACAGCCGCCCACGTCACCGCTATCCATACCGGATTGCCCGTGGACCAGAGCGGCGTCTTCGAGTGGTATTACTACGAGCCTGTGCTTGACGCCATGATCGCGCCCCTCCTCTTCTCCTTCGCGGGCGACAAAACGCCCGGCACTCTCCTCTCCGCAGGAGTGAAGCCGCAAGATATCTTCCCTTACCCGATAGAAACCCTCTACAACCGGCTGGGCAACCTCGGCGTTCGCTCATCTCAATATAGCGATGCCTACTTCACACCCTCACCCCATAGCGCCATCGCCATGAACGGCGCGGATGTCGTTCCTTTTGCAAATCTCCGCGAAGGTCTGATCCACCTGGGCGAGCGCATTCAGAGCGAGGCTTCTCCAGCCTATTATTTCCTCTATTTCGACGGCATAGATACCGCCGGCCACGCCCACGGCCCCGAATTCGCCTGAGTTCGACGCCTCGGTCGATAAAACGATGACACTGCTGGAAACTCTCTTCCAGCGCGCTCTCGATAACGCCAACGGCAGAACCCTCTTCCTCATGACCGCCGACCACGGCCAGACACATGTCGACCCGGCTACCACTATCTACCTGAACCGCGAGCTACCCGCGATGGCCCACTATGTGAAGACTAACCGCAAAGGGCAGTTTCTGGTCCCCGGCGGCTCCGCGCGAGACCTCTTCCTCTATATCAAGGAAGAGCACCTCGATGAAGCCCAATCGGCCATCAGCGACCTGGTAAAGGGGCGCGCCGAAGTGTACAAAGTAGCTGACCTCATAGACCAGCACTTCTTCGGCAGCGGCATGCCTTCCCAGCGCTTCCTTGACCGCGTGAGCAACCTGGTGGTGCTTCCCTACGAAGGCGAAAGCGTCTTCTGGTACGAGCAAGGCCGCTTCGAGATGTCCTTCCTCGGCCACCACGGCGGCCTCACTCGCCCTGAGATGGAGACGATCCTCCTGGCGCGAAGTAGTGCGTAGTGCGTATTTTCAACGCCAAGACGCCAAGACGCTAAGGTTTCTACGGTTTGAACCACAAAGACACCAAGATCACCAAGGTTTTATTGTTTTAAATCACAGAGCGCACAGAGCACTCAGCGATCAGAGGTCGCTTCGCTCATGGATTATTTTGGTTCTAAACACATAAAATCTTGGCGAGCCTTGGCGGAACTTGGCGTCTTGGCGGTTACGTCTTCACGTTTTACGTTTCGCGTTCCTCCTCTACGGCGTCAACCGTTGCATATCGCGCGGGAAGAGGGTTGTTTCGCGCACGTTGCTCACGCCGGCCAGGCGGGCTAGCCACCTTTCCAGGCCTATGGCGAAGCCGCCGTGCGGAGGCATCCCGTATTTGAAGGCTTGCAGGTATTCGGCCAGCGGACCGGGGTCCAGGCCTTTTTCGTGTATGGCTGTGAGGTAGTCCTCGTAGTTGTGGAGGCGCTGTCCGCCTGTCACTATCTCCATGCCGCGGAAGAGGAGGTCGAAGCTGTTGGAGAATTGCGGGCGCTGGGGGTCGGGGTGCGTGTAGAAGGGCCGCTTTGCCATGGGGTAGCCTGTCACGAAAAGGAACTCCGACCCCAGCTCGCGCTGTGCCCACTCGCCCAGTTGGCGTTCTTCGGCGGGCGATAGGTCCGGCTCCTCCTGAGTGTCTTCGCCGGTGGCTTTCATGTAAAGCTGTTTCGCTTCGCTGAAGTGTATAGCCGGGATGGTGGCCGGGATGTGCGGCAAGGCAATCCCCAGGAGAGACAACGCGGCGCTTTCTTCTTTCACTGCTGCTGTCATCTCAGAGATTACTTCGGTGAGCAGCTTCATGACCGTCGTATGGTCCTCGATGAAGCCCATTTCGGCGTCCAGCGACACATATTCGTTGAGATGCCGCTGTGTGTCGTGCGGCTCGGCTCGGAAGACGGGTCCCACCTCGAAGACGCGCTCGAACACGCCCACCATTATCTGTTTGTACAACTGCGGGCTTTGCGCCAGGTAGGCAGGCCTGCCGAAGTAGTCCAGCTTGAAGACGTTCGCCCCGCTCTCGGTGGATGCGCCCACGATCTTGGGCGTCTGAATCTCCACGAACTCTCTCCGCCGCATACCCGACCTGAAGCCCTCCATGGACGCCGCAGCCAGCCGAAAGATCGCCCGGTAGCGTGGATGTCGCAAGGTGAGGGCTGCATGGTCCAGTATTGTGGGGAGCTGTGCGCTCAAAGTTGGCCGGAAGATGTCGATAGGTGGGGCTTCGGCGCTGGGGGAGATAATCCTGATGACAGGCTCGTGTATCTCCACGCCTCCCGGCGCTTGAGGCTCCTCTACTGCCGTTCCCTCGACTTCTATCACCGACTCGTTGTACAGGCCGGCCAGCGCGCTCACGGTCTCCGGGTCTTCTACAACCACTTGCACCGTGCCGGCGGCGTCGCGCAGCACCAGGAAGCTGATCTTGCTCTGCTGCCTGAAGCGGTGCAGCCAGCCGGCCATGCGCACGCGCTCTCCTTTATGTTTGCCCACGTCTGTTGTCCGTATTCTTTCCATGGTAGCACCTCCGGAAATAGCGAGCCCCCTTCGCCATGCGGACGAAGGGGGCTTTCGTGGTGCCACCGCATTTTACTGCCGGCAATGCATGCAAGAGGCATCGGTCGTCAGTCTCGCGGCCTTATAACGGGGGCGAGCCGTCAGGGCTTACTTGAGTGCGGAATGTGGAATTCGGAATGCAGAATAAGAGGACGTTCTCAGGCTGAGTGAGCTATATTCCGAATTCCGAATTCCACATTCCGCATTTGGTCGTTCTTCCCTGCGCTCAGGAGTGTCTTCGCGAAGACCGGGTGCCGCCATTCCACCGTCGGCGACTCTCTGCGCTCCGGCATGCCTCGCTACTATTCTCCGTCATCGCTGTATCATGTATGGACGTATATCGTATCAGAATGGGGAACGAGCCGTCAATCGGTCGTTAGTTGGATTCATTGTTCTTGACAACTTTCTTGGGCGCGTAGCCCATCTTCTTTATTTGCTTCCTTACCGCCTGTTCATACTCCTCCGGCACCAGCAGCACGCTCTTTTTGCCTATGGTGGCAAGCTGGGTTTTGCCCCTGAGCGGCGTGGCCGTAGATAGCTCGATCAGTACATACGGTGAGTGCGTATAAGGTCTGTTCCAGGTTAGGGACGGTGGCCGGCGCAGAGTTTGGTATCGAGCGTGGCATCTAGCTTTTCCGTGTAATAAGATGGGTATGGCTGTGTGGTATAATTATAACTAACAGGGCTGCTCAGGCCTAGAGGCTTACCCGTCTCAGCCCCATATAGCGATAGAATCAAACCAAGAGCAGCAAATCCCCCAAAAAGAAGCCATATATCCCCATAATTGGCCCCTTTCCCGTGGGGAAAACCAATTGTGCCGGGTAATATCATAGGTTATAATAGGCTCACAGGAGAAAAGAAATGAACCCTAAATCAGAACTTTGGACACCGGCCTCTACACCCCAGGCGGTCATACCGTATGTTGTGGAGACCAGCAATCGCGGTGAGCGAGTATACGACATCTACTCCCGTCTCCTGCGCGATCGCATTATCTTCCTCGGCACCCCGATCGATGACCAGGTCGCTAACGCGGTCGTCGCCCAGCTTCTCTTCCTCGACCACGAGGACCCGGAGCGCGACATCCAGTTTTATATCCACTCGCCGGGCGGCTCCGTCACTGCGGGTCTCGCCGTATACGACACCATGCAGTTCGTGCGACCCAATATCGTCACCCTCTGCGTAGGTCTGGCGGCCTCCATGGCGACCGTTCTCCTTTGCGCGGGCACCAAGGGCAAGCGCTTTGCACTTCCTAACGCCACTATCCACCAGCACCCGGCGGGTGTGGGCGGCATCGGCGGCTATGCCCCCGATGTGGAAATCCAGGCTCGCGAGCTGCTCAGGCAGCAGTCGAAGGTGCGACAGATCATGTCGGACCATACCGGCCAGCCGATCGAAAAGATCGCCCGCGACTTCGACCGAGATATGTACATGGACGCACAGCAGGCGCTGGAGTATGGTATCATCGACGAAGTAATGCCGACAGCAGCCAACATCCCCGGTAACGAGCCTTCGCACAACGGAGCCGATACCCTGATTGCAGGCGGGATGAAGATCTAGCACGTAGTTGTCAGTTGTCAGTTGTCAGTTGTCAGTAGACGCTCGGCAACTGACAACTGACAACTGACAACTCAAAAAACGAGGAGTCGACCAGCATGGCCAACACCCGGAGCGGTAAGCCCCAGTATCGTTGCTCATTCTGTGGCAAGAGCCAGGAAGACGTACGGCGTCTTATAGCAGGCCCCGGTGCCGTCTATATTTGCGACGAATGTGTGGAGCTTTGCAGGGAGATCATTGACGAAGAGAATATCACAACCAGCAAGCCTGAGTTCAATCTCAATCGTCAGATTCCTAAGCCAAAGCGTATATCCGAGCTGCTCGACGGATATGTGATCGGCCAGGACCGTGCCAAGAAGGTGCTCTCCGTGGCGGTGTACAACCACTACAAGCGCATCGCTACCGGCATGAAGAGCGACGATGTCGAGCTTCAGAAGAGTAATATCCTCCTCCTCGGGCCGACAGGCTGCGGCAAGACCCTCCTGGCTCAGACCCTCGCCAAAATCCTCGAAGTTCCCTTCTCCATCGCTGACGCCACCGCCCTTACTGAAGCAGGCTACGTCGGTGAAGACGTTGAGAACATCCTCCTCCGCCTTCTTCAAGCCGCTGACCTCGATATACCGCGTGCCGAAAAGGGTATCGTCTACATTGATGAGATAGACAAGATCGCCCGCAAGAGCGATAACCCCTCTATCACCCGCGACGTGTCGGGCGAAGGCGTGCAGCAGGCCCTCCTCAAGATAGTCGAAGGCACCGTAGCTAACGTGCCTCCCCAGTCGGGCCGCAAGCACCCCCACCAGGACTTCATCCAGGTGGATACCTCCAATATCCTCTTCATCTGCGGCGGGGCCTTTGAGGGACTGGAAGAGATCATCTCCAGGCGCGTGGGCGGCGGCGACACTATAGGCTTCCATCACGGCATGACGCCTGAAGAGCGAACCAAGAACGCGGCGGCTCTCCTGTCGAAGGTGATACCCGAAGACCTCCTCAAGTTCGGCCTCATCCCTGAATTCGTGGGCCGCCTGCCCATCATCGTGGCCCTCGACCCCCTCGATGGGACCGCCCTGGTGCGTATCCTCACCGAGCCGAAGAACGCCATCGTCAAGCAATACCAGAAGCTGCTGGCTCAGGATAAGGTCGAGCTTGTCTTCACCGACGACGCCCTGGTGGCGGCAGCCGATAAGGCTCTCAAGCAAAAGACGGGCGCACGCGGCCTCCGCACCATCATCGAAGAGACCCTGCTCGACATCATGTTCGAGCTACCCTCCCAGGATAGCATCCTCAAGTGCATTATCACAGCCGACGTGATAGGTGGCGCAAGCACCCCCAGGCTGGTCATGCGCAACGAGCGCGGTCGTCCATATGACCGCAACGATGCTCGCGAGAAAGAGCTGGAAGAGAGCGCGTAGCAACCAATCTTTATCATGAAAAAGAGAAACCGGCTCGATGCGAGCCGGTTTCTCTTTTTCATGATTATATACAGGCTAGCTGCCCGGCCACCACCCTGGTTTCCACCACCCTGGTTTCCGCCGCCACCCTGGTTTCCGCCACCGTGGGAAGCTTCGCCGCCTTTGCGACCTATCTCCGCCATGTGCTCGCGGTCCTCGCTGACGGACTCGCCTCCCTTACGGGCGATCTCGCGCTGCTCATCGGCAGGCATAGCGGCGAAACCGCGCTCGCCACCGCCGCCACCCTTGTTTCCGCCGCCCTGGTTGCCACCCTGGCCACCGCCGCCACCGCCGCGATTGCCTCCCTGGCCACCACCTTGATTAGATTGCATTAGTCGCTCCAACATCTTTGTTCTCCTTTCAATGTGTCTAATCCGGATGTGACTCCGGTGTCACATCTCTACCAACTGGCGTATCCGGGCAGCGAGCCTTTGGAGGGTCGCATGGTTGTGCCCGCTGTCGGGTACGTTAACACTTTACCTTGCAGAAGGTGTCGTGCCGGTAAACGGCGGTGAAGATCTTTGTTACCAATGGTGAACAAAAGTGTTGGGTACTTATAAAGCCTGACAAAACCGTGTGATCCCCGTAGGGACACCCGTCATGGGTGCCCCGGTGGGGCAGAGAATGCGCTTGCCACCAGGGCACCCACGAGTGCTTGGACTCCAACTAATCCGGATTTAGAGAGGCGACACGAGCAACGCACTGCGGTTGAAACCGCGTGCTATCTCTACAAAGCCTGCCTTCGCAGGCTGCGATGCCCACCATTGTGCCTGACAGTGAGCACCATGTTGGCCCAGTAGTCCGCGAAGGCGGACTTCGTAATCCTAGCACGCGGTTTCAACCGCCGTGCGTTGCCCGCCGTGCGTTGCCCGCCAGCCAAATTAGTTGGAACAAATGCCACGAGGGGTGTCCCTACGAGCTTTGTTAGGCGCTGTTAGGATTGCGGCACGAACCTGTATCCCACGCCCCACTCTGTCTGTATATAGCGGGGCTGCCTGGTGTTGTCGCCCAGCTTCTGGCGCAGGCGGCGAACGAATACTTTGAGGTAGCGCTCCTCGCCCGCATACTCATTTCCCCATACCCGCTGCAGAAGCATGTCATGAGGCAGCACTATGCCCACGTGCCGCACCATCTCTTCGAGCAACCGGTATTCGGTTGAGGTGAGGCGCACCAACCGGCCGTTGACGCGCACTTCGTGGGTGGTCATGTTCAGAGAGAAATCTCCGATCACGACGTCCGGCGGGCTCGCTTGCGAGCCATCGCCATCGCCTGAGGTCTCAGATGCCCGCCTCACCAGGGCGCGCATCCGCACCACAAGCTCAAGCGCGTCAAATGGCTTGCCAAGATAGTCGTCGGCTCCCAGGTTGAACGCTTTGATTTTGTCCGACATCGCGCTGTAGCCGCTGACCATGATTACAGGCGCTCTGGATAAGGCCCTCACCCGCCTGCAAACCTCAAAGCCATCCGGCGGAGGTATCTCTATGTCTAATACAACCAGGTCGGGGCATTCCTGCTGGAAAAGGCCTATAGCCTCTACGCCGTTGGAAGCAACGACAATTTCGCAGTTGGGCCAGGCCATTTTTGCCGCAAAGGATACCAGCTCGGCCACACTTCTATCGTCCTCGCAAACTAACAGCTTGACCGACATACCGTCTCTACTCCTGACTGCAGTGTAAGTTGGTTGAGAGAATTGAGTTTGGTAGTCTGCCGCAGACAGCCGTGCGCAGAAACCTCGATCTATTGTCGCTGCATAATTTGCACAATCTGTGCCAGTGCCCCCATGCCCCAGGCCACTGTGGAACGGGCCGCCAGGACCAATGTCACCGGATCCTCTGACCTCTTACCTCTTGCGTTTGTGTACGCAAAATCGGTAGAATGCTTTGTCAGTGCCATGCTACGCCCGATATAAGAGAGGTTATTTTATGCGCCGCGAGCGCTTTCGCCTTCCCGGCTCGCTGCTACTTTTGCTGGTAGCAGTCCTTTTGATATCCTCAGTGACTGTGCAGCCCCCGGCTCTTTCGGTGGCAAATGCTGCGTCGCCTGGGCAGACCCTGGACAGCCCGAAGTTGGTGCTCGCCTTCTATTACACCTGGTTCATGCCCGCCGACTTCTCTAAAGGGCAGATGCTCGACACACCGCTTTCCTCCTACAATTCGAGCCTCCCTGCCACCATGGACCGCCAGGTGAGCGAGGCCAAAGCCGCCGGCATAGACGGCTTTATCACCTCATGGACCGGCACAGGCACCGACACGGACACGAACTTCGGCCGGCTGCTTGATATAGCGCAGGCTCACAACTTCTCGGCCACTATCTACTTTGAAACCAACTCGGCCATGCAGCATGGCGATGTGGCGAGCCAACTGCAGTATGTCTTGAGCAAATACGCCAATCACCCCGCTTTCCTCCATTGGAACGGCAAGCCTGTTGTCTTCTTCTGGTCGCCGCAGTCGTTGGGTAATGCGGCTGCATGGCAAGCTGTGCGCAGTAAAGTTGACCCTGGCAACAGTCAGATATGGTCGGTTGATACTACCGATGCCTCGTACCTGGACGTGTTCGACACGATCGACTTTTTCAGCGCAGGCAAATGGAACGCCAACACTGACGTGAGCAAAGTGGACGCCCAGTGGAGCGGCATTATTGACGCTTATAACAAGCAGCACGGCACGCAGCGGCTTTGGACCGCAGGGGTTATACCCGGCTGGGATGAAAGTCGAATCCAGCCGCCCCGCACCCCGGCCAAAGTCTTCCCCAGGCGCGATGGGGCCTTGTACCAGGAAGAATGGAGCGGCGCTATCGCAAGCAACCCGGCGTGGGTTACGATCACCAGCTACAACGAATGGTACGAAGGCACCGAGCTAGAGCCCGCGGCGTCGTTCGGCACACGCTACCTCGATCTGACACGCCAGTACGCCGGCCAATGGAAGAATGGGCCTAACCCGTGCAACGGCGGCACCTACTTCGCCCAGACCGGCCACAGCATCTGCAAGCCGATGGAGGCTTACTGGCAGCAATACGGCGGGCTGCAGCAGTTCGGCTTCCCACTATCCGAGCCTGCATACGAGCGCAGCCCGAGCGATGGTAAGACCTATCTCGTGCAGTATTTCGAGCGCGCTCGCTTCGAGTTGCACCCCGAGCTGGCGGGCACGCCTTACGCAGTGATGCTGTCGCAACTGGGCACATTCCAGTACCAAAAATCCTACCCGAAAGGCGCGCCCGGCCAGAAGCCTAACCAGGACGCAGGCGTGCTCTTCGCTCAGACCGGCAAATGGCTCGGTGGGGCTTTCCGCCAGCGCTGGGAGAATAACGGCGGCCTCTTCGTCAACGGCTACCCCATCTCCGACGAGTTCCTGGAGCGCGCCGCCGATGGCAAGACATACACAGTGCAATACTTCGAGCGTGCCCGCTTCGAGTTCCACCCAGAAAACCCGGCACCCTATAACGTACTGCTCGGCACGCTCGGCGTGCAGGCCCTGGCGGCGCGCTAAGGCATTATCATTTGTCGCTGGGCTTGCTCAACGGCGGCTAAGACGCGTTGTGCAGATGGCCTATCCTTCCAGCGGTAAGCGGGCTCATATTCACTGTACAAGTTCTCGCCTCGCTTCAATTTTAGCCTTAGGCCATATACTTCCTGAGGGTATTTGTTCAGCAGATAGGTTTGATAAAGTACGCCCATGAGCAGAGGCAAAAACGCAAGTATGACGAGTAAAGACTCATGCAAAAGCACAAATAGGGCCATAGCAATTATGCCAAGTGTCATACTGGGCCACATCTTCCGTTGAATGACAGGATTGTACACGTGGAACGCGCTCTGACCTTCTCTAGGTCGCAAAAGCTTCGTCATGATCTCGATCGAGACAATGCTTGTTAGATCCCACTTCTGCCCTCCAATAATTAGCTCGTTGGATGTAACAGCTATCTGTCCTCTGTTCTGCTTAAAGATAGGGACATTTTGAGTCTGGCTATCCATGCCTGCTTTTCCCAGGAATTGACCTAAGTGAGGTTGTTGTCGGCGGCGAAACGTGTGGCGGCGCTTCGGGAGGCGACCCCTATCTTGCTGTAGATAGACCTGATATGTGAGCGCACGGTGTGTGGGCTGAGATACAGCCGGGTCGCCACGTCCGCATCGCTCAATCCGGTTGCAACCAGGCGGAGCACATCCCTCTCTCGTGCGCTGAGCAAATCAGAAGCTACGGACGTTGGCTCAGGCTGTCTTGCCCGGGTGGGCCGGCCCGGCTCCGGCGCAGCTATTCCTGGTAGCGCAGCCTCAACCTCGCTCTGCGGCGTAGGCGTATCCTCGATGGCGCTAACTTGCTCTGCGGTCATAGCGCGCCCTTCGGCCCAGGCCGCCAGAAACGCCGCTTCTCCCAGTTGTGCGCGAGATGCCTGTTCGTTGAGCCTGTACTCCTTGAGATCGGCAGGGTCCAGCAGTGCGCCAATCGAGTCGAGCAGCGCCTGAGCGGCGCCCAACAACCTGGCGGCGCGTTGCGGCTGGTTTGTGTGGAGCGCCATGCCTGACAATGCGGATACGCACATAGCAATCCCAAGCCTGTTGCCCAGCCCTTTGTAGAGCGCAAGCGCCTCGTCCAGCACCGCGTTGGCCCACTCATACCGCTCAGCATGCATGTAAACGTGCGCCAGGTTGTGCAGAGAAAAGCCGATGCCGTTGATATTGCCCAATTGCCGGAAAAGCTGGAGGCACTCTTCGTAACGCTCTCTTGCCCCATCGTAGCGGTCCTGCAACCTCTCCAATTCCCCGAGGCCGTTCAAGCAATGCGCCAGCCCATGCGCGTCGTTCGCATCTCGCGCCACCTCCAGCCCTTCTTCGAGCAGGCTTCTCGCCTCGTCGAACTCACCTTCATTGGATGCGGCCTTGGCCAGCAAGATATAGCGGCTCGACATGTTCAATGGGTCGTGCAATTTATGCTGGATAGTCAGGCTTTCGCGGCAGTAGGCGCGCACCGCGTCGTAGTCGCCCTGGTTATCGGCAATCATGCTCGCCGCATAGAGCGCTTTGGTGCGTAACGCCGTTGGTGCTCCAGCTTCGGGACGTGCAAGTGCGCCTTGCAGCCACTCCCGCCCCTCAGCCAAATGGTTTCGCCCGCTCCAGAAGCGGACCAGCGCGCCAGCAATCCGCAAGCCTACCTCAGCGTGCGGATTGCGGATTGCCTCTGCGGCTTTATCTACTCGGGGGTCCACCGTCTGCAATTCGACATCGGGTGTTTGGCACCACTTGAGCGCCGCCCTGAAGTTATCGTGCTCGCGCTCCAGTTTATCCATGCATTCTCGCTGTGTCGCGCCTGTCAGCAGCGACTCGCTCTGCTCTGCCAGCTCCATAAAGTACGTCGCATGCCTGTCCCGCAATACGCCCACCTCTCCGCTGGTCTCAAGCCTTTCCAGCGCATATTCGCGTATTGTCTCAAGCATCGTGTAGTGGGGCTCGTCCTCTCCATTTCCCTCCACCTGTCGCAAGAGGCTTTTGTCGATCAGCGAGCCGATACCGTCAAGCACATCGAATGAATGCGGAATGGGGAATTCGGAATGCGGAATGCTCCCTGATTCGTCTTTATTCCGCATTCCGAATTCCCCATTCCGCATTCCGCACACGCTCTCCGCGGCTTCCAGCGTGCAGCCTCCTACAAAGACGGCCAGCCTGCGGAATAGTGTTTGCTCCTCTTCGTTAAGGAGGTCGTAGCTCCACTCTATGGCGTTGCGTAGCGTTTGCTGGCGGGTCGGGAGGTCTTGCGCGCCGCCGGTGAGCAGGTGCAAGCGATTTTGCAGGCGTTGCTGGATGGCCTGGGGCTGGAGCAGCTTGACGCGCGCCGCCACGAGCTCGATTGCCAGGGGTAAACCGTCGAGGCGGGCGCAAATCTCGACGACAGCCGCTGCATTGGAATTGTTGATTGTGAAGTCGGGACGAACCGAGGCGGCGCGCTGCCCGAACAGGGCTACCGCCGAGTATTGTTGCAGCGTCTCGGGGTCGGGCAGGCGCTTCTTTTCGAGGCTGGGCATTGTGAGAGGTGGTACCGGAAACTCGTGCTCGCTGCGCAGGTGCAGGGCCGAGCGGCTTGTCACCAGCATCTTGAGGCGCGGGCACACCGCCAGCAGCTCGGCCAGCGATGGACCGGCGGGCATCACCTGCTCGAAGTTGTCTAGCACCAGGAGAGCGTGCTTTTCCCGAAGATACTCTTTGAGGGCTGCCAGGATGGGTTGGCCGGGTGGTGCATGTAGGTCGAGTGTCTGGGCTATAGTCGGTATGACGAGGCTGAAGTCGCTGATCGACGCAAGCCCGACAAACCAAACACCGTTGGCAAATCCGGACGAAACGTCCTGGGCGACCTGCACGGCCAGCCGGGTTTTGCCTACTCCACCGGGGCCGATCAGGGTGAGAAGGCGCATCTCCGGTTGCAGCAATCTCTCGCTGAGTGCCGTTATCTCGCTCTCACGCCCGATAATGGGCGTGGGCTGGGCAGGCAGGTTGTTTGACACTGTTTGCTCAGCGTCTATATCCCTCTGCTGTACAATAGCGAGGTTTGGCCTGGACATTGATTGTAGCTCCGGACACTGAAACCCAGGACGAATATAAGCAACGGAAAAGTGGCATGGCAGATAAGTCGTCCCCGTTTATCTTACACTGCTACGGGCATTCTGTCTACCGGTATGCGTGGGCAACAGCTCCGATTTAGTGCGGAGGATGTGTGGTAGGGGCAGACCCACGTGTCTGCCCTGTCGGGATAGACAATCTGCGCCCTACGAGGGCAGACATGTGGCTCAAAGACTCCAACTAATTCTATTCTTAGGCATCGCACAGCGGTTAAAACCGCGTGCTAGGCTTACAAAGTCCGCCTGCGCGGACTACTAACCCAATGATTGTGCCTCACTAAAGGCATGGTATTGGATCGACTAGTCCGCGCAGGCAGACTTCGTAGACTTAGCACGCGGTTTTAACCGCTGTGCGATGCCTGTGTCGCCATCTTTGCCTGATTTAGTTGAGGCATGGTCATAAGTCCGACTTTACCTATTATCCCACGCCTGAGAGGTATGCGAGGTACCGCCAGGTGCCGTCAAAATAGGCTGTTCTCACGCGAAGCTGTTGCGTCCCCACGCTGAAAAATGAATTATGACCACGCCTGATTTAGTTGGCGTCATTGACCCACGTGTCCGCCCCTACCACACGAATCTGATTTGTTACATGACGGCGCCCTATTGCGGGCGGCACCAAGCGGGATTATAATAGGGCCAGACTAACCCGTTAATCTGAAAGGAGATACTTCAATGACCTAACTGCGTAAATCTCGAATTCTGCGTAATTCGAGCCTCTTTTTCCTAACTTTGTTGCTTATCGAGTTTCTCGATGAGCTCGTATTCGGCGTCCGCGAGGCCTCGTGGCCTCTGATACGTAACGACCTGGCCCTCGACTATACCCAGGTTGGTATCCTGCTCGGGCTGCCTAATATTGTCAGCAGCATCGTAGAACCGTTCCTTGGCATCCTGGGTGATGTCTGGCGGCGTCGAGTACTTATACTCGGCGGCGGTATCGTCTACGGTGTGGCGCTCCTCCTCACCGCGCTTGGCGGGCAGTTTCTTCTGCTGCTTGTCGCCTTCATCGTCCTCTATCCTGCCTCCGGGGCCTTCGTTAGCCTTTCCCAGGCTACCCTCATGGACACGAATCCCACTCGCCATGAGCAAAACATGGCGCGCTGGACTTTCGCCGGATCGATTGGTCTGGTCGGCGGTACGCTATTCGTTAGCGGAGCGTCTGCGGCCGGTATCAGCTGGCGAGTGATCTTCTTCATAATGGCGGGGTTAGCTTTCGTCCTGGTCGCCCTGGCCTGGCGCCACCGCTTCCCGCGCGTGCAAAGTCAGGTAAGTGACGGCGACGGGATCCAGAGCGATGGCGACGCCGAGGGTAGGAGCCTCGGCTTCAAGGAGGGCATCGCGAACGCCATTCGTGCTCTCAAAAGGCCCGAGGTGCTGCGATGGCTGGCGCTGCTGGAGTTCTCGGACCTGATGCTGGACGTCCTGCTCGGCTACCTGGCGCTCTACTTTGTGGATGTCGCCCACACCACACCCGAAACCGCCGCGCTCGGCGTCACCATCTGGACCGTTGTTAGCCTGCTGGGTGACTTCCTGCTCATCCCTCTCCTCGAAAGGGTGCGAGGGCTCAGCTATCTGCGGATAAGCGTCGTGCTGGAGCTGCTCTTGCTCCCCGCCTTCCTGCTGGCTCCTGACTTTGGATCAAGTTTGTCCTGATCGGGCTGCTGGGGCTGTTCAATTCAGGTTGGTATGCGATCCTTCAAGGGCACCTGTATACGGCGATGCCCGGGCAGAGTGGCACCGTCCTGTCGGTGAAGAACGTCTCAGGCTTGCTCGGCGGCCTGCTTCCGATGGCCCTCGGCTTCCTGGCCGAGAGCTATGGGCTTGGCATCACCATGTGGCTGTTGCTACTGGGGCCAATCGCCCTGCTGATAGGCTTACCTAGAAGGCTGGACGATGGGGCCAGGGGCTGGGCTAGGGAAAGAGGGGTGCAGGGGCGCCCCTGCCGGGGTTTGGGGTGTCCCCATTGTCTCTCTTTTCTCTAATAAGATGCTTCAGCCCGCCCTGCCCCTAGCCCCTAGCCCCTACCGTCCAGCCAGTCCGCCACCTCGGTCGGCAGGTTGGCGGTTGGGCCGCGCTTGATGGTGCATTCGGGGAGCGAGTTGAGGAAGGCCTGGCCATAGCGCTTGGAGATAACGCGGCGGTCGAGCACCACTACCGCGCCACGGTCCTGCTTGCTCCTGATAAGGCGGCCGAATCCCTGCTTGAACTTGAGAATAGCCTGTGGCACCGAGTATTGCAGGAAGGCGTCCTCGAAGCCCTCGGCGCGAGCGGCGAATACCGGGTCGGTCGGCACCGAGAAAGGCAGCTTCGTGATCACCAGCACCGAGAGCGCGTCGCCTACCACGTCGATTCCTTCCCAGAACGACGAAGTGCCGAGCAGGACGGTGCGCGGATTGCTCTTGAACCGCTCAAGCAGTTGCTTTCGCGAGCCGTCTATATTGTGCCCCAACACCATTATGCCCGCCTCTTCCAGCGGACGCTGTATAGCCTTATAGGTGGCACGCACGGCGCTATGCGACGTGAACAGCACGAGCGCGCGCCCGCGCGATGCCTTGCACATCTCGATCAATGCCTGCTCTATGTGCCTCTGGTAGCCGGGCATCCCTGGCTCAGGGACATCCTGGGGAACGTAGACAAGCGCGGCTTTCTCGTAGTCGAAGGGCGATGATAGCTGCAAATCCTCCCCCGAATTGAGGCCCAGTCGCTCGCGTATGTAGGAAAAGTCATTGTCGGTGGAGAGTGTGGCCGACGTGAGCACCACAGTCTTCTTCTTGGAGAAAAGATAGCGGTCGAGCAGATCTCCCACGTGCAAGGGCGCGCATCGCAGCGCCACGTCGCCCCCTTTCACCCGCGCTTCCATCCAGTAGACCGCTCCCTCGTCGGGGTTGGTAATAGCCGCGTTGGTGTCCGCCCTCATCTTGTGGACGGTGGTGCAGTGGTTGCGCAGCTCAAGCAAGATGTCCGAGTACGACGCAACGTCTTCTCCCGCCGCTCCTCTGGGCATGTTGTCCCAATCAACGTCGCCCAGGACGGTAGCGATGCGCTGCAAGCCGTCCTCTATCGTCTTGAGCTGCAAACCCAGGTTGTCCCACACCAGCTCTAGATGCCCCCAGTTCGGGTGGTGGCGCACCGAGTCGGTGATACGCTGGCGCAGGTCGTACAGGTTTTGCTCGTCGTGGTAGACGTCCAGCAGGGTAATGAGGGTTGCAAATAGCTCCGATGCCGAACCCTTGGCTCGGTCTATGGCAGGGCGCAGCCTGGCCGCAACGTCGTCCACAGCAACGAGCAGGTTGCGTGTCGCCCCGGCTTTGCTTCCCGAGCCTTGCTTTGTCTTGAGGTTGACATCGCTCGCAAGCGCCCCATGCAGCTTGCTCAGGAAGTCGTCGGCCACCCCGTGCGCGTCGGCTGTGGCGCTAAGCTCGCCCAGGAACTTCATCACCAGCGGGCGGTCTACCGTGAAGCCGAGCGCGTCGGTGGCCTCTTCCTCAAGGTTATGCGCCTCGTCGATGATCAGGTGGTCGTATTCCGGCAGCAGGCCCCCGCCCATAGCGATGTCCGACATCAATAGCGCATGGTTCACCACCAGCACGTTGGCCGAGCGTGCGCGGCGCCTCGCCCTGTCGAAAGAAGCAAAGTCCTTTCTGCTTCACCTGGCACTCGTAAAGAGGGCACCCCTCCTCGCTCACACAGACATGCCCCCACACGTCGTTTTCCGCGTTGAGCAAGAGCAGCTCATTACGGTCGCCCGAATTCGTCTCAGGCAACCAGATAAGCAGTTTCACCATCACCCGCAACTGTTCGATAGACGACGGCGAACTGCGCCTGAACGAATACCACCTCCGCAGGCAAATATAGTTGCTCTTCCCCTTAAGTAGTGCAGAGCGGAAAGGAGGAAGATGCAATTGCGGATTGTGGACCTCTCCATTGCGGATTGTGGACGTTTCAATTGCGGATTGCGGATTGCGGATTGCGGATTGACCGATTGAGGACTTCTTTGGTCTACTTTCGTCCTTCGTCCTTCGTCCTTCGTCCTTCGTCTCGCCTTCCAGCACCCTATGCAACACCGGCAGATCTTTCGTGAAAAGCTGGTCTTGCAGGTTGATGGTGTTGGTGGATACCAGCACGCGCTCTCCTGTGCGAAGCGAATAGAGGATAGCTGGGAGGAGATAGCCGATACTCTTGCCTGTGCCGGTGCCCGCCTCGACCATCAGGTGGTGTCCCTTGTTGAAGGCGCTGGCGACCGCTTTTGCCATCTCGACCTGCTGGGGGCGGTACTCATAGTTGCTGAAAGCCTCGGACATCGCCCCGCCCGGCTTGAGGATGGTCTCGATCTCTGTATGGCTGACCGGGTATTTGCCCTCGTACCCGATGCCTTCAGGCTCAGGCTCGTAACCGTTATCCGGAACGCGCAGGAGGCCCACGTCCAGCACGGCGTCCGAGATCCCTTTGGAAGATAGTTGCGAGCGAATGGACGAGCCTGAGGAGGTAAAGGCGTTCCTGGCCTTGTCGTATTCCACCTCTCGGAAGAGGTGGCGCAGCGGCCAGTCGCTCCGCTCCACGGCTTTGCCGATTTCGCTCAATACCTCGAGCGGTATCTCCTCGATCCTCTCGCGCAGGGCGAGGAACACTTGCATTGTAAGCTCGGCGTCGGCT